>JBGTFZ010000001.1:0-16368 GCA_041746955.1 Bryobacteraceae bacterium
GCTGGGGCTGCAAACAGATATAAAATTGGCTTCCGTTGGAGCGCCGCTCTGGATTCAGCTTGCCGGAAAGGCGGGCCCAGCCAAGCGTTCCGCGAACGTGGTGGACATCCGGATCCATTTCAGAAAGAGCCTCGGCCGCAACCTCGACGTCCAGGCTCCGGAAAATCGCCTGCCGGTCTTCGAAGCTTAGCTCTTCCACGATCTCGGCCAGGTCCGCCGGGTGCAGCTTTTCCAACGCCCGGTGGCTGATATTCAACCGCAATCGGCGCTGCGGATCCGGCTCTACGATGTTGCAGTACTCCCACCGGATTGAGTTAGGCGGTATTCGCGACTGAACCCGGCGAATCCAGCCAGGCGGCAGCCCGCCTTGCAGAATGCGCCGCAGGATGCTCCGTACGCCGATGTCTACTTCGAGCACCGTCAGAACCTGGTATCCGGCACGTTGCGACCAGCCGAGAGTCACGTCGTTAACGCGAACAACCTTGCGTCCGTGGGCGTCGATGATTTGCTGATCGAGCAGGTCGCGGACCAGCCGGAACATGTACTCGTCGGAATGGTACGGCGTGAGATTCTCTTCCCGCAGTTCGATGCCTTTGAGAGAGATTGCCTTCACCTGATCGTAACGGACCGTGAGCCAGGTATCGCCCGCTCCAACCAGAAACCGGTCCACCCGCGAAGAGTCCAGGATCGGAACCACGGCCGCGTCTTTCACGCGTCCGATCAGGCGCCGACGGGTGTCGAAGACACGGAGGCCTACCAGTTCCGTACAGTAGAGCACGCTGTCTTCGAGCATCACGCACCGCCTGTCTTGGTTTGTCGGGAACTGCGGGAAAAGAGCAGGGAACGCTGCCCCGATCTATCTTAGCCTGGAGGGGGCGGAACGCCCTGAACTTCTGGGCCTTCAGGCGCCGAGTTTCTTCTGCAGCAGGTCGTTGACGGCTTGCGGGCTAGCCTGCCCGCGCGAGGCCTTCATCACCTGTCCCACAAGGAACCCGGCGACGGCGGTTTTGCCCGCCTTGTACTGCTCCACCTGTTTCGGATTGGCGGCCAGCACATCGTCGATTATCTTCTCGATCGCGCCCGTATCGGAGATTTGCTTCAGGCCGTCGCGCTCCATGATGGCCGACGGAGCAAGCCGCTCCGCGAACATTTTCGGGAAGATTTCCTTGGCGAGCTTTCCGGATATTTCGCCGCGCTTGATCAGCGTGGTCAGTTCACCGATGAATTCCGGTGGGACCGGCGAATCGGCAGCCTCGACGCCCGCCGCTTTCCAAGCGCCCATCAAGTCTCCCATCACCCAGTTGGCAGCCGACTTCGGATCTTCGCTGGCTTTCGCCGCGCGCTCGTAGTAGTCGCTAAGATCGCGCGTGGAAGTCAGCACCTGCGCGTCGTACTCGCGCAGATCGTAGTCGGTAACGAACCGCGCCCGGCGGTCGTACGGCAACTCCGGAAGCTGGCTGCGAAGCTTAGCCTGCCATTCTTCGCCGACGCGAAGGGGCACAAGGTCGGGCTCTGGAAAGTAGCGGTAGTCATGCGCCTGCTCTTTTGACCGCATGCCGATGGTCTCACCGGACTCCGTGTGGAACAGTCGCGTCTCCTGCACGATTCTGCCGCCAGATTCGACGATCGCCACCTGGCGCGCCACCTCATACTCCACCGCCTGTTTCAGGAAGCGGAACGAGTTCAGGTTTTTCACTTCGGCGCGGGTGCCGAACTCTGGCGCGCCCTTCAACCGGACGCTGACATTGGCGTCGCAGCGCAGATGGCCCTTTTCCATATCGCAGGTGGACGACCCGATGTACTGGATCACCTGCTTCAACTCATTCAGGTACGCCACCGCTTCGTCGGAGCTGCGGAGATCCGGTTCGCTGACGATCTCGGCCAGCGGCGTTCCGCTGCGATTCAGATCGATATAGCTGTAGCGGTCGACATCCTTGAAACCTTCGTGGACGCTTTTGCCGGCGTCGTCTTCCAGGTGAAGCCGGGTGATGCCGATTCGTTTGCGATACGGCTCCTGGCCTTCGGGCTGCACATGGATTTCAAGCCACCCGCCTTCGGCCAGCGGTTGATCGAACTGCGAAATCTGGTAGCCCTTGGGCAGGTCCGGATAGAAATAGTTCTTGCGCGCCATGCGAGAGAACGCGTTCACGCCGCACCGCAGCGCCATCGCCGCCTGTACGCCCAGTTCCACGGCCCGGCGGTTCATAACCGGCAGCGCGCCGGGCAGGCCGAGGCACACCGGGCACACGTTGGTGTTCGGCGGAGCCGCGAAGCTGGTCGGGCAACTGCAAAAGATCTTAGTGACCGTCGCCAGTTGAACGTGAACTTCCAGGCCGATGACGACCTCGTACTTCTCGATGGTTTCCGCCGGGGCCAGCACGGGCGATATCGCAGCCATTCATTCATTGTAGATTTTGCGGCTACACTCATTTCATGTTCCGCATCGTGTGGGTTCTCGCGCTGATTTCGGCCGCGGTTCCGGCCCAGGAAGTATCGCAAAGCGGCCTTCGATTGCGGGCGGAGCGGCCCATGGTCGCGCAGGCCGAACGGGCGCCAAAGGCGATGGTGGCGACGGTGCATCCGGCGGCTACTGAAGCCGCCCTGTCGATCCTGAAAAAAGGTGGCAATGCCATCGACGCCGCGGTTGCGATCGCGTTCGTGCTGGCCGTGGTTCATCCGGAAGCTGGAAATATCGGCGGGTCAGGATACCTGATGGCCCGTATGGCGGACGGAACTGAGACCGTGTTCGACTACGGCGGCGATTCGCCGGGTGTGACGTCACCGGGAATCTTCGCCAATTCCAAAGAACAGAACGTCGGGTACAAGTCGATCGCCGTGCCCGGGACCACGGCCGGTATGGGGCTGGCGCACTCGCGGCTGGGAAAGCTAAGCTGGCGCGATTGCCTGGAACCGGCGCGCAAACTGGCCGCCGACGGATTCCCCGCCTCGCAGCGTCTGGAACTGATCCTGAAATTGCAGGTGCCCGTAATGAAGGCTTATGCAGATTCGGCGAAGGTATTCCTTCACGGTTCCGATCAGCCGCTGAAGCAGGGTGAGATGGTCGTACAGAAGGATCTGGCGGCCACGATCCGGCGTATACAGTCGAAGGGCTGGAAGGAATTCTACATAGGAGAGACGGCGCGGCGTATCGCGGCGGACATGTCCGCGAATGGAGGCCTAATCACGTTGGATGATTTGGCCAGCTATGCGGCTCGCGAGTCGGCTCCGCTGCGCGTCAGCTATCGCGGATTCCCGGTGCTGGTAACCCCGCCCAGTTCCAGCGGCGGCACAGCGCTTGCGGTAATGCTGAACACGCTGGGCGAGTTCGACCTGAAGCTGGGGATGGAAGGATCCGCCGCGGCGCGGCATCTGCAAGTGGAGGCGATGCGGGTCGGATTTGGCGCGCGGACCAAAGTGATGGAGGGCACTCCGGTTGCGGAATTGATCAAGCCAGATTATGCGCAGCGCATGGCGCGGTCGATTTCGGTTGAGACGGCGACGTCGATGGATAAGGTGGCCGGGTCGGGCGAGTCTCCAGAGACGACGCACTTCACCGTCGCCGACGGGTATGGCAACGTGATCACGAATACCTACACGCTGAGTGGATTCTTCGGCAGCCAGGTGGTGATCCGCGGAACGGGCGTGTTGATGAACAACCATATGGCGGCGTTTCAGGGCCCGCGCCTGCAACCGCGCCAGCGCTATTCGTCCACCATGACGCCCGTCATTTTATTGCGGCAGGACGGAACGACATGGGCCGCTTTCGGCACGCCCGGCGCGATGACGATCCCCAGCACTCTGATGCAGATCGTGAACAATCTCGTCGACTTCAAGATGTCGCTGCGCGACGCGATTGAGTTTCCCCGCGTCCACTATTCCGGTTCGCCCGGCGGCGTGGACGCCGAGCCCGCTGCGTTGATCGTCGACACAGCGGAGAAGATGACGACGATGGGACATCGCCTGAACCCGAATCTTCGATCCCAGGGCGACGTGAATGCCGTCGTGATCGAGGACAAAACCGGATGGAAGCAGGGTTGGGCCGACGGCCGGCGCGGCGGAGTGGTAAGAGGCTACTAGAAAATCGGGAGTTGGCGTGCAAGCACGTAGATGATCGACGCCAATGCCATCGAAGCCGGCAGCGTCAGCAGCCAAGCCACGCCAATCTTGCGAAGAGTGCCGCCTTGGACACCGCTTCCATTTGCCACCATCGTGCCCGCGACGCCGGACGACAGCACGTGCGTCGTACTGACGGGAAGCGCAAGAATGTTGGCCAACTGAATCGTTCCGGCAGCCACCACTTCGGCAGCGGCGCCTTGCCCATAGGTCAAATGCGTCTTTCCGATTTTTTCGGCGACCGTGACAACGATCCGCTCGTACCCGATCATCGTGCCGATTCCCAGCGCGAGGGCGACACCGATAACCACCCACAGCGGGACGAACTCAACCGTGCTGCGCAACATCTTCGCCGGTTCTTCGTTTAGCTTTCTCACTTCCGCCGGAACTTCCATCGGCTTCACCTCTTCGCTCAGGCGATAGAGTGATGAACGAATCTCCCAACGCTGCTCCGGCGTAATTTCGGAGAACGTAGCCTTGCCTGCAAGCTCCTCCGTGATCAACTCGAGATCGCGCCGGACTTCCGGGCTCATCTCCACTCCGTTCGCTTCATAGTTCTGGCGAATTTGCCTCGCGCTCTGCAACGCCTCTGGGGCGTGCGTTGGGTGATTGACGTCCAGCGCATAGTAGCCCGGCAGGAATCCGATCAACACCAGCAGGATCAGTCCCATTCCTTTTTGGCCGTCATTGGAACCGTGGGCGAAGCTTACGCCGCCGCAGGTCAGAAGAAGCGTCGCGCGAATCCACCCCGGCGGATTCTTCTCTGTCGGCTCACGATACAGCCTCGGGTCGGGAATGACCATCTTCATGATCTTCAACAGCGCGAACGCCGCGAGGAAGCCGAGGATGGGAGAAATCAGCAGCGAAACAAACACCTCCTGCGCCTTCTGCCAGTTGACGCCCCGTGTGTCGCCGTACACCAACAGGCTGTTGGTGAGCGCGACGCCCAGGATCGATCCGATCAGCGTGTGCGAGCTGGACACGGGAAGTCCGTAATACCACGTGCCGAGATTCCAGATCACGCCGGCGGACAGCAGGGAAAGCGTCATCGCCAACGCCGTGGTCGACTTGGCGTTCAACAGAATATCGACGGGCAACAGATGAACGATGCCGAAGGCGACGGCGGTTCCGCCAGCCAGCACGCCTACGAAATTCATGATCCCGGAGTAGATCACCGCGGGAGTCGGCTTCAAGGTGTGCGTGTAGATGACAGTGGTTACCGCGTTGGCGGTGTCATGGAAACCATTGATGAATTCGAAGCCGAAGGCAATGATGAGCGCTCCGAAAAAAATGGCAATCGATGTCGTACTGAGGGCGGAGACGGCTTCGAAGAACGTAGTCTGCACAAGTGATCCTTGAAAATTTACGAAGAGAGAAGGCTATGGTGCGTGCCGCCGGCGGTTCACACCCATCAGCCACGCGTGGGTGCCTTCGGCTGCCGGGCCGCTGGCATCGGGACCCGGCTGCAGCGGCTGGTACGTCCCGTCGGAGCACAAGGTCCAGGCCTGCCTCTCGTCAGCCAAACAAATCTGCACGATTTCCCACAGCCGCTCCCGAAGCAGGCGGCCTTCCACCGGAACCATCACCTCGATCCTGCGGGTAAGGTTGCGCGACATCCAATCCGCGGAGCCGATCAGGAATTCCCCTTCGAGGGGGTCGTCGGACCCGGCGGCGAAATGGAAGATGCGTGAATGCTCCAGCAGCCGCCCGATGATCGACCGGATTCGAATGTTCTCGGTCGCGCCGGGCACTCCAGGCCGCAGGCAGCAGAAACCGCGAACGATTAAATCCACAGGAACCCCAGCCTGCGACGCCTCAATCAGCGCGCGGCAGATTGCGGGATCTTCCAACTGATTCATCTTTGCGACGATCCGCGAAGGGCGTCCGGCTTGGCGGTTCTCGATTTCTCTCTGGATCAGTTGCAGAAAGCGCGACTGCATGTTCCACGGGGCAACCAGAAGGCTCTTCATCTCGGGCGCGGTCGATCGGCCCGTCAGATAGTGGAACAGCTTCACCACGTCGCCCGTGATCTGCTGCCGGCACGTCAGCAGACCCAGGTCCGTGTAAAGGCGCGCCGTCTTCACGTGATAATTTCCGGTGCCGAGATGGCAGTAGCAAACCAGGCGGTCGCCTTCGCGGCGGACGACCAGCGCCACCTTCGCGTGAGTCTTCAGGCCCATCACGCCATAAGCGACATGCGCGCCCGCGTCGGTCAGTTCCTGTGCCCAATGAAGGTTGCGGGCCTCGTCGAAACGCGCCTTCAACTCGATGACGCACGCAACCTGCTTGCCCGATTCCGCCGCCTTGATCAAGGACTGTACGAACGGCGTGTCGTCGCCGACGCGATACACCGTCATCTTGATCGCCAGCACATCCGGATCGGCCGCCGCATCGCGAACGAAGCGCTCCACCGTTGCATCGAAGCTTTCGTAGGGATGATGCACCAGCATGTCGCCCTGCCGGATCAGCGAGAAAATGTCGATGTCCGGATCGCGCAGCGCGGCGGGCACGGTGGGCGCCCAGAAGGAGTCGCGCAGCGCCGGCAAATCCTGTGCAGCAATGGTGAAAAGGCTCGTGAGGTCGAACGAGCCCGGCATCGTATAGACGTCTTCCGGCACCAAGCCGTGGTGCTTTAGAAGGCTATCGGTTACGTCCGGATCGGGGTGGCTGCCGAACTCCATGCGCACGACGGGTTCGTAGCGGCGCATGCGGATGGATTCTTCAATCGCCTCGCGAACATCCTCCTCCATCTCCTCTTCGTCGAGTTCCACTTCCGCGTCGCGCGTCACCCGGCAGAGCGTCACGCCCGTGGTCTGCATTCCTGGAAACAAATGCTGAAGGTGATGCCGGATGAGTTCGGGAAGGCTGAGGAGGCATCTCTCGTTCGCCGGCACGCCGGATTGAATGGAGAGCCACTGCGGCATGTTGGGCGGAATCTTGATTCGCGCGGAGTAGGCTTCGTCGTTATTCGCTTCGCGAACGCCGAAAACCCAGGACAACGACAGGTTCGACAGGAATGGGAACGGATGCAGCGAATCGACCACCTGCGGTAGAAGCGCCGGCGAAACATTTTCTTCAAAGTGCTTTGTAGCTTCGTCGCGCTGCGCTTTCGTCAGTTCCCTCCACTGCGCGATCCGGACGCCAGCTTCGCGAAGCTGAACTTCCAGTTGCGCTAGGCACCGCGCCTGCTCCTCCACCAACCCAAGGACGGTGGTTCGTACCTGGGCAAGGATCGCCGGCCCTTCCGGGCGGCCCGCGCGCGCATCTTCGATCGCTTTCGGACGCAGCCACGCGATGCGCTTCATGAAGAATTCGTCCAGGTTGGACGTGAAGATGGCCAGAAACTTCGCCCGCTCCAACAAGGGTGTCCGCTGGTCCGTCGCCTGCGCCAGAACGCGCCGGTTGAATTCCAGCCAACTCAGGTCTCTGTCGATCCAGACGGATTCCAGAGATACGGGATTGGTAGCAGTCGCCATGGACGGTCCCTTTGGGGTTTCAGTATAACCGGGCTGTTGCAACCGTTTGTTACAATGAGGGTTCTCCATGAAATTCGGCGTCGTCGTGTTTCCCGGTTCAAACTGCGACCACGACGCTTGGTATGCCGCAAGCCAGAATTTCGGCCAGCCAGCGGAGTTTTTGTGGCACGGTTCGGAGGATCTGGCGGGCTCCGACATCGTCATCCTTCCCGGCGGATTTTCCTATGGCGACTACCTGCGCTGCGGCGCGATTGCGCGCTTTTCCCCGATAATGAAATCCATCACGCGGTTTGCGCACGACGGTGGACTGGTTATGGGCATCTGCAACGGATTTCAGATTCTGGTTGAAGCGGGGATGCTTCCCGGGGCGTTGATGCGAAATGAAGGACTCCGCTTCGTCTGCAAGCCTGTTGAGCTGGAAGTGGTGACAACGGCCAGCCCGTTTACGGCGGCTGCGAAGAAGGGCTCGACGATAATTTGCCCCGTCGCCCACGGTGAAGGCCGGTACACCGCCGACGACCGTACCCTGGACGAACTGGAATCGTCGGAACGCGTCACCTTCCGGTACCGCAACAATCCCAACGGTTCGATGAGGGACATCGCTGGAATTTTGAACGAGGGGCGCAACGTGCTGGGCATGATGCCGCATCCGGAGCGGGCGTCGGAGGCTCTGCTGGGCTCGACCGACGGCGGGGTTGTTTTCAAGTCGCTGATCGCGGCGATGGCCACGAAATGACGCTGATGGAATCCGAAGTCTCCCACCATCGCCTGAACTGGAAGGAGTACCAGCGGATTGTCGAACTGCTGGGCCGCGAACCCAGCTTCACTGAGCTGGGAATCTTCGGCGTAATGTGGAGCGAGCACTGCTCCTACAAATCCTCGAAAATTCACCTGAAGAAGCTACCCACGCGGTCGAAGCTGGTTCTGGTGGGACCCGGCGAGAATGCCGGAATCATTGATATCGGCGGCGGCTACGCGATCGCGTTCAAGATCGAGTCCCACAACCATCCCAGTTTTATCGAGCCTTTTCAGGGCGCGGCGACGGGCGTCGGCGGAATTCTTCGCGACATCTTCACGATGGGCGCGCGCCCGATTGCCGTGATGGATGCGCTGCGCTTCGGCCGGCTGGACGACGCTGAAACCGGGGCGCGGAACAAACGGATTCTCAGCGGCGTCGTTTCCGGAATTTCGCACTACGGAAACTGCTTCGGCGTTCCGACGGTGGGCGGCGAATGCGTCTTTGAGCCCAGCTACGACGGCAATCCGCTGGTAAACGTTTTCGCGCTGGGCGTCTTCCGGCACGACGATATTTTCTTTGGCCGCGCCACCGGTGTCGGCAACCCGGTGATCTATGTCGGCGCCAAAACCGGCCGCGACGGAATTCATGGCGCGTCGATGGCGTCCGAGGAATTTTCTGAGCAGTCGAAGGACAAGCGGCCCAATGTCCAGGTGGGCGATCCATTCCTCGAAAAGCTGCTGCTGGAAGCCTGTCTGGAGGCGATGAAGACCGGGGCGATCGTCGGGATTCAGGACATGGGCGCGGCGGGATTGACGTGCTCCACGTGCGAGATGGGAAGCCGCGGCGGCACTGGCATTGAGATCGATCTGATGCATGTTCCGCAGCGCGAGACCGGGATGACGCCCTACGAGATCATGCTGTCGGAATCGCAGGAGCGCATGCTGATCGTGGCTGAGAAAGGCCGCGAAGAAGAAGTATTTCGCGTATTTCGTAAGTGGGGACTGGACGCCTCCGTTATCGGTATCGTTACCGACGACGGTCTGCTGCGGGTGAGGGAGCACGGCAAGATCGTCGCCGAATTGTCGAACCGCGCACTGGCCGATGAAGCGCCGGTTTACGACCGGCCTCATACGAAGCCGTTTCGCAAGGCGCCGCTAACCGGACCCGCGCTTCACAGCGCCAGCCTCGAAGCAGACTTGCGGCGCATCCTCGCGTCCGGCGATGTCTGCGCCAAAGCCTGGATCTGGGAACAGTACGACTACACGGTGCGCACGAATACCGTGCAAGGGCCTGGAAGCGACGCCGCCATCATACGCATCAAAGAAACAGAGAGCAGTGTTGCGATGTCGTTGGATGGCAATGGCCGCTACTGTTATCTGGATCCGAGGGAAGGTGCGAAATTAATGGTGGCCGAATGCTGCCGCAACGTGTCGGTGTCGGGCGCGCAGCCGATTGCCGCGACGAACAATCTCAACTTCGGAAATCCGGAACGTCCCGAAATCATGGCGCAGATTGTCGAAGCGATTGAGGGCATGGCGGAGGCCTGCGAGTTCTTTGAGACGCCGATCACTGGCGGCAACGTCAGCCTCTACAACGAAACGCTGGGAGAGGCGATCTTCCCCACGCCAGTGATGGGAATCGTGGGATTGCTGAAGACCGCCGCCCCGGTGCCGATGCGCTTTCAAAACGCCGGGCGAAAGGTAATTCTACTGGGCGGCCTCGGCTCGTCCGACGCGACACGAATGGGCGGCACGCAGTACGCCAAAGTGATCGTCGACGATCTCTGGGGGCTTCCACCGCAACTCGACATGGCGCACGAGAAGCGCGTACAGGCGGCGTGCCGGGAGATCGTAACGAAAGGTCTTGCCGAGTCCGCGCACGACCTCAGCGACGGGGGATTCGCGGTTGCCCTGGCGGAGTGCTGCTTCGGCGGAATAGGCGCGCGCGTTCGTGTGGACACGGTGTTGCCCCCGGAGATGGCGCTGTTTCATGAAGGCCCTTCGCGCATCATTCTCTCCACTACCGATGCCCAGCCGGTGTTGGACATCGCGGCGGCGCATGGCGTCGAAGCCTCGGTTATTGGCGAGACTGTCCCGAACCTCTATACGATTGAAGGCCTGATCGATTGTGACGTTTCGAGTTTGCAGCAGCCCTGGGCCACCGCCCTTGAGGAGGCGTTGAAGTAAATGTTCGATCGCTGGCACGACGAATGCGGCGTCTTCGCCGTCTATGGACATCCCGAAGCGGCCAACCTGACATATCTGGGCCTCTACGCGCTTCAGCACCGCGGACAGGAATCCGCCGGAATCGCGTCCAGCGATGGCAAAAAAGTGGTCTGCCATAAGCAGATGGGGCACGTTGCCGACATCTTCCAACCGGAAGTGCTGGGCAAGCTGAGCGGCCACATGGCCATCGGGCACACGCGTTATTCGACAGCCGGCGACACGGTGCTGCTGAATGCGCAACCCTTCTCGGTTGCCTGCAACAAGGGCTCCATTGCGGTGGCGCACAACGGCAACATCACAAACGCAAAGGAACTAAGGCGCGATCTGGAACGCGACGGATCGATCTTTCAGGCAACCAGCGATACGGAAGTGATTTTGCATCTGGTTGCCCGCTCGCGGGAGCGTACGATGCCCGCCGCGTTGCGCGACGCGCTGCTGCAGCTTGAAGGCGCGTTCTCGCTGGTGCTGCTGGCGGAGGATCGTGTCATCGTCGCGCGCGATCCGCATGGCTTTCGGCCATTGGCCATGGGACAGATGGAGCTATCCGGCCAGCGAAGCGCCTATGTCTTCGCTTCGGAAACCTGCGCCTTCGATCTGATCGGGGCCACCTATCTGAACGATGTCGAGCCCGGCGAGATGGTGACCATCGGCCCGGAGGGAATGACGCGCGAACGCTACTCTCCGCCGCGGGAGCCCGCGCACTGCGTATTCGAGCACGTCTATTTCGCGCGGCCCGATTCGCTGGTCTTCGGCAAGCCGGTTCAGACATCGCGAGAACTGATGGGCCGCCTGCTGGCGCGGGAGCGGCCCGCCGACGCGGATCTCGTCGTGCCTGTCCCCGATTCCGGAGTTTCCGCCGCCATAGGCTACGCTGCGCAGTCGGGCATCGCGTACCGCCAGGCGCTGATCCGGAACCACTACGTGGGGCGAACTTTCATTGAACCCTCACAAGCGATCCGCGACTTCGGCGTCCGCCTGAAACTGAACCCTGTGCGGAGCCTTCTCGAAGGCAAGCGCGTGGTGCTGGTCGACGATTCGATCATTCGCGGCACCACGTCACGCAAGATTGTCCGTATGGTCCGCAGCGCCGGAGCGCGCGAGGTGCACTTGCGCGTTTCCTGCCCACCGACCATCTCGCCGTGCTTTTACGGTGTGGATACGCCGACCAAGAGCGAACTGATCGCGGCCAACAATACGGTGGAGGAAATCCGGCGCTTTGTCGAGGCGGACTCGCTGGGCTACTTGCCCCTGCACGCGCTTCGCGAAGCGGTCAGCGACGACGCGCATCAATTTTGCTACGCCTGCTACACCGGTGACTATCCAACGGAGCTGGTCAACATCGACGAGTTGATGTCCACCCGGGGCCGCACGAAGTAGGGCGATGCGCGCGGGCATCGCGGCCTCGGCCCTGGACGTTCCTCTTTCACGAATTCGCCAGTTGGCGGAAATCGCTATGCGGAAAGAACGCGCGGGCGATACCGTCTACAAGCTCTATTTCGGCGAATCCAACCTGTCCACTCCCCCCTTCATCAAGGAAGCCGCGGAGAAGGCGCTTCGCGACGGCAATACTTACTACACGTCGAACGCCGGGTTGTTCTCGTTGCGCGAAGCATTGGCGCGCTACTACGCCGCGCAGCACCGCGTCGAGCTCGACCCGGATTCGCGCATCGTCGTGACCGCCTCTGGCGTGCAGGCCCTTCATCTGGGTATCCGCTGCGCTCTTGATCCTGGTGACGAAGCGATCGTCCTTACGCCGGCATGGCCCAACGGATCGTCGATCGTTGGACTGTCGAACGCCGTAGTCCGCCAGTATGCGCAGCCACTGCGGGGAGACCGGTACGGCATCCACTTCGATGCGCTGGAGGCGATGATCACGCCCCGGACGCGCCTTCTGCTGTACACGTCGCCATCGAATCCGCTGGGCTGGGTGGCAACAGAGGAAGATCAGGACCGCCTGCTGGACCTGTCGCGCCGCTACGGGCTGTGGCTGATGGCGGATGAAGTCTATGAGCGGCTTTCCTATCCCGCAGGTCAGCCGCCGGGCACCGTGGTCCCATCAATCCTCCGCAAGGCGGAGCCGGACGATGCGGTGATCGTTGTGCAGAGCTTCTCGAAAAGCTACTGCATGACCGGCTGGCGGCTGGGCTGGCTGGTGGCGAGGGAAGATTTCGCGCGGCGGGCCGCGCAGCTGAACGAATTCATGGTCTCGTGCCCGGTGCATTTCGTACAGAAGGCAGCGGAGACGGCCCTGGATGCGGGCGAGGATTTCGTGACAGCGTTCGTCGCACAGCTCAAATCGAATCGCGATATATGCCTTTCGGCGCTGGCGGAAGTGCCCGGCGTCACGATCCCAAAGCCAGAAGGCGCGTTTTATCTCTTTCCGCAGATCGCCGGCCTTCACGATTCCTTTGCGTTCTGTGAGAAGCTCCTGCACGAAACCGGCGTGGGCCTTGCACCGGGTGTCGCGTTCGGAGCCGGGGGTGAAGGCAATGTGCGCCTCTGCTATGCGGCGGACCAGAGCATTCTGCAACCGGCTCTTGAATTGGTGGGAAAATATCTGAAGGACACACTATGAGACTTCTTCTGACGGCGGGGCTGTTGATCGCGCTCGCTTTTTCGGCACAGGGCCAGGAACGGAGAGGCGTCCGATACATCAACGATTCGAATTTCACGCAGGTGAAGCGCACCAACGATTGGTCGGAGAACCGGAGCGACGGAAAGTGCCGGATTCGAGTCCGGATTGACGACGAAGCGGATGTGGAGCTTCGATGGGACACGATTCGCATTCGCGTGATTCAGGGCGCACCCGGCCGGGATGAGGGCAGCGAGTGCAACGCGCCGCTTCCACGTTCCGGGCAGATCCGGAACTTCCGGTTCAACGGAGTGGACGGCCGTGGAACACCGCGTCTGGTTCAGGAACCCAGTTCCCGGAATGGCTACATCGCCGCGGTGAACGTAAAGGATTCTCAAGGCGGCAGCGAAGGCTACACGTTCGATCTGTCGTGGCAATCGCAAGGCTCAGGCAGCGGTGGATCCGAGGGTGGATTTTTTCCGGGTGACGGTGGAAATACTGGTGGCGGAGGCGGTGGATTCTTCCCCGGCGATGGTGGCTCGCTTCCCGACATCAACACGTCGATGACGGGTAACGGATCGCTGTCCCACGGGGGGAACAGATACAGTCTGACCGAGGCCAGCGTCAACATTCGCGGGAACACCTGCCGCATCACCGTGATTTCGGACCGCAACGCCCGCGTGGAGATGACGGGTTATCCGGACCGGAACGGCGGCCGGTGCACATTGACCGGCTCCAGCAATGGGAACCTTCGAGGAAACGCGCGCCTGAATCTTTCGGGCAACCGCGTCACGCGTATATCCTTGGACGGTACCTTGAATGGCCAATCTTTTAACGGAAACTTCAACCCCAGGTAGACCGCGCACTTTTTCATTTTCAGCGTTTCTCGGAATCGCCGGCATAGCCACCATCGTGGCCTTACCGCTGCGGGCCGATCATCAGTTTTACGCCACCGGGCTTGTCTACAAGAACTATGTCGTTGGCGCGCGGCTCCCTCCGTCGGGACTCTTTGAAAAGACCGGCGGTGGCTGGCAGAATGTCGGATTCCGTCATCCCAATATTCATTCGCTGGACTACGATCCGCGCAATCCGGAAGTCTTCTATCTGGCGGCGGGAAATGGCTGCCTGAAATCGGCGGATCGCGGACGCACGTGGGCGCAGACGACGGGTTGGGAGATCACGGAGCCGCAGTCCGTTTCTGTCGATCCGAACGCCCCCGATGAGATCTACCTGGCGCTGCCCGATGGCGTGCTGGTCAGCCGCGATGCCGCGAAATCCTGGCGGCGTTCGCAGGAGGGTCTTGGCCGGACGTACGTTCAGTGGATTCGTGCCGACCGCACGCAGCGCGGACGAGTTCTTGCCGCAACCGAGAAGGGAATTTTCCTATCCGAAGATGGCGCGGCCAACTGGAGGCGCGTAGCCGATAGCGGGATGACCGCACATCTGGCGCAGTCGCCACACGATCCAAAGACATGGCTGGCCGCGACGCAAACGCAGGGGCTGTGGAAGTCCGCCGACAACGGAGCTACGTGGAACCGCGTCTACGCTTCGAAGCATCCGATCTACAACCTGTCCTTCGATCCCACAAAGCCGGGCCGCGTGGCGATTGGCGGCTGGGGTGTTGGCGTGATGGTCTCTGAAGATGGCGGCGCGACCTTCGCCTCAAACGACGCGGCGCTACCAAGCAAGAAGGTATGGCGCGTCGCGTTCGATCCCGATCATTCCGGCCGGCTGTACGCCTCCGTCCACGAGGCCGCAATCTATCAGGGCGAAGCGGGAGCGTGGAAGCCGACCGGTTTCGACGGGTCGATGGTTTGGGATTTCGTGTTCGTTCCCGCCGCCACCTCGCCATTTCAGCGCAGGCTGGACACGATACTCGATAGTCACAACGCCGTCCCGGTAGAGAAGGCCGGTCACGGAACGCTGGCGGCGCGGCTGCACCAGCATCAGGATGTCGAAGCGGTCTCACGCCGCGTGATCGAACTGCTGAAAGACCCGACTGGCGACATGTTCTGGATGTTCCCCGTCACCGCGGTGGTGTTCACGGATCAGGGCCAACTATCGGCGGAAGCCCGGGCCGCGCTGCGCCGCGCGTGGCGAACCTACATGCCGTATCGCGGAGACACGGAGAATCATTGGCTGCTGTACTACTCGTGCCTCTACCTGATGACGCAGATGTACCCGGGCGACGAGGAAGTCTGGTTCAACGGCAAGTCGTCGCTGGAGAACCGGAAGGAAGCCGAGGAGTGGATCCTTCACTGGATGGATCTGACCACGACCATCGGTCAGGGCGAGTACGACTGCACCCATTACCTGGGCGTCTACATGCTGCCGCTGTCCTATCTGCACGCGTGGTCGAAAGACGAGAAGATGCGCAAACGGGCGCAGATCCTGCTGGAGTGGATCACTGCGGACTTCGCGGTTGAGACGCTGAACGGCATGTACGCCGGGTCGCATGCCCGCACCAACGACCAGCAGCTGGTGGAGAAGTGGAACGGCGTCTCCAGCGATTTCGCGTGGCTATTCTTCGGCGAAGGCCATCGCCTGCCGGGCGCGGCGGGCTACGTGCTGTACTACGCGCTGGCGTCCGGGTATCAACCTCCGGCGGTGATTCAGCGAATCGCTACCGACCGTTCCCAGCCCTACATGCACTACGAGCGGAAGCGCACGCGCCACCGCTGGCGCTATTCGGAGCTCCGCAACGCCCCGGTGTGGAAGCGCATGTACATGCGGAAGGAGTACGCGGTTGGCTCCGATCAGGGCGGCCTGCTGCAGCCGGTGCAGCAGCACTCCTGGGACGTGACATGGGCGGTGGACGATCCGCGCGGCGTGCACAATACGATCTTCTCGGCCCAGCCCTACTCGTCGCCGTTCGAGCTTCAGATGTACTTCCCCGTGCCGCCGGACTGGTTCACCGAAGATGTCGTGAAGTCCAAGCCGACGTTCGATTCGCCGGACAAGCTGTTAGGCGGGTCGCCCTACGAGAGCATCTTTCAGGATCGCGACACGGTGATCGCGCTTTACGACATTGATGCCGCGACGAAGTTCCCGCACGTCAACGGATTCTTCTCGAAGGATCTGCGAGACATCGACGAGCACTCGTCCGGGTGGATCTTCGCGCGGGGCGGGGACGCTTTTCTGGCCTACCGTCCGCTGGCGCCGTATGAGTGGGCTCCGCTGCATCCGATCTATGGCAGCGAGGGCAAGCGCCTGTACAGTCCGCACCTGAAGAACGGGACGATC
>JBGTFZ010000002.1:0-22933 GCA_041746955.1 Bryobacteraceae bacterium
CAGCGCGTTTCGAGCGAAGGAAGCCGAGGCCGCAATCGAGGCGGGCAAGACTCCAGCGGAGGCGGTGAAGGGAATCGCTTCGGGCGTCGATGCCAACTCCGACATCCACGCGTCGGCGGAGTACCGGAAGGCGATGGCGGAAGTCTATGCGCGGCGCGCGCTGGAGTCCGCGCTCGCGTGAAGGTTTCCGGCTCCTACACTTTGCCCGTGGCGGCGGAAACCGCCTACGCGTCTTTGCAGGACCCGGCTCTGCTGGCCCAATGCATGCCGGGCTGCGAGAGCCTCGACAAGATTGGCCCGGACGAGTACGCCATGAAGATGAAGATGGCGCTGGCGGCAGTCTCGGGCCTGTTTGATGGAAAGATCCGCATCGAGAATTCCAAGCCGCCGTCGAGCTTTACGTTGATCGTCGAAGGCCACGGGAAGATCGGCCACATGAAGGGCACCGGCGACGTCACGCTGAATCCGCAGGGTGAGGCCTCGACTGAAATTCTCTATGAGGGCGATGTTCAGGTGGGCGGGACGATCGCCGCCGTCGGCTCGCGCTTGGTTGACTCGACGTCGAAGCTGATGATCAAGAGGTTCTTCGAAAAGTTCGCGACGCTGGTGAGGTGATGGGGCCTGCAAACGGAACATGCATCCTATGCGGGGGCACTGCTGAAAAGCGGTTCAAAGGCGAGACCCAAGACACTCGCTTCAATTGCGGCGTTTGCGGGGCGTTTTCTGTTTCCGACATTTTCAGGGAAGATCATCTTAACGGCTTGGACCAGCGAAGTCGCGCCGCCCTATCTGCGGCCACGAGGCAAAGTGCCCAGCCGCTTCGGCTGGATTCTACGAACTGGGAAGCTTACCGCGACGCCCACCTGAACGTTCCCGTCGCTACGAAGGTCGAGAAATTGCTGGAAGAGTTCCGTCGGCGGTCAGAGTTCGCCGGGCATTATGTAGACTTCGAACCGGCGAAATGGTATCCGCTCATCGACGCGGCGGGTGTCGACGAGTGCCGCTTCATTGCAGATATCCTGCTTCAGTCGAAATTGGTTGACGAGCGAGCGAAAACGCAGGGGGGTGCAAGCCAAATTCGGTTGAGCGGCGAGGGCTGGAAGAAGTTGGAGGCTCTCGGCGCAGCGTCCCAAGCGGTTGCTTTCGTCGCGATGTGGTTTGACGAACAACTGTCCGTCGCATTCGAGTCAGGCATCAAACCCGCTATTGAAAACGACTGTGGTTTCACCCGCGCCATCCGTGTCGACAGAGAACAGTTCTCGGAGCGCATTGATGACCGAATCCTGGCGGAAATTCGGCGGTGCCGGTTCCTTGTGGCAGATTTCACTGGCCATCGCGGCGGCGTCTACTTCGAGGCGGGGTTCGCACTTGGCCTGGGTAAGCCGGTTATCTGGACATGCCGGGGCAGTGATATCGAGCAAGCCCATTTCGATACCCGGCAGTATCCTCACCTAGTTTGGGAAACTCATGAAGACCTCCGGAAAAAACTGACGGCCCGTATTCGCGCGCTCATTCCAGGAGCGAAGCCGAAAGGCTAGCTGCCCGAGCCTGAGAACGCCTTCTTCATCTCTTCCTCGTTCGGCTCGCCCACCTGCTGGCTGATCTCCCACACATGTCCCGACGGATCGACCAGTTGGCCATAGATCGCGCCCCAGAACTGTTTCGCCAATGCGAACTTCACCGTCGCGCCGGCCGCCACCGCGCGATCCCACGCCTTCTGCGCATCGTCCGTGTAGATGTTCAAATACACTGCCGTGCCGCCGGAAGTAGCGGGGCTGACCGCGCCCATCTCCGGATACTCGTCGTGCATCATCACCTTCGAATCGCCGATCTGCATGACGGCGTGCATCACGCGGCCCTGCGGGTCGTGCCGGATGTTGATCGCGTCGGCGCCAAAGGCCATGCGGTAAAACTCGATGGTCTTTTCGCAGTCCTTGACGGTCAGATGCGGCGTCACCGTATGGTAGCCGGGGGGCACGGCAGGCATGGGCATGGGATCTCCTCCGCCCTAAATCATAGCTCCGCCGCGGGCGGCTGCCAACCGAACGCCGGGAACTCGGCGATGGCGACATAGCCGAGTCTCCCGTAGACGGGCCGGCCCATTTCCGTTGCATGCAGCGCCGTCACCTTCGCCCCGTCCTGCTGACGCGAATCCTCCCACGCACGGCGGATGATCGCCTCGGCGTAACCGCGGTTGCGGGCTTGCGGCAGCGTCGCCATCCACATCACGTAGCAGACATTTTGCGCCGTCGCTACGCCGCCGACGGCCACCGGATCGCCGCCTTCGTAAGCTCCATACGCGCGCACGGGCCTTCGCCAGAAATTCGGCAACAGCAGTTGCTGCCAACTCTCCCGGTCCATGCCGTAGGCGGCGCCATTGATGCGCGCCATCGGCTCAACCGCGGCGTCGCCGTCGATCTCCCGAAGATCGATCTCGCGCGGAGGCCGCTCCGGTTCGTTCAGACGCGCGGTTCGCATCCCCATGAAGCTGTGAACGCGTCGGAATCGCAGCGTCTCCAGCCGGTCCTGCGTGCCGGCCGGCAGCCACGACGTGGGACCCGTCAGCACGCCGGGAATTTTCCGGCGGCGGAACTCAGCCGACGCCTCCGTTGCGGCGGCTTCCAATTCGTCCATTGCCGCCAGCGGCCGCCGGACGAATGCCGCGTTGAACAGCGCAATGGAGGTTCCCGCGATCGCGTAGTGCAGCGCGTTCGATTCGAATACCTCTCCCGCAGGCGCGGCGGCGGCCATCAGTGCCCAATTGCGCCAGTACTGGTCGAGCGATTCTTCGATCAGGCCGCCAATCCAATCGCTCAAAACCCCAGCTCCGACAGCACCCGTTTCGCCCCGTACACTTCGCGGAGCGCATGCAGGATTCCCTGACTTGCCACATGGGTAGCGCGCGCGCGACCGTCTTCGTAGACATAGCGGTTCGGCAGGCTCTCGATGTTTCCATCGAAGATCAGGCCCACCAGCTCGCCTTTCGTGTCGACCGTCGGCGAGCCCGAGTTGCCCCCGTGAATGTCATTCGTCGTGACGAAGTTGAACGGCACGTTGGCCTTCAGTTTTCCTTTCGCCGCCTTCCAGCTTGCCGGAAGAACATAGGGGTACTTGCCCGTTTCATGGCCGAACGCGCCGCGCATTTCCGTTGCCCAAGGGATCTTGCGGCCCTTCGCATCGGTGTAGCCTTTGGCCGGGCCGTAGGTCAGGCGCAGCGTAAACGTCGCATCCGGATACTCTTCACCGCTGAACGCGTCGAAGCGTGCACGCGCGATCTTGCCCGCGCTGATCGCCAGCACCGCCTGAATCTCATCCTCCCAGCGCTTGCGGTATTTCCGCGCGGGATCGTCCACGATTCGTGCGATCCGGAATACGCCATCGTCCTTGATTCCATCCAGGAGACTTGGATCTTTCGCGAGCTTCCTTCGCCACTCGACATCCGCAAGCTTCGTGCTTTCGACAGCGGCGCGCGCCACCTCCAGGGGCGTCTTTCCCTGAAGCAGTTCCTTGACCACCGGATCGTCCGCCCCAAGCTCCTCCGACATGAAGCGCAAGTTCTCCGCGAGGATGGCGACTTCCATCTCTGGATACACCGGGGCCGTGCTGAAGAGTTCCTGCTCCAGCTCCGGACGCGCCGCGTCGTTGTATTCCTTCAGGCGCTGGCCGTTGGGCTTCTTATCCTCCTCCGCCATCCGCGTCAGCGTCCGCGCGTAATAGCCGAGGGACGAACCGCCCAACGCCACCGTCTCGTACGCATAGTATTTCGGGTAGTAAGCGCCCGCGCCCGCGAAAGCTTCCGCAACGTCCTTCCATACCGAGCCGTACTCCGTCTGAAGCGCGGGCTTTGACGCCACTGCGTCGCGCAGCTTGCCCTCTTCCTCCCGCTTTTGAGTCATCAGCGCCGGGTCTCGAAGCCCGCCCAGGAATCCGGTGTAGGCTTTGAAACTGTTGGACGCGCCGAAGAACAGGTCGTTCCGCTGCCGCATCTGCTCCGTACCCTGGCTGCCGTACTTCGTCAGCGCCGCCATGAACTGGCTTAACCGGCGCAGGGCCAGGGGCGCCTGAATATCGCGCACGAACTCAAGATTCGCGACCGTGGCCAGCCGTTGTGTGGTTCCGGGGTGCCCGCTGACGAACGTCAATTCGCCCTCCTTGGCGCCGGTCTTGCTGAACCGCAGATGGTTGGGCGTCTCCAGTGGCTTGCCGTTCTCGTACACCCGCAGAAACGCCATGTCCAGCGCGTATCTGGGGTACTCGAAATTGTCGTCGTCCCCGCCAAAGAAGGCGATACCGAACTCCGGGGCGAACACCAGCCGCACGTCGGTGTACTTGCCGTATTGGTAGAGATCGTACCGGCCGCCGGAGAACAGCGTCACCACGTCGCACCGGTTCCCCGTCGCTGCCGAGCATTCTTTTTCGATGGCCGCGATGGAGGCGCGGCGCTTCCGGTTGGCCTCCGCGGGTGCGGTGTCCGGTGGTATGCCGCCCGTCACCCGTTCCGTCATCTCTTCCATCTTCAACAGGACGTTGATCTCAAGGTCGGGGCACGCCAGCTCGTCGGACGGCCGCGCAGCGCTGAAGCCGTTCTTGACGTAATCGTGCTCTTTCGAACTCAGCTTTTGAATGCAATCGAACGCGACGTGGTGGTTGGTTAGGACCAGGCCCTTGGGAGAGACGAACGAACCCGACCCGCCGGAGCCCAGCCGGACAGACGATAGGCGCAGGTGGTCAAGGAAGCCGTCCGTCACCTTGAAGCCGTACTTCTTTTCGACCTGTTCCGCCGGGAAGTTGTTGAAAAGCCACAGACCTTCGTCTGCCAGGCAGGAGAAGGAGGCCAAAATGGCCACCAACGGGAGTGGAAAACGCATAAGTCCGGCCCTTTCCGGGTATTGTATTTAAGCCCAATCCCTTTAACGGTTTAAGTAAAAATATGGGAATCGGGACATTACTCACATGATATCCGGTGTGCGATACTGAGGTCAGAACAGTTACAAATGAGCGTCAAGCCGTTGGGTGACGCAGTCGCCCGGTACCATAAGATCCTTGAATCGGACACCTTTCGGAACCTCGAATGGGCTGAAGAGTTACGCGCCAAAATGGCGGCTCAGGGGCTCACGATTTCCGGACGTCCGGTGTCGCCATTCCTGCGGCCGCACTTCCTGACCAAGCGTCAGTACGAGCATCTGATCAAAGCCACTGAATCCCTTACGCTTGCTATTGATCGCGTCAAGCGCATGGCGCTGGCCGATCCCGGACTTCAGACCAGGATCAGCCTGCTGCCGGCGGAGAAGATGCTGGCGCAGATTGACCCAGGCTATTCGTCCCTTGCCGTTACTTCACTTCTCGACTCGCACATTCACAACGGCACGATGCAGTTTGTCGAGTACAACGCGGAAAGTCCCGCTGGCGTCGCGTATTCCGACATGCTATCGGACCTCTTCTACGACTCCGCCCCGGTGCGCGAGTTTCGCAAGAAGCACACGCTAACGCGGATGGGCGGCAGCAAGTACTTTCTTCAGGCACTTCTGAAGGCGTACAAAGAGTTCGGCGGCAAGAAAAAGCCCAGCATCGCGATCGTCGAGTTGCGGCAGCCATTCCAGACCGCGGGCAATGCGGAGTTCGAATTGCTGGCCCGCCAGTTTACGCAGATGGACTATCCGACGGAAATTGTGTCGCCGGAGATGCTGGATTACCGGAATGGCGTACTGCGCGCCAACGGGTTCCCGGTGGACCTAGTCTACCGCCGCGTTCCTTTGAACGAGTTCCTGATGCGCTACGACCTGAACCATCCGCTGGTGCGGGCGTACCGTGAAGGCAAAGTCTGCGTGGTAAACAGCTTCAGGGCGGAGCTTGCCCGGAAAAAAGCGATCTTCGATCTGCTGACCGATGAGACTGTCACCGCCGCTTTCCCCGCAGTGGAGCGAAAGGCAATTCGCGACTACCTTCCCTGGACCCGCGTGGTCAGCGATTCGAAGACCACCTACGGGGACCGCAAGGTTGAACTGCAGGACTTCATCCTGAAGAACCGCGACAAGCTGGTCCTGAAACCGAACGACGGCTCAGCCGACGTGCCCTCTGTCCGTGGCTGGGAAACGGACGACAGCGGATGGGAGAAAGCGCTGAAGCTGGCTTCGCGCAGCCCGTACGTCGTGCAGGAGCGCGTCGAAGAAAACTCGCTCTCATTCCCAGTGGATAACTTCGGGCAACTGGAGTACCGGGAAATGAACGTCGACGTCAAGCCGCACGTTTTTCTTGGCAAGGTGCACGGCTGCTCCAGCCATTTAAGCGCGGCGGGTGGGTTCTCCTCCGTTTCCGGGCTCGTCCCCACCTTCATCCTCGCGAACCGCTAGGGTTTCTCTTTCTCCCTCGAAGCGATAATCCGGTCTACGATCCCGTAGTCCACTGCCTGCTGGGCTTCCATGATGTAGTCGCGCTCCACGTCGCGGGCGATGCGCTCCACCGGCTGCCCGGTGGCGTCGGCCAGAATCCCGTTCAGGATTTCCCGCATGCGCAGGATCTCACGCGCGTAGATGTCGATCTCGGTGGCCTGTCCCGCCAAGCCGCTCATGGATGGCTGGTGGATCAGAATACGGGAATGGGGCAGCGTGTACCGCTTGCCTTTCGCCCCGGCGGCCAGCAGCACCGCGCCCATCGAAGCCGCCTGTCCGACGCAATACGTGACGATGTCGGGTTCCACCAGGCGCATGGTGTCGAGAATCGCCAATCCGGCGGTGATGGAGCCGCCCGGCGAGTTGATGTAGAGCGAAATGTCACGCTCCGGGTCTTCGGACGCGAGAAATAGCATCTGCGCGATGATCAGGTTCGCCACCTGATCGTCGATCGGCGTCCCCAAAAAGATGATGTTTTCCTTCAGTAGGCGCGAATAGATGTCGAAAGCGCGCTCTCCTCGCGAGCTTTGTTCGACCACCATCGGCACTAAGACAGAATGTTCTGCTGGCATAAGGTCATCATAACGTGGCCCCCTAGGAGTTCTCCCATTGAGAGACTGGAAAAATCCCTGTGTTTCTGCCCAACCTTGTTCGGTTAGACTGGAGAAGTCTTCAGGGACGTCGATACTTATTTCAGGGGGAGAGAGGCGCGCCGGACCCCCGCTGGCGGCCTTGGTTGTGAGCGCATGCAAAGAGTTCTCATTGCCGACGACAGTATTGTTTCCCGCCATCTTTTGGAGGCCACCCTCCGGAAGTGGGGCTATCAGGTTGCCGTCGCCTGCGACGGAGCCGAGGCTTGGGCCCTCCTGCAAAAAGAGGACGCGCCCGCACTCGCTATTCTCGACTGGGTAATGCCCGTGCTGACGGGCCCTGAAGTGTGCATGAAACTTCGGGAACGGGGCGGGGAAAAGTACACCTACACGCTACTGCTGACTTCGAAGAACCAGAAGGAAGACCTGATCGAGGGGATGGCCGCCGGCGCGGACGATTACCTCACAAAGCCATTTGACAGGCAGGAGTTGCAGGTGAGGCTGGAGGCCGGCAAGAGGATTCTCCGGCTGCACGAAGAGCTCTTCGCCGCGCAACAGAAGCTGGTGCGACAGGCCACCTACGACGAGTTGACCGACCTGTTCAATCGTGCGCGGATCATCGAAAGCCTGCGCTCCGAACTGCCGCGCGCTTCACGCGAGAAGCAGCCCCTGGGGCTGGTGATTGCCGACCTCGACAAGTTCAAGTCCGTCAACGACAGCTACGGACATGCGATCGGCGATTCGGTGCTGCGGGAAGCCGCGCAGCGCATGCATGCGTCCATCCGCGCATACGACGCGCTGGGAAGGTATGGCGGCGAAGAGTTTCTCGTCGTGCTGCCGGGCTGCGATCTGGAGACCACCACCATGCAGGCGGAGCGTCTGCGCGTAGCGTTGTGCCAAAGTCCGATGCTTGTGGGCGATGGCGTGGATTCGACGCGATTCCCCCTGCCGGTTACCGCCAGCTTCGGCGCCACCGCATGCCTGCCCGGTGAAAACCGGTCTTTGGAACACATGGTGAAGGTCGCGGACGACGCCCTGTACGAGGCCAAGCGCCTGGGCCGCAACCGCGTCATTGCGCACAATACAGCTGGCGTGACCGTCTCGCCACACCCGTCTGAGCTATTGAGTGTCGGCGGCTGACGCCTTCGCCGAAGCCATATCCAGCCGGCTGAGCGTTTCCGCATAGCCGGTAATCCCCTTCGCCAGTGCCTCGGCTACCTGCTGCCGGTAATCGGCTTTTTTCAGCAGCGCTTCCTCGCGCGGGCTCGACAGAAAGCCAATCTCGGCCAGCACGGACGGCATGGCGGCTCCGATCAGGACGACGAAGGGCGCGCGCTTCACGCCCCGGTCCCGAAGCTTTTTCGCTTTCGCCGACGCCAGTTCCATCATGCCGGACTGGACCTTGGCCGCGAAATCCCGCGACTCCGACACCTTCTCGTTCAGGGCGATCTTCTTCAGCAGATCCTGCAATTCGAAAACCGTGTGGCCCGACGTGGCGTTCTCTCTTGCCGCCACCTCCATCGCGTCCGGCGACGGCGAGAAGTTCAGGTAGAACGTCTCAGGTCCGGAGATGTTTTTCAACCGCGAGTGGTTTGCGTGGATCGAAAGGAACAGGTCAGCCCGCTGCGCATTCGCGAAGGCGGTGCGCTGTTCCAACGGCACGAACGTATCCGAGGTTCGCGTGTACGCCACCTCCGTCCCCAGTGTGGCGGTTAGGATCTCGCCCAGCCGCTTGGCCACATCCAGCACCAGATCCTTCTCGTGCAGGCCGGAAGCCGACGTGGTGCCCAGATCCGTGCCACCATGGCCGGGGTCGATCACGATCCTGCCCAACTTCAGGCCCAGGGCGCGCGTCATCGACCGGGAGGCGCGCAGCGCGGGGAGGGCGGTTACCTGTGGCGGCGGGGCCAGCGTAGGCGGAACGGGAATCAGTGCCGCGCTTGTGTCCGGCTTCGCCGCAAGAGATGGGACGGTGGATAAGGGGACAGCCGCCGTGGCGGGCGGTTTCTGAACTTTCCCGGAAGCCGCGTCGCTGGCGCCCCGGCGCATCTGATCGAGGCTGATCTGTGGGATGGCAGCCGGTGGCGGTTGGGGACGAGGCTGCCGGACCGAAGGCGTGGGCGTGGGCGGAGGGGCAACCGCTTCGGCGGGCCCGCCGCGAAACTCGACTACCAGGCGCGGCGGATTGGCCAGTTCTGAAACGGTGAACGACGCGCCCTCCACGCCAACATCGAACACGAGTCGCACCGTGCCGGGCTTCGATTCCGCCGCCCGGACCTGCTTTACCAGCGCGCCTTCAATCGTCGCGGTGGCGAACCGCTTCCCCGGCGCGGAGTCCAACTGCAGAATGGATTCGGGAACATCGAAGTAGACGCGATCCGGATTGCTCAGCCGCCCGTAGCGGTACGTGAACTCGTCCGAAAATTCGACGACCACTCGGGTGGCGTCGGACTGGGTCCAACTCCGGATGGTGGTAATTTTCGTTGGCTGTGCCCACCCGGCGGCGGCCAGACACGCTAGCGTCGCAACTGTGCGGGCAGCATGCATTAACGAAGTTCGAAATGGATTCGCCCGTCGGTGTCGGTAAACTGCTCGATTTTCGGTTCCCGGGCAAGCGCAGCTGGTTCGTCGGCGGGGCGAAGCCGTCGCGCCTTCTGGTAGCGCCGGCCGACCTCTACGACGTAGCTCTGCGTCTCCGCGTAGGGTGGCACCGTTCCGTACCGCGCAACCGCGCCTTCTCCGGCGTTGTAGGCCGCCAAGGCCAGCTTTTGGTCGCCCTGATAGAGCTCATGAAGATGCTTCAGGTACTTTACGCCGCCCTCAATGTTTTCAGCCGCGTCAAACGGATCGCATACGCCGAAGCGCTCCGCAGTGGCGGGAATCAACTGCATCAGCCCCAGCGCACCCTTGGGCGACACCGCTGTGGCGTTGTAGTTGCTCTCCACCTGGATGACGGAATCGACAAGCAGCGGATCAAGGTCGTGTTTCCGCGCCCTATCGGCGATCAGCTTCTGGATCTCCGGCTTCGCTTGCGGCGCGCGGGCGGCCGAGGGGTGCATTTCGACGCGCCGGACCAGCCGTCCCCGGCTGTCGCTTCGCACCACCGACCGGGTGGAAACAGGGGGCGCATCCGCCCAGAGCGATAGCCCAATAAAGCCGAAAATGAAACAGAAGCGAGTCAAGGCGTTTGAAACAATGCTAACCGAAAAATGTCTTTTCTTCAATGGATTATAGTCCAAATCTGATATGATTCTTCACATGCAAACCGCCGGTTACGTCCTTGCCGGAGGCTCCAGCCGCCGCATGGGACGCGACAAGGCCCTGCTCCCGGTTGGTGGCCGGACTTTGCTCCAAACAGTGGCTTCCCAGGTCAATGAAGCGGTTGGCTCCACTACTATCGTCGGATCGCCGGAAAAGTATAAGGGCCTCGGCTTCCCCGTCATCCCGGACCTGCGTCCCAACTGCGGACCGCTGGCCGGAATCGAAGCTGCGCTCAGCGATTCCCAGTCGGAATGGACCCTGATCGCCGCCTGCGACATGCCCGGCATCGATTCGTCGTTCCTTCGCGGCCTCGTTAGCCACGCGCGGCCGGGCTTCGGCGCCATCATTCCAGTGACCCCGGATGAACGCCTTCATCCGCTGTGCGCTGTCTATCACGCCACCACCCTGGACGCCATCTCGGGCAGTCTGGACGACGGCATTTTCAAGGTACTGGATGCCCTGCAATCAGTGGCTGTCTTGACCGTCGCCGTCGATTCAGTGCAAAATGCCAACACCCCCGCGGAATGGGCCGACTTGGCCGGCCGCATCTTATGACCGGACAGTTCCCCTATTACATCGAGTTCCGCCATGTTCATAAGACGTTCCAGCATCCCGTTTTAGTCGATGTCAACTTTCACGTTCGCGCCGGGGAGACCGTAGCGATCATTGGGCGGTCTGGCGTCGGTAAATCCGTTACTTTGCAACACATTATGGGCTTCATGCGCCCGGATGAGGGCCAAGTGATCGCCGCCCACCAGGACATTACCACCATGCCGGAGCCGGAGCTGCGGCGGATTCGGCGAAAAGTAACGATGGTTTTTCAGTCCGGCGCCTTATTCGATTCGTTGACCGTGGCCGAGAATATTCTCTTCTCACTCGAAACCCGCGAAGACTACGACGAAGAAAACAAACAGGCTGTCGTCGACGGACTCCTTGGTCTTGTCGACCTTGAAGACTTCGCCGACGCCTTCCCGACGGACCTGTCCACCGGCTACAAGCGCGCCGTTGCCGTCGCCCGCGCCTTGGCCGCCCAGCCCGAATGCATCCTCTACGACGAGCCCACGACGATGGTGGACCCGATCATGTCGGAGCAGATGGGCGACCTGATGTTACGCCTGAAAACGCAGCTCCGGTTGACCAGCGTCGTGGTCACACACGACCTTGCACTAATGCGAAAGGTAGCCGACAAGGTTGTCTTCCTTTATGAGGGCGGAGTAATCTACTTCGGTCCGGTCTCGGAAATGGACCAGTGCGACCACCCCCACGTAATTGAGTTCCTGAAGATGGACCGGGTGGAAATTTGACCTTTGTCAACTTCGACGCCGCCTACGTCAACCGGCTTATGGCAGGCGATTGCACCACCGAAGAGCACTTTACGGAATATTTCGGCGTTCTGCTGAATTTGAAGTTACGAAACCGCCTCCGAAGTACACAACTGGTTGAGGATATTCGCCAGGAGACGCTTCTGCGCGTGCTGCGTATCGTGCGGGCAAAGGGCATTGAGCATCCGGAGAGGCTGGGCGCATTCGTCCACGCCGTCTGCCACAACGTACTGCTGGAACAGCTGCGCGTGGAGGGGCGTCATCCCCACTTTGCCGAGGATTCGCCGGAACCCGTCGACAGCCGGGTGGATATCGAAGCCCCCATCCACAACGAAGAAATGCGCGCGTCGATCGATGCCATCTTGGACGCGCTGCCCGCAAAGGACCGCTCCATCCTTCGCATGCTGTTTCTGGAAGAAATTCCGAAGGAACAAATCTGCGCCCAGCTCGGCGTGGATCAGGACTATCTGCGCGTGCTGCTGCACCGCGCGAAGGCGCGTTTTCGCGCAGAATTCATCAAACGCGTTGGCGCGCGCGCGCTGACGATGAAAGCGAGCATGTGATGGATCACTCCGAAGCGGTGCGGCTGCGGGCCGCTGAGCGTTACGTACTTCAGCAGTTGACGGCCGTAGAGGCGGAGGCGTTCGAGGAACACTTCTTCTCGTGCCCGGAGTGCGCCGAAGAAGTCCGCTGGATCTCGATGTTCGAAGAAAATGCCCGGAAGGCGGTGAAGGCTCGCGAAATGTCCGCCGAGCTGGCGCTTCTTGCGGCCTTGCAATCCGGTGTTGAAAACGTGGTCCTGCTGCCGGAGCACACGCGGCAGGTAATCTTTTCGGCGGCCTCGAAAACGGCTGGCGCCCTGGTGGCCAGTCTGTTGAGCGCCAGCGGCGTATCGCGCTTTTCACTTCCTGTACCGGCGGAGCGCGAAGGCCCGGTTCAGATCGCCGTCAAAGCCACGGATCTCGATCCCGGAGCACATGTTCTCCGGCTTACCGCCGAGGGCGGGGCGGCGGAAGAATTTCCGATTCTAATCCGGATCGATTGAAGCCGGGCGTTAGCCCCAGAGCTCCGTGATGGGCCGGTATTCGTACCGCGAATCCACCGGGACATACTCGAAACCGCGCCCCAGCGGATCGTCGTAACGCACCGTGGTCCAATCGATTCCCAACGCGGAATAGATGGTGGCTTCCAGGTCTTCGACGCGGATCTGCCGTTCGCCACTCCAGCCCGTTTCGATCGTCTCGTAGCCTTCGGCGTCCGTCTTGCCGATTACGGACCTACCGCGAACGCCGGCGCCAGCCACCATGGCCGCCTGCTGCAGGAAGTGGTCGCGTCCGCCCTGCGCGTTGAGAGACCCCTGCGGACCGCGAACGGTGCGTCCAAACTCGCCGAGCGCGATCACCAGCGTCTGGTCCAGCAGGCCTTCGTTCTTCAGATCCGCCATTAGCGCGCCCAGGCCGTTGTCGAACTGCCGGATGAGAGAATTCGGGTTCTCGGGATTGAACGCTCCGGTATAGATTCCAGCGTGGTTGTCCCAGCCGCCGATGCTGATCTGGACGAATCGCGTGCCGAGATCCGACCGGACGAGATTTCGCGCCGCGAGACAGGCACTGCCGAACGTGGAGTTGCCGTACTGATTGCGCTCGTCGGCGGAGAACGTGAACACTTGGTCAACATCGGAGTTGTACATCAGACGCCGGGCGCTTAGGTTGTAAGACGCGATCTCGTTCGCCAGCGGGCCGAACTCCACCGACAGGTCTTCACTGGCCGCGAGGTCCTTCAGCAGGCTGAAGCGGCGGTCGAACGTCTCCTGTCCATCGGCGTGCCGGGTATTCCCCAGGCCCGTGCCGCGGGGGCTGACGTAGAACGGAGCATGGTCACTGGGCAGATAGCCCGCTCCCGGCCCGTTGGAAGCGTTCAACGATAGAAACGCTGGCAGCACCGCATCCGGCCGGCTTAGCTCCAGGGACACGACGGAGCCGATGTGCGGCGCGATCTTCGAAAGGCCGCTGGTGGGGTTGCGCCCGATCTGCACCCAGGATTGTGACAACTGATGCACCGCCGCCCAGGCCCGCATGGAGCGCACCAGCGTGATGTCGTCCAGCCGTTCGCCGATCCGGGGCAGAATTCCGTTTGGCCAAAGGATGCCGTCGAAGGTTTCGGGCTGGAACCCGGCGGGAGTGGCGGCAGTCTGCTTGAAGTCGAAGCTGTCAACGTGCGAAGGGGCGCCGTTCATCAGAACGAAGATGACGTTCTTGGCGCGATTAATCAGCGTACCGGCGGAACGCGCGGCTTCCATCGGACGCGCGGGAAGCAGAACGTATCCACCCAGGGCCGAAGCCGCATGACGGAAAAACATGCGCCGGGAAAAATGCGGCGCGCGCCAGAAGCCCGACCCTGTTGCGCCCGTCCAGTTGGTTCCGAAGCGGTCTTTCATTTCGAATCTCCGATTAGTAGCTGAAGACGAATTCCGTCCGGTTCACCAGCGTCCACGCCAGATCCTCGGCGGAGCGCATGCGTTGTCCCGGTCCGCGCGCCTGAATATAGTCGATTGCCCTCGCAAGTTCCGCGGCATCCGGTTTGCGGGAAAGGAACCCGAGGTAAAGCTGTTCAATGCCCGCTGGAATATCGGCGGCATTGCCCAGCGCCCGGACTGTGGCTGAATTTCCGGTTCGTATCCGCTGAAGCACGAAGTTATCGTTCATCAGGCCCAGTTGCTGGAGGATGCTGCCCTGTTGCGTCCGGAACTGCGTATCGCGATTGCCACGCAGGAACGTATTCATGAACCCGGCCACCGCTCCGTTGGTGCGCGGCTCCACCGGTTCCGGAAGCTGCAACGCCCAGCGCACCGGTTCAGTCCATCCGTTGACGGTGTAGTTGCCCAGGACGCCCGTCGCCTTCTGGATGGCGTCGTGCACCTCCTCGCCTTCCAGCCGCCGCGGATAGTGGCGTACGAATAATGGCACGTATTCCAGCTTCCACTCGCCGTCGTAGTGGGAACTGAGTTGATAGGCGGAACTGGATACCAGCAGCCGGACGAACTCCCGAAGGTCAAAGTTCAGGCCGCCGAGTTCCTCGGCCAGCCGCAACAGCAGTGCCGGATGCGTGGCCTGCAGGCTCCACCCCTCGGGCAGATTCGCATTTGGATCAAGCCTTGCCAGATCCATCTGGTCAACCGGTTCGATCAGCCCCAGATTGAACACCTGTTTCCAGATACGGTTCGAGAGGTTGATGGCGAACTGAGGGTCGGTTACCAGGAAACCGGCGAATTCGCCGCGCCAATCGGAGGACGAAGGCGTACGGCCATCGCGGTAAACCGGCGTCAGGCTGTTGACGGCGCCAATCGCCTGCCGGTTGGGCCGGTTCCCGAAGTTGGTGTTCAGATTGTAGGCGCCGGTTGTCGCGTCGGCGACATCGAAGCTTTGGTACAGGGGATCGGTACGCTCCACACGTGCGCCCTGGTAGCGGATGCGCGAAAAGAATGCCGCCATGCGTTGCGCTTCGGTGCGGGACGCGCTTCCACCCCACAGAGTGAGTGTCTCCAGGTGCCCGCGGCCGTTGTGGCACAGGATGCAGTCGTAGTGCGCGACGCCCAGGAACTGCGACGCGGCCCGGCTGAACGCCGTATCGTAGGTGTCCTGAATCGGACCACCGCCCGTGCGGGACCGGACGTGCCAACTGGCAGCGCCATTCTCCGGGGAGTAGTTGTTCCCCTTCGCCACCATTGCTTCCCAAACCAGATCGCGGAGGCTCTTGCGCTCGTCCATCGATTTCTTCAACCACGCATAGAATGCGTTGCGGCCGTTGATCTGGATGTTCTGCGTGGAGCTGAAAGCCGCGCTTTCGAACAGGTCGCCCAGCCACAGCATCCACTTCTCCGAAAATTCGTGGGTTTGGAGGAGGCGGTCGATCAGGGCCGCGCGCTTGTTCTCATCGCCACTGGCCACGAATTCTCGGATCGCATCGGGCTCCGGGAGGCGGCCTGTCAGGTCCAGATGAATCCGCCGGACAAACTCATAGTCATCCGAGAGGCGGGATACCGGAATCGCGGCTTGCTCCGCCCGGTCGAAAATTGCGCTGTCGATGAAATTTCTGCGGGGAATTTCGCCTGCGGCGGCTGTGGTGACTTCAGCGGAGATTGCCGTCGTCCGTCGAAGGCTCTTCAGCCGGTGGTTTGTGTCCTGCCACGCCCGGCGCTCAGATTCCTCATAGCTGGTGGGATCGTTGCGGAAAGAACAGTCGACACCCTGCGCCGACAACAGCGAACAGGTCAGGCTAATCGCGCTGAGAGCGCGCCAATCCGTCATCATTCTTAATCCCCCGAGCTACACCCTTTTTTTGGACCTGACGTCCACAGTGTACAACCCAGCGGGATGAACTTAGTAGCGGATTTTTGCCCTAGGCGGGGCGATGGGCACTACTTTAGCTCGGTACTGGCGACGGTTGCGGGCTCCGACCCGTAGTTCTGCCGGATGACAAGTGTCTGATCGCTGAAAAACGTGCGCGTGCCGGTGTTGTTGAAAGCCACCGGATTCGCGTTGACGGTATAGCCTGTGGGCGATCCGGTGATCGTAAACTTGTAGCCGCCCTTCTCGCCCTTGGCGAGGTCGTCGGGAAGCAGGTCGGAGGCTGCGGGTCCGGGCGCTTCGCCGGTGGCAGGACCCAATTGGGTAAGAGACTCGGCGAACTTGCCGTAGGTCGAGTAGTACTGCGTCTCAGCCTGGTGTATGGCCACCACATGCCGTATGGCGGCCATCTCCTGAGCCTGCATTCGGGTGCGGTTTAGCTTGGGTACGGCGATGGCGGCGATGATCAGGATGATCGCGATGACGATAAGAAGCTCGACCAGCGAAAAGCCGCGCCGGTCCCGGCGAATTTTCAGTGCAAGCATGGTTGTCCCTATTACTCTATGACGTGCCGGGCGGCGGTTTCGTGCAGCGCGCGCATGCGGGCCAGAAATCCGGCCAGACGGTCCAGCCGCAGGGCGTTCGCGCCGTCGGACAGCGCCCGCTGCGGCGCTTCGTGAACTTCAACGAACAACCCGTCGATTCCCGCCGCGACGGCAGCTGACGCCAGCGTTCCGATGAACTGCGGCTGCCCGCCGGAGGAATCGCCCGCCGCGCCCGGCAGCTGCACGCTGTGAGTCGCGTCGAACACCACCGGGCAGCCCAGACCGCGCAGTATGGGGAGGCTCCGCATATCGACGACGAGATTGTGATAGCCGAACGACGTGCCGCGTTCCGTCAGGATGATCTTGTCGTTCCCGGTGGATGACACTTTTTCCACTGCACGGGCCATGTCGCCCGGAGCGGCAAACTGCCCCTTCTTAATGTTCACGGTAAGTCCCGTGCGGCCGGCCGCCACCAACAGGTCAGTCTGGCGGCACAGGAATGCGGGGATCTGGAGAATGTCCACCGATCCGGCCGCCTGTTCGGCGTGCGCGGGCTCGTGTATGTCCGTTAAAACGGGAATGCCCAGGTCGCGGATGGACCGCAGGATTCGAAGACCTTCCATCGCGCCGGGCCCACGGTAGCTTTGCATGCTGGAGCGGTTCGCCTTGTCGAACGAGGCTTTGAAAATGAATGCCCCGGCGATGCGCTTAATTTCGCCCGCCAGGAAGTGCGCGTGTTCTTCGCTTTCGATCACGCAGGGCCCGGCGATCAGCGCCAGCGGCCCGCCGCGCTCAACGTGCATGGGCGGTTTCGGAGAACAGCGGCTGCGCTTCGCGAGCCTGCCGCTTTTGCCGGTGTTCCAGCGCTGCCCCGATGAAGGCGCGGAACAGCGGGTGCGGCTCCAGCGGCTTCGACTTGAACTCCGGATGGAACTGGCACCCCAGGTACCACGGGTGATCTTCGATCTCGCAGATCTCAACGTAGACGCCGTCGGGCGTTTGCCCGGTCAGCTTCAGCCCGTGGCTCGTCAGGATCTCTTCGTACTCGCGATTGAACTCGTAGCGGTGGCGGTGCCGTTCGCTGATCTCGGCGGCTCCATAAGCGGCGCGGGCCAGGCTGCCCTCCGCCAGCTTGCACGGATACGCGCCCAGGCGCATCGTGCCGCCCAGCTCATCCACGCCCTTCAATTCGCGGAGCTTGTAGATCACGCGGTGTGGCGTCGCCTGTTCAAACTCGGTGGAATCGGCCTCGGCCAGGCCGCAAACGTTGCGGGCGTACTCGATCACCATCGTCTGCATTCCCAGGCAGATTCCGAAATAAGGCGTCTTCGATTCGCGGGCAAACCGGATCGCCTCCAGCATTCCGTCGATGCCCCGTTTGCCGAATCCGCCGGGGACCAGGATGCCGTCGAAACCTTCAAGATCGCGCGCGCAGTCCGGCCACTTCATGGAGGCCGATTCGATCCAGTGGATATGGCAGCGCAGGTTGTGCGCCAGCGCGCCGTGAAGCAGGGCTTCCTTCAGGCTTTTGTAAGCATCCTCATACTCCACATACTTGCCCACTAAGGCGATGTCTACCGTGTCAGACGGGTTCTTCAGCAGGTTCACCATTGCGGACCAGCGCGTAAGGTCGCGGGCCGGAGTATCCAGGCGAAGCAGGCGGAGAACAATCTCGTCCACCTTCTGTTCGGAGAAAACGAGAGGCACTTCATAAACGCTTTCGACATCTTGCGCGGTGATGACGCAATCGCTGGCCACGTCGCAGAACAGCGCAATCTTGGCTTTCACGTCGTCAGCCAACGGACGTTCGCTGCGGCACAGCAGAATGTCGGGCTGAATGCCGATGGCTCGCAGTTCTTTTACCGAGTGCTGCGTAGGTTTCGTCTTTAGTTCCTGCGCGGCGGCGATCCAGGGCACCAAGGTGACGTGAACGAAGATCGCATTGTCCCGGCCCACCTCATGCCGCATCTGGCGGATGGCTTCGAGGAACGGAAGGCTTTCGATGTCGCCCACGGTGCCGCCAATCTCGGCAATCACGACGTCGGTGTCAACCGCAACTTTCTTCAGTGCGGACTTGATTTCGTCGGTGACGTGGGGGATCACCTGCACGGTCTTTCCGAGATAGTCGCCGCGCCGCTCCCGCGCAATGATCGATTCGTAAATTCGGCCGCTGGTCAGGTTGTTGGCCTGGGTCAGCGGCGAATGCGTAAAGCGCTCATAGTGGCCCAGGTCCAGGTCCGTTTCCGCGCCATCGTCGGTGACGAAAACTTCGCCGTGCTGCAACGGGCTCATCGTGCCGGGATCGACGTTCAAATAGGGGTCGAACTTTTGGAGGCGCACGCGCAACCCGCGGCTTTCCAGCAAACAGCCGATCGACGCGGCCGCGATGCCCTTGCCGAGGCTGGATACCACTCCCCCCGTAACGAAAATAAACTTAGCCATGTACCTTGAATGCCTCAAAGAGTGCGCTGACTTTCTCCAGATCTTCCGGCGTATCCACTCCAATCGCCAAGTGGGCTGTTTCAGCTACGCGGATTCGATAGCCGTTTTCGATCGCACGTAACTGCTCCAGCTTTTCAGCAGATTCCAGCGGCCCAATAGGTAAGTCGGAGTAGCTTAATAGTAAGTGTTTCTGGTAAGCGTATAGGCCGATATGCTGGAAGTAAGTCTCGTCTCCGCCCCGGTAGAACGGAATCGGAGAACGCGAAAAATAGAGCGCGTCGCCGTTGGCGGCCGTCACCACTTTGACGATGTTCGGATTCGCGGCTTCAGCGGAGTCCATGCGGCGCATCAACGTCGCCATGGGGGCTTCGCTTTCTTGCAGCGCCAGGATCGCGACGTCGATGGCTTCCGGGTCGATCAGCGGCTCGTCACCCTGAATATTGACGACGACATCGCACTCTTCCGATGCCGCGACTTCAGCCACTCGGTCCGTGCCCGAAGCATGATCGGCGCGCGTCATTCGCACGGGCGCTGAGAAGGCCCGGGCGGCGGCGGCGATGCGTTCGTCGTCGGTGGCGACGATCACCCGCGTGAGATACCGCGATTGCGAGGCACGCTCAAAAACGTGCTGAATAAGGGGTTTGCCGGCTAGAGGGACGAGTGCCTTGCCTAGAAATCGGGTGGAGGCGAAGCGGGCGGGAATCACGCCCAATATCCTCGTCGGCACATTCGAGTCTACCATGGGCGTTCGCCGCCGGGAGCCCATGTTAATCTGTGGGTGACCACACCCTGCGGAGAGGTGGCTGAGTGGTCTAAAGCAGCGGTTTGCTAAACCGTCGTACTGGCTTCAACCGGTACCGCGGGTTCAAATCCCGCCCTCTCCGCCACTCGATTCATGGGGTGTCGATCAGTTCGGCGAAGACATCGCCATTCCGCTGAAAGATCGTGGTCCGGCGGGCGCTTGCGGGCAAACCGGCGAGCGCGCCACGCAGCCCTTCCGTTGGGCCGGGGAATTGCCGGTGCCGCCGGCCGTTGGTGACGAAAAGTCCGCCGTCACGCAGGGTTTCGTTCCACGATCGTCCCAACTCAGTCTGCTGGGCCGTGCCGAACACTTCCCGCAGCGGCGCAGCACCCCGCGTAAGAAGATACGTTTGGTTCCGCAGGCCCCAATCGAAAAACGTCACCTCGCGCCCTGGGTAGCGTCGTGCGATTTCATCCGCGAGACGGTAGCTTCCGTCGGACCATAGGCCCACTCCGCCGGTTGTCCAAAGACCCTGCCATGCGGTGACATGCCACGAGGCCGCGCACGCAACGAACAGCACAGCCGCGGCGCGCCCGAACGGCTTCGGCGACACGGAAAATGCGATCCCAGCCGCGACCGCCAGCAGTGGTATCAGGACGATCAGGTGATGCTCCCCGATAGCCATCCTGGAGCTGAGAAGAACCGCCGCCAGGAGAATGCTGGCCACCGCCACGGCCCGGCCCATTTTCCCACCGCGCCACAAACAGAAGAAGAGGCTGAAGAGGGCGATGCCAACCACTGCCGCCGCCTGCCAGACGGGCATCGGCGTTCCACCCCACATGGCCCGGTGTTCACGGTCGGCCAGCAGGACCTCCGACAGCAGCGCCAGCCGCGCGGGAAGCAGGGACAGAGGCGAGCCCTCCGCCGGGTACATCGACAGCGCCTGCCACGTTCCGCCGCCGGAAATCCACTGGTAGATCAGAAACGGAAAGCCGCCCACAATACAGCCCGCCGCCAGCCACGGCAGATGTCTCCACTGGCGCAGAATCTGGCCGCGCCACGCGAACACCATGCCGATGGAGAGGGCAGCCAGCAACCAGACGAAATTTGCTCGCGCCCAAACGCCGAAGCCCGCCGCCAGCCCCACCAGCAGAGCCGACGCTGGACCGCGATGCTTCGTGTAGCGGGCCAACGCCAACGCCAGCAAACCCACCGCAAGCATCCACGTGGCGATCAGCCCGCTGTCGAATACCGTCTGCCATAGGAACGCGGGATGTATCGCGAGCGCGCCCGCTGTCATCAACGCCGCCCTCCAGCCCGCTCCGGCGGCCACCAGTTCCGTCAACCCCGCGATGGCGGTGACGCCCATCAGCATCGAAAGAACTCTTAGCCAGATAATCGACGGCCCGGCCAAAGCGTAGAGCGGGAGGTAAAGATAGTCCTTCACCGCACCCGCATAGCGCAGCGTCATTAACGGTGCGCACCGGGCGCCGCCGCAGATCCAGGTGTCCGGGTCATGGGGGTAAGGGGGCTCACTTGCGCCGCCCCAGTGGACTGCGGCCATTGCGGGAAGCACCTCGTCGTATTGCGGCCCCGGTTCCAGCGCGATCAGCGACGCGGCGATCAGGCAGTAGACAAGAGGCGCGCCTCTGGCGATCCGCCGGACAGCCGTCTCCGTCACTATCGCGGAGCCGCTTCCTTTTTCTCGAGCGGACGGACGTTCGTCGTCGGAAGGGCCCAGATTTTTTCCGCGGGCCGGAAGAACACCTGTATGGACTTTGCCGCCGCGAAGTTCATGACGAGGAATGTCCTGGCAGCCGAGAAGATCCGGCGGAGCGGCAGCCGTTCCGGCACCAGGGGCGCCAGCAGCGCCAACGCGGCCAGCGCCGCTTCATTCCAGATCAGTGTCGCGCGAAGCGGGCTCTCCGGCAATGCGAACGTCGCGCCGACGATCATCAGCAGCGTCCACGGCAGAATCAGCCTTCCGAATTTGTGCGAGAGAAAATGCAACCACATGCGGTGCGGAGCGAAGAGCTTCGGCAGCCGCGCGAACGCCGGCCACACGCCCGCCATCGTGCGAACCTTGCGGCCAAACTCGGCGTCGGTAAGGGCGCGGCGGTCCCACGCAACCGCGGCCGGTTCGGAGACTACGCGAAATCCCTGGAAGTAGATCGTCAGCGGGATCACGGCGTCGTCGGCCAGCGTATCCGCCGGAATCGGGCGAACCAGTTCGCGCCTCGCAGCGTAGATCGCGCCGGTGGTATTGAACAGCGAATCGATCTCGGAGTGCTTCCGCCGCGCCCAAAGCTCGTAACGCCAGTAGAGGTCCAGCGTCGCCTGTTCGCCGTGCCCGGATTCCTCGAGATAAGCCAGTTCGCCAGTAACCGCACCTACCGTTGGATCGGCAAGATTCGCTGTCAGGTGGCGCAGCGCCATCCGGTCGAACGCCTGCCGGACATCGGTGTACAGGATCACCTCGGCGTCGATTGCGGCCAGTGCCGCCGAAATCCCGGCTGGTTTTCCGGCTCGTGGAAGCACCATCAGGCGAACGTCCCGAGACCTGAATTCCCGCGCGATTTCTTCCGTTGCGTCGGTCGATCCGTCGGAAACGACGAGAATGGAAAACTTGCCGCTGGGGTACTCCATCGCCAGTAGCGATTCCAGCTTCGCGCGCAGGAACGCCTCGCCGTTGTGCACCGCGATCAGTGCGCACACGGTGGGGGTGTACGAGGGGTCCTTCCGCACCGGAGGCCGCATGCGAAAACGCAGGAACCCAAGCACCAACGGATAACCCAACAGAATGTAGAACGCGAGGAAAGCCGCCCCGGCAAGGACGCTAACCGCGATCATCGCGACGGGACCATGATTCCCGTTGAGTTTACCAGTCCCTCGGAACGCGGGCGGCGACGGTTTCGGTCACTTCTTCAGTCGTCTGGCTTTCGGGCATCGAGTCCGGCGTCTGCCCTCGGCCTAGGGCGTTTACCGCTTCCGCCAATGCGACGACGGCCCCTGTTGTCTCCGCCGGTGCCGCAAGCGGCGTAACGGCCATCGCCTCCGGAGCCACAGCCGCCTGCGGTTGTTTCTGTTTGCGCGATTCCCGCCACAGGATAAGTTCCAGCACTGCGAATGACGAAAGGAAAATCAGGAAGACCACGGCTGCTCCTTCCCCCGGCTTATCGGCAGCCTGAGTAAAATTCTGAACGTCGGCCATCCAGGTCAGAAGAATTTTTTATCACTTACACTCTTCCAATTTGGCCGTTTTTGATCTACTCTGAAATTGCTCGCCAGCGAAACGA
>JBGTFZ010000003.1:0-4938 GCA_041746955.1 Bryobacteraceae bacterium
TTAGATGGTCGGGGCGAGAGGATTCGAACCTCCGGCCTCCTGGTCCCGAACCAGGCGCTCTACCAGGCTGAGCCACGCCCCGAACTTCCCAAGTATAACCCGTATATAATTCCCGGGTGCCCACTACCTTAACCCGCAGGCAGTTGGCTGCGGCTGCCGCCGCGCCCGCGTTTCTGCCCGCGCAGACCGCGTCGAAGCCGAACATTCTCCTTATCCTCTCCGACGACCACACTGCCGAGTTCACTGGATGCTACGGCAACAAGACCATCCACACTCCGAATCTCGACCGCTTCGCCTCGGAAGGAATCCGGTTCGACCGTTTCTTTTGCGCCGCGCCGCAATGCGTGCCCTCGCGGACCGCGTTCCTCACGGGCCGCAGTCCCGTGTCGGCGCGAATGGCGCGCTTCACAGCACCTCTTCCGCGCGACGTCGTCACCCTTCCCGAGCTTCTGCGGCGCGACGCGGGCTACTTTACCGGCATCTGCCGACGCCATTTTCACCTTGACGGCGCGCCCGGTCCAAACAGCAAAGCGATTTACGAGAAGCACAAGCTGCAGACATTTGAGGACCGCGTCGACTACCTCGACCGGGCTTCACCTCCCGACCAAACGGCGCAGCGCGTGAACGGGTTCTTCGATCAACGCCCGAAAGACAAACCCTTCTTTCTCTGGGTGAACTTCAACGACCCTCACTATCCCTGGGACGACCAGAAGGGTGTCGATGCGAAGACACTTCGGGTTCCCAAGTGGCTTCCGGATTTGCCCGGCGTGCGGGAGGACCTTCGCCGCTACTACGACGAGATTGGCCGCATGGATGGCGAGTTTCAACTCGTTCTGGACACCGTCGCCAAGAGAGCCGGCCTGGACAACACTCTGGTTGTTTTCGCGGGCGACAATGGAATCCCATTTCCTCATGGGAAGGGATCGCTTTACGACCCTGGTCTGCATGTTCCTTTCCTGATGCGGCTGCCCGGCAGGATCAAGGCTGGCGATGTGGCGCCGGAACTGGTGTCGGGCGAAGATCTTACTCCCACGCTTCTCGACGCAGCTGGCGTGAAGCCCGATCCCCAGATGCAGGGAGTTACTTTCTGGAATCGCGCCACTGGCCGGCCGCACTCGCCGCGAGCGCACCTTTTCGCGCAGCGCGTGACGCATGGCGGCCGACCTTATCAGGAGTCGACAACCTCGCACACGTTCGACCAGTCCCGCTGCGTTCGAACGCCGCGCTACAAGCTGATCTACAACTGCACACCCCATCAACAGTACTCACCGACTGACAGCTACAACGAAAAAAGCTGGCAGCAAATGTCGGATGAGAACGCGTGGGGCCGGCTTCCACCACGATTTTCGCAAGCCTACTTTGGACCGAGGCGCGTTTTCGAACTCTTCGATCTCGACAATGACCCCGAAGAGTTTCACAACATCTATGGGCGTCCCGACCTTGCGGAGGTTGAGCGGCAGTTGAAGCTCGCACTGCACGAAAAAATGATTCTGGACTGGGACTACCTTCCGCTGCCGCTGACTCCGTAAGCTGGTAGGGATGCCTGCCGATCCCCAGCAACGCCGCACGGTGCATGTGCGGCGAGTCGACGAGTGCGCCTCCCTGCATGATCTTTTCCTTCATTGCCTGCCTGCTTTCGGCGGCGCGTACTTGCGCCGTCTATACACGATCCTGGACCGCGCGATCGGCGCCGGTTGCCCATTCACGCTGGCGATTTCCGGGCCCGTAACGGTAAGCGGTCAGCACCAGGCCTGGCTGATCCCGCTGCTGGAGACCGGATGGGTGGCGTATCTTTCCACTACCGATGCGGTGTGCTATCACGATGGCCACCGCTCCCTCACCGGGCGGCGCGATCCGGTTTTCGAAGTGCCCATCTTCGGCGACGATGCCGCTCTGCGTGACGAGAAAACCATTCGCGTTACCGACATGGCGTTTGACGAAGACGTGCTGCTGGATCAGGACCGATATCTCAGCGCGCTGCTTCGGCAGCCCGAATTTCAGAAGAAGATGACGGGCACGGAATTGCGTTTTCTGTTGGGCCGGCGCTACGGTCAAATGGAAAACGCCAACGGCGTTGCGCCCGGACTGTTGTCGACATGCCATCGACTCGCTATTCCAATCTTCGTTGGCGCGCCGTCGGATGGCAGCGTCTTCCTGAATTCAATGAAGCTTTGGGCGATGCGGGAGAGCGGATTGATCGACGATTATGCATTCGAGCTCGACCTGCACGCCGAGGTCTTCGAAGCCTGCGCGTATCACCGCTGGGGACTTTTTGAGAGCGAAGCGAAATCACTCGCCACGATGATTCTCGGCGGCGGCGTCCCGAAGAACTTCAACCTGCAACCCGAACCCGCGCTTGGCCAGATTCTCGGACTAGAAAACGTTCGCGGGTATGAATTCGACTTGCAGATCGTCACCGCGCCTGTCACGGACGGTTCTCTCTCTTCCTGTCCGCCGTCCGAGGCCGTTACTTGGGGCAAAGTGGACAAGGACACCTACCAGCAATCGACGGAGAGTATGCAGGCCGACTACTCGATGGTGATGCCGTTTATCGTGAAGGCGCTTCTCGACAACCGCAGTGCCTACGAACGGCGGCGCCAGGAGATCGGGGACGCCCGCCTGTTCGCCGAGGAGCCCAAAGCGCAAGGCTATCTGCGGCCGCGTGAAGGCTATCGTTTGTTCGAACGGCGGGAGCAGTTGGCGGGGCGGCTGAGGGATGCTGTCGCGGCGAACGCGGCTTGGCTGTCGGACAGCATCCTGTATCCGCTGGATTAGCGCGCGGGCTTCAGCCGCAGTTCCAGCGTTGACTTCTTTGCGGGATCGAAGTCAATCTCGACGGTTCCGAATTCATCGGCGGCTGCCGCGATTCGATATACACCCGGCCGCCCGGCGCCGACCTGAAACCGCCCGTCGCCGCCTGTCATGACGGCGATATCCGGCATGGGCGCCGGGGTCTCGGTGAAGTACACCCGCGCCCCTTCCACCGGCTTTCCTTGCGGATCCAGCACAACTCCGGAAATCGTCTTCGCAGAATCCGCCATTGTCGCAGCTACTTCTTCCAGTTCACGATGTTGTCGTAAACCGGCTTCACGATTCGCGTCCCGGAGTTCGTCGTCCCGCCGCCATAGGCGTGAATCGCGAACGCGTAGCGCTTGCTGTCTTTGATCCGGTAAACGGCGCTTCCGCTTTGGCCGCCCGCAGTGTCGATGTCATAGAACACCTTCCGTGAGTTTACCGAAGCGATTTTGTGCGCGTCGTACCACTGCGTGCCGGATGGCTTGTCGCCGGGATATCCGGAGATATTGCCGACGCTGCCTTTCAGATCGGCATCCGAGTAGACTCCGAATCCGAGCCAACCGACCGTGTTGCCAAGATTGTTGGGCAGGATGATGGCGCCGTAATCGTAGATTTCGTTTCCGCTATTCATCCATCCGGTTACGGTGCGGAAGTTCGACGTGGTTACCGAACCATAAGGAAGCGATGAGCCATTGCGGCCCGGCATCACCTTCATGCTCTTCACCCAGCCATCGCGGCCCGGAACGCCGGAACCTTTGATGAAGACAACGTGGCCCGCCGTGATCAGCGTGTGCGGGCCGACGAACCAGCCCGTTCCAATCCACATGGAGTTGTCGGCCGCCGTGATCAACAGCGAAGCATGCACCCGCCAAGGGTAGACGTTGGTGTTGGTGATCTTCACGCGGTCATCGGGGCCGTGAACCGTTTCCGCAAGTGGTGGCGGCGTGCCAAACGATGCTTCTCCGATATCGGGGAGATTCATATCCGGCACTTCGTACGATTCAGCCATCTCCGTTTGGGTGGCGATGCGAAGCTTAAATCCGGTGACGGCTTCCGTGCCGTCTGCGCGCTCTTTGACAGTCTTGGGGTTCTCTCCTTCCAAGGGCGCCTGAAAGACGCTCTTCGTAATAGCCGCCTCAGCGGCCGGCTGATTGGACACAGACGTGTGCATACTGCTGGAACTTGCCGTTCCGGTTTTTGCCATATTTTCTCCTCTAGCGGATCTTGTACGATCGCTCTGTCGGTAGTGCGACCGGAGGGAGAATCGTTTCAGAATTGTAAGCGCGCGTCAAGGGGAAGACGCAAAGTTCCCTTGGCGGCGTTTTTGAGTGAACTGGTGACCCGGGCGGGACTCGAACCCGCGACCCTCTGATTAAAAGTCAGATGCTCTACCTGCTGAGCTACCGGCCCGATGGTGGGAAAAAGGCGGAATCTTTACCAAAATAGCATGCCCCGATCTCCCACTACCCGGAAGGATAAGATGACGGGATGCCGCCGATTCCTCCCGTCTGGCGCCGCTTTGCTTTTGTCCTGATGGCGTTGGGCTTCTTGTTGATCGCTTGGAGAGCTCCGGACGTGCGGGCGGGGCAGGGAGCCCAACCCTTCGCAATGGCGGGGCATGAGGATCTTACCTTTTGGGTGCGCCACAGCGGGCTGACGGAATTGGATTTTGAAGGGGAAGTCGGTTACGGAGATCTGGCGCGTGTTCTGATGCGTCGCAGAGGCAATGCTCCGGCGCTTGCCGCGCTGCGCGACCGGTTTGTTTTCCAGGATAGAAATCTCGACAATCTCAAGTTGCCGGGTGTTATAAGCGCGATTACCCGCGACGGCGAATCCCAGATCGCTGCGAGACCGGAACGATTGATCCTCAGCGCTGGCAGGACCTTCAACCTCCCGCTCCTCTGGGTGAAAGATCAGGTGGCGACCGCGCACCTGATCAAGGTGCGGGAATCCGCCCTCGGTCGCCGCATGCACCGGGTGCGCTACCAGGATCTGGAGTTCGATCTACCGGTGGAGGTTCGGCCGCTGGTTACTCTAACCGTGCATCTTCGGGACGAAGGCGGAGGGCCGGGCGCGGCCCGTGTGTATCTCACAGCGGCGGATGGCTTGGCCTACGCACCTTCAGTATCCACTCCTCGATTT
>JBGTFZ010000004.1:0-124177 GCA_041746955.1 Bryobacteraceae bacterium
GCGTCCCGGCTCACCTTCGCCGGGCGGTCCCGCGCGGCCCATCCTCGGTCGAGGCAGGCCGATGCATCCCACCACTCCGCTGCGGGCGGAGCCTACGACGATGCCAACGGACGCGCAGCGCCGCCACGCCACCAAGCCCGTCGCCAAAAGCCGCCAGCAGCAGATTGAAGAGCAGGAGGGCCGTCTCCGCCTGCGGCAGCGCCGCGAAGAGCAGATTCAGGCCGTCAACAAGGAAATCACCGTATCGGAAGGCGTCACGGTAAAAGAGCTCGCCGAGAAGATGGGCGTCAAGGCCAATCTTGTAATCAAGAAGCTTCTCGACCGCAAGATCTTCGCCACCATCAACCAGCATCTGGACATGAAGCTGTCCCAGGACATCGCGCGCGATTTCGGCGCCGTGACCACGGAGATGAGCTACGAGGAAGAGGCAAGCTGGGATGTCGAGCTTTCCGAAACTTCCGAAAATAAAGTTCCGCGCGCACCCGTCGTCACCATCATGGGCCACGTCGATCACGGGAAGACCTCCTTGCTGGACGCCATCCGGGAAACCGACGTAGCCGCCGGCGAGGCGGGCGGAATCACGCAGCACATCGGCGCTTACCAGGTCTCGAAGAACGGCAAGAAGATCGTCTTCATCGACACACCGGGCCATGAAGCGTTCACGCGCATGCGGTCACGCGGCGCGAAGGTAACCGACGTCGTCATTCTGGTGGTTGGCGCCGACGACGGCGTGATGCCCCAGACGTTGGAGGCCATCGACCATGCCAGGGCGGCGAAAGTGCCAATCCTGGTCGCGATCAACAAGATCGACAAGCCCGACTCGCAGCCCGACCGGATCAAGCAACAGCTTTCCGACCGGGGTCTTCTGGCCGAGGATTGGGGCGGCGACACCGTCATGGTTCCAGTCTCGGCGCGCACAAAAGAGAATCTCGACCTTATGCTGGAAATGATTCTGCTCGTAACCGAGATGCAGAATCTGAAAGCCAACCCGGCGCGGCCCGCTATTGGCAACGTGCTGGAAGCGCAGTTAGACCGCGGGCGCGGACCCGTCGCAACGGTCCTTGTTCAGAACGGCACGTTGCGGGTAGGCGACTACTTCATTTGCGGTTCAGTGCTGGGGAAGGTTCGCGCGATGTACGACGATCGCGGCAACCAGATCAAGGAAGCTGAGCCGTCGACTCCCGTCGAAGTCCTCGGGATGGAGACTCTTCCCGAGGCGGGCGATCAGTTCCAGGTGGTGACGGACGTCACCAAGGCGCGCCAGATTGTCGACTATCGCGAGACCAAGGAACGCGAACAGGTGCTGGCCAAATCGGCCAAGCGCGTGGGATTGGAAGCGCTGCACGCTTCGCTGAAGGAAGGCGAGACCAAGGACCTGAACGTCATCGTGAAGGCGGACGTCGGTGGGTCTTCCGAAGTGCTGGCCGATACGCTGGAGAAGCTCTCCACCGAGAAAGTACGAATCAAGGTCCTGCGCACCGGCGTAGGCGCGATCACGGAATCGGATGTCCTGCTGGCCACGGCGTCGGAGGCGATCATCATCGGCTTCAACGTTCGGCCCGAAAAGAAAGCCGCCGAACTTGCGGAACGCGAAGGCATCGAGATCCGGCTGCACACGATCATCTACGAACTGGTGGACGAGATCAAGAAGGCCATGCTGGGCCTGCTGGACCCGGTGTACAAGGAGAACTTCCAGGGCCGCGTAGAGGTCCGCGAGGTCTTCCGCATCACCAAGGTGGGCACGGTGGCCGGCTGCTATGTCACCGAGGGCATGATCGGGCGCAACAGCCAGATCCGCCTGCTGCGCGACAATATCGTCGTCCATACGGGCAAAGTCGATACGCTGAAGCGTTTCAAGAACGATGTGAGCGAAGTGAAGAACGGCTTTGAGTGCGGCATCTCTCTGGTCAATTACCAGGACATCCGCCAGGGCGACATCATCGAGTCGTTCGTGACGGAGCGTGTCGCGCAGCTCGACCTGAATTAGGCGCGAGATGGGTTCGCCGGTAGTCGGCGTGCTGATCTTCGAGCTGCATATTCCGGAATCGCGTTCGCTGAAGGACAAGCGCCACTACGTCAAGGGTCTGAAGGACCGTCTGCGTTCGCGCTTCAATCTCTCCGTCGCCGAAATCGCCGATCACGAATTGTGGAACCGGGGCACGGTTGCCGCCGCCTGTGTCGCCTCCAGCCGCGCGTATGCCGAGGGCCTTCTCGATCGTGCCGAGGAGGACAGTTCGCGATTCCTGGGGCCGATTCTTGCGGGCGTTACGCGAGAGTGGCTGGGTTAGGATTCCAGCACACAGAGGTCCGGCAGATTGCGGTAGTCCTCCGCATAGTCCAGTCCATAACCCACCACAAACTCATCTGGAATTTCGAAGCCCCGGTAGTGAACCTGAATCGGGCGCATGCGGCGCGACGGTTTGTCGAGCAGGGCCGCAATCCGGATCGACCTTGGCTTTCGCTGGCTAAGGACGTGCGTCAGATAGGTAAGGGTGATTCCCGTATCGACGATGTCTTCGACGATCACAACGTCGGCGCCCTCGATCGACGAATCGAGATCCTTGGTCAGCTTCACTTCGCCGGAGCTCGATTTTTCCTTGCCATAGCTGGAGATTCCGATGAACTCGATTCGGGCGTCGCGCGATACGCTGCGGCACAGGTCCGCCATGAACATGAAAGCGCCCTTCAGGATGCACACCAGCACCAGCGTTCCCTCCGGATGGTCGCGGCCAATCTGCGCTCCGAGTTCGGAAGCGCGGCGTTGGAGATCGGCGGACGGGATCAGGACACGAAGTTTCGATGGCGGCTCTGGCACAGGCTAAGGAGTATAGCGCCACGCCTTCGCCACAAGGCGCAGACTGGGCGGGCCGATGTGGATGTGCGCGCCCGTCGCCTGCCCGGGAATGAAGCTGCGAAATGCAAAATACGGAACGCGATTCGATTCCAGGTATTGCCTCAGCCAGATGCCCTCCGGCGAGTCCGGCGTCAGGGCGACGTCAACGCGTCCCGAATGGTCGAAGCCCAATGAGCGGTGAAGCTCCGTCATACCGAGAGCCGAAATCGGCAACGGCCTGTCGAACTTCTTCTCAAAGGCCTGCTCAATCGGTTTCAGCATCGCCATGCGGAACGTCCCGCTGCCGTCGTACCGGTCCACGCGGCGCAGCTTATCGGCGTCGCGCCGCGCTTCCTCCGCGCGCGCCATCGCTTCTTCCTCGGCGCGAATGGAGTCCAGCAAAAGCTCGAAAGTCTTAGCCCGTGATTCAGCCGATTCCAGCGTCAACTGCCGCAGCTCCAACTCCTCGATTTCCGGCTTCAATTCAACCCGCGCCAGGACGCCCGCGTCCACTAACTGTTGCTTGGTCTCGATCCGTGGCTGCATGCGGTCAACGCGGCGCTTGGCCGCCCCCAGCATTTCCGGGATCTGATCCGGCGTCAGTTCCTCGATACGCACCGCGCCGTAGAGGGTGCGGCGGAGGATGGCGTCGTCGTTGGCGTCGTCCACCAAAGCCTTCGCCTCGCGAACGCGATTGCGCGACACCGCGCCTTGCTGGTAGAGGTCCGCAAGACGTGAGATTTCGCCTTGCGCCTTTTCGACGTCCGTCATCGGCGGAGTCTGAGGCGGCGACTGGCTTTGGGACTGTGCGGCGGCGCACAAGTATCCCGCAAAAAGCCATAGACGCATTACTTCTATTGTAGTACTCTAAAGTTATCGGAACGCTTCTTCAATCCCTCCCCATTCCGGCCTCGGAGACCCCTTCCTGGCTGGCTGCGGTTCGAGCCGCTGAATCCAAGAAAGCTCAGGATGTCGTCGTGCTGGACCTGCGCGGAGTCACGTCTTTTGCGGACTATTTCGTCATTGCGGGCGGATCCAACGCGCGCCAGAATCAGACGATTGCCGACGAAGTGGAGAAGGCGCTGGCCGAGACCGGCGAGCGTCCGAATGCCGCCGAAGGCTACCAGTCCGGAGAGTGGATCCTGCTCGACTATGGCGACATGGTGGTGCATGTGATGTCTCCGCAGTCGCGCGGTTTCTACGATCTCGAACGCCTATGGCGTCAGGCGAAAATTGTCGAAGTTCCGCCGCCCGCCGCCTGAAATTCGCGAATCGCGGCGCTTCCGGATGCCGCATCCAGTTCGCGGATTGCATCCGTCAGAACGTCTACCTTCTTCCCCGTTCCAAGTAGCCCACGCAGCGCGTGCCGCACACACACCTCAGTTGCCACGCCGTAGACGGCGTAACGATCCGCGTTCAGCAATTCCAGCACACGAACGAAATTCGGTTCGGCAAAGCAGTCGGTAGTTTTCTTGTGGACGACGATTTGCGCGGGCGCTCCATCGGGCCACGCTGCGGGCACGTGGGATTGCGTCCGCTGCATATGCGGGTTCGCGCATGTCAGCCCTTCCGGCTTCCGTTGGCCCAGCGTGCCGAGAACGCAGTGTGGAGGCCACGCGGCAAACTCAGGGTCGTCCTCATCGTGCGCGTCCACTGTCGAAACGATGGTGATGCCTGCGGCAGCCGCTTGTTCCCGCAGCCGCGTCCAGACGGGGATCAACCGCTCCGCACCTGGGACGTAGAGCGCTCCGCTGGGCACGACGAAATCGAGTTGTGTGTCCACGTCGATGAAAACGGTCTTCATTGCTGCAGCGCCTCCAACTCATCGCTTAAGCGCACGGACCACGACTGTGCGGGACGAAGCGCCATCGCGGAGTCGCGGATCTCGGTAAGCGCACGGCGGCTCCGCACCCGCTGGCCGTTCAACATCACCGGCTCCAGCAGGGGACGGCAATCGCCCGCTTCGGGCATACATTCCGAGGCGCGTCCGATGACGTCAGCGTCTTCGTACCGGAATACCTGCTTCGCTCCCGCGAGGGTTCGCTTATCCTCGCTGTGCTTCGACGGGTAGCGAATTCCACGGCTCGACTGGATCTCCACCAGCTTGTAGACGACGCCCAGCGATGGCGCGTCCGACGAGGTGGCCAGCGCGGTTCCGACACCGAACGCGTCGATTGGCGCGCCTTCAGCCAGCAGTTCGCGAATGCGATTTTCGTCGAGGTCGTTCGTCGCCATGATCTTCACGTCGTGCAGTCCCGCGCCATCCAGGATCTCGCGTGCCCTTCGCGACAGGGCCAGCAAGTCTCCGGAGTCCAGCCGGATGCCCAACAGCGGCCGGCCCAGCTCCGCCGCAAGCTTCGTACCTTTTAGCGTATCGTTCGTGTCCACCAACTGAATGCAGTGCTTTCCCAGCAGCCGTTGCAGCCGTTCGAAGGCCTCCCGTTCCGTGTCGAACGCCAACACCCACGAGTGGGCCGCCGTGCCGTACACGGGAATCTGAAACCGGTAGGCTGCCAGGGTATTGCTGGTGCCATCGCAACCGCCGACGTAGGCCGCGCGCGCGGCCAGAAGTCCCGCGTGTGGCGAGTGCGCCCGGCGCGTTCCAAACTCCACCACCGTGCGGTTTCCCGCCGCCTGCCGGATCATCATCGCCTTGGTGGCGATCATTGTCTGAAATCCGATGGTCGACAACAGATACGTCTCGACGAGTTGCGCCTCGATCAATGGTGCGCGCACCGACAACAGCGGCTCGTTGGCGTAGGCGGGCGTGCCCTCCGCCATGGCGAACAGGTCGCCAGTAAATCGCAGCTTGCGGAGCAACGTCCAGAAGGCCGGCCGGACGGCGGCGAACTGCGGCTGGCTTTTCAGCCACGCCAGCTCATCCGGGCGGAAGCGCAGCGCCTCCAGATACTCGATCGCCTGCTCAAGCCCCGCGACTACAAGATGGTCGCGGCCTGGCGGCAGCGTTCGAACGAAGAGATCGAAGGTGGCGATGTCGGCGCTTTTGCCGGCTTCGAAATAGCCGGCCGCCATCGTGAGTTCGTAGAAATCGGTGAGTAAAGCCGACGCTTCCGGGAGCTTCACTTCTTCGCGGGCGCGGGCGATGCTTCTTTCAGATCCCGCACGGCTTGCTGCAATTCTTCCACGGCCTTGCCGTCAAGCTCGTACAACGCGGGTTCACCAGCGCGCTTGGCGATCCACGAATAACCAGACTTCGAAATATCCACTTTCTCCGTGCGCTTGCCATCCTCGGAAACAACGGAAATCGATATCTCCGGCGTCGCAAAGCCAGAAGTGAGGAACTTGATGGACGAAAATTCGCGGAGCTTATCGATCAACTGAGAAACGCCGGACGATTCCAGCTTCTTGCCGCCACGCTGCCAATCCTCGCCATTGCGCGTCAACTCCACGACGGAGCCTTCCTGTTGGATCGCTAGCTTTGACGGGTCGTTGAAGCCGAAATCAAAAAGCTTCTTCGTGCGCAGTTCGTCGACGGTTTTCGCGACGCCTTCGATTCCAGGCCCAATCCGGAACGCGCCTTCGACAACATCGGAGCGGGCATAGTAGGCGTCCTTGCTCTTCCGGATCTGAATCTGCTTGCCTCCGCCGGCGTCAAACACGCGCGCCACCACCACTGGCGTTCCGGTGGACCACAGCTTGGCCGCATCGGGTTCCGGAGCGCCCGCCTCCATCTTGGCGTCACCCAATTTCTGGATGATTGCGTCCACCGCGACGTTGTCGGCGCGATACGGCCCGGGCTTCAGAATCTGCCAGTCGCCCCCAGCGGTCTTGCCCAGTTCAATCACACGGCCCTTGTCGGCCAATTCGACTCGGGTGACCTTCGAAGTTTCGAACGGAAGCAGCCGCCTGTCGCGCAAGTCGCCCCACGATTTGTCGAGGGTTGCGCGGTTGTAGCTGAAGACCGTGAAGACTCGCGGGTCGCCATCCTTCCGGGCGAAGAATCCGCCGCCCGTGGGTGCTTCGTCTCCGATCAGAAGCTTCTCCGCCCTGCCGTCCTTCTTGGTGACGGTAACGGTCAACTGCGGTTGTACGAGGCCAAACGCCGCGAGATCCGCAGCTTTTTCTTCCACCAGGCGTTCGGTAGTGTAGCTGGACAGAGTGCTGACCACCGACGTAACGGCATCGCGGTCAACCGGCAGCGCTTGCGGGGCGGTCATCTTCCAGTCCGCGCCGTCGCGTTCCAGCACGACGGGATCAGTCCCGGCTTTAGATATCTCGATCTTTTGGAACTGGTCTTCGGCGATTTCCAGAAGCTTCGGCGACGCATCGGCGGGGGCCTTGCCTTCCTTCTCGGTCTCGAGCTTATTCGAGTACCAAACGCCGCCCGCAAGTGCGGCCAGCACGACCGCCGCGATCAGCAGTCCGCGTGCACCCGGCATCGGCTATCTCCTCTTCCACCAGACGGCGACGCCGGCGAAGATCACCAGGAACGGAATCACGAACTGGCTTACCGCTTTCACCACTGTCATCTGTTGACTTGAAAGCGACAGCCGCCGGTCTTCCGGATCCTTGGGCCGGATCGAGATCAGATCCTCGTCCGACGAAAGCCAGTTCATCATGTTGAGGAACAGATCGCGGTTGCCGTTAAAGGTGACGACGTTGTTCGCGGGAAATCCGGATGTGCCGACGACCACGAAACGGCCTTGACCGCTGCCGCTCTGGTAGCTTCCCGCGGCGCCAACCGACATCGGGCCTTTGCGGTCGTTATCGCTGGGCCGGATCTCCGCTGCGGACAGATTCGTAGTGGCAAAACTATTCTTCGAAGTGGAGAACAGCGTTTCCACCGTGGTCTTGTCGGCGCTCTTGGCAGAGAGGGACCGCACCAGCGGCATGGCCGTGGCCGAGTCCTTCATCTCGCGCACGATGGGGTGCGAATCGTAGTTGGTGATCAGCGGGACCGCTTCGCTTAGCCCGAAGATCTGCCCGATTCCGGAGAGATCGATCACCAGATTCTTGTCCAGCGTCACTCCCCACGTCTGAAGCATTCCCACCAGCGCGGCGTTCTCACTGATATCCTCGCGGCCCAGTTTCAGCGGCGGGTCGATCATGAACATGACGCGGCCACCTGCTTCGACGGACGCCTTCAGCGCATCCACCGACGGTTGCGGATAGTCGAATCGCGGTCCCGCGACGACGGTCACGGTGCAATCCGCAGGAACCTCCGTCTTCGCCACCGCCACCGGCGCACCGTCGCCGATCGCAACTTTTTCCGGAGCTTTGGCACTTGGCTCCCGGTCCGCGCCCAGCAGCGAAATGTTCCGCACCTTGTAGGTGGACTTCTCCAGAGTCTCTTTCAACTGCGAGAATCCGGCGCCGCGCGTGTCTTCGATCGACCGCTCGCCGGAGCCTGCCACGAAGCACACCGTTCTCTCGCCACCCTTGAGAGCGCGGATCAATGCGCCAGTGATCTCTTCTTCGGTGATCGATTTGATTTCTTCGCGCTTCGCGCCAACCTCGACAAACCCCGAACCTTCCGTCTTCACACCCGCCTCTCGCGCGAGAGCCGGCTTCTTGTACGGGTCGATGTATTCGGCTTTCAGCTTCGGCGACAAGTTCGCGTAGCGGTCCAGCAAATCTTTCGCCGCGCCGAACCTGTCGGTGCGGTCGTAGTAGGAGATCTTGACGTCCTGTTTCAACTCCCGGACGATCTTCTCGGTCTGATCGGAAAGGCTGTAGCGCTTGTTTGCCGTCGTGTCGTACGACTTGTTGTAGCGGTTGGCGAGGAAGTTCACTGTCACCAGAATGGCGAGGATCACCAACAGATAGAGCCCTGCGAACGCCGTCCACTTTACTTGCCGGTTGGCCATCGTTACGCCCTCCACCTGAGGCTCTCCAGCGATCGCGCGGTAAGGAAGAGGCCGAAGAAAATCACGGAACAGTAGAAGATGATGTCCTTGGAATCAAGGACGCCCTTCGCGAAGCTTTCAAAATGACTGACGATGGAAAAGTACGCCAGCACCCGCGCCCACGTGGCCGTTTCGTAGCCCGACACCCACTCCATCACCCACAACAGCAGGCACACGCCGAAGGTGGCGGCCCCGGCGATGATCTGATTTTTGGTTAGTGTCGAGATAAATGTGCCGATGGCAAGCAATCCTCCGGCCTGTAGGATCAGGCCCAGGAAGCCCACCAGCATCGGACGCCAGTCCGGCTGCCCGTACGCGAACAGGAAGCCGAAGTTCAACGCAGCCACCAGCAGCATCGCCGAATACATCAGCAGCGCGGCCAGCCATTTGCCGGCCAGGATCTGAAAGTCGGTGATGGGCGACGTCAGCAGCAGCTCAATCGTTCCAGACCGCTTCTCTTCGGCGAACAGCCGCATCGTGATCAGGGGAATCAGGAACAGGCCAATCACGGCCACGTTCTGCAGCAGGGGCCGGATGATTTGCTCATTCACATTCATCGGGAACGGGCGGCCGCCCATTTGCTGCTGAACGCCCATGTACACGAAATAGCCGACGACGTTCCAGAAGAAGAAGCCGAAAATCACGGCGAACATCGTGATCAGCAGGTACGCGATGGGTGAGGAGAAGTAGCTGTGCAGTTCCTTCCGGCAGATGACCCAAATATTTTTCATTGCTTGTTGTCTCCCGTCAATTGAAGGAAGATCTCTTCCAGGCTGGCCGACACCGGCTTCAGCTCGTTCAGGTTCCAGCCGGATTCCACTACCGCGCGCGCGACGTCGGCGCGGACATTCTGGCTGGGCAGGCTTTCCACTTCAAACAGAAGCCGTCCGTCTTTCGTGGCGGCATTCATCACGCGGCTGACGCCCGGCACCTGTTCCAGCCTGCGTTGAACGTCTTCGGCGGCAAGCGGTCCACCGTTTCGCGGAGCGATCTCCACCGCAACCGCCTCCGCGCCCCGCAGACGGCGCGTCAGATTGCTTACGGAATCCGATGCAACCAGCTTGCCCTTCGTGATGATCAGCACTTCCTGGCACATCGCTTCCACTTCCTGAAGGATGTGCGTCGACAGGATGATCGTGTGGTCGCCTGCAAGCGATTTGATAAGTTCGCGGGTCTGGATGATCTGATTGGGGTCGAGGCCCGATGTTGGCTCGTCCAGGATCAGCACTTCGGGATTGTGGATGATCGCCTGAGCCAGCCCGACGCGCTGCCGGTACCCCTTCGAGAGATTCGAAATCAGCTTGCCGGACTCTTCGGCGATCGAGCATCGCTCCGACACTTCATCGACCCGTTGCGAGAGCTCGTTCGAGGGGACTCCCTTCAACTGCCCGACGAAAGTCAGGTAGTCGCGAATGCTCATCTCCGGGTATAGCGGCGGAGTCTCCGGCAGGTAGCCGATTCGGCGCTTCACCTCCTGCGGCTGGCCGACGACGTCGAAGCCGGCCACCTGCGCCGCCCCTTCCGTGGGTGGCATGAAGCAGGTAAGCACGCGCATCGTCGTGGTCTTGCCAGCGCCGTTCGGTCCAAGGAAGCCAACGATCTTGCCCTTGGCCACCTCAAACGAGATGTCGTCCACCGCGACCTTCCGGGCGTATCGCTTGGTAAGGCCTTCCACTTTGATCATTTTTTTAACTTTGGCAGTTCGTCTGGACTTTCGATTCGCCGGGCAGGATGCCCGTCAGTCCTCGGACAAAACCGTGACTCCATGATACGGACGCCTGGAATGGGGTGTCAATCGGCGGGCTGCTGCAAGCCCATGATCTGGAAACCCGCATCGACGTACAGCACCTGGCCCGTGACGCCCCTGCCCAGGTCGCTTGCCAGGAAGACGGCCGCGTCGGCCACTTCCGCCGGATCGGTAGTTTTGCGGAGGGGCGACATTGCGGCCACGCCGTCGAGAATTTTCGAGAAATCCTTGATCCCGCGTGCCGACGTGGTTTTGATCGGCCCCGCGGAAATCGCATTCACTCGAATGCCTTTCGGACCCAGATCGTTTGCGAGATAGCGCACGCAGGCTTCCAGCGCCGCCTTCGCCACGCCCATGACGTTGTAGTTGGGGATGACGCGTGCGGCCCCGAGATAGCTAAGCGTCAGCACCGCGCCGCCCGCCGCCATCTTTGGCCCAAGCGCCCGCGACAGCGCCACCAGGGAATAGGCCGAGATGTCGTGGGCCAGCGAGAATCCCGCGCGGCTGGTCTCGACGAACGGATTCGAGAGGTCGTCGCGATTGGCAAACGCGATCGAATGCACCAGGATGTCTACTTGAGCCTGTCCGATCTTCGACGGCAGTTCGTTGATCGACTCGTCGTTCGAAACGTCGCAAGCGATAATCGCCTCCGCGCCAACTTCACCGCCCAATTCTTCCACCGTCTTCTGCTGACGCTCCCCCTGGTAGGTGAGAATCACGGTGGCGCCCTCGCGGCGGAACGCGGCGGCGATGGCGTAGGCGATGCTCCAGCGATTGGCGACGCCCGCAATGACGGCGCATTTTCCTTTCAGCAGATCGGGCATGAAGCCCTATTCTACTTGCGCCGGTTTGCCGCCTGCGGCTTTAGAACGTTGTGCCGCGTCCATGAACGCGAAGATCTCCAGCGTCTCGGCATTCGGCACCGGCGGCTGTTTGGTCTCGAAGAACTTCACGATTTCTCGAAGCAGCGGCGCATAGGAAAACTTCGGGGCGGGCGGGCTCTGGCGGATTTCCTTGCCGTAGAATGCCACCGCGCCGTAGTCGCCGTAGGGCCGCATCGCGTGGACGGTGCCGAGGCGCCCGTCCTTCCACCGGCAGGTGACGATGTCCTCCGTCTCGCCGGACACGCGGGTAACTTCGGCGCATCCGGTACCCATCAGCGCGAAGAGCGCCTCCACCGGGTGCACGGCGTACCAGGACAGGTCCAGTTGATGCGTCTTCTCAAACGGTCCAGGGCCCCATGTGATTGCGCCCTTCAATCCGGGCTTCTTCAGTTCGGTCACATAGCCGGCGTAGCGAAGGCTGGAGGAGCTCCACCAGGGAACTCCGGCGGCAGCGGCGATCCGCGAAATCTCACGAGCGTCGGCGTAGGTGGACGCCAAGGGCTTGTCGATGAATACGGGCTTGCCGCACTTCACCGCCTCTTGAAACTGGGGCAGATGCTTCCTGCCATCGACGCTCTCCAGCAGGATCGCATCCACCTTCGAACAAAGCGACGCGATGTCGCCGACGATCTCAACTTTCCACTTGTCCGCGAGTTCCTTCGCGTATCCATCGACGCGCCCGATGCTGGATTCGATGTCCGGACTGCCGCCCTTGAACGCCGCCACCACGCGCGCACCCGGAATATGGTCCGGGCTGGCCGGATCGTTCAGCACTTTCGTGAAGGCCGTGGCGTGAGAGGTGTCAGTACCGATAATTCCAACCCGGATTTCGGCGAGCACCGTCAGCGAGGTTGCCAGGAGTACGGCAAGGCGAATCGTTTGCGGAATTGTTGGCGCAAGCATGGGCGCATTGTACGCTGATTCCAAGAACACCTTGTCCGTCCTGGAACTCTCCACACCCCTGATGTACATGAAAGGCGTCGGACCGGCTCGCGCAGCGCAGCTGGAAGCCAAGGGTCTGACTACTGTCGAAGACCTGCTGGTTTATCCGCCCTTCCGCTACGAAGACCGGTCGAACCTGAAGCCGATCTCGGAGCTCGCGCCCGGGGAGATGGCCACTGTCGTTGGGGAGGTCCGCTCGGCGCGCGTCGCTGGTTTCCGGAAAAGGAATCTGGGCCTGTTCGAGATGACGGTTGGGGATTCGTCGCGTTCCACGCTGCGCTCCAAGTGGTTTCACGGGGCGTATCTGGAAGGCATCTTTCAGGTGGGCCTGCGTGTGGCGCTGTTCGGCAAGATTGAGTTCGACAGCTACTCCGGCGACCTCAGCATGATGCATCCGGAGTATGAGGTTCTCGCCGCCGACGCGGACGATGAAGGCGACGCCTCCCTGCACACCGGCCGGATCGTTCCCGTGTACGAAGCGGCGGGAAAGGTGCATACCAAGCTGTTCCGTACGCTGACCCGGCGCGTGTTGGATTCGCTTGAACCGGTTGAAGACTCGCTGCCGCCGTCTATCCGCGCGAGGCTGGATTTTCCAAACCGGTGGGATGCGATCCGGGAGCTTCACTTCCCGCAACCGGATTCCGACATCCGGGTGCTGAACGCGTTTCGTTCGCCGGCCCAGCAGCGGCTGATATTTGAGGAGTTCTTTTGGCTGCAAATGGGGCTGCTGATGAAGCGTGTGTCGTCGCGCCTTGTCACCGGGATCGGGTTCCGCCTGGACGATCGCGCGCGGGAGCAGATCAAGAAAATGCTGCCGTTCAAGCCCACCGGTGCGCAGAAGCGCGCGCTAAGCGAGATCGCGCAGGACATGGCCCGCCCGAATCCGATGCACCGCATGCTGCAGGGCGATGTCGGCAGCGGAAAGACTCTGGTGGCCGCGCAGGCCGCCGTCATCGCTATTGAGAACGGGTATCAGGCCGCGATTCTCGCACCCACCGAAATTCTCGCGATGCAGCATTTCTTCTCTTTCAAACAGTTGTTCTCGCCGCTCCAGTACGTCGTGACGCTTTTGACGGGATCGATGACGGCGCGCGAGAAAACGCAGATCAAGAAACTGATCGCCGCCGGACTGGTGCCGCTGGTGGTGGGCACGCATGCGCTGCTGGAAGAAGACGTGGAGTTTCAAAAGCTGGGTCTGGCGGTGGTCGATGAACAGCACCGCTTTGGTGTCATGCAGCGGCTCCGGCTGTTCCAGAAGGGCGTGACGCCGGACCTTCTGGTGATGACCGCGACGCCGATTCCGCGCACGCTGGCGCTGACCGCGTATGGCGATCTGGACGTTTCGATCATCGACGAACTTCCGCCGGGGCGCAAGAAGATCGTCACCAAACACGTCACCGAAACGCAAGTGGAAACCGTCTACACGTTCGTCCGCCGTGAGGTGGATCAAGGGCGGCAGGCGTATGTCGTTTACCCTCTGATCGAGGAAAGCGAAACTCTCGCCATGAAGGCAGCCTCGAAGATGCACGAGCATCTGTCGAAGATCGTCTACCCGGACCTTGCGGTGGGACTGCTGCACGGGAAACTTCCGCCGGGCGACAAGGAAGACGTGATGCGGCGCTTCAAGGCGGGCGAGATTCAGGTGCTGGTCGCAACGACGGTGATTGAAGTGGGCGTAGACGTGCCCAACGCGACGGTGATGGTGATTGAGCAGGCGGAGCGTTTTGGCTTGGCGCAACTTCATCAGTTGCGCGGGCGCGTGGGACGCGGAGGAGATCAGAGCCACTGCATTCTCGTTACCGGAAAGCTGAACGATGCGGGCCGGGAGCGCGTCCGCACGATGGTGGAATCGAGCGATGGGTTCTATATTGCGGAGATGGATCTGAAGCTGCGCGGTCCGGGCGAGTTCTTCGGCACCCGCCAATCCGGCATGCCCGGCCTTCATTTCGCCGATCTGATTCGCGACCAGGAAATTCTGGGCGCCGCGCGGGATGAGGCGCAGAGGCTGATCGAAACGGGCGACCCGGTTCATGAATACGAGAGCGCGAACGCATGGGTGGCGAAGAATTGGAAGCGCCGCTACGGAATGGTGGAGGCGGGCTGAGCGATGCGGGTGATCGGCGGCGAGTTCCGCAGCCGGAAGCTGACCGCTCCGCCGGGTCTTGACACCCGGCCGACGCCGGACCGGCTCCGCGAGTCCCTTTTCTCCATTCTTCAGCCAGGGATCGAGGGTGCGGTCTTCATCGACGCGTACGCCGGATCGGGCGCCGTTGGAATCGAGGCGTTGTCGCGCGGGGCGAAGCAAGCCGTGTTTATTGAACGTAGCCGCCCGGCCGTCGAAGCACTGCGGCGAAATCTGGCCGCGTTGAAGATTGCGCATCGCGCCGAAGTAGTGACGGGGAGCGTGCTCCAAGCTCTGGTGCATCGAACCGGAGACTATGTTTTCCTCGACCCGCCATACCAGCTGGACGAGGAGTATCAGGGGGTTCTTTCTTTGCTGGCGCAGCGGCCTCCGTCGATCGTGATTGCCCAGCATTCGGTTCGATTCGACCCGGGCGCCCGGCATGGCATGCTGGAGCGGACGCGCCTTCTGAAGCAGGGCGACAACGCCCTCAGTTTTTTTCGATTGCAGTCGGGGTAGAGAATCTTGTAAAAGGGAGTGAATGCGGGATAGGGAGGGATTTCTATGGTGATGTGCCCGAAGTGCAACGCCGATCTGGATTTCGACGAAGACGAACTCGACGAGGGTGATGAGTTCACCTGTGGGGAGTGCGCCGCCAACCTGCGCGTGACCAGTCTCGATCCGGTCGAGATGGAGTCCTCTGAAGCCGAAGAGGAAGAAGAGGAAGACGACTTCGACGAGGACGAAGAGGAAGAGGACGAAGACGAAGAAGAGGAAAGCGAAGGCGACGAGGACTACGGCTGATGCCCCTGTCCGGTACAATGAAGGCAGTCTAATGCGTCGCCTTTTGATCCTTGCGGCCGCCTCCGGAGTTCTTGCGCTGGCGCAGGTTCCGCAGAAGCCGCCGGAGTCCCCCAACCCTCCGTTCTTTAAAGGCGACAAAGAGAAGGACACGGACCCCAACGGGCGCCGTGTTCAGGGAACCGTCGAGGATCCCCAGGAAGCGCGGATCGCGGGCGCGGTCGTTAAGATCAAGAACAAGAAGACCTTAACCATCAGGTCCTTCATTACGAAGGACGATGGCAAGTACAATTTCGGCAATCTTCGCATGGATACCGATTACGAGTTGACGGCGGAACACAAGGGCGGCGCCAGCGACTCCAAGACAATCAGTGTCTTCGACGACCGGAAGCTGGTGGTTCTTAATCTCGTCGTCGAACCGAAGAAAAAGTAACATTCGGCGCTTCGCAGCGTCCTTTCCACAAGAAGCCCGGTCCGGAAGGAGACTTTTCCAATGCATCGACTCATGCTTTTTGGCGCGCTGGCGGCGCTACCAATTCACGCGGAACAATTTCAGCTCGGCGGCAAGGTGTCGGATTTTTCTTTAGAGAAGCTAGACGGCGGGGCCGTAAGCTACGACTCGCTGAAGGGCGACGTAACCGTCGTCACGTGGGTCTCCGTCCAGTGCCCGATCTCGAACGACTACAACGAGCGGATGACGGCGCTGTATGACGAGTACTCCAAGAAAGGCGTCCACTTCATCTTCGTGAACTCCAACGCCACGGAACCCGCGGCCCGCGTGGCCGACCATGCCAAAAGTTCCGGCTTCACGTTTCCTGTTTACAAGGATCCGGCCAACGTCGTAGCCGACCGCTTTGGCGCCAGCGTAACTCCGGAGTCGTTTGTTGTCGACAAGTCCGGCAAGATCGTCTATCACGGCTATATCGACGATTCGCGGAACGCATCGAAAGTTAGCAATAAGGGTCTGCGCAACGCGCTGGACGCCACGATGGCGGGAAAGCCGGTGGCACAGGCTGAGACGAAGGCGTTCGGCTGCACGCTGAAACGGGCGAAGAAGGCTTCCTGACCTTGCGCCGCCGCGAACTGTTATTGACGCTCGCCGGCGCTGGGGCGGTTTCCGCCGCCCCTCCGGCGGCACTGCCGCTCCTGGACGAAGCCGGCTTTCAGAAACTTCTGGCTGCCAATAAGGGTAAGGTGGTGCTGTTCGACTTCTGGGCCACTTGGTGCGAGCCTTGCCGGGTGGAGATGCCGATGCTGGCGAAACTCGATGCCGAGTTGAAGCCGAAGGGTCTCTCGGTCATCACGGTGTCGGCGGACGAACCGGAAGACAATGCGCTCGCCGTTCAGTTTCTCAAAAAGACCGGCATCACCGCGCCCGCTTACCTGAAGCAGGCGAAGAACGACGAGAAGTTCATCAACGCTATCGATACGAAGTGGTCTGGCGCCCTGCCGGCCATGTTTTTGTACGATCGCGCAGGCAAGAAAGCCCAAAGCTTTATCGGCGAGACCGAGAAGAGCGTCCTCGAAGCCGCGATCAGGAAACTCCTGTAATCTGCACCAGGCGTTCCTGCGCGGCGGGACGGCTGACGTTCTCCAATTTCAATACGCCCCGCGGGCAAACGTGCGCGCAAAGCCCACACCCCACACAAGACGCGCGAGTGAAGTTCTCATTCGCCTGCGCGTAAGCCCGGACGTCGATTCCCATTTCGCAATACTCGCTGCAAAGGCCGCAGGAGATGCACATGTCTTTCTTCACCGTGATCCGGTAGTGGCCCACCTTCTGAACTAAGCCCAGCAGCGCCGCCATCGGGCAGAAGAACCGGCACCAGACACGCGTTCCACCAATCGGATACATCCCCGTTCCAACCGCGCCGGACAGGATCGCAACCACGATCAGGCCGTACATCGCTTGGAACTTGTAAGTGAACTGCGCTAGTTGCTGGTTCTTTCCGGCCACCCCCCAAGTGATGAAAAGCAGAGCTGTAAGAATCAGGCAGATACCCAGCACGGAGTGGATGGCCACCTTCTCGAATCGCCAGGCGGCGGTTGTCTTGTTGGATAACTGGCGCCAGGGATCGCCGAACGTATTCGCGAGTCCGCCGCAGCCGCACACCCAGGAGCAGTACCAGCGCTTGCCGAAGAAGACCGCCAGAAGTGGAACCAGAACCAGCGAGCCGATGAAGCTCCAAAGTATGAACGGCAGCGGCAGCTTGAAGATATAGCCTGGCGTGAAATAGTCGAACTTCAGCGGCCAAAGATAGCTGAAGTAGAACTCCGGCTGATGAAAGAACTTCAGTAAGTGGGGAATGGTGAAAGCGAAAACGATCTGAACGAAAATCACTACCGAAGTGCGGATCACCTGGTAGCGGTCGTGCCGGTACTTGCGGATAACAAGGATTCCGGGCCACGTGATCGCGACCGTGTACAGCAGCCCATACAAGGTCCACTTATTGTCCAGCCCCAGCGAGGTTGCGACCGGCGTCAACGCTTCCGTAAAGTACAGCGCGATATAAAACGAAAAGAGCATCGCGCTCATCAGCCATGCCGAAGGTCCACGGTGGGTGATGTCGTGCCGGAATCGATTCCACGCTCCCGCTTGCGTCATCGTTTACCCCCCATGGCTGGCAGTTCCGCCCGCCCGAACTCGACGTCGAACTGCGCTTCGCCAAGATGTGCGGTGGCGAAATCGAAACTTCGCTTCTCCAAAATCCAACGCTCCAAAATGTTGTGGTTCCACCGGCTGCCCAGCATGTTGAATCCTGTAACGGCGCCGTCGCGTTCCAGAATCCGAACGCACGTGTTCTTCTGGCGGAGCGCGAAGAAGTGGCTGCGCGCGTCCGATTCCGCCCTGGGCACTTCGCCGACGGTAGTGAACTCGATCTCGAAAAACTTCGAGCTGTTGAAGAAGACGGGCGGCGAATAGTCGATCATGTCGCCCAACATCGATAGTGCGGCCAGACGGCCCTGCCGCTTTGCCGAATACCAGATCTGTTCCACCAGGGGCTTCTTGCCGTCGCGGTGAATTTCCGCGCAATCGCCCGCCGAGAATACATTGGGGACAGTGGTCCGGAATGCTGGATCGACGATGATGCCGCGACCCAGCGGAACTTCGCTTTCCTTCAGCCAATGGATCGCCGGCACAACGCCGATGGAAATGCCCAGCATCTGGCAGTCGATGCGTTCACCGGCTTTCGTAGCCACGCCGGACACGCGGCCGGCTTCGGAGAACACTTCAGCCACCTCTTCACCCAGCCGGATGTCCACGCCGTGATCCTTCATATGGGCCGTGACGATCTCCGCTTCTTCGCGATTCAGCGCTGCTGGCCAATACCAAGGCTCGCGGACCAGGAAGGTAACCTCCACGCCGTGATGCCGCAGACATTCCACCAGTTCGATTCCGATCAGGCCGCCACCCACCACCACCGCCCGCTGTGTCGAAGGTGTCGACTGCTCACACGCATCCAGATCCTGCATAGAAACGAAGTGGACGACGCCGCTCTTCGCGTCGGCAAGGCCGGGCCAATCCGGTACGCGTGGCACAGAACCGGTGGCGATCAACAATGCGTCGTAGGGAAGCGTGCCGCCGGAACGCAGCCGGACTTCCCGGGCTGCGGCATCGATCGACTCCACCCAATCGCGCACGCGTCGAATTTGCTGGGTGTCGTATACCTTGCGCTCGTACGGCTCGAGATTGCGGCGCGGAATCTGGTCCATGTACGCGTACATCAGCGCGGTGCGCGAAAAAAAGTAGTCGGTTTCGCCGCTGACCATCGTGATCTCTGCCTTCGGCTCGCGCTCGCGCAGCGTCAAAGCCGCCGTCACTCCGGCAATTCCGTTCCCGATGATCACAAAGCGCATAGACATTCGAAGATCCCGCACGCCGCCCGCTCTATTCCAGGACTTTCGAGTTTAGCCAATGGACGTAGACTGGGACGACATGCCAGTGAAAAGCCCGCCCATTTGGGGGTTGATGCCCTTTGGGATCGGGCAGCAGAAGCCGCATCACTACTGGGAGATGCTGGGCATCGTTTGGGAGAACCTCGACAATCCGTTATATGCATGGAAGGTCCTGAATCATGGGGTGTGCGACGGGTGCTCTCTCGGTCCGCGGGGATTGCGCGACGACACGTTAGATGGAGTTCATCTGTGCCTCAGCCGGTTGAGGATCCTGCGCTTGAATACGATGCCCGCTGCCCCGGAACCGGTGTTTCGAGACATCGGGAAGCTCCGCGCGATGGATGGGCGGGCTTTGCGCAAGCTGGGCAGGCTCCCTTTCCCGATGATGCGACGCCCTGGCGATCGTGGGTTTACGCGCATCTCGTGGGCTGAGGCGATTGAGCGCGTTGCGTCAAGAATTCGCGTCGCCGACCCCCGGCGCATCGCCTTCTTTACGACATCGCGCGGGCTGACGAATGAGACCTACTACGTCGCGGCAAAGATGGCCCGGCTGCTGGGCACCAACAACATCGACAACGCCGCGCGTCTCTGCCACGCCGCTTCCTCGGTTGCGTTGAAGGAGACTCTGGGCGTTGGCGCGTCTACCGTGTCGAACCAGGACTGGTTGAACACCGGCCTGATCGTGTTGATGGGAACGAACCTGGCGAACAATCAACCGGTGGCGATGAAGTACCTCTATGAGGCCAAGCGGAACGGAGCGAAGATCGTCGTCGTCAATCCGTATCGTGAGCCCGGCCTCGAACGCTATTGGATTCCATCCATCGCGCGGTCAGCCATTTTTGGCACGCGTTTCCAGGACGACTTTTATCCGGTACGGCCGGGCGGCGACGTCGCCTTTTCGAATGGCGTAGTGAAGGCACTGATCGAGATGGATGCGGTCAACGGCCAGTACATACGGGAGAAGACCAGCGGTTGGGAGGACCTGCGGGAGTCGATTGACCTGCTGTCCTGGCCCGATATCGAGGCGTCCTCCGGCCTTGCGAAATCCGCCATCCAGGCTTTCGCGAAGACCTACGCCAGCGTTGACAAGGCGATCTTCATCTGGTCTATGGGGCTGACGCAGCATCCGCATGGCGTCGACAATGTGAAAGGCGTGGTCAACATGGCGCTGGCCCGTGGGATGGTGGGCAAACCCAACGCTGGTGTCGTGCCGATTCGCGGCCATTCCGGAGTTCAGGGCGGTGCGGAATGCGGATCGGTACCCGACGCGTTTCCGGGCGGCTTTCCAGTTAATGAAGAGAACGCGCGAAAATTCTCGGACTATTGGAAGGCAGACGTGCCGTCTTGGAAGGGGCTGCATTGCGGCGCGATGCTGGACGCCGCTGCGGATGGCAAACTCGACGTGCTGTACGCGGTCGGCGGCAACTTCCTTGAGACTATGCCCGATCCGGATCGCATGTCGCGGGCGCTGCGCACCGTGCCGGTTCGGGTGCATCAGGATATCCTGGTGAATTCGTCCATGCTTGCCGACGCGGGCGAGGAAACGATTCTGCTGCCTGCAAAGACGCGGTACGAACAGGAAGGCGGCGGCACGCAGACCTCGACGGAGCGGCGCATACGATACTCGCCCGAACTCTCCCGCCAAACCGGCGAGTCGCGAACCGAATGGAAGATCCTGTGCGATCTGGCACGCGCTTGCGGACGCGACCCGGGCTTTGAGACGGCGGACCAGATCCGGCAGGAGATGGACTTCGTGATGCCAATGTACCGGGGTATCGCCCAATTGAAAGCCGAGGGCGATTCATTCCAGTACGGCGGCGCGCGCTTGTGTGAACAGCCGGGTTTTCGTGGCGCGTTCTCCGTCCTTCCGCTTCCGGCCGCCCGGGCTGCGGAGGCGGACCAATTCTTCGTGGCCACCCGGCGCGGCACGCAGTTCAATTCCATCGTCTTTAAAGACCGCGATGCGTTGACCGGTTGCCAGCGCGGAGACATCATTCTAAGCTCGCCCGATATTCAGCGCCTTCAACTGAGCGAGGGAGACCGCGTCGAGCTCTCGTCGCGCCTAGGGCGCATGGAAGCTCGCGTCCGAGCAGGGGATGTGCGTCCGGGCACGATACAGGCACACTGGCCGGAGGCGAACGTGCTGATCGAACGGCACTATGAAGCGAAGTCCGGTGAGCCGGACTACAATGCGGAAGTCACACTAAGGAAGCTATGAAATTCTTTGCAGTTCTTCTGATTGCGGCGCTGGCTATAGCCGCGCCACCGGCGACGGCCGGCAAGACCGGCATGGATACGGCGCGTCTGGCGCGAATCCCCGCCCGGATGCAGCAGTTCGTAGAGGCGGGCACGATCGCCGGCGTCATCACGCTGGTTCAGCGGCATGGTGAGATCGCGGCGCTGAACGCGGTCGGCTACGCCGATATCGAAACCAAGAAGCTGATGACCACGGAAACCATCGTCTCGATCATGTCCATGACAAAGCCATTTGTCTCGGTTTGTATCGCGATGATGGCCGAAGAAGGAAAGCTTGCCATCAACGATCCGGTGGAGAAATACCTGCCGGAGTTCAAAGGACAGAAGGGCGGCAGCCGCGCGATCACCCTGCGCGATCTGCTGACACATACTTCGGGCTTGGCCACGCAGCCTCCTAAAGAGATGGGGAACTTCTTTCAGACGATGGACCGCACGCTAGCGGAGGCGGTGAAGGTATATGCAACCACCGCGCTCGACTTCGAGCCGGGGGCGAAGTGGCAGTACTCCAACATGGGCATCGATACTCTGGGGCGCATCGTTGAGGTTGTAAGCGGCAAACGATTCGACCGCTTTCTGGAGGAGCGCATCTTCCGTCCTCTCGGAATGAGTGACAGCTTTATCTTCCCGCCGCCGGAAAAGCTGGCCCGGATCGCGCAGGTGCATAACTACAAAGACGGCCAGCTGAGCAAATCCAAAGACCTGTTCTATCAGGGCGATCCTGAGGTCCGCCGCAACACCGTCTTCTCCGCGCCATCCTACGGGATGTATTCCACCGCCCGCGATCTTGCGCGCTTCTATCAGATGATGCTGAACGGTGGCGAGTACCAAGGGGTGAGGTTGATCTCCAAGGCGGCGGTCGAGACGCTGACGATGGTCCACACCGGCGAGATTCGCGCCGGACACATGGCCGGCACCGGTTTCGGACTTGCCTGGGAGGTGACGGCGGAACCGATGGGCACGCTTTCGATGATGTCGATCGGAAGTTTTGGCCATGGCGGCGCATGGGGAACGCACGGATGGGTTGACCCGAAGAAGGATCTCGTCGGTGTATTTCTGATCCAGAGTTCGGGCGGCACCGATGGCGCTTTTGCCAAGAGCGTCTTTATGACAATGGCCGGCGCGGCTGTCGTGGACTGACGAATCCTTTCGTCCGTCTTCTCATCTACTTCTATGTAAGCCGCCAGTAAGGCGGCTTTGGGAGGTAGATCGTGATTCAAGTAAGAAAATCGGAAGACCGCGGCCAGGCGAACCTGGGCTGGCTTGACACCAAGTACACGTTCTCGTTCAACACTTACTATGATCCGGAGCACATCAGCTTCCGGTCGTTGCGGGTAATTAACGACGACATCATCGCCGGTGGCGGCGGTTTCGGGATGCACCCGCACAAGGACATGGAAATTCTGACCTGGGTGCTGGACGGTGCGTTGGAGCACAAGGATACGACGGGCGGAGGCGGCGTCGTGCTTCCCGGCGACATACAGTACATGAGCGCGGGGAAGGGAATCGCCCACAGCGAATTCAATCACTCCAAAGCCGATCCGCTGCGGCTGCTGCAAGTGTGGATTATTCCGGAACGAAAGAATCTGGAGCCAGGCTATGGCCAAAGGACTTTCGCGCCAGAACAGCTAAGCGGACGCTTGGCGGAGATAGCAGCGCCCGATCCCAAGGAAGGCGGCGCGCCGATTGGCCAGGATGCCCACGTCTACGTGGCGCGGCTCAAGGCCGGCGAATCCGTCTCGCACGAGCTTGCCGAAGGCCGCCACGCGTGGCTTCAAGTGGCGAAGGGCAGCGTCGAACTGAACGGCACTCCGCTGCGCGAGGGCGATGGAGCCGCCATTACGGGCGAGAAAGCGCTTATGATTGCCAGCACCGCATCGAGCGAGGTGATGCTGTTCGATCTGGCGTGATGCGAGAGGACTGCTACACTAGCGCGCATGTCCGAGCCCAATCCGTCCCTTGTTTGGGAGACCATCACCGCCCACCAGAGGACTGCCGCGCTGAAAGCCGGGGTGGAGCTAGGCGTCTTCAAGGCGTTGGGTGAGGGTGCGGCCACAGCGGCTGAGCTTGGCGCCAAGGCCGGGGTGGCTGAACGGGGGATGCGAATTCTTTGCGACTTCCTCACGATTCACGGCCTGATCGCCAAGACGGAAGACCGCTATTCCCACACCGCTACCAGCGCGGCCTTCCTCGATCCGCGGTCACCAGCCAGCATGGCTCCGACGTTGCCGTTTCTGATGAGCGACAAGATCATGCTGGCTTCGAGCTTGTTGACGGAAACCATCCGCCAAAACAGGACCGCGCTTGAGGAGCCGCTGGCAGGGGAAGAAGTAAAGGAATGGGTGCTGTTCGCGCGGACGATGCAGCCCATGATGATTGCGGCCGCCGAGTTCATCGCGACTGTAATCGTCCAAGGTGGCGTCCCTAAAAAAGTCTTGGATGTCGCCGCCAGCCATGGTCTTTTCGGAATCGCAGTTGCGCGCCAAGCGCCGGGGTGCGAGATTGTTGCCATCGATTTCCCCAGCGTCCTTGAGGTGACCGCCGAGAACGCAGCCGCAGCCGGTGTTCCGCTTACTCTTCTGCCCGGAAGCGCGTTTACGGCAGACCTCGGCAAAGACTACGACGCCATCATCGTGACGAACCTTTTTCACCACTTCTCCGCTGAGGACAACAGCGCCCTGATGAAGCGTTTCCACGCTGCGCTGCGGCCGGGCGGCCGGATGCTGACACTCGACTTCGTGCCGGAGGCGGACCGTCTCTCGCCTCCGGGCCCAGCATCCTTCGCGCTGATGATGCTTGCCAACACGCCGGCTGGAGATGCTTTCACGAAACCGGAGTATGGCGAAATGCTGGATGCGGCCGGTTTTGGTGCGCGGGAATTTTTGGACGTACCAAAGTCGATGCATGTGCTGATAGTTGCGTCAGCGTAGCTGATGCCGTTCGCCTTGGCGTGAGGGCGATCCTCTAACGCAGGGCAAAGGCCAGAATTTGGCTTCCAGCGGCGACTGCCACATACTGCCGCCCGTCCACTAAGTAAGTCATCGGCGAGCCCTGGACACGACGCTCCGCCAGTATGGCAACACGGTGATCGCCCTGCACAATGCGCACTACCGGCACACCGGCCTCGCCGACCAATCCCGGTCGCAAGCCATGCACGCGTGGGTTAAGCAGGGTGATAAGTGGCTGCTGGCTGCCCGGCACTCGACACGGTTCGAACCGTACTAGGTCGGGGGTTAGTGGCCGTATGGCCGCATCCTTCATGACGTTCTCAGAGCCTGCAAAAAGGCTGGCTCCCCGGCATGGATTCGAACCACGATTCACGGCTCCAAAGGCCGCTGTCCTACCGTTAGACGACCGGGGAAGGGGGCTGGGTAACCTTCTCAGTTTACTTCACGACGGCGAACCCGCGCCGTCGTTTGCGAAATGATGGCCCGTTGAGATACGATCAGTGAGCCAACATTTTGGAGGAAAACACAAATGGGCGGAAACAGCATTTTCTACATTATCGGAGTGATCGTTGTGATCGCGGTCGTACTCAAGGTCTTGGGCCTTTGGTAAACATCGGGGGCCTTTGGTAAAAATCGGGCGCGGATAGCGCGCCTAACTCACCTCAACCTGCGGGCGACGCTTCTCCGGCCAGTCCAAGTGGAAGAACTTGCCGCGAGGGGCGTCCACGCGTTCATACGTGTGTGCGCCGAAGTAGTCCCGCTGGGCCTGCAGCAGGTTGGCGGGCAGCCGCTCACTACGGTAGCCGTCATAGTAGGCCAGCGCCGAATAGAACGTCGGCACAGGAATCCCGTTCTCGGCGGCCATCGCAATCACACGACGCCAATTGGTCTGCGTGCGTTCAATTTCGCCGGCGAAGTACGGGTCCAGCAGCAGATTCGTCAACGCCGGGTTTGCCTGATACGCTTCGGTAATCTTCTGCAGAAATCTCGCGCGAATGATGCAGCCACCGCGCCAGATCTTGGCGATCTCGCCAAACGGCAGATCCCAGCGGTACTCCGCTTGGGCGGCGCGCATCAGCTGAAAACCTTGCGCATACGCGCAGATCTTCGAACAATACAGCGCATCGTGGACCGCTTCGACGAACGCACTTTTCCGGCCCAGGCGCTTGCCCTCCGGACCGCGAAGCGAACGTGCCGCAGCCACCCGCTCATCCTTCACCGCGCTAAGAAATCGCGCGAACACCGCTTCGGCGACGGTGGGGGCGGGTACACCCATGTCGAGAGCGCTGACGCTGGTCCACTTGCCAGTGCCCTTCTGTCCGGCCGCATCCAACACCACATCGACGAACGGCTGCTTCGTCACCGGGTCCTTTTGCTTCAGGATGTCCGCTGTGATCTCGATCAGGAACGAGTCCAGCACGCCGCCGTTCCAGTCGGAAAAGACTTTCGACGCGCGCGCCGGTGTCAGCCCCGCAAGCTGAAGCAGGGAGTACGCCTCGCAGATCATCTGCATGTCGCCGTACTCGATGCCGTTGTGGACCATCTTCACGTAGTGGCCCGCGCCGTTGGGTCCGATGTACGCCGTGCAGGGCACGCCTCCCTCAACCGGTTTGCCGGGCGACCCTCCACCCAGCGGCTTGCCTGTGGTGGCGTCCACCTTGGCCGCGATGGCGGTCCAAACGGGCTCCACCTCCCGGTACGCCTCCGGGCTTCCGCCCGGCATCAGTGACGGCCCGAACCGCGCGCCTTCCTCGCCCCCAGAAACGCCCGACCCGAGGAATCGCAGTCCACGCGCCGTCAGGTCTTTCTCCCTGCGGATGGTGTCGGTCCACAGGGCGTTGCCGCCGTCGATCAGGATGTCGCCTTCGTCCAGCAGCGGCGCCAGCGATTCGATCACGGAATCCGTAGCCGCGCCGGCCTTCACCAGAATCACGATCTTTCGCGGACGCTTCAGGGACCCAACGAATCCTTCGAGAGTCGCCTCTCCCTGCAGGCCTCCGGGCGTTTTGCGGTTCTCCGCGACAAACGCCTCCATCGTAGAGGCCGTGCGGTTGTAGACGGAGATTCGGAAGCCATGGTCGGCAATATTCAGGGCAAGATTCTGGCCCATTACCGCCAAGCCAACAAGACCGATATCGGACAGGGATTCAGGCATGAGAGGAAACCGTCATTGTCTCATGCCCGTTAAAGTTACTGCCTGCCGGGTCAGTTCAGACGAAGCTGCAGGATGCGGCCCGTCAACTCCAGAATTAAGAGGTCTTGAGTGGCGGGGTCGTATGCCAGGCTCACCGGCGCCCGCAGGTCCTCAATCATCACTTGTCCTTCATACGTGTCATAGCGGATCAGCCGTCCGGGGGCGGCGGGAGTGGCGGCTTGATTGGTGCTGAATTCCAGTGCGAAGAATTGCCGCTGTCCATTTGATCGGGTACGCCAGAGAACGTCCACAGCCGACGTCAGGAAGTTCAGAAACGGCTCCACCGTGCCGGTAGAGGGAGTCACCACGGAGACCCGCGTGCCTTGATTGACAAATGGGAAACCCGACAGGAAGCTGACCAATAGCTGATCGCCGTAGATCCGGACGCTGGTGGGCACAGCGTCCAGCACAGGTGGTCCCACGGGCCCGGGATTCATCGACGGCGGAAACCGGACGATTCGCCGCCAACGGCCCGTCGTTGTATCCACTGCGGCAAGAGAGTTCGTCGACGCATCCGTTACATACAGCGTCAGCCCATCGGGACTAAGGGCTATCCCCCAGGGATTGGAAAACCTGTAGATCAGGTTTGGGTCGGGCTCTGAAATCGGAAACCGCGCCAGCAGGGAAAGGCGTGCCGTAGATCCAGCGCCATCGCTCAGTTCGACTGCATTGCCATCCGCAAGCGTCCGCCCGTGTTGCGGCGTCATCTGGAACGTTCCGCCCACCACATCGATGTCCTGGCTGAAATCAGCCTGCAAAATGGAGCAGAAGATCGGTGAAGAGACACCGGCGGGATTGTGGATCGACGTGCCCGGCGTCGCACCCATCCTCTCGATATCGCCGGGTCCTGTTGAAATGTAGAGTCTCCTCCCATTTAGGGCCATCGCGCTCGGCCCCGCGCCGCCGCCAACAACGTCTGTCCCGGAAGGCATGCTTTCAAAGAGGCTGCGCCGGGTGCCCGCCCGTGTGACATAAGAGATGCGGCCGGCGTTCGGGTTCAGGCTCGTCTCAGACACCAGCATGTTGCCGCTTGGAGTGAGGATTAGTTTTGCGGGACTCTGCAATCCCGTGGCGATGACCGTGGGTTGAGCAAGCCCCACAAGGGAGCAGGCTGCCACCAGTAGCAGTCCGAGTGATGTCTTCATGACAACAGACTAAGGGCTTTCCGCGCGTAACGTTTGTGAAATTTCGGATGGGCGCGCAGGCAGGCCCGCGCTCTAGGCCCCGTCACCACTCTGCATAAGGCGTGCCGTCAAGGCCCCGGCGGTCCGATCCGCTGTGTATGTCGTAGATCCCCGGTTCCGTCTGATTCGCGCTGGTGACAGCGTCCTCCATAACGATCTGCCACGTCTCCGTAGAACTCGTGAACGGATCAATGGGCACTTGACGCAAGTAGCCGGCCTCCACCAGATCCTGCAACGTTTGCGGAGCCTTCTGCTTGTCGTACGTGTACTCGTCGATGATGGTGCGGATGGTGAACAGGTTGCTGCGCAGCACGCTTTCCTTCGCGCGCACGATGGACTTCTGGTAGATCGGCACTGCGATGGAGACGATGATCGACATCACCGTCATCACGATCATCAGTTCGATCAGCGAGAATCCGCGCCGTTTACCACTCGGCATATGGGGTTCCATCGGCGGCTTTCTCCAGGGTTTTGGAATAAACATCGAATACGCTTTGGCCACCCCAACTGGTGGACTTCGGGTCGTCCTGCACGCCGCGCAAGCCCCAATCGTACAAGCCCGTAAAAGGGTCCTTTGGAATGCGCCGGAGGAACCGGATCTTCTTCCCGTCGGCTGACGTGCCCAAAGCGACACCCTCAACCAGGACGTCGATCTTTTCGGGGTAGCCTTCGGTGCCCAGCTTGATTTGCCCCAACTGCCCGGCGTCCGCCGCGTCCTTGTATTTGTCGATGGCAGTGCGCATTTCGCGCAGCGCGATTCGTAATTCGCGCTCTTTCTCCCGGCGGACCTTGTAGCTGGCCGTCGGCACGGCCATCGCGGTCAGCAGCATCAGGATGGTGAACGCAACGATCAACTCGATAAGGGTGAGTCCGCCTTGTCGCCTCCGGCGCATCCTTAGTTGATCGTAATCGTCAGCGGCGACGTGCGGAAGGAAAGCGGCTGCATCTTGGAATCCTGCAGCAGCGGGTCCGACACGGTTACCACGGTCTTGCCCTGGGTTAGCGCTTCAAACACCAGCGACACCAAGCCGCCGGAGCCGGAAGCGCCGCCCGCGCCAGGCAGGCGGTTGATCCTCACCACTCCGGTATTGACGTCGCGCACGAAGGACACGGGCTGTCCGCCTTCGGCCATCAGCGGCCCGCGAGTAATGTCCACCAGTTTCAGACGGGTTTTGTCGTAGTCGATGCGGAACGGCGCACTGAACAGATCGACCGCGCCTTGCGCGTCCAGCGTTACTGACACCGGCGCCCCAACGCTAACCTCGACTTCGGCCGGAGCAAACATAAGCTGTGCCTGCGGCGGAGCGGGCGGGGCCGGGGCCGTAACGGCAGGTGCTGGGGCCGGAACGGCAGCCGGAGCGGGCGCGGACGCCGGCTGCGCAGCCGTTTCCTGCGACGGGCGCGCTGCGCGGCTGAGGCGAATCACCTGATCGTTTCCGGCGGAGATTGTCCGCAGGTTTATTTCGTTGACGTCGACCGGCCGGACCACGCGCGGCGTCAGCAGGACGATCAGTTCCGTTTGGTTCAGCTGATTGCTCTGGCTGCCGAACAGCCACCCGATACCGGGGAGCGTGGCTAGACCGGGAAGTCCGGCGACTGACTTGCTGGTGTTCAGACCGGAGAGGCCGCCCAGCACGGAAACTTCGCCTTCCTTCAGCCGAATATCCTCGAATATCTTTCGCTGTCCGATCACAGGCTGTTCGAGGCCGCCGACGTTGACGCGGTCGGCAATGTTTGAAAGCTCCACCTCAATGTGCATCGATACCTCATTGTTTGCGTGGATCTTCGGCGTAACGTCCACATTCACGCCGATCTCGGCAAACTGGAACTGAGTCGATACCAGCGGACTAACGCCGCCCCCACCGACGCCGATGCCTGGCTGAAAGCTTCCGGTGGCGTACGGGTACCGGTCGCCGATCTTCAACGTCGCTTTCTGCGCATCCAGCGTGCGCAACTGCGGATTCTGCAGCACTCGCGTGGTACGGTCGTTCAGCAGGGCGCGGATGATCGCGCCCGGAACGGCCAGCGAAAAGTCGTTCGTGGTAAGCGAGGAAATCTGGCCGAGGGGAATGCTTCCGGATTCGCCGCCCCCGGTGTAGGTGATCGGCACGTTAAGTCCCGGCGCGCCGCCCGTGGTAAACGTCGCCGCCAACTCCCGCGTGCGTCCCCGCACCGCCTCGATCACGACGATATCGATCACGACCTCTGGCTTCGGCTTGTCGAGATCGTAGATCAGCTTTTCGGCAAGCGCCACTTGCTCAGTAGTCCCGCGAATCAGGATCGCCATCTGCGCCTGATACGTCAGCAGCCTGCGAATTTCGGTTACGGCGCGCAATGCCGCGGCGATTTCGTTCAGCTCCGCCTGCGCCGTGGCGTTCTGAAGGTAGAAGACGCGCACCACGTTGTCCTCGAAGTCGCGCCGCTTGGTCACTTGGTCTTGAGTGACAAAAATGGCGTTGGCCGAGATAGGCTTCCAGAACGCCTTGGTCAGCAGCGACAGGTAGTCCAGCGCGTCCTCGATGGTGGAGTTCGTCAGATCCAGCGAATACGTCTTCGCGCCCGCCGCCGTGATGAAATCCGGGTCGAAAAGGACATTGATGCCGGCCAGCTTCGCCACAGTCTCGAAGAGGACCTTGGTGTTCTGGTTGGTCATCTTCAGATTGGTGATTTGCGGGTTCAGCGGCTTCAACTCCGGAACGGACCGGAATGAAGCCATCTTCTCCTCGTTTTCCTGCTGGGCTTCCTGGGCCGGTGTCATGCCGCGCTTTTCGGGTGTCGCGGGGGCATCCCTTTTCCGGTCGCGCTGAAGCATTTCGTAGGTGCGCTTTATCTCGTTCTCGGCCAGCGCGGATGCTGGATCGATCGCGAATGCCTTCTGGTACTCCGTCAGCGCTTCTTCCAGCTTCCCCTGGTCGCGCAGCTTCTTTCCGGTATCGATATGGGCTTGGCCGGCGGCGAAACGAAGCTTCCGAACCCGAAGCTGGTATTCCGGCTCGCTAAAGTCGGTGGCCAGGGCCTGCTCATAGAGGCTCAAGGCCCGGTCGTACTCCTTCAGACCCTCGGCCTTCTCGGCTTCCTTCAAGAGTTTGTCGCCCTTACGCGTCTTGGCGTCCAAGGGAGCGCCAGCCAGCCAGAAAACCACTAGCAGCGCCACCGCGCGAAACAGGACCGTCATCAGAAGGGTTGACGCACCATCGGCGAATTTCGTGCAGATCGTACTGTTCGGGCTGAAGAATCAGACGGATTCCGCCGATAGTGCTGTTTGAGATGATCTACCTCGGCCTGCTGGGAATGTTGACCGCTGCCGCGTTCGCCCAAGTTCGGACGGGCCCCATGGCTGAGCCAGGCCGCGACAATCTGCCCGGCCAGATTCTGGGGGCGAACGATCTAGTGGCCGTTTCCGTCTACGAAGCGCCGGAACTTACGCGGACGGTCCGGGTGTCGCCGGACGGACGGATTCGCCTGCCATTGATCCGGGAGCCGCTGGCCGCCGAAGGTCTGCTGCCGGCGCAGCTGGAGGCTTCGATCGCCGAAATATTGGTCGCCGAAGGAATCCTGGTCGATCCCGTGGTCTCGGTTACGGTTGCGGAATATCACAGCCGCCCGATCAGCATCATGGGCGCGGTGAAAAAGCCGGTGACGTTTCAGGCGGCGGGTCCCGTGACGCTTCTCGAAGCGCTGGGCCGCGCGGAGGGTCTTACCGCCGACGCCGGGCCGGAAGTGATCCTCAGCCATCCGCCACGGCCCGATGGCGCGCGTCCGCTGTTGCAGAGGATTCAGGTTCGCGAACTGATCGATCAGGCGCGCCCTGAACTCAACCTGACTCTGCGGGGCGGGGAAGAGATCAGGGTGCCGGAGGCCAAGAAGATCTTCATTGCCGGCAACGTGAAGCGGCCCGGGGCGATCCTCGTCCGCGACGGAACGCCGATTACGGTACTAAAGGCGCTCAGCATGTCCGAGGGCCTGACGCCCTTCTACAAGAAAACCGTCTTCATCCTGCGGCCCGAGGAAAACGGGGAGAAGCGCGAGATCGCCGTCGATCTCAGAAGTCTGCTGAAGAACACTTCGGAAGATGTCGAGCTGCGGCCGGACGACATTCTCTATGTACCGGACGACTCCGCCCGTAGGACCACGATGAGTATCATCGACCGCGCGGCGACGTTTTCGCTGGGAACGATTTCCGGCGTTCTCGTCTGGCGCCGCTGAACCCCGCCGCCCCGCCGGGCTAGACTGCTTCGTACAGAGTGAATCTCTTCGAAGCGTTCCTCGGCCTGACCCTCGCCGCGCTTTTCATCGCGGTAGCCGCGCGCCGCCGCAATCTTCCGTATCCCATCCTTCTGCTGCTGGCTGGTCTGGCACTCGCGCTGGTTCCCGATTTTCCCCGTTTCGTTCTTAATCCCGACGTCGTGTTCTACGTTTTGCTGCCACCCGTGCTGTTCGACGCGGCCTACCAGACTTCCTGGCGGGATTTTGTGCGCTGGAAGCGGCCCATCTTCATGCTGGCGTTTGGACTGGTGATCGCCACCAGCGCCGCCGTCGCGGTGATGTGCAAGCTTCTGATCCCCGGGATGAACTGGGCGACCGGATTCGTGCTGGGAGCGATTATCTCTCCGCCAGACGCCGCCGCCGCCACCGCCGTCACGCGCTCCTTGCGCCTTCCACGCCGGATCGTCCAGATCCTGGAGGGCGAAAGTCTGGTGAACGATGCGGCCGCCCTGACGGCGTACCGGTTTGCCGTGGCCGCCGTCGTTGGCGGGACTTTTTCGTTCGGGAACGCCGTGGCCACATTCCTCTGGGTCTCTCTTGCGGGAGTTGCCATTGGCGCCTTGCTCGGCCTGGCTTTCTCGAAAATCCTTCCGAAGGTGCGGGACATTGAGGCGGAGATTCTCTCGACATTCATCCTTGCGCTGGGCTCCTACTATGCGGCCGAGGCCGTTCACGCTTCGGGTGTGCTGGCCACCGTGACCGCCGGGCTGATCCTGGGCTGGAACTCCCCACAAGCGCTGACTGCGGCAGGGAGGCTGCGCGGGGCCGCCGTATGGCAGACGATGATCTTCCTGATCAACCTGATGATCTTCATCCTGATCGGCCTCCAGATGCCCTTCGTCGTCCAGAGCCTGGGCGACTATCCCTTGGAATGGCTGCTGCTTTGGGGCGGATCGATTTCTTTCGGCATCATGGCCGTCCGCGTGGCGTGGGTGTTCCCCAACGCCTATCTACCCCGGGTGTTCTCGGCCCGCATCCGTGAGCGGGAACCCCATCCGCCGCCGTCGCAAGTCTTCCTGATCGGCTGGACCGGCCTTCGCGGCGTAGTGTCGCTGGCTGCGGCCCTTGCGCTGCCGCTCGAAACCGAAAACGGGATGCCCTTCCCTTACCGGAATCTCCTTCTGCTGCTGACGTTCATCGCTATCACCACGACGCTGACGCTGCAGGGCCTTTCTCTGCGCCCGCTGGTGAGGCGCCTGGGAATCCCGCCGGACCATTCAAGCGAAGCCGAAGAGCTAACCGCGCGAGTGGCCGCGGTCGAGCGTGTCGTTGAGCATCTTATTTTCCTGGGGGAAACCGGCGAGGCATCCGGTTCCGGATATGAGCGTGTCCGGGCATACTACGTCGATCAGTTGGCCGACCTTTGGGCGGAGCGCGACATCGCCGAAGGATCGGATGAGCTTCCGCACCCCGGCGAGTTCACCAGCGTGCAGGAGCAAAAGCTTTGGTGGGCCGCGTCGCGGATCATGCGCGAGACCGTCGTCAGCATGCGCCGGCAACGCAAGATTGGAGACGAAGCCATGCACGCCATTGAGCGGGATATCGATCTGATCGATGAGCGAATCGTCCCGCGCTCGCACCCGTAGCGCCGTTAGAATCGAACAGTGAATCGCCGAACGTTCCTAGGCTCCGCAGCCGCCGCTCCGATTGCCGCGCAGTCCGCCAAGCCACCCAACATTGTCTTCCTGATTTCCGACGATCATTCCGTGCCGGACATGGGCTGCTACGGCAGTTCTTGGGTGCGCACGCCGAATCTCGACCGGCTGGCCGCCGACGGGATGCGGTTCACGCGCGGCTTCGTCACGTCTCCGCAGTGCAGTCCCAACCGTTCCAGCATTCTTACCGGCGCGACGCCGCATACGACATCCACGTCGCGCCTGCATACCGCCATGCCCGATTGGGAGCCCACCGTCGTCGACCGTCTGAAAGATCGCGGCTACTTCACCGGCGCGTTCCGAAAAGTGCACCAGGGCCCGTCGTTCGACCGCCGCTGGGACTACTACGGGAAGGCGGGCGCGCCGTTCGCGGAGTTTTTTGAGCGCCGTCCGAAGGACAGGCCTTTCTTCCTGCACTTCGGCTCCACCGATCCGCACCGGCCCTACAAAGACGGAGCGTTTCAGCCGCCGACGGACCCGGCGTCGGTGAAGGTGCCGCCCTTTCTGCCGGACTCGCCGGAGATTCGCGCCGACCTGGCCCACTATGCGGATTTCATCTCGCGGATGGACCGCGAAAGCGGAGAAATCCTCCGTCTGCTGGATGAGCAGGAAGTGGCCAACGACACCCTGGTGATGATGACCGGCGACAATGGCCTGCCCTTCCCGCGCGCCAAGGGAACGCTGTATGAGCCTGGCATCCATGTGCCGCTGATCGCGCGATGGCCCGGACGCATAAAGCCGGGAACGGTGGCGTCCGAGATGATCGCCCATGTCGACCTTCCCGCGACGTGGCTGGAGGCGGCGGGCGCGGCGGCTCTTCCGAAGATGCAGGGCCGAAGTTTTCTCCCGCGCCTCACGGGCGGAACCTACCGGCCACGAACCGAAGTTTTCGCGGAGCGCAACTGGCACGACAACTACGACCCTTCGCGCTGCGTTCGAACGGAACGGTACAAGCTGATCTGGAACGCGACTCCGGCCAAGCCCTATTGGCCAATCCGCGATCTGGCCGATTCGCGGACCTGGGCAAGCTACCTGCAACTGGACCGCCAGGGCAAGCTCTCGCCGGAGCACCAGCAGCTTCTCCGTCCCACACGGCCCAGCTACGAGCTCTACGACCTTCAGGCCGACCCGAATGAGTTTGTCAATCGCGCCGACGACCCGGCGCTGCGCGAGACCTTCGACGGGCTTCGCCAGAAGTTGGCCGGGTGGATGACCGACACCTACGACTACCTTCCACCCGCGCCGCGCTCCTCGCCCGTCTAGCGAACCTAGAACGCCGGCGTATCGGTTTGTGTCAGCAGGGTCAGGAACCGTTCGCGATCGCGGTCAAGCGTCTGCACCGCCGAATCCAGCGACACGTAGTAGAAGCAGGCCGCAATAAAGATTCCGCCCGCCATCGCGACGAAGAACGCCTGCTGCGTGCCGAATGCGTACCGCGCAAGATACGCCAGCGCCACCGGCGAGAGGATCAGCGGATACAGGAGAAACGCCAGGAAGGAAAACTTCGATGCCGCGGCGCGCTTCCAGCCGTCACTTGGGTTCAATGCCCGCGGCGATCTGGTCGAACCCAGATTGCCGATTCCCAGCAGAAAAAGCATCATCACCGCGCTGACGCAGGCGGCCTCCCCGACGCGAGTCCAGGTAACGGGCATCTTCAGCACTAGGCAAGCCACCGTAACCAGCGACACCTCAGCCGCCACGAAGAACACCGCGGCGATATTCTTGGCCATCACCACCGTCGCGGGGCGCACCGGCACCAGGAAATAAAGCTGCGCGGCGGAACGGTCGAACCCGAACGAGTTGTAGAACAGCACTTCGCTCAACAGCATCAGGGCGTACAGCACTACTACCGTAAGGAAGTTCTCGCCCATCCACCCGGGCGCACCGCCGGCGCGTCCACGGGCCATCGGCAGCCAGATCAGCAGGCCGAACGTGAATCCCATGGTGAAGACGATGCGGAAGCGCGACGTGCGGCTGAGGAAGCGAAGTTCCTTCTCCACCAACGCGCCCAAAGGGTCGCGGAAAACGAACGCCGGCCATCCCAGCAGACGGTCGAGAATCCCCAATCCGCGCGAGGAGTCCGCAGCCTTCTGCGCATCGGAATCGAAGTTCAGGCTCTTGCGGAACTGATACCGGCTGAACATCCAGGCGAGAAGCGCCACCACGCCCAGGGCCACCCACGGCCGCCATCCGCCCTGATTGGACGAGGCGTCCGCCGCCGCCGCCCAGGGGAGAAGCGATGTGGGCAGTTCGCGGGAGAGTGTGCGCAGTTGCGGCGGAATCGACCCTCGCGAGCCCAACCACGCCGGAACCGCCGCCAGCAGAATGAAGCCGAAGATCAGCGCCTCCCGAACCCGCTTTTTCTGGAACAGGCGCCCGATCAGATCGCGCAATCCCGCCCCCAGCACGATATTGAAGATGGCAAAAAGAATAGGCGCGAGAGCGCACCACGCGGGCAGCGTGGGGTTCCGCAGCAGGCCGATAGCCAGCCCGGCCATCACCAGCGGCATCTCGCAGAACAGCGCCGTCCGCATCAACAGCTCGATTCGGAAAAGGTCTTTTTCCGCCACCGGGTATACCAGCAGCTTTTTTAAGTCCAGCATTCCACCGATGGAGGCCATCACCAGCGGCATGCCCTGCCAGTACCCAAACGCGAAAAAGAGCGCGATGGGCAGCGCCCGCCCGGCACGGTCGATCGCCTGCGGCTGGGCGAAGAAGTTTGCGGCGAAGACGGCGATGCCTGCAAAGCCCCCATACCAGATGGCGGAAAACAGAAGCGACAGGACGAACGATGCCCGGCCATGGCGGCGGTAAAAGTTCAGCCACATCCGCCACTGCGTGGCCAGAATCACCCAGGCGTGGGAATTTACAGCAGCCATTCCAGGTTGTCCGCCGGGCGCGCGCCACCCACCATGCGTACGAACAGGTCTTCCAGCGTCTCGGACCCCGTGCGCAGCTCGTGCGGCAGTCCCTCGGCGACGATGCGCCCCTCGTGGATGATCGCCACGCGGTCGCAGAGCCGCTCCACAACCTCCAGCACGTGCGACGTCAGGAAAATCGTGGCGCCGTGCCGAACAAGGTCGAGAAGAATCTCCTTCATCAGACGCGCGCCGACGGCGTCAACGCCCTCGAAGGGCTCGTCCATCAGGAACAGTTGCGGACGGTGGATCAACGACGCCGCCATGGCCGCGCGCTTCCGCATGCCTTTCGAATACTCGGCAATCAGCTTCCGGGGCGCGGCGTCCAATTCAAACAGCTTCAGCAGTTCGCGGGCGCGGTCCCGTGCGGCGTCCCGCTCCATCCCGTACATCCGCCCGGCGAATTCGACAAATTCCTGCCCCGTCAACTGATCGAACAGCAGGGTGTCGTCCGGCACCACGCCGATGCGCCGGCGGACTTCCATCGATCCATCGGGCAACTTGTGCCCCAGCATCTCGATTTCGCCGGACGTGGGCGGCGCAAGGCCCATCATCATCTTGATTGTGGTGGTTTTTCCCGCGCCGTTGGGGCCCAAAAAGCCGAAGAAGCTGCCTTTGGGAACGGTCAAGGAGAGGCCATTTACCGCAGCCTTGGTTCCGTACACTTTTGTCAACTCCGTCAGCCGGATCGCGGCGTCCGTGGGGATCTCTACGCTGTCCTCGACGGGTAAAGCGGAGTGGGTGGGGTCCATCTCCATACAGGTTTCCCCATTATTGCCGATACGACACTCGAAGCGTTATGTACACCACAGCCACCGACGTTCAGGCGATGGTCTCGAAGGGCCTGGGCCAGCTGCCGCCTTTCTCCCCCATCCTGAACAAACTTTTAGCCAGCGTTGCCTGCGAAGATGTGCGGTTCTCAGAGCTTTCGACCCTGATCGAAAAAGACACCGTCCTCTCCGGCAACGTCCTGCGACTGGTCAACTCGGCGGCTTTCGCGCGCCGGGGAGAGGTTAACTCCGTACCGCACGCGGTGTCGGTGCTTGGACTGAACAAGCTGCGGAACACGCTGCTGGGACTGTCGATCTCGCGGATGTGGTCCGGCGTGAAGACGCCCCGCGAATGGTCTCACTCGCGGTTCAACATCCATTCCGTTGGCACGGCGATCCTGGCGGACCATCTGGCGCAGGTGGTGCCGGTGAACTATCCGGAGGGCGCGTTTGTCGCCGGTCTGTTCCACGACTTTGGCAAGCTGCTGTTTGCGGCTACGCGCCCGAATGAGTTCGGCGAAGTGATGGAACTCCACGCGCTGGGTGGACGCAGCCTTCCCGAGTGCGAGCGCGAGATTATCGGCGCGGACCATCCCCAGCTTTCGACGATCGCGCTGGAGCGTTGGAACCTGCCGGAGCCCATCCGCTCCGCCGTGCAGTACCATCACGACCCCCGCGCCAACCCTGCCTACCAGCAGGAAAAGGATGGCGCCAAGTTCCATCTGAGCGAACTGCTGATGGCGGCCGACACGACGGCCAACGCAGTGGGAGTTTCGATTACCGGAAAGCCCCTGGTTCTGGAGTGTCCGCCTGAAACGGCGCTGGTCGACATGGCCGGACCGGAAGACGGCGCGCGAATCTTTGAGACGTTCCAGAAGGAACTGGAATCTGTTCGTCAGTTCTTTTGATTCGCCGGCGGTTTCTTCTGGAAAACCAGGATGTGCTGGCGCGGCAGTTCCTTGCCGACGCGTTCCAGCACGAAGCCCTCGTCCTCCACTTCCAGCTTGGCCTCGGCCACGCTCATCTTGTGTTCCGGACGGATCGGCACCCACGGGTCTTCCTTCCGGTACTCCAGCAGCACCAGCCGGCCGGTGTCCTTCAACGCGCCGTGCAGCAACCTCAGCATCAGCTGCGGCTGCGAGAACTCGTGATAAACGTCCACCAGCAGGATCATATCCAGCGCTTCCGCCGGAAGCTTCGGGTCGGACTCTGTCCCCAGCACCGTAGTGACGTTCTTGAACTGCGCCTGGTCCAGCCGCCGCCGCAGAAGCCGCAGCATCTCCGGCTGTATGTCCTGGGCGTAGACCTTTCCTTCGGGACCCACCCGCCGTGCAAGGCGCACCGTGAAGTAGCCGGAGCCTGCGCCGACGTCGGCCACCGTCATGCCGGGCTTCAATCCCAAGGCGTCCATCGCGGACTCAGGCATTTCTTCAATCTCGCGCTCGCTGCGCTCCAGCCAGTCGGCCCCGCCCCACCCCATCACCGCCGCAATCCGCCGCCCGCTCTTCGGGTGCACCGCCTGCGCCCACGCGGACGACGCCAATACAGCCAGCCCCAAAATAAGTGCGAATTGCCGCAGCCTGAATCGTTGCATTACTCTCAAAGACATAGATGATCTGCCGCCGCCTTCCGGTTTCATTCGCTTTCGCAATGCTGATTGCGCTCGCGGGATGCAGTGGCCGCTCCGGCGGTCAATCTCAAATCAAGTTTCGAATGGGCGAGCCGGTGCTGGTGAAGCCCTTCACCTATACGGTACTGGAGAGCCGCTGGCGCCAGCAGTTGGGCGACGACTTTACGGTACAGGTGCCGCAACATCAGTTTCTGCTGATCCGCTTGAGCATCACCAATTCCGGTGGCCAGACAACCGCCGCGCCGCTGTTGAGCCTGATCGACTCGAAAGGCAACGTCATCCAGGAGCATCAAAATGGCGGAGGTCTCGATGGCTGGTTCGGTTTGCTGCGCAACATACAGCCCGCGCAAACTGAGGAGGGCTGGATAGCCTTCGACGCCTCGCCGAATAACTACGTGCTGAAATGCTACGGCGAAGTGACGGATGACTCGGAACAGACGGGACTGGTAAACATCCCGCTGAATATGGACACGATGAATGAAAACCCGGCCATTCAGATGCCGGAGATCACTGCTCCGGGCGGCCGCTAGCCTCGCGCTGGCCGCGGCAGCCCTTTCGGCGGCCGATCTCGAGATCGTCGGCCTGACCCTTCGGGCATACGAAGGCGGGCCGCCGTGGATCTCCGGCTACACTCCCATGGCCGGCGACCATGTCGCCTTCGATTTCCGGATCGACGGTTTCGCCTCGGTTCCGGGCGATTTCGAGGATGCGGTAAAACTGCAATTTCGCGCGGAGCTGGTGGACTCGACGGGACGGCTATACGCTGCCCCAGTTAGCGGAAAGACAGAACCCGCCGTCACCGAAGAGGATAAAAAGAAGGATTGGAAGCCGAAGATGGGCGAGATGATCCAGCTTCCCTCGCTGATCCGCGCGCAGCCGGCCACGCTTCGCATCACGGTGGAAGATCTGGTGGGCAAAACCAAGGCAACTATGGAGCGTGCCTTTGAGATTGAGGGCAAGCGCCTCGATCCCGCAGCGCCGCTGTCCGCAATCGACTTCCGTTTCCTCCGGACAGAGGACGACGGAGATGCCCTTGCCGTCGCCGCATACCGCCAGGGTGACGCCGTTTGGGGGCGGTTCGAGATCGTGGGGTTCCGCCCCACGACGGAAGGGAGCGTCGACGTCTCCTACGGTCTGGAAGTCGCCGACGCGTCAGGAAAGGTGCTCTACAGCCAGACACTGGCGGCGGAAGAACAGAAGGAATTCTTCTACCCGCCTTCGTACCTGCCCGGTGTCGTCAGCCTTCAGCTGCAACCCAACACGCCAAAAGGCGAGTACGGGATAACTCTGACCGTCCGCGACCGCATCGCCAAAAGCGAAGCTGTTTCCCGCTACACATTCAGCATCGAGTAACGGCTTTACGAGAAATTTTCTTGTAGCGCAAGAATTTCTCGCACATACTGGTGCCGGAGGAACCACGTGGATACTGCCGTCGGCCTGCACCGGCTCCACTTCGCATTCACGATCACGTATCACTACCTCTTCCCGCAGCTGACGATGGGGTTGGCTCTGCTGATCGTCATTCTGAAGACCGCCTATCTCCGCACCGACAACGAAAAGTACAACGCCTCCGCTCGGTTCTGGGCGCGAATCTTCGCCATCAATTTCGCAATGGGCGTCGTAACCGGGATTCCGATGGAGTTCCAGTTCGGCACCAACTGGTCTCGATTTTCAAAGGCCGCTGGCGGGGTGATCGGACAGACACTGGCGCTGGAGGGAGTCTATTCGTTCTTTCTGGAATCCACGTTTCTTGGCCTGTTCATCTACGGCGAGAAGATCATGGGACGCGTAGGCCATTGGGTTGCGGCGTTCTGCGTCTTCTTGGGGTCGTGGCTGTCAGGCTTCTTCATCATCGCCACCAACGCCTGGATGCAGCATCCGGTGGGTTACCGGCTGGGGCCGAACGGCGAGATCCTTCTCGACAGCTTTCGCGCGCTGATGCTGAATCCCTGGACGCTGTGGCAGTATCTGCACAACATGCTGGGCGCGGTGGTAACGGGTTCCCTCGTCATGGCGTCGGTCGGCGCGTTCTACCTGCTAACGCAGACTCGCGAGGACTTCGGCCGCATCTTCGTGCGCATGGGCGTCACGGTGGGTCTGGCGGCGTCGATCCTGGTGCTGTTCCCGACGGGCGACCAGCAGGGCGCGATGGTGGCCCGCCATCAGCCGGTGACGCTGGCCGCAATGGAAGGGCACTTTGAAACCATGAAGGGAGCGCCGATTGCGATCCTGGGCCAGCCGGATGTGGAGAACCGCCGCCTGGACAATCCGCTGACGATTCCGAACGCCCTGAGCTTCATGACCTACAAGCGCTGGGACGCGGAAGTGAAGGGGCTCAACGAGTATCCGCGCGATCAATGGCCGGACAACGTGCCGCTTCTCTACTACTCGTTTCACATCATGGTGGGATTGGGAACCATCTTCATCGCCATCCTGGGCCTGTGCGGAATCCAGCTTTGGCGGGGGAAGTTGTATTCAACGAAACCGCTGCTGTGGACGCTGCTGCTGATTCTGCCGCTTCCCTACATCGCCAACACGGCGGGGTGGATGACGGCGGAACTGGGGCGGCAGCCGTGGCTGATCTACGGATTGATGAAGACGGCGGTGGGCACGTCGCCACAAGTATCCTCCGGCAACACGCTGTTTACGCTGCTGGGCTTTATGGGAATGTATTCGCTGCTCAGCGTCCTATTCCTATTCATGGTCCGGCGCGAGATTGAGCACGGGCCCAAGTGATGGAGACGCTCTGGTTCTGTCTGGTGGCGTTTCTGTTGACGGGGTATGTCGTGCTGGACGGGTTCGATCTGGGCGCGGGCGTAGTGTCGCTGTTTGCGGCCCGGGGCGGGGACGAGCGCGGTCAGGTGGTGGAATCGATCGGGCCGTTCTGGGACGGCAACGAGGTGTGGCTGCTGGCCGGCGGCGGGACGCTTTTCTTCGCGTTTCCGGCGCTCTACGCGTCCAGCTTCTCCGGGTTCTATCTGCCGTTGATGATCGTCCTTTGGCTGCTGATTCTACGCGGCATCTCCATCGAGTTCCGTCATCACGTCGAGGGCGAACTGTGGCCGCCGCTGTGGGACCGCGTCTTCGGAATCGCCAGCGCTCTGTTGGCGGTGTTCTACGGGGCCGCACTGGGCAACGTCGTCCGGGGCGTGCCGCTGAACGCGGATGGCGATTTCTTCCTGCCGCTGTGGACCGATTGGGGGGTCAGTGGGGCGGTTGGAATTCTGGACTGGTTTACGGCCCTCGCGGGGCTGACCGCGCTTGCCACCCTGACTATGCACGGCGCGCTGTGGGTGGCGATGAAAACCCGGAATAATTTGGAGCGCAACGCCGGGCGATGCGCGGGTGTGGCGGCTTTGGCCGCGGCCCTGCTGGCGACGCTCCTCAGCTGGGCCGCCTTCTCCATCCAGCCCCTGATCCTGCGTTCGTACACCGCGCGCCCGTGGGGTTGGATCTTCCCTGCCATCACCGTGGCCGCGCTGGCCGCGATCTTCCTGAATCTACGCTTGCGCCGGTATTCAGTGGCTTTCCTCGCCAGTGGATGCTTCATCGCCGGGATGATAGCGTCCGTGGCTTTCGGGCTGTTTCCCTACGTTCTGCCCGCCACCGAAGGCGCCACAACCGGGCTGACGGTGTGGAACAGCGCCGCGCCCGGCTACGGCCTTCGCATCGGGCTGGCGTGGTGGATTCCGGGGATGGCTCTTGCGTGCGTCTACTTCTTTTTCCTCTACCGCCGCTTTCGCGGAAAAATCGATGGAGAGCATCTTGCAACCTCGGGCGGTTAGGAGCGTCCAATAAAACACTATGAGAAATGTTCTGTGGTTCACGGTACTCGCCGGCGCCACGATCTTATTGGTACCCAAACTCATGACACCTGATTACACAACCGCCGCCGGGACCGCTTTCCCGGCTCCAACCGCCGACCTTTCAAAGTCCACAGGCAAGCACACCGCCGTATTCGCCGGAGGCTGCTTCTGGTGCACCGAAGCCGTTTTTGAACAGCTTTCCGGAGTCGAGAAAGTTGTCTCCGGATACGCGGGCGGCGACGCGGCAACGGCGAAATACGAAGTGGTGGGCGCCGGAAAGACGAAGCACGCCGAAGTGATCGAGATCACCTATGACGCATCGAAGATCACTTATGGCGAACTGCTGAAGGTCTTCTTCGCGGCGGCGCACGACCCCACGCAACTGAACCGGCAAGGGCCTGACTGGGGTCCGCAATACCGCTCGGCTGTCTTCTACGCAACGCCGGAAGAGAAGCGCGTTACCGAGGCCTACATCCAGCAACTGAACGAGGCGAAGGTGTTCTCGAAGCCAATCGTTACGGAGGTTGCTCCCCTGGAGAAGTTCTACGTGGCGGAAGGCTACCATCAGGATTTCGTGAAGCGGAACCCCGCGCATCCCTACGTTGTCGTGAACGCCATACCGAAGGTGTCGAAGACGAAGAAAGAGTTCCCAGATCTTCTCCGGCAGAAATAGGCGCTGCGCAACGGTCCGCTGCGCCGTCCCGGTTCTAGCCCTAAACTAGGAAGATTCATGCTTCCCGTGCGAGTTGTCGCGCTTGCCGCGCTCAGCGTGTGCGCCTGTTTTGCCCAGCGGGATCTGGCTGGTGCGGCGGCCAACCGCAAGGCGCTGGACCGCTTGTCGACGCTGGGCAGCGTCCTTATGATCGCCGCGCATCCAGACGACGAGAACACCGCCCTGATCGCTTATTTTGCCCGTGGACGCGACATGCGCACCGGCTATCTGTCGCTGACCCGCGGCGAGGGTGGCCAGAATCTGATCGGCGCCGAACAAGGCGACAAGATCGGCATCATCCGCACGCAGGAGCTGATGGCGGCGCGCGCGATCGATGGGGGCGAGCAGTTCTTCAGCAGCAAGGTTGACTTCGGTTTTTCGAAGAACGCCGAGGAAACAATTGAGAAGTGGGGCCGCGAAAGCGTCCTCGCCGACATTGTCTGGACGATTCGCCGTTTCCAGCCGGACGTCATCGTGCTGCGCTTCTCCGGCACGCCCCGCGACGGCCACGGGCAGCATCAAACGTCCGCGCTTCTGGGCAAAGATGCGTTCGCAGCCGCCGCAGATCCGGCGCGCTTTCCTGAACAGCTTGCCTATGTGAAGCCCTGGCAGGCACAACGGCTCTACTTCAACCTCTTTGCGTTTATGCCGCAGCAGGAAGCGGAGAACGACAAGGTGGCCGGAACATTAGTGATGGATTTCGGCGAGTACGATCCCGTGCTCGGCGCCAGCTTCACAGAGCTTGCCGGCATCAGCCGCAGCCAGCATCGCAGCCAGGGAATGGGTGCGCCGCAGCGCAAAGGCTCGTCCCGCAATCACCTTCTGCTTCTCGCCGGGGACAAAGCGTCCGAAGATCCGTTCGATGGGATCGACACTACATGGAACCGTCTCCCGGACGGAGCGCCCATTGCGGCGATTCTCGACCGTGCCCGGAATGAGTTCCGGGATACTGACCCTTCCGCCACCGTGCCGCTTCTATTGGAAGCCCGGAAATTGATTGCGGCCCGCGCGGACGAATGGTCCAAACGAAAACTGTTGGAACTCGACGAGACGGTGGCGCTGCTGCTGGGCCTTTGGGTGGACGCCTCCGCCGAACGCGCGGAGGTTGTGCCCGGCTCCACCGTGAAGGTTTCGCTCAACGTGATCAACCGGTCGAACGTACCCGTCGAGATCGTCAACTACCCATTGAAGCTGGAACCAAACCGGATGGCGACGCACATGATCGATTGGGAAGTGCCTGGCAGCCAACCGCTGACTCAGCCGTACTGGCTTGAGAAGCCCAAGGAAGGGGCCAGCTATCAGATCCCGAAGCCCGAGCTGCTGGGGCTGCCGGTGAATCCGCCGGTCTATCCCGTGGAACTGCGGGCCCGCGTCGGCGGCCGGGAGATCGTGCTCATCCGAGAGGTTCACCATCGATACGTGAATCGCGTGGAAGGCGAGCAAGTGCGCGCCATCGCCGTAGTGCCGCCGGTAGCCGTTGAGCTAAGCCAGCCGGTCCTGCTGTTCGCCACAGCCGAGCCAAAGACCATCGAGGTTACGGTAACGGCGAAGGTGCCGAAGGCCGCGCCGGAGGTGAAGGTGGAAGTGCCGGCGGGTTGGACCGTTCAGCCTCCGTCCCGCAGTGTCGCCCTAGCCGCTGTGAACCAGCAGGCGACACTCTCCTTCGTCGTCACGCCGTCCATCGGAAACGCAAAAGGCCGCTTGCGCGCCACCGCTACCCTGGGCGGTCGAACATACGACCGTGGAATCGATATCGTCTCGTACCCGCACTTTCCGCCGCAGACATTGTTTCCCGTTGCGAATGCGGAACTGATTCCGGTGGAGGTGAAGAACCTCGCAAAGAGAGTCGGCTATGTCATGGGCGCGGGAGACGATGTGCCCGGATCGCTGCGCGAGATGAGCTGCGACGTCACGCTGCTTAGCGCGGAAGATATCGCACGGGCGGACCTTAGCCAGTTCAGCGCCATCGTCGCCGGTGTGCGCGCCTACAACACCCGGCCGGAGCTTCGCGCCAACCACCAGCGCCTGATGGACTACGTCGCGGGTGGTGGCACGGTGATCGTGCAATACAATGTCGCCGACAACCGCTTCTGGGGAGGCAACCAGACTCTGGGAGATCGCATCGGCCCGTATAGCTTGCAGATCGGAAACGGTCGCGTCACCGACGAAGATGCGGCGGTAGAAATGCTGGACCCATCGAATCCCATCCTCCGCTTTCCCAACGCCATCACCGCGAAGGATTGGGATGGCTGGATTCAGGAGCGCGGCTTGTACTTCCCGCAAAAGTGGGACCCGCAGTATCAGCCGCTGTTCCGCATGCGCGATCCCGGCGAAGAGCCGCAGGACGGCGCAACTCTGGTCGCGCGTCACGGCAAGGGGACTTGGATCTATACTTCGCTGGCGTTCTTCCGCCAACTGCCCGCCGGAGTGCCCGGCGCATACCGCATCTTCGCGAACTTTCTAAGCGCCTCCCAAGCGCCGCAGAACTGATCTGATGGAAGAGCCGCCGCCTTTCCTGGGCACCTGGAAACGCATCTACGTGTCGGTGGCGGTTTATCTCGTCTGCATCATTGCCCTGTTCTGGGTGTTTGGAAGGGCGTTCCGTCCGTGACGCTGCTCGATTGGGTGGTGATGGCGGCGACGCTGGGCTTCATCATTCTCTACGGCCTATGGCGCTCCCGCGGAACGGCCACCACCAGCGACTACCTTCTGGCCGGCAAGACGATGCCCTGGTACGCGATGGCGCTGTCGATCATGGCCACGCAGGCGTCGGCGATCACATTCATTTCGACAACCGGCCAGGCGTACGTCGATGGGATGCGGTTCGTGCAGTTCTACTTTGGCCTGCCGCTGGCGATGATCCTGATCTGCATGACGGCGGTGCCGAAGTTTCACAATGCGGGCGTCTACACCGCTTACGAGTATCTGGAGCAGCGCTTCGATGCGAAGACGCGCCTGCTGGTTAGCATCATTTTTCTGATTCAGCGCGGTCTCGCCGTAGGAGTGGCTCTGTCCGCGCCGGCTATCGTACTAACGGTGATCTTCGGCTGGCCTGCGGAGTTGACCACTGCTTTGATGGGTGGCGTGGTGGTGCTGTACACCGTCTTTGGCGGCATCAAGGCCATCACCTGGACCGATGTCCAGCAGATGTTGATCATGGTCTTTGGGCTGGTCATCGCGTTGTTTATTGCGGTTCAACTGTTGCCCTCGGAGGTTTCGTTCGTCGATGCCATCCGCATCGCCGGCGCGGCGGGACGGGTAAACCCGGTGACGACGACGTTTGATTGGAACGACCGCTACAACATCTGGAGCGGCGTTATCGGCGGAATGTTTCTCGCGCTCGCCTATTTCGGTTGCGATCAATCGCAGGTGCAGCGCTACCTTACCGGCCGGTCGATCACGCAGAGCCGCCTGAGCCTTCTCTTTAACGCCGTCGCGAAGATCCCGATGCAGTTCTTCATCCTCTTCGTTGGCGCGATGGTTTTCAGCTTCTACGTGTTTGAAAAGCCTCCCGTGCTGTTCCACCCGAATGAAGCGCCCCGCTTTTCCGGATTGCAGGAGCAGTCGGACGGACTGCATGCACGCCGTCAGGCCGCGGCACGGCAGATGCTGGCAGGTACGGAGGGTGCGCGCGAAGAGTTTCAGCGGGCCAACTCGGAGATGGACGCACTGCGCGCCTCGACGGGCGTCAACGACTCCAACTACATCTTCCTGTCGTTCGTCCGCAAGTTCATGCCGTCGGGCGTGGTTGGCCTGCTGATCGCCGTGATTCTCGCGGCAGCGATGACAACGGGCTCCGGAGAGATTAATTCGCTGGCGACCGTCACCGTCATCGACATCTACAAGCGCCACTTCCGAAGCTCCGCGCCGGACAAGCACTACCTTCGCGTGTCGCAACTCGCGTCGGCCTTCTGGGGCATCTACGCCGTGATCACGGCACAATACAGCCGGAATCTTGGATCGTTGATCGAGGCCGTGAATATGGTCGGGTCGCTTTTCTACGGCGGCCTGCTGGGGATTTTCGTCCTGGCGTTTTACTTTCCCCGCGTTGGCGCGAATGCCGCATTCGCGGGAGTGATCGCCGGGGAAGCGGCGATCTTCTCCGCCCGAATTTTCACCGAGATCAGCTTCCTCTGGTACAACGTGATCGGCTGTCTGGTGGTGATCGGAACCGCGATGGCGCTAACGCGTCGCGACGCTACACCGCAATCGTAGACACCGGAACGGCGGAGCGCGCGCCCTCCACCACCACCAAACCTGTTTCCGTTACCACCCAGCCGCGCTTCCGGTCTTTCTCAAGGTCGTAGCCCACGGTGTCGCCCGCGGCGACAATCGCGTTCTTGTCGAGAATGGCGCGCTTCACCTTGGCCCCCGCGTTAATCACGCAATTGTCGAACAGTACGGATTCTTCCACCTCCGCGCCTTCGTAGATGCGCACTCCCCGGCCCAGCACCGACGTCTTGACGCTGCCGCCGGAGATGATCGTGCTTCCTCCGATGATGGACTCCGTCGCCACGCCGCGGCGGCCTTCTTCGTCGAAGACAAATTTCGCCGGAGGATCTTCATAGCCCGCCGTTCGAAGGGGCCACTGCCGGTTATACAGGTTCAATTGCGGCGTGACGTGGCGCAGATCCATTGAGGCTTCGTAGTAGGCCTCAATCGTTCCGACATCGCGCCAATAGGACGCCTGATCGGCGGGGTCTCCCGGAATGCGATTGGTGTTGAAGTCGTATGCGAACAACTCGCAACGGCCGATCAGTTTCGGCAGAATATTTTTCCCGAAGTCATGATCGGTTTCCGACGTGGGCAACGCCTGATCTTCCAACAGCGCGTGCAACAGCGTCGTGGTCTTGAAAATGTAGTTGCCCATCGACGCCAACACATAGTCGGGATTGCCCGGCATCGTGGGAGCGTTCGCGTCTTTCTCGCGAAACTCGACGATGCGCCCCGTTCCGTCGACGACAATCACGCCGAATTCTTTCGCCATGCTCTTATGCACGGGGATCGCGGCCACGGTAACGTCGGCCTGCTTGATCTGATGGAAGTCGATCATCTGGCGGATGTCCATCCGGTAGATGTGATCCGCGCCGAAAATGACGACGATGTGCGGCTTCGCCTGCTCAATCAAATTCGAGTTCTGATAGATGGCGTCGGCGGTTCCGCGATACCACGTTTCTCCCGGCAGGCGCATCTGTGCGGGGACTGGAATTACATAGTGGCTCTTCAGTAGCCCACTAAACTCCCAGCCGTCGCGGAGGTGCTGCAAAAGGCTCTGGCTCTTGAACTGAATCAGAACGTAGATCGAATAGATTCCGGAATTAACGAGGTTGGATAGAACGAAATCGACGATGCGGTAACGGCCGCCGAACGGTACTGCGGGTTTGGCGCGTTCCTTCGTCAATGGAAACAGCCGGGTCCCTTTTCCCCCGGCCAACACGAATGCCATTACGGAAAGTTGCATAAGGTCTCTCCAGCGCGATGCTCATGATACCGTAGTTGGCTTGAGTCAAGCCCCGTCTGCCGTGCCGATGCAGGACACCAGGTTCGACACGTACCGCTGGTCGGTTGTCCTTCTTCTTTGCATTGCTTTCATTGTTGCCTACTTCGACCGCCAGAACCTTTCCTTCGCGCTGACTGAACCGAACTTCAAGGTCTTTTTTGGCATCCAGGAAGTTGACCGTGGCCTGTTGAATTCCGCCTTTTTCTGGAGCTACACGCTGCTGCAAATTCCGGCGGGCTGGCTGGTGGACCGGTTTGGAGTCAAGCGTCCTTTCGCGGTCTGCTTTCTAGTGTGGAGCGTAGTTTCCGGCCTGACGGCGTGGGCCACATCCATCCCGCAACTCTTCCTGCTGCGGCTGGCGCTGGGCGCGGGCGAAGCGGTGAACACGCCTGCTGGAATCCGTTGGATCCGGCTGAACTTTTCAAAGGGCAAGCACGGATTCGTGATGGGCCTGTATCAGGCGTCGGCGAAAATCGGGCCGGCGATGGGCGCCCCCGTATCGGCGTTTCTGCTGCGCGACTACGGCTGGCAGAACATGTTCATGATTCTTGGCTTCGGCGCGTTGCTGTGGCTGATCCCGTGGCTGCTGATAGTCAAGGACAACGATCGCGAGTTGGAGAAGCAGGTGGTGACGAAGGCAGAGTCGGGAAGGCTGACCTTTGGCCAGCTGATGACGAATCGCGTGACATGGGGCGTGATCATTGGCAGCTTCTGCTACCAGTACTTCAACTATTTCTGCCTGCTGGATCTGCCCAGCTATTTTGCAGAAAAGTGGGGCCTGAACCTAAGAGAGAATGGCGCGTACACGGGCTTCAGCTACCTTGGATTTGCGATCGTTGCGATCGCGTCCGGATACGCCGCCGACTTCCTGATCCGCCGGGGGTTCGATCTGGTCAAAACACGCAAGGCATTTATCGTCGCCGGTTTCGCCATCGCGTCCACTTCGCTGATCGGCGCCTACTCGGAGTCGCAGACTGTGGCGCTGGGAATCGCAATCTTTTCCCTTAGCGGACTCGGTCTGGCGACGGGGAATTATTGGGCATTGACACCCGCAATGTTGCCGGGCGCGCCGGCCGGCCGTCTGGCTGCGATTCAAAACACGGCTGCTAATCTTCCCGGGGTCGTCGTGCCCCTTCTGACTTCCTACCTGCGCCAAGCCACGGGTGGATGGACCGCTCCGCTGATTGCAGTCTTTTGTTTTTTGATGCTCGGCATTGCCGCGTATGTTTTTCTGGTTCGAAAGGAGTACGCACCGAAATGAAGAAGATGATTTTTTGCGCCCTATTTTCCTCAGCGCTGACGTTGATGTTGATGTCGGCGGCGAAAGGCCCCGTGAAGAAAGCGAAACTTGAGAATGCGAAGGTCCGGATCACCGAGATGCTTTATCAGCCGGATGAACCGCGAGACCGTTACATTCGGCCCACTGATCAGGTGATCGTTTTTCTGGACGACGCGAAGTATGAACGGAAGGATTCGAAAACCGGCAAGGTCGAAATGCGTGAGCGGAAGTCGGGCGAGATCATCTGGCACGACAAAGGCGAAGACGCGCCGCGACTGACTGCGATCGGCAAGGGCTATCGCACTTTGGTGATCGAGCTGAAATGAAATTCGACCGTAGCGCGGTTATCGGAACCGGCATGATGGGCCCCGGCATTGCCGTCACCCTGGCCTTCGGCGGCGTCGAAAGCGTGATCGTGTCCCGCAACGCCGAAGGCGCGGCAAAAGGTTTGCAAAGCGCGAAGACGCAGATCGCCTACCTTCTGGATGCCGGGCTGATCGACGAGGCGAAGGCTCGCGACGCGGAATCGAAGATCACGGCCGGGTTCGATCAGGACGCCGCAGTCCGCGACGCCGATCTGGTGGTGGAGTCGGCGCCGGAGAACATGGAATTCAAGAAGGAGCTGTTCGCCCGCTTGGATTCCGTCACTCGGCCCGATGCCGTGCTGGCGTCGAATACTTCCGGCCTTTCCATCACGGAAATCGCTTCGCGTTGCAAGCATCCGGAACGTGTTGTTACGACGCACTTCTGGAATCCGCCGTACCTGATGCCGCTGGTGGAGATCGTGCGCGGCGACAAAACGCTTCCCGACATTGCCGAGGCATTGCGCGCGCTTCTGCTTCGATGCGGCAAGGTGCCCGTCGTGGTGAAGAAAGACCGCCCCGGCCAGTTGGGCAACCGCCTGCAGCATGCGCTGATCCGCGAGGCGGTGAACATCGTCGCCGAGGGAATCGCCGACGCGGAGGATGTCGATCTGGCTGCGAAGACCGGATTCGGACTCCGGCTTCCCGTCTACGGAATCCTGGAGCATCAGGACATGGTGGGCCTCGACATGGGCGCGGCGATCACGGACTACGTTTGCGCCGATTTATACAACTACGGTCAGGCTCCGGAGTTGATGCATCAGAAAGTGCGCGAGGGCAATCTCGGTGTGAAGTCGGGACGCGGTTTCTACGATTGGTCAACGCGCAGCGCAGCCGATCTCCGCTCTCTTCGCGACGACTGGCTTCGCGAATATCACAAAACTCCGTTCGCGAAGAAAGTCGTTCCGAAAAGCTAGGCCTACAAGCCGAACGTGATGACGGCGCTGCCGGCACTGACCGCCACGTACTGCTTGCCGCGCAGCAGATAAGTCACCGGAGCTGCGGCGATCGTTCCCCCCGTCTGGAACTTCCAAAGGATCTTTCCGGACCTGCCGTCCAGCGCCATGAACCAGCCATCGCGGCCGCCGTAAAAGACGAGTCCGCCGGCCGTGGATGTCAGCCCGCCGGAGGCTCCGTCGGTAAGCGGCACGCGCCACTTCACGTCGGCCGTTGCGGGGTCCATCGCGACGATAGACGCGGTCTGAGGTTCCTTGGCGATGGCGGTAGTGGTGCTGGCCTGATACCAAGCGCCGGGCACATGCTCCTGCGGAGTCTTGAAGTAAAGCTGGCAGCCGTCAATGGTAGTGAAGTAGTGCAGTTGGTCCAGCGGTGAATACGTTGTCGCCCACCAGTTGTGCCCGCCGCCCAAGCCGGGACACGTCTTCGTGCCTTCCTCGGACGGTTCCTTTCCGGCGACGAGGATAGGACGGCCCGCCGCGTCCAGCCCGGTCGTCCAATCGACGGTCGTGTACGGTTTCGCCGCCAGCACTTTCCCGTCGGTGCGGTCCAGCGTGTAGTAAAGGCCATTGCGATTTGCAAAGATCAGAGTCTTGACGTTGCGCCCGCCGATCTTCAAGTCGGCAAGTACCGGATCGGCGATCGCATCCCAGTCGTGCACGTCGTGCGGCGTGAACTGATAGTGCCATCGAAGCTGCCCGGTCTTGATGTCGATCGCAACGACGCTGCACGAGTATAGATTGTCGCCGGGCCGAACATCGCCGTCCATGTCGGGTCCCGGATTTCCCGTGCCCCAGTAGGTAAGGCCGAGCTCGGCGTCGTAGGTTCCCGTCAGCCAAGTGGAAGCGCCACCGCGAGTATGGAAGCCCTTGGGCCAGGTATCGCCGCCCGGTTCTCCCGGCGCGGGCACAGTGTAGAAGCGCCAGAGGCGTTCTCCCGTTGCAGCCTGATACGCATCTACGAATCCGCGCGTGCCAAACTCCGCTCCGGCGATCCCGGTGATCACGACATCGCCGATCACCAGCGGAGCGCCCGTGGCCGAATAGCCTTCCCGGAAATCCGCCAGCGTCTTCTTCCATAGCATCGCGCCAGTCGTGAGATCCAGCGCCACCAAGTCGCCCTCGATGTTCACTTTGAACAGGCGATTCCCCGAGATTCCGAAACCGCGATTCATTTCGCCGCAGCATACGTTCACGCCGGGCGGCGGAGCGGACGCATAGTGCCACAGCGACCGACCCGTCAACAGGTCCAGCGCCCAGGCGTGATTGCTGGGTCCAGTGATGAACATTCGCCCACCGGTGACAACCGGCACCGTCTCGAACCGTCCTGGAACGCCTGTCTGGAAAATCCAGTGCGGCTTCATCTGCGCGACGTTGGTTTTGTCGATCTGTTTTAGATCGCTGTGCCGCTGGCCATACGGACCCTCGCCGTAGTGCAGCCAACTGGTGTCTTGCGCCAGCGCCATCATCAGCAGCAGCACGCTCATTTCGCATCACCTTTCAGGGCTATCATGTAGGCGACCAATCCGTCGAGTTCTGTTTCGCTCAGCTCGCCTCGATAAGAGGGCATCAGCGACGGGCCCTTGTCGGTGGCGGACTTCAGTTCCTCGATAAAGAACGAATGATAGGTGCCGTCCTGCTCAATCAAGCGTGCGGAGAAGCGGTCCAGCCCCGCAGCCCGGCCGACGATTCGCTTGCCCTTGTTCGTCTCAACCGTAAGACTTTCAAACCCCGGCGTCAGCGACGCATCCGGATCGACCAGGGACTCGCGCAGATGGGCCGCGCTGCGGCTGCGCCCGATCTTCGACAGGTCAGGGCCAAAATTCGCGCCGCGTCCTTCGGCACGGTGGCACGCTCCGCAAGCGCCCTTGCCCCAGAACGTTTTGCTTCCGAGTGACGCATCGCCGGTGACGGTGTCCTTGCCCGATTGTTCCTTCGAACGGATGTAGGCAACCAGCCGCGCGACATTGTCCCGCGCCATAGTGGACTTGTAGCCGCGCATTTCCGAACCGGCGACGCCGTTCTCGATCACGGCAATCAGGTCCTCATCGCGGTCGCCAGAGACAAAACGGCCCGTGGTCAGGTCCGGACCGCGTCCGCCTTCGGCGTTTCGACCGTGGCACGGCGCGCAATAAATCCGGAACGTGGCTTTACCCAGTTCCGCGTCCACAGTCTGCCCGCCGGCAAGCAGCGGAAGCACAAAAAGCAGCCATCGCACGGACGGAGGATATCAGATCAAGAACGCCAGTTCATCACCAGATCGACGAAGGTGCGCACCCCGAAGCCCGACGGGCCTTTCACCAGATGAGGCTTGCTGTCGTCCAGCCACGCAACGTTCGCGATGTCCAGATGCACCCACGGCGTTCCGTCCGTCCACTCTTCAAGAAACTTCGCCGCTGTGATCGCGCCGCCGTAGCGTCCGCCGGAGATGTTAGGCATGTCTGCGTAGGGCGACTTCAGCATCTCGCGATACTCTTCGTCCATCGGCATCTGCCACATCTTCTCGCCTTGCGCGCCGGCCGACGCCAGAACGCGATCGAGAAAGGGTTGATCGTTCGTGAATGCGCCCGCGCGAACCGTGCCCAGCGCAATCGCAATCGCGCCCGTAAGTGTGGCGGCGTCGATCAGGTGCGTGCACCCCTGCTGTTTGGCGTAGGTCATGGCATCGATCAGGATCAGCCGCCCCTCGGCGTCGGTGTTCAGTACTTCGACAGTTTTTCCCGCAAGCGACGTGACGATGTCGCCGGGGCGCTGCGCTTTTGAACCCGGCATGTTCTCTACCGATGGAATGAACGCCGTGACGTTCAGGCAAGGCTTCAGGCGTGCAAGCGCTTGCATCGCGCCGATCATCGCCGCCCCGCCGGCCATGTCGTACTTCATTTTCTCCATGCCTTCGGAAGGCTTGATGGAGATGCCGCCCGTATCGAACGTGACGCCTTTCCCAATCAATCCAAGATGGATGTCCGCAGGCGCACCGGTGGCCCGATACCGCATTACGATCGTCACAGGCGGCGCGGCGGAACCCTGCGCGACGCCAAGCAGCGACCCGAAACCCAGTTCGCGCATCGTGGCTTCGTCCAGCACTTCGCACTCCAGGCCGCATTCCGCCGCGATCGCCGCCGCTTTCTCCGCCAGCACCACCGGGGGCAGCAGATTGCCGGGTTGGTTGGCCAGGGCGCGCGCGACGTTTTGCGCTTCGCCGATGACGATGCCTTTGTTCAGCGCCACCTCAAGAGTTGCGTCGCCGCCGGGCACGGCGAGAATCAGCGTCTCGATGGACTTCGCATCGTCCTTCTTTGACTTGAATTCATCCGGTTCCCAGTCGGCCGTGAGACAAGCTTCGGCGGTCAACTGCAGGTGGCCAGCGGCAGCCGCCATCGCCACCGTCTTCATGCCGCGGCTCTTCATCACCCTCAACGCCGCACCGGCGGCACGGCGGCGTTCGGCGGGACCGGCCTTGTCTTCGCTGCCTCCACCGGCCAGCACGAGGCGTTTCGCTTTCATGCCATCCGGACGCGGAATGATCGACAGCTCGCCGGTTTTGCCGGTGAACTCTTTCGACGATTCCAGTTCGGAGATCCAAGGATGCAGATCCACGGGCATCTGGCCTTCGAAAGCTACGACGACCAGCGCGTCGCACTCAATCGATGCAAGCGGAGCAAGGGAAAGTTGAATGTTCATTGACGGTTTCTACGGTTCATTTCGGCGCGCGCTTCGGCTTGAGCTTCCTTGGCGCGTTCAGACTCGCGTTTGTCGTGCAGCTTCTTGCCGCGTCCGACGGCGATTTCGATCTTGATCTTCCCGTTCTTCAAGTACATCTTGGTCGGGATCAGCGTCAGGCCCTTTTGCTGCGTCTCGCCCAGCAGTTTGTCGATCTCCTTGCGATGAAGCAGAAGCTTGCGCTCGCGCACGGGCAGGTGGTTATAGATGTTGCCGTGCGAGTATTCGCTGATGTGCGCGTTGCGCAGCCACGCCTCGTTCCCCGAGACTTCGGCGTACGCTTCCCGCAGCTGAATACGGCCCATTTTCGCGGCCTTTACTTCTGTGCCCGTAAGCGCAATTCCGGCTTCGTACTTATCGAGCAGCTGATATTCGTATCCGGCGCGGCGATTTTCGGCGAGGATCTTGATCGAAGACTGTACTGCCAACCTTCAATGATAGCGGTCCGGCTACCGCTTGCCTGCGATTTGCCAGTCTGTGAAGGGGGATCGGACGCCTCGGATCTTCACGTTGATGCAGTACGGCACTCCCGCCGCAAATGCCCGCTTCACTGCAGGCGCGACATCCTCCAACCGTTCCACCGTTTCGCCATCGCCGCCGAAGCCCTGCGTGATGATGTCGTAGCGCGTCGGCGCCAGCTCACACGCGACGTTCGGCGATCCCGCAACCGTTGCCGATTGCAGCTCGCGCTCCAGTCCCCACCCCGCATCGTTGCCGACGATGATGACGAACGGCAGCTTGTGTCGCACTGCGGAATCAATTTCGGCCAGGTAGAAGCCAAGTGAGCCGTCGCCGGTGATCACCACCACGGGGCGATCGGGATGCGCCAGCTTCAATGCGATTCCGTTCGGCAACGCCGAACCGATCGTACCCAGCGGGCCCAGCCTCAGCCATCCGCCCGCATGCCGCGCGGGAATTGAGGCGCGTCCCCAATGGGCGAAATCGCCGCCATCCCACGAGAACAGCGTGTCCTCCGGAAGTGCGTCCCGCAGCGCGCGGTAGAAAGCCGCCGGATGGATCGGCAGCGTTTCGTCGCTAGCGATTTTTGCCAAATCGGCGTCGCGTATTCTGCGCAGACCGGCCAGTCGCTCCAGCCATGGAAGTGGTCTCCACGGTTCAGCGCCCGCGCCTGCGGTGAGTGCGCGAAGAGCGACGCGAAGATCCCCGCAGATGGCGACTTCCAGGCGTCGGTTCAGCCCCAGTTCTGCCGGCTCGACGTCCACTTGTACGAACCAGGTCGACGCATCGAAAAGACGTGCGCCTCCCATCGCCAGACGGTAGTCGATCCGCTTGCCCAGCACCAGGACGACATCGGCTTCGCGGAACGCCGTGCGGACGGCAGTGTTCAGCGCAGGGTCCGCATAGCCCATCACCAGCGGATGATCGTCGCCTACGACGCCTCGCGCCATTGTGATCGTGTAGATCGGCAATGACGTGTGTTCGATAAAGCTCTGCAACTCCGCACCCGCGCCGGACCACCATGCGCCGCTGCCCGCGATCACCACCGGGCGTTCCGCGTTGCGCAGGATCTCAATCGCATCCGCCACGTGGGGGACCGCTTCAACCATCGGCGGCACCGACGGCACTGGCGCGTGGGAACTTGCCTGCTCCTGAAAAACGTTGACGGGAATTGTCAGATGCACCGCGCTGCGGCGGCCGGAATTCGCAATTTGAAATGCGCGCCCAAGATAGAACGGAATCTGCGTGGCGCTGGGAACCTCTGCCGCCCATTTCGTCACCGGCCGCGTCATGCCGACTTGATCGATATCCTGAAAACCGCCGCGGTCCGCCATCGTCGAGGCGCGGCTTCCGGACACCGAAATCAACGGGCTTAGCGCGAGATTGGCAGTCGCAATTCCGGTAAGCGCGTTGGTGTGTCCAGGCCCTCCCGTTACCAGCGCAATCGCCGGCCGCCGATGGATGCGCGCCCATGCGTCGGCCGCATGAGCCACTCCCGATTCGTGCCGCATATCGATGATCCGGATGCCCTCGCGCGCGGCCACGGCAAGCACTTCATTCAGGTGATCGCCCACCAGAGTGAAGATCTCCGCGATCTCTAACGACCGCATGGTTGATACGAAAAGCTCCGCTCCGCTGGGCACTCTACACTGAAGTCTATGCGAAACGCCCAGTTGCAGATCCTGTTTGCCGTTGTCGCGGCAATGCCGCTATTCTGCCAGACCACCGCGACCTATTCCTATGCTGGACCACCGCTGCCTGTCGTCTTCAGCGCGGATGCGGCGACCGTCGCGGAGATTACAGTTCCGCAGGCTCTTGCGGCGCAGAGGGTGACTGTTCAGGTTCAGATCGACTACGAGCAAGTGGCCGATCTGAACGTGTTCCTTTTCTCGCCCTTCGGCACTCGAACGAAATTGCTGGAGCGAAACTGCGGAACCCTTCGCAACGTCGATACGACGTTCGACGACAATGCCGAGTCAGCTTTCTCCAGCTTCTGTCCCACGGAACCGGGACGCGGTCCGTTTCGTCCGAACCAGCCTTTGGCGAATTCGGTGGGCGAGACGTCGCTCGGCAAGTGGCGGTTGGCGGTGCAGAACAACGGATCGCCTGGACGCCGGGGAACGTTGCGCTCCTTCTCGATCACGATTACGGGAACGCCGCAGACCGAGCCCATCATCACGCCCGACACCATCGTCGACGCGGCGAGTCTGCGCGGAAGCTATGTCGCCCCTGGAGAAGTTGTCGCGATCTTCGGCGCGAACCTGGGTCCGCTAACTCCCGCGACCGCGCCCGCCGGAAACCTTCCGCTGACTCTCGGCGGAACCACCGTGATTGTTGACGGCCTTCGAGCACCCATTTTCTACGCCTCGCGCCAGCATGTTGAGGTTCAGATTCCGTACGCCGAGATTCCGGGTACGCGCGCGCTGATTCAAGTGCTGTTTAGCGGACAGGCCAGCCCGATCATCTCTATTCCCGTTCGCACCGTTGCTCCTGGACTATTTACCACCAGTCCTGGTGCAAGCGCGGCGAAAGCCGTGAACCAGAACGGGACGGTAAATTCGACCGCCAATCCCGCGCCTCGCGGATCGATCGTTTCGCTTTTCGCAAGCGGCCTCGGCGATACCAACTTGTTTCTGGCGGCTGGCGTTGCCGCTCCGCTTGACCCGCTGATTCGAACGTTCTATTCGATTGCCGCTTTTGTTGGTGGAGTGTCCGCACCGGTTCAATTTGCTGGTTTGGCGCCGGGCTTTGTCGGTCTACATCAGGTGAATATTTTGGTGCCGCCCGATGCAACTCCGGGAACGACGGGTGTTGTTCTGGTGGGGGTCAACGGGGCCACCAGCCAGATCAACGCGACGATCGAACTTCAGTAAAACGTCAGCGGAGGGTGGCCAATGCGCGAAGGCGAATGACGCTTTCAATCATCGCGCGGCCATTGTGGTAGCCACCCTTCCAAATCTGCGCTTTGCCGCCGCGCACCGATCCATCGGGCAGCACGGTGGAATGCCACTCGCCGTTCTTCCAGTCGATCTGGTGTTTGTCGAGAAAGGCCCAGGTCTTCTCGAACACGTCGTAGTATTTTGCTTCCCCTGTCAGCTTGTGCATCTCCAACGCGCTGACGAGAACCTCCGCCTGCACCCACCAGGACTTCTGGCGGTCCGCCGCCGGTGCATTGAAGGCGCCGGTGTAGAAAACGCCGCCGTTGACGTCGTCATAACCGTACTTCAGCGTGTACGCCCACAGGCTGTTGAATAAATCCAGAAACGGCGCAACCGGCATACCCAGCGCTTGGCGCGCGTCCGCGATCAGCCAGACATTCTCGATGTCATGCCCGTAGGACACCGTTGAGAGCGGGCCCTCCAGCCGGGGCGTCCAGTCCAATTCGTATTGATCCGTGCACGCGACAAGCCCCTTGCGCACGACGGCGTTGGTTTCGATATCCACCAGTTCAATCAGCCGAGTTCGAGCCTCCGGCGATCTCGATGCAAGGTAGAAACTGGTCATCGCCTCCATCAGATGGAGGTGGGTGTTCATCAGCTTGACGGTGGAACCTCCCGCCATGTAAGACTTCTCCGAAGGCGCCGGAATAGTCCAATCCTCATTGAAGAATTCGCGATAGCCGCCGTAGCGGGTGTCGTGAGCGTGCTTCTCGATGACGGCGAAAATCTCGCGCGCGAAATCAAGCACGTCCGTTCGGCCACTGGCCAACGCCAGCTCGCTGACCGCGTAGAGGCCGAAAGCCTGTCCATACAGGTGCTTCTTCGGTTGCTGCCTCTCTTGGCCCGTCGCATCCACAGCCCAGTAGAAACCGCCGTTCGACGCGTCCCACATTTTGGAACGAAGAAACGTGTACCCATGATCGGCGGCAGCAAGCAGTTCCTTTTTGTTCCCGTATCCAGCGCGGGCCGCGCGCGCGAACAGCCACACTTGCCGGGCTTGCGTGACGATGCCTTTCGGTCCATCGCCCTTGGACACGCCTTCCGCGTCGTGGTTTAAAGCGAAGCCGCCGTGTTTCCGGTCCAGCGTCTGCGGATACCAGAACGAAAGGATGTTGTCGGTTAGCGCCTTCTCAAGAATCGGGATGTAGGCGGCGGGAGGCCGGACCTCCGCCCGCGCACAAACCGCCAGCATCAACAACGCGATGCCATACCGTTTCATCGCGACGATGATATCGTGAGCGGCAGATGATTTCCCGGCGTGAATTTCTCGGAGCGGCGGCGGCCGCAACTCTTTCCGCGCAGACAGCGAAACCGAATGTCGTGATGATCTACTGCGACGACCTCGGATATGGCGATCTGAGTTGCTACGGCGGAAAGATCCCTACGCCCAACATCGACAAGATGGCAGCCGAAGGCGTCCGGTTTACCCAATGGACGTCAGCGAATCCCGTATGCTCGCCCTCGCGGGCGGCGCTGTTGACGGGGCGATATCCTACGCGCGTGAACGTTCCGCGAGTGCTGAACCCGTTCGACAAAGAAGGGCTGCCGGATGGCGAGCAGACGCTGGCGCAAATGTTGAAGCCCGCCGGATACAAGACGATGTGCGTTGGCAAGTGGCACCTTGGCCACCTGCCGCAGTATCTGCCGACCAATCGCGGCTTCGACGACTACTTCGGGATTCCGTACTCGAACGATATGAGTCCCAAGACCAGTCCATCGCCGTCGTATCAGCGTCCCGACGCGCCGGCGCTGCCCGTGATGCGCGGCACGAAGGTGATCGAAGAAGAGCCGGACCAGCGCTATCTGACGCGCCGGTACACCGAAGAGTCGTTGAAATTTATCGAGGCGTCGAAAGGTAGTCCGTTCTTTCTCTACCTGCCGCACTCCATGCCGCATAGCCCGGTCTTTGCATCGGAAAGATTTCGAGGTAAGTCGCCGCTGGGCTTGTATGGCGACGTCATCACGGAGCTCGACTGGTCCGTCGGCGAGATCCTCTCTTCGCTGAAGAAGCAGGGCATCGAAAAGAATACGCTGGTGATGTTTTCGTCCGACAACGGCCCGTGGTTCCAAGGATCGCCGGGCCGGCTTCGTGCGCGCAAGGGTATGACCGGCGAAGGCGGTGTGCGCGTGCCTTTCATCGCGCACATGCCAGGCCGCGTTGCAAAGGGACGAACGATCGACGCGGTAGGTTCGATGACCGACGTCGTGCCAACAGTCGCCAAGCTTTGCGGAGTAACTCCGAAGACCGCTCCGGATGGTATCGACATGTGGCCCATTCTCTCCGGAGCGCGCACGAGTATCGACCGCGAGCCGCTGCTGTACTTCGACGGCTGGAATTTGCAATGTCTCCGGAGCGGCGACTGGAAGCTGCACCTGATGCGATGGAACACCGACTTTTACAATCAGGGAACGCGCGTTTCCGCAATGCTTCCCGCGGCGGAATTGTACAACCTTGCGCTCGATCCCGACGAAAGCTACAACATGTCGCAGGACCATCCTCAAGTCGTAAAGGATCTGGTTGCGAAGGCGGAGAAGATGCTCGCTACTTTTCCGGAGCCCGTGCAGAAAGCGTGGGCCGAGGCAAAAACCGTGAAGAGTTGGGAGAACCGCCCGGGAGCGAATCCAAAGGTGATCAACTAAGGCGCTTGCCGTCTTTGCCGATCTTCACCGGCCATCCGGCGACCGGCTTCGCGCCGGGTCTTGCCGGATCGATCCACCGGGGCCAGACCGATACTGCAATGGTTCCCGCAGCGCGATCGAATTCGACGATGCCGTAACCCGGCGCGCGGCCATTGACGATCTTCGGTTCCCGGTCCGTCTGCTGCGGGTTGAAGACGGCGTGCACCGTCACTTTGTTTCCGAACCCGTCGGTGAAGTCGCCCATGTTGCGGCCTCCACCCGGCGGCGGATTCTTCCCTTTCATCGGCGGATACCAGCGCCGTGGCCACAGGTTCGACACCGCGGGCACGCAAACGGCCCAGCCTGCGTCGTTCCACTGATCGACGCCATAGCGGATCATGCTGCCCAGATGCTGATCGCCCGCAAGGTGAAACGCGTTCGCCGCTCGAAGCGCCCGCACGGCGGCGTTGCGACCCGATTGCGGCCACCCGTTGGAGTCGTGGTCGGCTACGATCACCTCGCCTTCGGCGTATCCGCCCGCCGGTTGCAAAGGCAACTGCGGCGTCACCGCGTCCGTATCCGCGGGCGGCGGCAGCGTCGCAAGATTGGTGAAGATCGTCTGCGATACCGCGCAGCGCTGCCAGACGTCCGGCTTGGGCTTCGCCCATTCCGCAAGAAACGTCAATTGACGCTCACCCAACAACTGCGCACCGTCTACGTCGCCGTCGCGTGCCGCTACGTAGTCGGGATTCTTCGCCCAACCGTTGACGATTCGCGCTTTGGGAATCGTCATCTTCGGAGCCGACTTCCATTTGCGATCTTCGAGAATTGCGAAGCTGACGCCGCCGACAACCATCTCCGTGTAATAGACGGTGATCCCTTGTTCAACAGGCGTCGGGTCGAACGGGTCCGGCAGATGGCTGGTCTGCGTGCGTTCGACCAGCTTCACCCACTCCGCCGGCTGCGTATATCCGCCCGAGTCCTGCCCGGGCTGCCCGGAGCCTTCCGCACGCCGTCCGGCCGCGCCCCACACGTTGCCGTGATAGACATCGTGATCGTCCGGGATGCAGATGGAAGGCGTGTCGCGCATCAGATCCCGGAACGTCCAGCCGAACAGATACCACTTGCGCAGGTAGTCCAGCGCGGCGCGGTCCAGCGGCATCCGCTCCGTCCCGTAGCCGGCGGAACGTTCGTAAAGCTGGTCGCCCAGGTATGCGATCACGTCGGCCTTAAAGTGCGAAACCGACCTCGGAATCTCCGCATGCGGAAAGCCGAGATCGTTGGTGCAGGAAATGCCAGCCACCACGATCTTCGGTTTTTCCTTCGGATCCTTTCGGATGGTTCCGGACCAGGCGCCGCCTGCGTAATCGACGCGGTACGCGTGGTCGCGCGTGTCGTCCCAACCGGTGGCGCGAAACGTCGCGGTTCTCGACAGAGGGTCGACGGGCGCTTCAAGCCGGCGGTTGCCGATCGTCAAGGTGGCTTTTCCACCGGCCGCAACCGGCGCCATCTGAGCCGTCAGCTTCATCACTCCACGAGTGACGGAATACATCGCGAACAGCACCGGGCCCCAGGCGCGATCGGCGTGAACGTCGAACCGCTCGCCCGTCGCGGTCCAATCGCGAAACCAATACTGGACGCTGCCGCCGCGTTCGCGCTCGCGGCGATTGATGCCGGACATCGTCATGATGTTCAGCGCGGCGTCCGGCGAGTTGCCCACCTGGCCCGCGTGGCACACCAGTGCCACACCGCCGGAAAGATCCGCCGCTTCCCGCGTCACTGTTTTTCCGCCGGCCGATAGGGTGATGATGCGGTTGCCGCTCCCGGAAAGGACCAGCTCCACATCGCCACTCTCCACTCGCGGAGCATCAGCCTCCACCGCGCCGATGAACAGTTTTCCATCCGTCGTGATGCCGCAATTCAAGCCGATTCCGTAGATCGCGCTGTCGCGATACTCCTTGAACGGGCCCCGGATGCCCACTCGAAATCCGGCAAAGCCTTCGCCGCCGGCATCGCCCAGCTTGCCCAGACGAACCCGCATCTCAAATTTCTGCGCGCGCGAAGAAAGTTCGCGCGTCAACAGGTAGACGTTCCGGTCGCCGCCGGAAACGTGGCACTCGATCCGGCCCGCCCGAAGCCGCCAGTCCTGCAATGGATTCGCCCAATAGTCGGGACCCAGCCATACCTGATCGGGCTGCTGGGCCCACGCGGATTGAAAGGCCGTGACAGCGGCCGTGGCAAGGAATTCCCGGCGGTTCATCGAACGCTATTGTGTCACGGGTGTTCCGCGACGGCCCATCGTCCACACCAGTAGAACCGCGGTTCCGATGGGTGGAAGGATCGAGAACGCGATCAGCACCGGCTCATAAGAGAAGTGATCAACAACCCAGCCGATGATCAGCGTGGAAATGATGGTTCCGATACCGGCGCCAACGCCGCCCAGCCCGGCGACGGAGCCGACGGAGGATTCGGGGAAGAGATCGCTGGGAAGCGTCTGGACGTTGTTTACCCATGCCTGAAACCCGAACGTGACCACGGACATCCACAGCAGTGCAGTCCAGGCAGTGCCGGCCCACGCGACCATGATGCTGGCGCTCATCATCGTGGCCCCTAGGAGAATGATGGCGCGGCGCGCGTTCATCGGCGTCCATCCGCGCGAGATCAGCCAACCGGAGGCCCAGCCGCCCCCGAGGCTGCCAATATCCGCCATAACGAACGGCACCCACGCCGACACGCTGATTTCCTTCAGGCTTAGGCCGCGTGCGTTGTACAAATACAGCGGCATCCAGTTCAGATACAGCCACCAGGATGGGTCAGTCAGCAGCCTGCATAGGATCAGTCCCCACACACGCTTCTGGCGAAGCAGCGGCAGCCAGGGTTCGCTGTGGCGAGCGCCCTCGGCGATGGACGGCGGCTCACGATAGACCGCCAGCCATAGCGCCAGCCAGACGAAACCCAGCGATCCGGTGACGAGGAACGTCGCCTGCCAGCCAAATCTAGTTTGGAGGAACACGATCAGCGCCGGGGCGAAGGCCGAACCCAGGGCGGCTCCGCTGTTGAAGATGCCCATGGCCAAGGCGCGCTTTTCGATGGGGAACCAAGCGGCGATTACCTTCGCTGCGCCGGGCCAGTTTCCAGCTTCGCCAAGCCCGAGAAAGAAGCGGCACGCGCTCAGCGCTCCGGCGGTCCGGGCGAACGCATGCGACATCGCCGCCAGCGACCATAGTGTGATCGAAAAGCTGAATCCGCGCTTGGTCCCGATGCGGTCGTACAGCCGTCCCGACAAGCCGTGGCTGGCCGTGTATGCGATCAGAAACCAGGTGGCGATCTGCGCGTACTGGGAGTTTGAGAGGCCGAGATTTTCCCGGATCACCGGCGCCAGCACGGCCACCGTCATGCGGTCGATGAAGTTGATCAGGGTCGCCAGGAAGACCAGCGTGATGGCGACCCAACGGAAGTGGGGGCGGACTATTGGCTCATTCCCCGGGCGTTGATCTTCCACACCGCTTCAACCTGCCCATTCCGGTGGCAGTACATGCGGTCGTAGAGGTTGACGGTCGGGTCGCAGTGCGGCACCGTGAATTCCACGCGGTCGCCCAAGTTGATGGCTTTCGCCGAGGCACGGAGATCCAGACGGCCGTGCTCGTCTCCGGCCCACGCATAAGGAACGCCGGGATGGGAGACACTGCGCGGCACGCCGCCCGAATCGGTGGCGAACGACTTCAGGCCCGCGTCGATAATCACCGCATCGTCCGACGGCTTCGAATAGGCGCTGGACACAACGGTGAGCGAGTTGCCGAAATCCGAGTAACGCGCGTCGCCGTCTTTGCCGCCGATGTCGTTGTAGCCCTGGTCCATGAACAGATAGCTTCCGGGTTGTAGTTCCGTCACGCCTTCGATGGCGCTGTCGATGTTGTAGGTTCCGGTGGAAGCTCCCGACAGCCACTCGCATTCGATGCCGCTGGACTCAATCAGCTTTCGCGTATCCACCGCCATGCCCATGAACTCGCGCGAGACTTTTGTGCGCTCCGCGAATCCCTTGACGTGCGACGAATTGCCGGAGTACGCCTGAATGCCGTAGAAACGCAGGTTCGGCATGGACTGCATCGCCTGCACCAGCGCCAGCGATGGCTGCCCCGGTTGGATGCCCGTGCGCGTTCCAACCAGCAGGTCGATGGCGATGTTCAGCTTCACTTTCGCGATGGCCGCGGCGTCGTTCAGGTCTTTCGCGTTCCGCGTATTGTCGACGACGAAGATTGTTTCGGGACGGCGCTTCGCCAGCGCCACGGCGCGCTCCACACGCCACTTGCCTTCCATCGCTGTCGTGATCAGAAATCCGGTGACACCATCGTTGGCCAGCGCCTCGGCTTCGCTGATCTTGGCTGCGCAGGCTCCAACGGCCCCCTTCGTGATCAGGTAGTTCGCGATGGTAGAACATTTATGGGTTTTCGCGTGCGGACGCAGCGCCCGGCCTTGGGCCTTCGCGTGTGCCGCCATCTTCGCTACGTTCGATTCGAAAAGGTCGAGATCCAGCAGTAGCGCGGGAGTAGGCAGCTCGTCTTTTGAGAGCTTGCCTTTCACGTCGCCACGCGCCAGCATGCGCTCCACTTCTGTCCAGGAGCGGGTTGCGCCGCTCAGCAAAGCCGGGGCCGCAAGGCCGCCTAACACGAATCCGCGCCGCGAAAGGGAATTCATGTCCATGAAATATAGCACCTGGACGATAAGATAAAGGGTATTCATGCCTGACTTCGACTACGACCTCCTGGTGATCGGTTCCGGTCCCGGAGGGCTGCGGGCGGCGTACCACGCGTCTAAGATGAACAAGAAAGTCGCGATTGTCGAGCGCAAGGCCGTCGTCGGGGGCGTCAGCGTCAACGTTGGAACGATTCCTTCAAAGACACTCCGCGAGGCCGTGATGGAGCTTTCCGGGTACTACGAAAAGACTTTCTACGGGCAGAGCTTTCAGGTAAAAGAAAACATCACGATCGACGACCTGTTCCGCCGGACGAGCCAGGTTATCCAACACGAAATCGATGTGCTTCGCGGGCAGCTTGCCCGCAACGGGATCGAGTTGATCAACGCGACGGCGTCGTTTGCCGACGAACACACGGTGAATTTGGAGGCGGTGGATGGCCGCGGCCTGCGGCTGGTGAGGGCGCGCTTCATCATCATTGCCGTGGGAACGAAAGCCACCCGCGATCCCCATATCTCTTTCGACGGACGGACCATCTTTACCAGCGACGACATCCTGACGCTGGACAGGCTGCCAAAGTCACTGGCGGTGATCGGCGGCGGTGTCATTGGCCTGGAGTACACCAGCATGTTCGCGGCATTGGGAATCAGGGTGACGCTGATCGACAAGTACCCGAAGCTGCTGACCTTCGTCGACAACGAGATTGTCGACGATCTTGTCTATCACCTGCGCGGCAGTCGAGTGGTGATGCGGCTGGGTGAAACGGTCTCGGGCGTGCATCGCGGAACGGACGATTGCGGCGATCAGGTGCGCATCATGCTGGCGTCAGGAAAGACGATCGTCGCCGACAAGGTTCTATTCTCGATCGGCCGCACAGGCAACACGGACCGCCTTCAACTGGAAAACGCCAAGCTTGAAGCGGACAACCGCGGACGGATGAAGGTGAACGAGAACTACCAGACCCCGGTGGAACATATCTACGCCGTCGGCGACGTGATCGGCTTCCCCAGCCTGTCGTCCACATCGATGGAGCAGGGGCGTCTTGCCGCCAGCCACGCCTTCGGACATCCCGTGCAAAGCTTTCCCGAACTGTTTCCGTACGGCATCTACTCCATCCCCGAAATTTCGATGTGCGGGCGAACGGAGGAGGAGCTAACCCAGCAGGGCGTGCCATACGAAATCGGCAAAGCTCGCTTCCGCGAGATTGCGCGCGGGCAAATCGTGGGCGATACAACGGGCATGTTGAAGCTGTGCGTTCACGCGGAGACCCGCGAACTTCTGGGCGTCCACATCATCGGCGTCAACGCCAGCGAACTGGTGCACATCGGGCAGGCCGTGATGGCCTACAAGGGCAAGATCGACTATTTCATCGACGCGGTCTTCAACTATCCCACGCTTGCAGAAGGCTACAAGATCGCCGCGCTTGAAGCGGCCAACCGCATGCGATCCTACGGCAACGCCTGTTAGGGCGCCGTCGTTGCCCGGTCAACCAGGACCGTGCTGAAGGTATCCGCCGCGCGTACAGTCGATTCGGCCAGCCCGGGAATGGAGTACGCCACCACCTGCGCCGCCGTCTCCATGCTGTCCTCCCGCAGGGAACCGTTCGGACTAAACGTCGGCAGCATGCTTACCAGCGCCGGCAGATAAATCTCGTCATCGGGCTGGCGAACATCCACGGGCAGCTTCTCGATCACCTGGCTGGCGGTATGGCTGCCGATCCAACGAAGAGACGACTGCAGCGCCCTCACTAACCGGAGCGCCGTCGATTCATTGGTGCCGATCCATTCGATGGTGGCGGCGATCACTGGGCCCGGAAACTCCATCAGCCCGAACGCCTCGTCCACTCCTTTTCCGGTGCGCATATCGATGAGGATCGTGATCTTTTGCAGGTCGCTCTCGAGCTTTGAAACATAGGGCTCCATCAGCACGCCTGCGTCCACCGACCCCTTCTTAATCGCTTCGACTAATTCCAGGGGCCGCGCGAAAGCCTTCACGGTGACGGACGACCGTCCGACATTGCGCTTGCCCAATAGGTACGCCAGAAGGAACTGCGCATCGCGGTCGGCCTCCACAAGGCCGACGGATTTCCCGGCCAGACTGTCGATCCGGCGGACACGCGAGGATGGCGACGCAACCATGACGTAGCCGGGGTATCGAAGCAGGTTGACGAAACCGCGCAGCCCGGCGGAATCGGAATCCTGTTGCAGCAGCCAACTGAACTGGTTGCAGGAGACGTCGATCCGTCCGTCGCGTAGCGCGTTCGCAGTGTCCATGCCCAGTGGAAACGCGTCCAGCTCCACTTCCAGCTGCTCGTCGGCGAAGAACCCCAAATGTTGCGCCAGCGTCAACGGAAGATGCGTGATCAGTCCCGGACCCGCGAGACCGATTCGCAGGGTGACGGGCGGCCCGGCGCTCTTTCGTGAGCAGGCCGCGATCCCGGAACATGCGCCGATGAACGTCCGCCGTCTCATCTTTCGAAGATTGTATCCGGTGGCGCAGACGCACCCCGGCGCTAACCCTGTTTCTGCCGCCGGTATGGCGTCGAAAGATAGCGGCGTGATTCCTTCGCCATTTCCGACGACGGCGCCAGCGACAGCACTTTTCGATACGCTTCCACCGCGTGCTGGCGGTCGTTCTTCAGATCGTAGGTTTGGCCCAACCGTAGCCACGCCATCGTGCCGGTGTGCAGGTCCAGCTTCTCAGCCTCCTTCGCTGCGCGCGATAGATTGCGCTGCGCCGGGTCCAGATCGTTGTACCAGAACTGTATGTTGCCGCGCGTGAAATCGATCTTGGCCTCGGTAAGCGTGCCGTAGCTGTTTACGCCCGATTGATGAAGCTTCGCCACGGCATCCACCGCCGCCAGCGCTTTTCCACCGTCGCCGGCGTCGGCCCACATCTGGCCCAGCTCCAGGCGGAAAAGGTAGTTGCGCGGGAACTCGTCGATCAGACTTTCAACGAGCGGAATCGCATCTTTGGGACGTCTTTCGCGCCGGTAGATCACGCCCAGCAGAACCTTCGCGTCCACGCGGTTCAACCGTCCCTTCGCCGCCACTTCTTGAAGCGTCCGGATGCCGCCTTCCTTGTCGCCTTTGAAGCCGGTAACAAAGCTCAGGAAGCGCATGTAGCCGGGAAGGGAACCGACGACATACTCGTGCAGACCCTGCACCAGCTTGGCGTCGATGAACGATGGGTCCATCTCGACGACCTGATTGCAATGCTTGCGTGACGCCGTCAACGATTGCAGCGCGGCAAGGTATTGCTTGGTTACCAGGAAGCCCCAGTTACCTTGAAAGCCATACGCCACGCCCAATGCGTAGATGGCGCGGGTGTCGGCGGCGTTGCGGTCGATGCGAGCCTTCGCCTTTTCCATCGCCTGCGCGATGGCCCATTCGAAGCGGCTGGCGACGGCGGGCGCCGGTTCGATCTTGTCGCGCCGCAGGAATGGATTTGCGCCGGTTACCAGTTCGCTTTCAAGCGCGCCCGCGCGCAGCATCTCCCGGAACAACAGTGCCTGCGCCAGGTGGTTGTAGCTCTCGGGATCTTCGGGTTTCGTGCGAACTTCTGTCTCGAAGTACGCCACCGCCTGCTCGTACTCAAGGTTGTAGAAATGGTCGAATCCCGGTGAATGCACCGTCTGCGCGAACAGCGCGGCCGACACGCACAGCCCCGCGAACAGGCGCGTCACTTTTCGAGGTAGCGCCGCATTCGGGAGACGGCCTCCGCCAGATTCTCGCGGGAGTTCGCGTAGCTTAGGCGCAGATATCCTTCGCCATGTTCCCCGAAGGCCGTGCCGCTTAAGCATGCCACCCCGGCTTTGTAGAGCAAATCATCCGCCAGTTTCTTGGATGCGCGCCGCGTCGCACGGATGTTCGGGAAGGCGTAAAAGGCGCCTTCGGGCAGCGCGCAGCGGAAGCCGGGAAGGGAATTCAGGCCCGCAACGAACTCGTCCCGCCGGGCCTTGAACTCAGCCACCATGCGCAGCGGCTCCGTTTGCGGGCCGGTGATGGCGGCCAGACCCGCCCTCTGCGTGAAGCTGGCCGTGCAGGAATTCGAATTCACCATCAGCATGTTCATCGCCTCGATCACCCACGCCGGCGCGGCCGCGTAGCCCAACCGCCAACCAGTCATGGCGTAGATCTTCGAGAAGCCGTCCAGGATCACCGTCTTCGCAGCCATCCCTTCAAACGACGCGATCGACGTTGGCCGCGGGCCGTAATACATCCTCGAATAGATTTCGTCGGACAGCACCAGCAGGTCCCGGTCGCGCAGCAGGGCCGCCATCTCGGCCAGATCCGCATCCGGGATCACTCCGCCCGTCGGATTCTGCGGCGAGTTCAGAATCACAAGCCGCGTGCGGTCGCTCAGCTTCTGGCGAAAAACATCCAGATCGAACGAGAATTGCCGGTCTTCGAGCAGCGGAACCGGCACCGGCTTACCTTGCGCGAACTTGATCATCGATTCGTAGATCGGGAATCCGGGATTCGGGTAAATTACTTCGTCCCCTGGGTTTACGGCTGCCAAGATCGTGTAAAACATTACCGGCTTACCGCCGGGCACTACGCAGACGTTCGACCCGTCAATCCGGATTCCACGGGATTGGCTGATGTGAGCGGCCAAGGCGTCGCGTAGCTCCGGGTCGCCCTGCGTGGGGCCATAGCTGGTCCAGCCGTCGGCCAGGGCTTTTTGGCCCGCCTCGACGATATGGGCGGGCGTGGGGAAATCGGGCTGGCCGATCTCGCAATGGATCACTGACTTGCCTTCGGCCTCCAGAGCGCGCGCCTTCACCAGCACTTCAAAAGCCGTTTCGGTGTCCAGCAACGCCATCCGTCCGGCGGCGTTCATCCTTGCGACCTGTCGTTTCCCATAGAATCAGTTATAGATTTGCACGTTTCGCTCCGAAGAGCCGTCAAGGCTGGTAGGGCGCGCATGAAGACGGCGATTCTCGATCCGATGCCGGACACGGTTCAAGTAACGGAGCTCCGCCAAGCGCAGGACCGTTTTGTCCAGGACAACCTTCGCCGGATTTTCTTGCTGACTTACCGGATCGTCGGCAACGTGGCCGACGCGCAGGATCTGACCCAGGAAACTTTCATCAAGGCGCTGCAGCGGAAAGACCAGTTGAAGGATCTTGAAAAAAGCGCCCACTGGTTAAGCCGGATTGCAACAAACACCGCCATCGATTTCCTTCGGCGGCATGGACGCGCCGCGTTCTCCCCGATTGACGATCTGCCCGTCCCGCTGGCTGACCACAGCTACGTCGACGCCGAGGAGCGCATTCTGAGGGCGGAGAAGAAAGCGTTTCTCGATCGCGGATTGGAAACATTGACGGCCCGTGAGCGAGCGGCGTTGCTGCTGCGCGACGTCGAGGATCTGCCGGCCGACGAGGTTGCGGCGCGCCTGAACTGCTCAAAGGCCACCGTACGGTCGCACATCGCGAACGCGCGGACTAAGTTTCGCCGGTATCTGGCGGAGAGGAAAGAGTCATGAACCACCCTCGGCGAGAGATGCTGGCCCTGTTTGCCGGAGGAGACCTTCGAGGATTTGCCAAGTGGCGCGTACGCCGGCATGCCGCCGGTTGCGCGGAATGCGGAGTCTCGGTCGAGAAGTTCCGGGAAGCGCGAACTGCACTAGCCACTGCCGCTGACGAGCTTCCTCCCGGTTTGGACTGGGAGCCGCTGGCGCGGGAGATGCGCGCCAATATCCACGTTGGACTGGAGGCTTCCGAAGCGGTGGCTCCGGTAATTGCGCGTTCGCCGCTGGGCTGGCGTGCCGGGATTGCGTTCGCTTCCCTCGCGGCGGTGGTCGTGATCGGCTGGGTTCTTAGCGTTCCGAAGTTGATCCCCAGCCCATTGGCGTCGGTGTCGTCGGGCGGATCAACGATTGAGCTTTCCGCAGCGGGAGTGGAATGGAAACAAGGTCTGCAGGGGTTTGCGCTGTTGCATCCCCGTGCGAACCGGGTGGCTTATTCGGTGGATGCCGGAGGAGCCGAAGCGCGGTTTGTCGATGTAGAGACGAACCAGGTGACGATCACGCATGTCTCTCTTGAATAGAGTCGCGGTGTTATGTCCCGTTCTGTTGGCGCTGCCGCTGGCGGCACAGCAGATCAGTGTCGATTTTCCCCCGGGCGCTCCGCTTAGTGTTTCGTCGGCGGACTGGGGCGGTTCGCGAATCTCGCCCCGTGGCGGCGCGCTGGTGATCGATCTTCGGGCGTCTCTGACGCTGAAGAATGGCTCGTCATCGCGAATCCGGGGAGTGACGCTGCTGGTTACCGCCGCCGATCTGACAGCGGGCGGAAAAGCGTCGGTTACCATTCCCAGCCTCGACATCAAACCCGGCGATACGTTTCCAGTTCGGCTGGACCTGCGTCTGCTGCGTCCGGCTGCCGGTTTCGGCGCGCCGGTTGGCGTGACGTTGGATGGCGTCCTGTTCGACAACCTTGGATTCTACGGTCCGAATAAGCTGAACTCGCGCCGCTCCATGCTGGCCTGGGAACTGGAGGCGCGGAGAGACCGCCGCTTCTTTCAGGAGGCGCTGGCTTCCGGCGGTCCGGACGGTCTGCGCCGCGAGATGGTTGCCAGCCTTGCCGGGCAGGATGCCGCGCCGGGAATGAATGTGCAGGTTTCGCGCGGACGGGCAACGGCGGAGTCCGCGAAGACCGTCGAACTGGCGCTGCTGGACACTGGCGGATCTCCCGTCGAAATCGTGCGCGGCACCGCGTTGCAGACAGACCGTGAGATCTCCTTTCCGAAGTTCAATCTTCGAAATCGCGGAACGCGTCCTGTCCGCCACGTTGACTTGGGATGGTTCTCGGCTGGAGCTTCCGGTGGCACGCTGCCCGCCTCGGTGGAGATAGCTCCGGGAGAAAGCAAGTCTTTTGAAGAGCCGGTGACTCTCCGGTTCCCCACTTCGGCATCGCCGCTATCGGCCTACGTCGCGGCGGTAGAGTTTGCGGACGGTAACGTCTGGGTGCCGCAGCGCGGCGCGCAGGGACGGCTGCCGCGGGTGTCTCCAGAAGAACAGCGGCTCAGCGACGTTTACCGGCGCAAGGGGTTGGATGCCGTCATCTTCGAATTGAAGAAGTTCGAATGAGTGCACTGTTGGGACGTTCTCCGGAAACCCTTTCCATTCAGGAGCGCCGCCAATTCGCCGGGCAGTGGATCGCTCTGGAGATCTACTCTCCGGAGACCCTTCCCCTTCGCGAAATTGCGGCCGTCGGACCCACGCCCGCCGAATGTGCGACGCAGTTGCGGGCGCGGTCGCTTGATCCCTCCGGTTTCGAATACACCCTGATCAAACCCGCATTCTAAAGCTGCGCCGCCTAGGGCCGTGTGATATCGTCCCAGTCATGCTTCGTAACGTGGGTCTGATCATACTCCTGACGGTTGCGTCCTTCGCACAGAACGCAGCCATTCAGGGAACCGTTACCGATTCGAGCGGCGCCGTCGTTGCGGGGGGTCAGGTAACGGTCACCAATCTGGAGACGAACGTCGCACTGCGTGCCGTCTCGAACGGCGAAGGTATCTACACCTTTCCCCTGCTGAGCACTGGACGCTACAAGATCGATTGTCAGGCTCCGGGCTTTACGTCGCGCGTCCTCCCCGAGATCCGGCTTGAAGTCGGCCAGACCGCTCGCGCCAACTTTGAACTTACGCCCGGCGCGGTCGCCGAAAGCATACAGGTATCCGCATCGGCGGTTCTGCTGAATACGGAAACCACCGATGTCGGCCAAGTAATCGATTCGAAGCGGATTCTCGAAATGCCGCTGAACGGACGAAACTATCTTCAGCTTGCGCAGTTCACCGTGGGCGTCCTTCCGGGCGGCGGAATCGGCGCGGGAAGCCGGGCCCGCGATGAAGGGGCTTTTGCCGCAGTCGGCATGCAGATCGCCCAGAACAACGTGCTGCTGGATGGGAACGACAACTCCAGCCGGACGTCCGGCGGGCAGCTTGGATTCGAAGCGCAAGCGGTGAAACCGCCGGTGGACGCCGTCGCCGAGTTCAAAGTCGTCACCAACAATATGAGCGCCGAGTACGGCTACCGCGCGGGAGCGAAGGTTCTGGTCTCGACGAAAAGCGGCACGAACGAAATTCACGGCTCGGCGTATGAGTTTCTTCGCAACGACGCCTTGGACGGAACGAATTTTTTCGCGAATCGCGCGGGCTCGACGAAACCCTCCTACAAACAGAACCAGTTCGGCGTAACTCTCGGCGGTCCGGTTTTCATTCCGAAGCTGTACAACGGAAGGAACCGGACGTTCTTCTTCTTCAGCTACCAGGGCACGCGCATTCGCGAAGGCCAAAGCTTTACCTCCAGCGTCCCCAGCCGCGACATCATCGACAATTTCGATTTCAGCCAGCAGCCGGCTGTGCGGCGAAATATCTACGATCCGCTGACGCTGTCCGGAACGGGCGCGGCGGCGCAGCGGCAGCCCTTCGCCGGCAACCGGATTCCCCTATCGAGAGTAGATCCCGTCGTTCGCAATGTGATCGCGCTGTATCCGGCGTCGAATATCGCGGGTCTCGATAACGCTCCCAATAACTATTTCTTTTCGCCCAGCGATTCCGACGACGCCGACCAGTACGACATCCGGGGCGACCACAACTTTTCGGACCGCCACCGTTTCTTTGCCCGGTATTCTCTTCGCGATCAATTCCGCAACGAAAACGGCACTCTGCCGTTGCCTGCCTCCGGCGGTCAAGGCCAGCTGGTGATCCTGAAGGGCCACAACATCGCCGCCGGCCTCGCCAGCACGCTGGGTCCGACGGTCTTCAACGAACTTCGCTTCGGGTACTCGAAGTTCGATACCGTTCTCGACATTCCGTATGACGAGAACCTGAACACGGGGCTCGGAATCCTGAACGCTCCCTTCGAATCGATTCCGACGGCTCCGCAGCGCGGCATGACGCGGTTTACTCCCACTGGGTTCGCGGAAGTCGGCTCGCGGAGCTTCTGGCCGAACTTCAACAATCTCGCGAATCTGCAGATCGCAAACTCGACCGTGATGCAGCGCGGACGGCACTCCATCAAATTCGGCGCGGAGTTCCGGCTGCCGAACCAGTTCCGCGACGCGTCGCGATTCCTGCGCGGTCAGTTCTCGTTCAACGGGGCGTTCACGTCTCAGTTCCCGAACGTCGGGTCCAGCCGCGGAAGTACCGGCAATGGGCTGGCGGATATGCTCCTGGGGTGGGTGAGCGGAGGCAGCTACGGAAACAACCAGGGCGAGGACTTGAAGAGCCCATACTATGGCGTATTCGTCCAGGACGACTGGAAGATCTCACGCCGCGTGACGCTGAACTTCGGCATTCGCTACGAGACGTTTTTCAAAGCCACATTCCCGAACTTCCAGCAACAGTCGATCAACCGGTATCTGCTTCCCGAGATCAATGGAGCGGAGGGTCTTCAGTTTCCGCAGAGCGCATCGGACTGCGGTTGCAACAACGACTTGAACAATTTCGCTCCGCGAATGGGCATCGCCTGGAACATTGACGACAATACCGTCATTCGCGCGGGCGGCGGCATCTTCTACGGCGAACCGAATTCGCTCAATACGGAAAACGCAAACTTTCTAACCGGCCCGCCGCGCGCAACGGAGCTCGCAATACAGACGAATTTTCAGACCACGACGCAGTTCGTGCGGAACGGATTTCCGGACTTCAGCGTCACCGATACGCTTCAACCGAACGTCAACATCAACGTGTTCGCCGACCGTCGTCCGAACCTCTACGCCGGGCAGTGGTTCTTCGACATACAGCGTCAGCTTCCCTTCGACACGTTGTTCACCATCGGCTACAACGGAACCGCGGGCACCAATCTGGTGGCGACCCGGAACATCAATCTGCCGATGACGCCGAATCCAACCGTCCCCGCGAACCAACGATTCATCCGTCCGCAGTTCAACCAAGTCAACCTTCAGGAGAACGGCCTGAACTCCAGCTACCAATCGCTGACGCTGAAGGCCGAGAAGCGCTTCTCGAAGGGCCTGACGTTTCTGAGCTCCTTTACTTGGTCCCACAACATCGATCACGGCAACGAAAATCTCCTCGACGGCAGTCCCGGCGCGGTTACTCCGTATAATCTGAGCCGGGAGCGTAGCCATTCGACGCTCGACCGCCGGCTGGCGTACGTCTTCTCGGGCGTGTGGGAAGTTCCGGTAGGGAAGGGCCGCCGCTATTTGCAGTCGGGCCCGGGAGCTTGGATTCTCGGCGGCTGGCAGTTGGGTGGAATTGTCTCGCTCTACACCGGGCTTCCCGTGACGCATTCGATCAACGTCAACAACGTCAACTTGGGCGGCGCGGTTCGCGGCGACTACGTGCGCGATCCCAATCTGCCGTCCAGCGAGCGCACGATCGACCGATGGTTTGACACCGGCTTCGTCGTTCCCGCCGCTCTCGGAACGTCGGGCAACGCGGGCCGCAATCTCATCTGGGGACCGGGCCGGAGGAATCTCGACGTCACCGTGGCGCGGACATTCCTGATGCCGTTCGAAGGGCACTACCTGCAGTTCCGATTCGAGAGCTTCAACTTCACGAACACGCCCGCGTTCGGCCCACCTGCGGCAGGTGTCGGAACACCGACTGCGGGCCTTATTACGAGCGCAGACGATCCGCGCCGGATTCAGTTCGCGCTGAAGTACGTATTCTAAGCGTTGCGGTAAGCTGCGCAGGCCCAGCCATCGCGCTCAAAGCGTTCGAGCGTGCGCATCGGAAGTTCCGGATCTTCGTCAATACGGAATCCACCGCCGAGCAGAATCGCATCGGGCTTCAGCACGCGGCGCAAGTCTCCGCCAATCGTGTCCAGCATCGTCGCATTGATGTTGGCCGCGATTAGATCGAAGCTGGCGTCGCGAATGCTTCGGACCGAACCTACAAACATTGGCGCGTCGCAGTTTGCCTGCGCGATTTCAACCGATGGCTCGTCGATGTCGCAGGCGACGATTGTGGCGGCTCCCAGTAGACCCGCCGCAATCGACAGGATTCCCGAGCCGGTGCCGACATCAAGAAACGACATCCCGGGTTGAAGGTATTCATCGATAGCTTCAAGACAAACCTGGGTTGCGCCGTGGCCTCCGGTCCCGCACGCCTGCCCGCGCAGATAGTCCAACCGGACCCTGCCTTGCGGCGTTTTCCCGGTGTCCCACGGCGGCGCAAGCCACAAACGCCTTCCAATTTCGACCGCGAGCCAAGGCTGCTCCGACACGCTCTGCCAATCGATCGATTCGTCCACCGGTTCCGACCCCGCGACGGACTCGTGAAAGTAGACCAGAAGGCGGACCCTTCCCGGAAGGTCCTGCTCTTCGATGGAGAACGCGCCGCGCCCGTAGCAGTCCGCCAACGCAAGTTCGAGATCCGCAGCCGCGCACTCGACTACCTGACGGTAAACCGCCACGCTATCCCTGCACCCGCTTCTCTTTGCCCGCCCAGAACTTTTCCTTCAACACCATCTTTCGGATCTTTCCCGTTCCGGTCTTCGGTAGCGGCTCTTCACTGAACTCGATCACACGCGGCAGCTTGAACCGGCCGAGGCGCGCCGCCAGATACTCCAGCAGTTGTTCCGCCGTGACGGAGGTGTCCGGCTTCCGCACGACAATCGCGGCGGGCACTTCGCCCCACTTCTCGTCGGGCGCGGCTACGACGGCGCACTCAAAGACATCCGGGTGGGAGAAGATCGCCTTCTCCACCTCAATGGACGAAATATTTTCGCCACCCGAGATGATGATCTCCTTCTTGCGGTCGACGATATGGATGTAGCCTTCGTCGTCCCAGACGGCCATGTCGCCTGTATGGAACCATCCGTCGCGCAGCACGGCTTTCGTCGCCTCCGCCTCCCGGTAGTATCCATCCATCACGTGATCGCCGCGCGCCACCACTTCGCCAATCGTTTCGTGATCCCTGGGAACCGGACGGTCTTCGGGATCGACAACGCGCAGCTCCACGCCCAGCACCGGCCAGCCCGCCATCGCCTGTCTGCGGAAACGGTCCGTCTCATCGCGATATTCCAGTCCGGGCTTTCTGTTGGCCACGGTCAGTACCGGGGCCGTTTCCGTCAAGCCGTATCCCGCGTCGCATTCGCACCCCAGCGCCTTCTCGGCACGCTGAATCAGTTCCGGCGAAGACGCCGCGCCGCCGATCATCACGCGCTCCAGGCTGGACAGGTCGAACTTGTGCAGTTCGGGAAAATTGAGGAGTGCGTTTACCATCGTCGGCACCAGGCTCATATGCGTGGCGCGATGCCGCTGGATCAACTCGCAAACGCCCGCCGGTTCGAACCGGCGCACCATCACTTGCTGAATTCCCAGCATCGTCGAAACCTGAGGCCGCCCCCAGCCGTTCGCGTGGAACAGCGGAATGGTGTGCAGATCGACGGCGGTCTCGGGAGTCCGGAACGTACCCGCAATGTCGAGCGCGTGCAGGTACAACGTCCGGTGCGTCAGCGCCACTCCCTTGGGAGTTCCCGTCGATCCGGAGGTATAGAAGAGCTCGGCGATGGAATTCTCGTCGGTCTGCATGAAGTCCAGCGGGACCGGTTGCGCCTCTGCGATCAGCGGCTCATACTGATCGTCGGTGAGAGCGAGGATCGACGCCAGGGACTTGCACTGCTCCCGGAGATCTGGAAGCAGCGGTTCGAAATCGGGCTCGTAGAGCAGCACGCGGGCGCCGGAATGGTTCAGGATGCCGGCAACCTCCGGCAGCGACAGGCGCACATTCAGCGGCATCACGATCGCCCCAGCCAGCACCACGCCGTAATAGCCTTCCAGCAGCCGGTGCGTGTTGAAACTGAGGTACGCCACACGGTCCTGCGGTTGAACGCCGAGAGCCAGCAGCGCGCCCGCGAGCCGCTGGGCCCGGTCGGCGAACTCGGAATACGTGAAGCTCTTCGCGCCGCAGAAAATTCCGGGACGTTTTCCAAACAGGTCCGCCGCGCGGCTTAGGCAGCGGATCGGCGTCAGGGGAACGTTCATCAGACCTCCGGAGGCAGTCTACACCAGGGCGGCGGGGTTACAGAACTTGGGCGAGTTCTTTCCACTCCCGGTTCTGCGATTCCGCCACGGCGGCGTACACGATGTGGCCCTGATACGTGTTGACGCCTTCGCGGACGGCGGCTGAGGCCTGGCACGCTTTCTCCAGGCCGTTGGTTGCCAAGTCCATCAGGTAAGGGAAGGTGGCGTTCGTCAACGCATACGTGGACGTGTGCGGCACGGCGGCGGGCATGTTGGACACGCAGTAGTGCAGAACGTCATCGACGAAGTACGTTGGGTCTGAGTGCGTCGTGGGACGCGATGTCTCAAAGCAGCCTCCCTGATCCACCGCGACGTCCACCACCACCGACCCGCGCTTCATCATCGTGATCATGTCGCGCTTCACCAGCTTGGGCGCCGACGCGCCAGGAATCAGCACTGCCCCAACAACCAGGTCCGCCAGCCGGAGCGCCTCGCGCACGGTGTGCGGGTTTGAGGCCAGCGTGACGACGTTGCCGTTATAGATGTCGTCGATTTCGCGCAGCCGCTGAAGGTTCCGGTCGATGATCGTGACGTTGGCGCCCAGGCCGACGGCGATCTTCGCCGCATTGTGTCCAACCACGCCTCCGCCCAGGATCACAACATTCGCCGCGGCGACACCGGGCACGCCGCCCAGCAGAATTCCGCGTCCGCCGTTAGGTGCTTCAAGATATTGCGCGCCCACCTGCACCGACATCCTGCCGGCAACTTCGCTCATCGGCGTCAGCAGCGGGAGTGAGCCATCGTTCTCGCGAATGGTTTCGTACGCCACCGCATTCACGCGCTTGTCGAGCAGAGCCTGTGTTAGTTCCGGCAACGGCGCAAGATGCAGGTAAGTGAAAAGAACCAGTCCAGGCCGGAAGAACTCGGTCTCCGAAACCTGCGGCTCCTTCACTTTTACAACAAGGTCCGCCTGGCCCCAGACCGCCGCCGCCTCGGGGACGATCTCCGCTCCGGCCTCTTCGTATTCGATATCGGGAATGCCGGAGCCAGCGCCAGCGCTCTGCTGGACCAGCACCCGATGGCCATGCTCAACCAACGCCGCCGCGCCGCCGGGCGTCAGGCCTACGCGAGTCTCGTGGTCCTTGATTTCTTTTGCAACGCCGACAATCACGGATTGGCCTTCGGAGCTTCTTGCGCTTTCCGGTTTGGCGCCAGCCCCAGCGCGATCAGCGCCTTCGAATCCAGCTTGCCGTCAACGGTGAGAGCCTGCTGCTCTTCGAATTTCTTCCAAGCCTGGATGGAGCGGTCGTCCCAAACACCGGTGGGTTCGCCAGAGAGAAATCCCTGTCCGATGAGAGCCTGCTGAATCTCGCGGTACCGGTCGGCGGTGGGTTGCGTTTGCTTAGGCGGGGATTTTCGACGCGTTGACTTCCGGGAGCTTGAAGGCTTTTTAGAGGACGAAGCGGGCTTCGTTTGAGACGCCCCCGGCATAGAGAAAGGGGCAGCCAGCAAGGCCGCCCCCAGTAGAATCGATGCTACGCGCACCCCCTCAGAATACTAGTTCTTCGGAAGCGTGCCGGACAGGAAGATGGTCACCGGACCTTCTGCGCCCCGGCGTTGGGGGACACCTTGGGGGACGGGCCGCGCTACACGGAACGCCACCGGGTCTCCGCCTTTCAGCGACACCTGGAACTTTTTCACATCGTCAACCGACGCCACCGGGCTGCGGTTGATCGACAGGATGACGTCGCCCTCGCGGAGACCGATCTCCTCGGCGAAGCTATCCTGCTCCACGCGGGTGACACGCACTCCACCGTCCGCTTCGAGGCCCAGGCGTTCTTTCTCACCCGCCCCGACATTGGCGATGGCCATGCCGAACTTCGCCGACGTCTGGCCCTCGGTGGGCATGGCGCCTTCCGGCTGGTTGCCGGCGATGTCCGGCCGGTCGGAGAACACCTGAGTGCGGTCGCCGATGGTGACGTTAAGGTCCATCTTCTTGCCGGCGCGGTCAACCGTCAGCTTTACCGATTCACCAATGGGCGTATCGGCGACGCGGGCCACCAACTGGGAACCGTCTTTCACGGGCTTGCCGTCGATCGCTGTGATGACATCTTCCACCTGGACGCCGCCTTTTTCAGCGGGGCCGCCGGGCTGAACCTGCTCCACCAGCACGCCGCCATCGACACCCATTGCGCGGGTAAGTTCGGGACGGTCGCCACGGGAGAAGCTGATTCCGATGGAGCCGCGGGTGACACGGCCGGAGCGGATCAACTGGTTGTAAGTTTTCACCGCGACGTTGATCGGCAGGGCAAATCCGACACCCTGGGAGCCACCACTGCGGGTGGCGATCGCCGTGTTGATGCCCACCACTTCGCCGGCGATGTTCACCAGCGGGCCACCGGAGTTGCCGGGGTTGATGGCCGCGTCGGTCTGAATGAAGTTCTGGAATTGCTGTGCGCCCGCGACGACGCTGTTATCGCGTCCCAGCGCGCTGACGATTCCCGCCGTCACCGTCGCCTCAAGCCCGAAGGGCGAACCGATTGCCACAGCCCAGTCGCCTACCTGAACGCCATCGGAGTTTCCGATATTGACAGGAGTCAGCTTGCGAGTGACATCCACTTTGATGACCGCCAGATCGGTCTCGCGATCGACGCCGATCAGCTTCGCCTTGTACTCGTTGGAATCGCCGGGCAGCTTCACCTTAATGGTGTCCGCCTTCTCGACGACATGCTGGTTGGTGATGATGTAGCCGTTGGCGTCGACGATGAAGCCGGAACCCGTGCCCTGCTGCTTCGGAAGCGGTCCGTTCCGGAATTGCGGATTGTTCGGCATCTGCCCGCCGAAAAACCGGCGGAACATGTCCATCTGGTCCTCATCCATCTCTTCGCCGCCGGGCTGTCCACGGCGCGAGGTTTGCGGTGCCGGAGGGCGGTAGTCGGTGGAAATGTTGACGACGGACGGCTCCACTTTTCGGGCCACTTTCGTGAATTCCGTCTCCAGCTTGGTTGCCGACGGAATCACCAGCGGCGTCGCATCCGGCGCGGCCGACTGTTCATCTTTTGCGGCATAAACGCCAGTGTTAAGAAGGGTGCCAATCACCACTCCCGTCGCCAGCGTCAGGGTTAGGAGACTGATCGAAAGAAAACGCTGCTTCTTGATCTTGTCGAAAATGTTCATGGTCAAATCGAAAACCTCTCTTGTGCTCTCAAGATAATAGATTGCCGGAGGCCCGGGTAGGTTTCATTTCCACCCGCACAATGCCGGCAAGAATCAACAAAGCTCCCAATGCGGCGCGCGTTCCCAACCGCTCGCCCGCGAAGAAAAATCCGGTCAGAGCGGCGAACACAGGCTCCAGTGCGAACAGAAGCGCCGTGCGGGTGGGCGTCGTGTGGCGCTGCGCCCATGTCTGTGCGGCGAACACGAAAGCCGTCGCCACAATTCCGGTCAGCGCCAGCGCCATCCACAGCCTGGGTGTGGGCGACAGCCGGGGCGTCTCGAAGAAAGGAAGCGCCATCCAGCAGACGACGGCTCCGGCGGCAATCTGCGCGAGGCTCAGCGCCGCAGTGGGTCCCTCGCGCGCCAGTCTTCCCAGCAGAACGATGTGACCCGCGAAGGCTGCGGCCGCGGCCAATGTCAGCGCGTCGCCCCGAACAATTTCCCAGGAGACTCCGTCCAGGGTCATCAACGCCATGCCCGTTGCCGCCATCGCTACACCAGTCCACTCTCGCCATCCTGGAACATTTTTATAGACGACGGCGGCCAGCAAAGGTACCAGCACGATGTACATTCCCGTCAAGAATCCGGATTTTGAGGCGCTGGTGGAACGGAGGCCCTCGGTCTGCAAGATGTAGCCGAGGATCAGCAGCAGCCCGGCCGCCATGCCACCGAGGATGGTGGACCTTCCCGCCTTCAGCTTGGTTCGAAAGATCAGCGCGAGAGCCGCGGAGGCAAGCGTAAATCGCAGCGCAAGAAACAGCAGGACGGAGCAGTCTTCAAGTGCCGACTTGACGACAATGAAGGTCGATCCCCAGATGGCGGCGATCAGCGCGAGCACCAGATCTGCGCGGAGCCGTAGGCTCATCGCGCGTCGTCGCGAAGAAGCTGGCAGACCGTGAGGAAGATTCTTCGCAAGCCGAGGTCGCGTCCTTCGGGGTGGTACCACTCGGACGTTGTGTGCGCGCCTCCGCCCTGTCCTCCGGCGCCAATGGACAACGCGTCCAGGCCCAGCGACAGCGGAATGTTGGCGTCGGTTGAGGCGCAGTCGATGCTCGCGCGGATGCCGAGATGCTGGTCAACCAACCGGAGCGCCACCAGCAAAGGCGAGCGCTCGTCCAGATGTCCTCCGGGCCGCGAGCCGATTTCGCGAATCTTCGCCGTCAGCCGGCCCTTCCCCTTGCGTTGTGCCCGCTCGTTCTCCGAAGCCAGGGCGCGCTCCACGGCGTCTGTCAGGGATTCGCCAGCGTCCTCCATGGTCTCTGGGCTTTCGCTCCGGATGTCGAGCTTGGTCCGGGCTTCCGACGGGATCGAATTGATGCTGGCGCCGCCTTCAATCATTCCGAAGTTGATGGACGTTTTCGTGGGACCCGCCGCGAACGGATTCGCCGTAAAGTCGGAGATCATCGCCGCCATCGCGTGGACCGGATTTGCCGTCCCATGGTCGGTCCAGCTGTGGCCGCCCGGTCCGGAGAAGGCAATTTCAAACCGGCGGCTGCCCAGCGCGTGGGCCGTGATGTGGTCCGTGCCTGGTCCGTCCAGCACCAGGAAATGTCGAATTGATCCTGCAAGCGGGCTTTGACGGCAAAGGTAGCGCATCCCGCTGAGGTTTCCTTCGCCCTCTTCGCCGACATTGGCCACCAATAGGGGCGTGGCGGCGAGATTGCCCATTGCGGCGGAGCATTCCCGCCACGCGGCGGCGAAGGCCAGAAGGCCCGCAAGGCCGGAGCCATTGTCGGAGATTCCAGGGCCCAGGAAGCGGCCGTCGGAGGCGACGCGTATGTCGTCGGCGGTGCGGGGCGCTAGAACGGTGTCCAGATGGGCCGTGATCGCGACGAAAGGTCCCTTGGCGGCTGTATCGGGTCTGGCGATCACGTTGCCGGAACGGTCGATTTCGACCGCCCAGCCGAGTTTGTCGAACTCCGCGGCCATCCAGGCGGCGCGCTTTTCTTCGAAGAATGTCGGCGCCGGAATCCGGCAGACCGAGAGATGTTTTTCACTTACCCAGGCCCGCTCCCGCGAGAGAAAGGCCAAGGTTTCACGGACCCCGTCCGCATCGGCCAGCACTCCGGTTTGGGCGGACTTTTTGGCTCCGCGCAGGCGGAGGGGAAGACCCATAACCGGAGTGTAGCCGATGGTTAGCGGCGGTTAGTTGTACTGAAGGCTCCCCTTGGCCTGCCCGGAGAGATACAGCATGTAACCGAAGTCGAGACCGGACGCTGTGAAGTTTGCGATCCGGCTCATTCCATATACCGCAAGCTGGCCGAGGGGACTACCGCTGATCAAACCGGTTACCGGTAAGGCGCTGAGGATCGCCGACGGAATGGTGAAGGTGCCTCTGCTGGTCGCCTCAAGGCACACGAAGCCTGCGCCAATCGTCTTGTCGCCGATCCGCGAAGAGGAGAACCCCGTGATCTGGGTAGTTCCCTGGGGATCGCCCCCCGTCCAGTTGATGGTCAGGTTGCTTGCGCGGTTCACGGTGACAATCGACGCGCGATTGGTCCAGTTGAAGACGGCGGGCCAGTTGATGGTGGCGCTGAACGCTCCAACGTCCGCCCCGCCAGGACCCGTGAACGTGTGGTCGCCAATGGTCAGGTATTCCGGACCGAACTCGAAGCCCGGAAGAGTCGGCAGCGGCGTTCCGGGGGGAAGACCGGCGGGAAGACCCGTGATGGTCTTGGTGTAAAAGCCCCTCGAATTTTGCACTTTGTCGAGCGTCTTCGTGCCATTCGAATTGCGGATGGCCAGCGCAGGACCCGCATCCAACTCTGCAAATGTGACCGGGTCGACAGACCCTCCTTCGGCGTCATCGACGTTATAGATCGTGCACGCTCCGTTCGCGAACTGGCTGGAATCCCCGGACGAGCGGACCAGGCCATTGATGTCGTAGCGAATAAAGGACGCCCCCATTCCGTCCGACAAAATTGTCGGCTGGCCGGGAACCTCGATTGAGATCTTATTGGCATTCAGGAGGCCCTGTCTCATGCCGCCGTTCGCCTGGGCCGCTATCAACTGTTCCTCCGTATAGCCGCCTGGGTCGGAGCAAACCTTCTTCCCGGGCGCGGCGATCGAGATCGTGCTGGCATTGCCCGTGATCCCTCGCACTCTGACGATCATGGGAACATAGCATCCCGGCGTAACATCCGCCGGAATGTCCGCCACGATCTGATCGATCGAAGAGCAGCACGACGAGCGGCCAAAGAACCGGACCGGCGCGGGTTTGCCGCCGATCAGGACCTCCACATCGCTTGCACTAAGTCCCGGGATTGTCGCGCTGGTGGCTGTCATGTTGTCGGGGTTGTTACTAGCGCCCATGCCGGTTCCGAACAGCGTGATCGTACCGCCAGGGTTCATCGCCTCCAGCAGGGTGCTGGGCGGTTGATCCGTCTGGCTGATGAACTTGAGGCCCACAACGGGACCAGACCCGGCCTGATTCAGAGTGAACACGCCAAAGGAGCGGGCGATTACCTGAACACTCAGCGCGGCGCTGGTCTGGCCGCCAAAGGTCAAAGTCAACGATTGCGCCCCAAGCGGTGTGTCGGACGGAACAATGGCTCCCACCTGTCCGGGCGACGCGTAAACTACAAGGAGGTCTCTACCACCTACTCTGCCGGAAACGCCCGAAAAAGTCGTCTGAATCGGATAGCCCGAGACAGCAATACCCGTCGGCGGAACCGCCGGACCGATATTGGTTCCAAAGATCGCGATAAAGCTTCCCTGAGCTACGCCGCCGTTCGGCAGCCCCGCCCGCATGTAGCCAGCGGCATTAACCGCTGATGACACCACCGGCTGCGCCAGCAAGCCCGCGCTGGAAAGAGCCAGTCCAAAAAGAATCTTTCTCATGATTCACCTCCTGGGTTCAAAACCCCTGCATTGTACCGAAACACAAGACGAAACCGCCATGTTAGCGTCATAGTGCGGAAGGAGTTCCATGCGCTTCAGTTTTCTTTCTTCTTTTATTGCTTTCGTTCAGATCCTGGCCGGAGGAGAAGCCCTTCTCCGAAACCCGGCCGTCTCGAAGACCCACATCGTCTTCGAATATGCCGACGACCTATGGATGGCCCCCCGCGCGGGTGGCGAAGCGTCACGCCTGACCGCCGGCCCGGGCACCGAGAGCAATGCGAGGTTCTCCCCCGACGGGACACAGATTGCCTTCTCCGGCAATTACGACGGCAACACCGACGTCTTTGTGATTCCCGCTAACGGTGGAGTTCCCAAGCGCGTGACGTGGCACCCCGGCCCCGACGTTGTCGAAGGGTGGACGCCCGACGGGCAACGGGTGCTGTTCATGAACCAGGGCACGACCCATAACGGCGCTCCGAAACTGATGACCGTGAACCTGTCCGGCGGGCTGCCGCAGGAAATCCCGCTGCCCACCGCCGCCATGGGCGCCTATTCCCCGGACGGCAAGGAATTGGCCTACGTCCCCTGGAACCGGCGAGACCGGATCTGGAAGCGCTACCGGGGAGGCACCGCCACTCCTGTCTGGATCGCCAAACTGGCCGACTCCTCCATCGTGAAAATTCCAAGAACCGACTCCAATGACCATTCCCCCATGTGGATCGGCGGAAAAGTGTATTTCCTTTCGGACCGTTCGGGCAAATATCTTCTTTATTCGTACGATCCCGGTTCGAAGAAGGTGGCCGCCGCGTTCGAAAACCCGGGCCTCGACATCAAAGCCGCGTCCGCCGGACCCGACGCCATTGCGTTTGAGCAGTTTGGCGAGATTAAGCTTTTCGATCCAAAATCCGGCAAAGTTCAGGACGTGAACGTAACGCTCAGTGGGGCCGACCTGATCGCGGTGCGCCCGAGAATGGAAAAGCTCGGCAAGTACATCCAGCAGGCTGAGATCTCCCCGACGGGCGTTCGCGCCGTCTTTTCCGCGCGCGGCGAAATCCTTACCGTTCCTGCGGACAAGGGCGACGTCCGGAATCTGACCAATACATCCGGCGCAGCCGAGCGGGACCCCGCATGGTCGCCCGACGGACAATCCATCGCCTACTTCTCCGACGAAGCTGGCGAATACCAGATGCACATACGGTCTCAGAACGGGCTAGGCGAAGTGAAGAAGCTGAAGCTGGAAGATAAGCCGACTTTCTACTACGCGCCGGTGTGGTCTCCCGATTCGAAGAAGATCGCCTACTCGGACAAACGCAACAACCTCTGGTATGTGACGGTCGAAACGGGAACCACCGTCAAGATCGACACGGGCCACCACTACGGCAATTTCTTTAGCTACGACCCCAAATGGTCGCCCGACAGCCAATGGATCGCCTTCAGCCGGTTTGAGCCGAACCACCTGTCGCGAATCTACCTTTACTCGCTGAAGGATTCGAAGAGCGTTCCCGTCACCGACGCGATGGGCGACGCCCGCTATGCCACTTTCGACCGGGGTGGCAAACATCTTTACTTCGCCGCATCCACCGACTTCGGCCCGACGGCTACGGGACTGGACATGTCGACGAATGCGCGCCCGGTGACCCGCTCGGTTTATCTGACGGTGCTCTCAAAGGACGACCCATCGCCGCTGGCGCCAGAGAGCGACGAAGAGAAGATCGCCGAGGAGAAGAAGGAAGCGAAGAAAGACGATACTGCCGGCGAGAAGAAAGCCGACGAAAAGAAGGACAAGGCGGAGCCCGCCGTTACGCGTGTGGATATCGAAGGCATCGGCCAACGAATCGTGCCTCTTCCAGTTCCGCCCCGCCGCTACGTCGGACTCGAAGCGGGCAAGACGGGATTTCTGTTCATCCTGGAAGCCCCACTTGTCTCTACGCCCGCCACCTTCGCCCCGAACTCCACGATCCTTCATAAGTTCGACCTCAGCAAGCGAAAGGTGGAGAAGTTCCTGGACGGCGTCAATTCCATTGTCGTGTCGGCAAACGGTGAGAAGGCGCTGATGCGCATCGACAAGAAGTGGCAGATCGCAGGAACCGGAGCGCCGCCCAAGCCCACCGACGGAGTGCTGAAGATCGACGACATGCAGGCGCTGATCGACCCACGGGCCGAATGGGCGCAGATGTACCGCGAGGTCTGGCGCGTCGAACGCGACTTTTTCTACGATTCCAACCTGCACGGCGTCAACTATGCCGACTTTTCGACGAAGTATCAGAAATATCTTGACCGCATCGGCTCCCGCCGCGACTTGAATTACGTCTTTGGCGAGATGCTGGGCGAGATGAGTGTCGGCCACTTATATGTAGGCGGCGGTGACACGTCGATCGACGACCCGAAGACGATCAAGGGCGGCCTTCTTGGCGCCGACTACAGGATCGAGAATGGCCGCTACCGCTTTGCGCGCATCTTTTCCGGCGAGAGCTGGAACCCTAAGACCCTCGCTCCGCTAACACAACCGGGCGTAAACGTTCAGGCGGGCGAGTATCTTCTGGCCGTGAACGGGCGGGATGTCACCGACGCCACCAACATCTACGCCGCTTTTGAGGGAACGGCCGACCGGCGGGTGCTGATTCGCGTCGGGCCGAATCCGAACGGCGACGGCGCGCGAGACGTCACGGTGATGCCGGTGGATAGCGAAACTCCGCTGCGGACGCTGGCGTGGATCGAGGACAACCGGCGGCGCGTGGACGAGGCTTCCGGCGGCAAGCTGGCGTACGTTCATATGCCCGACACGGGGTTCAACGGCTTCGACTATTTCAACCGCTACTACTTCGCGCAGACTGACCGCGATGGACTGATTCTTGACGAGCGATGGAATCGCGGGGGGCAAGCCGCCGACTACGTCATCGACGTTCTGCGCCGCCAACTGTGGAACCACTGGACCACTCGCGATGGCGCGGACACCACCACTCCCGGCATGGCCATCTTCGGACCGAAGGTGATGATCGCGAATGAGCATTCCGGTTCGGGCGGCGATCTGATGCCGTGGCTCTTTAAGAGAGCGAAGCTGGGTCCGGTTGTCGGCACACGCACGTGGGGCGGCTTGGTCGGCATCGGCGGTTATCCGCAACTGATCGACGGCGGATCCGTAACCGCGCCGCATTTCGGTTTCTATTCGCCCGACGGCAAGTGGGATGTCGAAAATCATGGCACCGATCCTGACGTTACTGTCGAGTTAGATCCGCAGGCGTGGCGGGAGGGCCGCGACGCCCAGCTTGAAAAGGCAATCGAGCTTGCAATGACAGACTTGCGGAAGAATCCGCCGCCCGTGTCAAAGAAGCCGGCCTACCCCAACTACCACCGCGCGCCAGCGGGTACTTCGTCCGGAGCGCAATAACGCCGCAACAAAACGCCTGTATTCTGTGGCGGGCGTAATCAGTATTATCTGATGATGCGCGCGACGAATATGCACTCCCCGTTGATGGGCCTTTCCGCAAGTCTGGTTCCCGAGTCGGACCGGGAAAGCCGCCAGCTTCTGGAGTTGGATCTTGTGCTGGTGCGCTCGCGCCTGACCGACATCAACGCCAAGACGGCGAAAGGCCAGCACCCCGCGGCAACGCTGTTCTGCACGGCACTGCGGACTGACGATCTGTTGACGTTGGAGGCTTCGTACGCGATGGCCGTCCTGAACGGCAAGAACATCACGCCCGATCCGCCGCGCACGGAACTGTGGGGCCTGCTGTATGCGCAAGTCCGCCAAGCCGACGGAAAGGACTATCGAAACATTCTGCTCGACGACCGGCGGCTTACCCTGAGCCCCGCGCGCGCCGCCACGCGGTGGACGACGCCGGAGATCCTGGCCGCGCTTCGCAACCTCGCTCTTCCGCTGGACTCTCCGCTCAGCGCGCTCTGTGTCGAGATGATGCCGACTCTGAAGGCGTTTCTTCCAAAGCCGAACGCGTCGTCGCCGCTTGCGGGGGCAACTTTCTCGAACGCCGCACCGGTAGACGATACCGTGCGGCCTCTCTCAGACGGCTTGGGCCACTACCGGATCTTGCGAACCTCGCCGCTTACGGAAGTGCCGGCCGTCTGTTGCGTCGGATGCACGTGAGCTAGGGGACCACGATCGTCCCGGAGATGGTCTTCGTCTCAGCGCCACGCTTTACCACCGCTTGAAACGGATAGCTGCCGGACGCGGCGGACGAGGGCACGGTCTTCGTCATGAACACCGTAGATTCTCCGCCCGGAGTCAACTTGACCTTCGGCGTAGGCACGGTGGTTGTCCATCCCCCTGGCTCAGGAGCACTGATCTCAAACTCGCTGGACGGGCAGTTCTGCGTGTCGCGGTTCTGAATGGTGAGGAAGAGGTAGGACGTTGCGCCGCGCGCCACGGTAACTTTAGTTGGCATCAGCGTCATCGTGGGCGGGGCCGTGGTGCACGAAGTGGCTCCGTAGTCCGCCGACACCGTTACGCCGTTGTCATCGCCGGAGAGCACTTTTAGCGTGAGGTTTGAATAGGGATCTACCCATGTCTGGCCGACGTTGAGCGATGCGTCGAGCGTCGAGGATGTCGAGGGCGCGAAGTCCAGAAGGTCGGTGTAGGGTGGTCCGGAAACATCCAGATGGACCAGTACACCGTTGAAAGCGGACGACGACAGCGAGGAATCGAAGTCTCCCAGCTTCCGCCGGCTCTCCAGCCACAACCACGAATTCCCATCCGTGCCGCGGCGAACTTTCAGGGCTTGAAGACCGGCCGGGCTGACTTCAATAGGCTGAATAGTGTGCACGGAACTGGATTCCACTACGCGAACACTGCTCCCCGCGGACAGCCAGCCTAGAATCGACTTGTGTGGTGCGGCGTAGTGTCCCAGGTTCCACGAACCCATTGAGGACAACTTGTCTCCGTAGCTGAGCACCGTGCCTGCCGCTGTTTGTGTGCCCACCGGTTCGCCTTCGAAAGTGCGGGCCCGCGCGTGGTAAAGGCCCAAGCCGTGACCGGCTTCGTGCGCGATCAACTTCACGGCAGTCGTGTTCGAGGTCATGTATTTTGTGGGGAGCCACGCCACTGAGGCAAGAAAGCCTCCATCACCTGGCGAGCTCCGGTAGGCGCAGCCGACCGTGCTGATTCCCGCCCACGCACACGAGCCGCTTTGGGGGAAGACCACAAACAACCGGCTGTACGCGGTGAAATCGATGACCGGATCGGCGGCGAGAATCGCGGCCTCCAGCATCTGGTAATACTCGTCACAACTGTAGGTCCGGTCCAATGTGAACCAGCCGAATACATTCCCCGTTGCGGTGGTCTTGCCGTAGCTGGTTTCGTTCCAGTATGTGTTCAGGGAACGGCCTGTCGATTGAAAGAAGTTAACTTCCACCTGTTCGAGCGATAGCGAGGATTTGACGGTTGGAAAATTCACCATCAGCACCGCCGTCTTCTGCTCGCCCTGGGTGGAGCATCCGCCCGATGCGTTCGACGATGCGACAAGGACGCTGGATGAGCCGGCGGCGATCGAGTCTCCCAGGCGGACACCAGATACCGTCAATTGATCGCCGCATTGAATTCCGGGCACGGTATCGCCGGTGAAATGCACATCCACCTGCTTGCCGCCTGCGGAGATCGTGATCCAGTCCTGGTGCGACTCATCCTCGCCGTCGAGGATGATATGTTCGGCTCGTCCGCTCCACGTGCCCCAGCTTTCCAGGACCGGCACATCGACGGCCGGAACCTGCGACCTCAATTGCTGCAGCGCCTCTTCCGGCAGCGCCGATCTCAGAGCCGCTTCCGGATCTTGGCGGATCAACTGCGCCAAGGCGTCGGCGCGTTGCCGGGCTGCCGTCCCCACTATGGCTTGCGACGCAGCATCTCGTCCCTTGCCGCGGCTGTCCTGCGAGGCTGCGAGGACACGGTCGTTCCAGTTGCGCAAATCCTGTGAACTGATCTCCTGTGCCAAAAGGCTGGCTGAAAAAAGTGAAGAAAAAACAAGTAAGTGTCGCATCGGTCCTTTTTGTTGGCTTTGATTGAAGTAAGTTGCAAACGCAGGCCAGCGAAGTCCTGTAGCAGGACTTGCCAACCGCCGCTCAGGCGAGCGCCACCGTCGGGCTTAGTCGATAGTCAGCGACTTTTGCGCTGGATCGTAGACAGGAATCCAGTTTACAGAAGTTAACTAAAAAATGGCAATAATCCGGAAGTCCTATTTCGGCGAAATATTCTCGCTTACGAAAAAGCGGCGCACTCTGCGACGTCTATGCGCAGTGAGCCGCGGAATGGAAAGCTTTTGGAAGCCGTGCGTTTTAGTGGGAGTACCCCGCGGATGTGTCGGGGTCTTTCGCCTGTGCTTCTCCCCTTTTATAATCGAGTCAGATGGTATTGAATCTCGCTCTTTTGCTTTTGATGCAGGCTCCTGCGACGGCACCCAAGCCCGTGACGCCGAAACCTGCCGCGCCGAAACCTGCAGCATCGAAGCCTGCCGCAGCGAAACCAGCCGCTGCTCCGAAGCCCACCGCCGCTGCGAAACCTGCCTCCATTCCGCCGACGCCGAGACCGGACGGTGTTTACGCAGTTTTCACAATCGTGCAGGGCGCGAATCCCAAAACGGCTACCCCGATGGGCCGCGTTGTCTGCAAACTCTACGAAAAAGAGTCGCCGAAAACAGTGGCCAACTTTGTGGCGCTCGCGAAGGGGACGGCCTCATGGCAGGATCCCAAGACGCGCCAGCGGGTGAAGAAGCCTCTCTACAACGGATTGATCTTTCACCGCGTCATTCCGGGATTCATGATCCAGGGTGGCGATCCGCTGGGAACCGGAACGGGTGGAACCGACGTGATTCCCGACGAGTTCGACTTAGGGTTGCGTTTCGACAAACCGGGTGTGCTGGCCATGGCGAATGCGGGACCCAACACGGGATCGAGCCAGTTCTTCATTACGGAAGCGCCGACAACCCACCTCAACAACCGGCACACGATCTTCGGACAGGTGATCGAGGGGCAGGAGGTTGTCGAGCGCATAGCGCGACTGCCGCGCGACGACAACGACCGTCCAAGGGAGCCGGTAGTCATGAAGTCGGTGGTGATCGAGCAGTGGCCGAAGCCCGCCGCGTCCAAGCCCGCAGCGGCGAAACCCAAGGCGCCAGCCACAAAGCCCAAGCCTGCGGCGGCGAAACCTAAGCCTGCGGCAGCTCCGGTCAAGAAATAGCGGGCAGAGTTACCGGTGAGTTACAGGAACTTCGACGAAGAATAAGTCTTTGCCGGTCGAAGGATCGCGAAGACCCGACAGGGTGATGGTCACCCCACCGTGATACTCCGTTTGAAAGTACACGAAACCCGATGCCGATTCTCCCGGAGCAATCATTTTGGCCGCGAAGGCGCGTTCGTCGATTACCGGATCGGCCAGCGGATTCTTCTTCGCCCGTTTGGGCAGGGGAATCGGGATCGTGGGCTGTCCGCCGACCTTTGGGCGCTCCGGCCCGCCCGCCGCGAATCGCACTTCTTGCGAGGGCGTGGCGTCGATCTCATTCTCTCCACGGGCCTTGTAACGGAATACCAACGCCCGGGCATCCAGCGGGGTTGGCCGGTCGTTCTGTATGACTATCAAGAAAGGAACTACCCCGTAACGCGGCGGATGAATCTTGCCGAAGGCAGTCTGCGTCTTCTCCTCCGTATCGAAGGCCTCCACAGCGACGATGACTTTGTCGAATGCCGACTTGGATTCATAGTCCGCCGCGGGCAGGGGCTTGAAGGGCGCGGCTTTGTCGGCTGCCACTGCCGTTATACTCAAAAGCGCGATCAACGCCTTGCGCCGAAGCCTGATCTTTCTGCTGTATCGCACACTGCTGACCATAGGGTTCCCCCTCCTTATCCTCTACCTTCTGTTGCGCCTTTTCCAGGACGGACGTTACAGCTCCGGACTGGGCGAACGATTCGGGAGCCTGACATTGCGCCCGACGCGGCCCGGAGGCATCTGGTTGCACGCGGTTTCCGTGGGCGAAGTGCTATCCGCAGCCACGCTCATCGGTGCGCTGCGCGAAAAGTTTCCGTCCCGGCCCTTCTACGTTTCCTGTTCGACCATCGCCGGCCGCGAACTGGCGAATCGCCGACTGGCCGGAATCGCCGACGGCGTATTCTACGCGCCAATCGACTATTGCTGGATCGTGCGGCGCGTCTTGCGGAGGCTTCGCCCGTCGGCGGTGATCGTTCTCGAAACGGAAATCTGGCCGAACCTATGGCGCGAAGCCGGTCGGTTTGGCGCAACGCTTTCCGTCGTCAATGGCCGGATCTCTGACCGTGCCTATCCGAAGTACCGCCGCCTGGCGTGGTTTTTCAAGCCCGTGTTGACGCTGCCCGGCATCATTCTTACTCAAAGCGAGTCCGACACGGCGCGTTACCGCAGCCTGGGTGCGAAGCAGGCGCGGACTTCGGCAAATCTGAAGTACGACGTCGTTGCACCGGGCCCTCCACCGGCCGAGATCGCGGATTGGGTGGCGGGAGGCGCGCTGTTCATCGCCGCCAGCACGATGCCGCCCGATGAAGACGACGCCGTCATTCGCGCATTCCAGGCGTTGCCGTCCGATACCAAGCTGATTCTTGCGCCCCGGCGGCCCGGTGAGTTTGACACGGCGGCGGAGAAGTTGCGCGCCGCCGGTATTTCGTTTGCGCGGCGCAGCCACGGTACGCTCGATGGCGTCCGCTGCCTGCTGATGGATTCGATGGGTGAATTAGCCAGCCTTTTCGCACTGAATTCCGTCGTCTTCGTCGGCGGTTCGCTGGTCCCTTGGGGCGGACACAACGTTCTCGAACCCGCGCTTTTCGGGCGGCCTATCGTCACCGGTTCGCACATGCACAACTTCGCCGCCATGTTCGGCGACTTCCGGTCCGCCGGCGCGTTGCGCGTTGTCCGCGATGCGGAAGAACTGGCGGCGGTTGTGACGGAATTGCTGCGCGATCCTGGGCATCTGGGAGCGCGCGCTATGGAACTTGTCGCGAAGAATCGTGGCGCCGCGCAGAAAGCCGCGGCTGCGATCGACCTCGGCGCTCCGCTGACGCACAGGCCAGTCCGCTGGTTCTGGTGGATGCTTTCGCGGCTCTGGCTGGCGGGAGTCGCAATCGACCGGCGGCTAACGCATCGAAAGCGGCTCGGCCGGCCAGTGGTCAGCGTCGGCGGACTCGCGATGGGCGGATCCGGCAAGACTCCGATGGTGCTGTGGCTGGCGCAGCATCTTCACGCGCGCGGCGTCAAGGTGGGAATTCTGACGCGAGGCTATCGCCGCCGCGACCGGCAGCCAGTGTCGTATCAGCCCGGCGAGGATGCGCCAGTCGAGCTGACGGGCGACGAAGCCAAGCTGTTTCTTGCGGCCGGAACCGCGTGGGTGGGTATCGGGCAGGACCGTTACCTTACCGGCAAACTGTTTGAGAAGAACGTCGATCTCTTCGTGCTGGACGACGGATTTCAACACTGGGCGCTGCACCGGGATCTCGATATTGCGGTGCTGGACCGGCTCGATCCAAACGCCGGCGGAGGAGTTTTTCCATCGGGCTGGCTCCGCGAAGGATTCGACGCGCTGGAGCGCGCCGACTTCGTCGTGTCGCCGCGCAAGACGATCCGGGAGGCCCCGCCATCCGGGCGCTATTCCGCCTTCTGCGGAATTGGCAACCCCGCGTCGTTCCGGCAAACGCTGCGTGAGGCCGGCATTGAAGTCATGGATTGGCGGGAATTTCCGGACCATCATGCGTATACGCTGGACGACCTGAAGGGCCTGCAGCCACCCATCGTGACGACCGAAAAAGACCTGATGAACCTGCCCCGCCGGGCCGATTCCGTGCACGTGGTAAAGATCGGGCTGGATGTCGAGAATGGCGCAGCGATTCTGGACCGGATATGTCTTTTGATTGCTGAACGTTAAGGCTTAATCGCCACCAGCCGGGATTGTGACTGTTATACTAAAGGCTCGATGCGGACGGGGACCTCGAACGGCAGCACTGCGCGAAAGAAGATCGTCCTTCTCAGTCCACGCGGGTTCTGCGCCGGTGTCGTGCGCGCTATTGATGTCGTCAAAATAGCGCTGGAAACGTATGGCGCTCCGATTTACGTCCGTAAGGAGATCGTTCACAACCGCCACGTCGTTGAGGATCTTCGCGCAGCCGGTGCGGTTTTCGTCGAGGAGTTAGCGGAGGTCCCCGCTGGCGCGCGAGTCATTTTCTCGGCCCACGGCGTATCTCCCGCAGTCCGGCAGGAAGCGATAGACCGGAAGCTTCTCGTGATCGACGCCACCTGCCCGCTGGTGACCAAAGTGCACCTGGAAGCGATCAAGTTTGCGAAGTCCGGGTACTCTCTTGTACTGATCGGGCACAAGGATCACGACGAAGTGATCGGGACGATGGGTGAAGCGCCAGACCGCATGGTGCTGGTGGAGCGCGTCGAAGATGTTGACCGCCTGGTGATTCCCGACCCGGCGAAGGTCGCCTACCTTACCCAGACCACACTGAGTCTGGACGAAACGCGCGACATCGTGGTGCATCTGAAGGAACGGTTCCCGAAAATTACCGGGCCGCATTCACAGGATATTTGCTATGCGACCGAGAACCGGCAGATCGCGGTGAAAGCGGTTGCGCCATTGTGCGAACTGCTGCTGGTTGTCGGCAGCCAGAACAGTTCCAACTCCCGGCGGCTGGTGGAAGTTTGCGAGAAAACCGGAGTGCCTTCTTATCTTGTCGACGACGCCCGCGACGCGCGCGACGAGTGGTTTGAAGGCGTGAACACGGTGGCGGTGACCGCCGGCGCGTCCGCTCCGGAAGTTTTGGTTCAGGAATTAATCGGCGCGCTGAAGACGCGCGGTTACGGTGAGATGGAGGAGATCGAGATCAAAGAGGAGGATGTCCGGTTCTCGCTTCCGCCGGAGCTTACGGCTCCGCGCCTGACGCGGATCGAGGTCCCGGGCGCTATCGCCGCTTCATGAGTCCTGGTCTTCAACTTGCCGATTCGGCTAGCGCTGCCGCGTCGAAGTCCATCCATCGAGCCACGAACTGGCTTCTGTCCGAGCAGCACGAGCGCGGCTACTGGTGGGCGGACCTTACCGCCGATTCGACGCTTGAAAGCGACTACATCCTTCTTGAACTATGGCGGCATCCGCCCGTTGCCGGCGTATGGCAGCCGCACCGGCGCGTCGAGGCCGCGGTAAGCGCGATCCTCGACCGGCAGAACAGCGACGGCGGATTCTCGATCTACGCGGGCGGCCCCAGCGAGATCAGCGCATGCGTGAAAGCGTACTTCGCCCTGAAAGTCTCCGGTGTCGAAGTGCAGTCGAAGCCGATGAAGACGCTTCGCGACCGCATTCTTGCCCTGGGCGGAATTCAGGCCGCGAACAGCTATACGAAGCTGAACCTCAGCCTCTTCGATCTGTATCCGCGTCACGGCGTCCCGACGGTTCCTCCGGAGATGATGCTGATGAAGGAAGCCATCTACGAGATGAGTTCGTGGACCCGGGCCATTGTCGTTCCTTTGGCAATCACTCAGGCGCTGGTGTTCGCCCAGCCGAAAGGTCGCCCGGTGCCGGATGGGTTCGACCTCAGCGAGATTTTCCTGCCCGGCGTCTCCACCGATTTCGCACCCTCCGACAGGTTCTTCTCGCGCAAGAGCTTCTTCCACAAGGTGGACCGGTGCCTGAAGCTTTGGGAGCGGTTCGGATCGAACTGGGTGCGGAACCGGGCGATCGAAAAGGCAAAGACCTGGATGCTGGAGAGGCTGGAATACTCCGACGGCTTGGGCGCCATCTACCCGCCGATGATGTATTCCATCATGGCGCTGGACGTCCTGGGATATCGGAAGGACGACAAGGTTGTCGTCGAAGCCGTGCGCCAGTTTGAGAATCTAATCGTCGAAGATGGCGACCGCTTCTTCTTTCAGCCGTGCTTCTCCGTGGTGTGGGACACAGCCATTGCGGCGCACGCGCTTGGTTCGACGCGCCTCGCCCCATCGGAGGCGATGAAGCGCTGCGGCGATTGGCTGCTGACGAAGGAATGCCGCCGCAAGGGAGACTGGTCTATCAAGCGGCCGGATCTTGAACCTTCCGGCTGGTACTTCGAGTTCGCGAACGAATATTATCCGGACATCGACGACACGGCGATGGTGCTGCTGGCACTGAAGGAAACCGGCGCCACCGACCGTACGGCGCTGGCCGCCACATCGCGGCGCGCCGTCGATTGGCTGCTGGGAATGCAGTCCGCCGACGGAGGCTGGGCGGCGTTCGACGTCGACAACAACTGGCAGTTCCTCAGCGACGTGCCTTTCGCCGATCACAACGCAATGCTGGATCCGACGTGTCCCGACATCACGGGACGTGTGATCGAGGCGCTGGTGACGTGGGGAGTTCCCGCGTCCGATTCGCCCATCCAGCGCGGAGTTCAGTTCCTTCTCGATTCCCAGGAATCGGACGGAAGCTGGTACGGGCGCTGGGGCGTCGATTACGTCTACGGAACTTTTCTTGCCTTGCGCGGCCTGAGGGCAGCGGGCGTCGATGACCGCGAGGCGGCTGTGCTCCGCGGTGGCGAATGGCTACGCAGCGTACAAAATGCCGACGGCGGCTGGGGCGAAAGCTGCGCCAGCTACGACGGCAGTGGGTTTGTCGCGGCGGGCTCCACTCCGTCGCAGACGGCGTGGGCTGTGCTGGGCCTTCTGGCCGGAGGCGACGAAACGTCGGAGAGCGTGATCCGCGGCGTAGCCTATCTGGCCGACAACCAGCGGGAAGCCGGAAATTGGGATGAACAACTGGCGACGGGCACCGGTTTTCCCAAAGTGTTCTACCTGAATTACCACCTCTACCGGAACTCGTTTCCCGTCCTGGCGCTGGCAGAGTATCTGAAACACCGTCCCCCAAGCGACTAAAAATGAGATTCCCCTTGTCGTTGACTGCCACGATGGCAGGCTACATTGCGAAGAACAAAATCCGGCCGCGGCCGGAATGGCAGAAGTCCGTAAAGCCGGACCTGGACTCCGTGAATCCATTCCGGATCATCCATGCGCGCGCCAGCGGCACGGCGGAGGGCACGGTGCATCCGCTAATCAAGAAGCGCTTTCCCCTGGTGCTTCAGTTGGAGCCGCTGCATGCCTGCAATCTCACCTGCACGGGATGCGGCCGCATCCGGGAATACGAGAATTCGATTACCGAAACGGTTTCATTGGACAAGTGCCTGGCCGCTTCCGATGAGTGTGGCGCGCCCATAGTCGCCATTTGCGGCGGCGAGCCGTTCCTCTATCCGCAGATTGGCGCCCTGTCGAAGGAGCTGCTGGGTCGCGGACGGCAGGTGATCCTGTGCACCAACGGAATGTTCATCCGGAAGAAGCTGAATCAGTTCACTCCGCATGACTGGTTTTACTTCAACGTCCACCTGGACGGCATGGAGAAGAATCACGACATCGCCGTCGAACGCGAGGGCGTTTTCCGCGAGGCCATCGAAGGCATTCGCGCCGCGAAGGCCGCCGGATTTAAGGTGATGACCAACACGACGGTCTACACCGAGACCGACATGGCGGAAATCGAGGAACTGTTCGAATACCTGAAGGAGCTCGGCGTCGATGGCCATGCCATTTCGCCCGCCTACGGCTACTCGGCCGTAAACGACCGGGAGATCTTCCTGACGCGCGAAGCCGTGATCGAGAAGTTCGCCGGGTTCGAGCAGATGGCCCGCAAGTATCCGGTTTCCAACTCACCGCTGTACCTGGAATTCCTCGCTGGCAAGCGCGACTATCCGTGCACGGCCTGGGGCAATCCCACATACAACACCAAGGGCTGGAAGGGTCCGTGCTATCTGATCACGGACGCTCACTACGACAAGTTTGAAGACCTGATGACGAAGACGCAGTGGGAGCATTACGGCCACGGCAACGATCCGCGCTGCGACCATTGCATGGTCCACTGCGGCTACGAACCGTCCGCGGCGTTCGGCGTCAACTCCCAGCCTGGCGACATGTTCAAGCTGGTTACCTGGATGTTCCGCTAAGCCCGGTGCGGCCCACTCTCGTTACGGGGGCAACCGGATTTATCGGCTGGCACGTGGCGAAACTACTTCAGGAACGCGGCCATACTGTACGCGCGATGACGCGGTCGAAACCCGTTCCGGAACTCGACATCGAAGTGGTTACCGGCGACCTTCGCGACGCGCGTTCGCTCGACCGCGCCTGCCGTGGCTGCGGAGCGGCATTTCACGTAGCGGCGGACTACAGGCTATGGGCGCGGGACCCATCGGACCTTTACCGCTCGAACGTCGAGGGCACCGTCAATCTGCTGACAGCCGCTCGCGGCGCGGGCGTGGATCGTGTCGTCTACACCTCCACCATCGGGACTATCGCTTTTGATGGGCCGAACGCGGGCACCGAGATGGCTCCAGCGGCGGAGGATGCCATGCAAGGCGCGTACAAGCGATCGAAGTTTCTTGCCGAGAAGAAAGCCTTGGAGTTTGCCGAATCGGGTTTTCCGGTGGTCCTTGTCAACCCCACCGCGCCCGTGGGCGACCACGACTTCAAGCCGACGCCCACGGGCAAGGTGATCGTCGATTTTCTGAAAGGCGGCCTGCCGGCGTTCGTCGACACCGGTTTGAATCTGGTCGATGTCCGCGATGTTGCCCAGGGCCATGTTTTGGCGTTTGAACGTGGCATTCCGGGGGAGCGCTATATCCTGGGCGCGGAGAATCTGACGCTTCAACAGATCCTGGCGCGGCTTGCGTCGGCGACGGGCCGGACCGCCCCCAAAATTCGGCTACCCTACTTTGTGGCGTACCTCGCAGGCGCTGTAAGCACGGCATGGGCGGGGATCACTGGATCGGAACCCCGGGTTCCATTGGACGCCGTGAGGATGTCGGCGAAAAGAATGTGGGCCTCGCATGAGAAGGCTGCGCGCGAGCTCGGCTATCAGCCGGGAAGCGTGGAGACGGCGCTGCGAAACGCGGTCGATTGGTTTCGCGCCAATGGTTACACTTAAGTGACGATCGCGATCATCTCGGCGGAGGACTTCGAGCTGACTGGGATTCGAGCGAAAATGAATGACAGCGGGGCGCTGACTGGACTGCCCGTGCGGCACGCCTACCGGGCGTTGTGGCGCGGCCACGATGTTGTGCTGTGCGCTAACGGTCCGGGATTTCCGCTGGCGGCGGCGGCGGCGGCGGCAGTCATCGATCATGCGAAGCCAGACCGCGTGTGGAGCGTCGGTTTGTGCGGCGGCCTTGATGCCAAGCTGTCGGTGGGCGACGTGGTAACCGGGTGGAACGTCTTCGATCCGAACAGCGGCGACGAGCTTGCCGCGCTGCCGTTTCCCGATTCGCAGGGCGTTACGATCGTCAGCCAGGATCGTGTCGCTGTGACCGCCGCCGAGAAGAGTGCGCTGGCATCGATGGGGTCGGTTGTGGAGATGGAATCTGCCGCCGTCGCGCGAGTTGCGCGTGACATGGGTATTGCATTCCAGTGCGTGAAAGTCGTCTCCGACACGGTGGACGAGACCATCTCAGTTGACTTGAATGGAGCGCGGGACGCCGAAGGACGCTTCGCCGGTTTGCGCGTCGCCGGGCAGGCGATGAAAAACCCCGTCTCCGGCTTTCGGGAATTAGCCGGTCTTTACAGAAGAAGCCGCCACGGCGCGGACCGGTTGGGAGAGTGGATTGACAACTGCCGAATCTGAAAGGGCTGAGGCCGTTCCCAAAATCCCGCTGCGGATGCGGGCGGCCGTTTATCGCGGAGACGGTAACGTTGGCGTCGAGGAAATCGACACTCCCACCGCCGGGCCCGGCGAGATTCTAATTCAGGTGGATACCTGCGGAATCTGCCATACGGATCTTAAAAAAGTGGAGTACGACCTGCTTCCGCCGCCTCGCGTCTACGGACACGAGACTGCCGGTGTCGTGGCCGCCGCCGGTGCCGGTGTCGAGAAGTACCGCGTGGGTGATAGGGTAGTTGTGTTCCACCACATTCCTTGTGGAAAATGTTTTTATTGCCAGCGCAAGCTTTTCGCACAATGCGGCGTCTACAAGAAGGTGGGCGTGACGGCTGGATTTGAACCGGCTGGCGGCGGATTCGCACAGTACGTGCGGGTGATGGACTGGATCGTGGAGCGGGGTGTCGAAAAGATTCCCGATGGCGTGTCCTTTGAACAGGCGTGCTGGGTGGAGCCGGTGAACACATGCGTCAAAGCCGTGCATAGGGCCAAACCCGCCGCGGGCGACGTAGTTGCGGTGATGGGTCAAGGCCCCATCGGCCTGATCTTCACCATGCTGCTGAAGCGCGCGGGCGCCATCGTGCTGGCTACAGACACCATGCCGTCGCGCCTGAGCCTGGCCGCTGAAATGGGGGCTGACGTTACGGCCGACCCGCGCAGCCAGGATGTCGTGTCGATAGCGAAGCGGATGAGCGCCGGCCGTGGCGCGGATCTTGCCATCCTTGCTGTGTCGGCCCCGGGTCTGGTGGAGCAGGCCGTCCAGGCTACCCGCCCCGGCGCGCAAATCCTTCTTTTTGCGCAGACTTCGAGTGAGGAAAGAATCGAGCTGGCAGGCTCAGACATCTGCAAAGACGAGCGAGTGCTTTACGGTAGCTACAGCGCGTCGGTGGAACTTCAGAGGCAGTCCGCCGAGTTGGTATTCGGCGGAACGCTGCCGCTGGAGAGATTGATTTCACACAAGTTACCGCTCAGCCAGATTCATGATGGGTTTCAACTCGCGTTGCATCCTGGTCCGGAATCGTTGAAAATTGTAGTTCAGCCTCAAAGGGGCGGGTAGTGGATATCTCTCTAGTCAAGAACAAGATGCTTGCCGCTGTTCTGTATGGCAAGGAACATGTTGAAGTGGAGCCAGTGGCCGTACCAGAGATCGGTCCAGGTGACCTGCTGGTGCGCGTCAAGGCGGCCTTGACCTGCGGGACGGACGTCAAAGTTTTTCGCCGGGGCTACCACGCCCGGATGATCGTGCCTCCCGCGCTTTTCGGTCACGAACTGGCCGGAGATATTGTGGAGGCGGGCAACCGGGTGAAGCGCTTTCGTCCCGGGCAGCGGATAATGGCCGCCAACTCCGCGCCCTGTGGCCACTGTTTCTACTGCAAGAAGAACCTCGAAAATCTCTGCGAGGATCTTCTATTCAACAACGGAGCCTACGCGGAATATATTCGGATTCCCGCCCGGATCGTCGAGCGGAATACGCATGAACTTCCCGCCCATGTGTCCTATCAGGACGCCGCACTGACGGAGCCATTGGCCTGCGTGCTTCGCGGGATCGACGAGACGCAGATTCGGTCCGGCGACAATGTCGTCATCATCGGTCTTGGACCCATTGGCCTGATGTTCGTTCGAGTAGCCGCGTTGCGTGGGGCGCGTGTGATTGCGGTTGGACGCCGGCCTATGCAACTGGACCGCGCTGCCGCCCTTGGCGCACAAGTGCTGTTGACTGCGGACGACTCGCTGAATATCGTCACCGCTGTCCGTGACGTGACGAAGGATCATGGAGCCGACATCGCCATCGAAGCGGTCGGTTCGCCGCGCACCTGGCAGGAAGCCGTTCAGATGGTGCGTCGCGGCGGCACGGTGAACTTCTTCGGCGGCTGCCCCAGCGACACAACGGTGCCAATCGATACGCAGCATCTGCACTATTCCGAGATCACGCTGAAGGCCAGCTTCCATCACACGCCATTCCACATCAGAACCGCGCTGGACATGATCGCCGCCGGCCACATCACGGCCCGCCAGTTTGTAAATCGCGAGGAGCCGCTAACCAAGCTTCTTGACGTGTTCCATCACCTGATGGCGCACAACGGACACCTGAAGACCGCCATCATTCCGTAGGTGGAGTTTCTCGAACCGAAAGATTTCGTCCGCTCGCCGGATTTGATGGAGCGCGAGTGGCCGGTTGCGGAGAGCCTTTCCTATACGCGGTGGCTGGCCGCGCGCCACTACGAAAATTTCCCCGTCGTCAGTTTTCTGCTGCCGGCGGATCTGCATCAGGATTTCTACAACGTCTATTCGTTTTGCCGCTGGGCGGACGACCTGGGTGACGAGATCGGCGATCCGGTCGAAAGTCTTCGTCTGCTGGAGTGGTGGCGGCAGGGCCTGCTGTCGATGTATCGCGGAGAGGCACGGCATCCGGTCTTTGTAGCGCTGCGCGAGACGGTGTCGAAGCGCGATCTTCCGGTTGAGCCATTCGACGATCTGATCCGCGCGTTTGAACAGGATCAGACCCAATCCCGGTACGCCAACTGGGACGAGGTTCTGGACTATTGCCAGCGGTCGGCAAATCCCGTTGGCCGTCTGGTGCTGATGCTGGCGGGTTACCGAGACCAGGCGAGGTTCGCGATGTCGGATGCCACCTGCACCGGTTTGCAGCTGGCCAACTTCTGGCAGGACGTCGCCGTGGATTGGGAGAAAGATCGCGTCTACATGCCGCAGGAGCTGCTGCTGCGGCACGGCGTTTCGGAGGAAGATATCGCGCTTCGCAGATTTACTCCCGCGTTTCGGGACGCCATGCGCGAAGCGGTGGACTACGCGCGCGCCCGCTTCGGCGCCGGGCTGCCGCTGGCGGCGACGCTTGATCGAAAGCTGGCCTTCGACATTGAGTTGTTCAGCCGCGGCGGATTGGCCATCCTGGATAAGATTGAACGTTGCGGCTACGACGTGTTGCGGTCGCGCCCAAAGATCACCAAAGTAGAAAGCGTATGGCTTCTTCTGCGCGCACTGCCGCGCCGGGTTCTTCCGCGGTTCGGATGACGGTTCCGGAGTCGTACCGGTTCTGCCGCAAGGTCGCGCGGAACCGCGCGAAAAACTTTTACTATGCATTCCGTCTGCTTCCGGCCGCGAAACAGGATGCCATCTGCGCGGTTTATGCGTTCATGCGGCATTGCGACGATCTCAGCGACGAGGCGGGCGCAAGCCGTGCCGCGCTGGGCGCTTGGCGTGCGGAGTTGGATCGCGCGTTGGCTGGGCAGGCTGGCGGCGATCCAATCTGGCCGGGATTCCTCGATGCGGTCCACCGCTTCTCTATTCCCCATCACATCTTTTTCGACATGATCGACGGCGTGGAGTCGGATCTTGACCCGCGCCCGGTCCACACTTTTGATGACCTATACCGCTACTGCTATCGCGTCGCCTCGGTGGTGGGGCTTAGCGTCATCCACATCTTCGGATATCGCGACGCCGGAGCTCCGCTGCTGGCCGAGAAGTGCGGCGTGGCGTTCCAATTGACGAACATCATCCGGGACGTTCGCGAGGATGCTGCCATGGGACGCATCTACTTGCCGGTTGAGGATCGTCAGCGGTTCGGTGTCGCGACGATGGAGGATTCGCCGGCGATGAGGGAGTTGCTCCGCTTCGAAGGCGGTCGCGCCCGGGACCTGTACCGGGAAGCGGCGCCGCTTCCCGGGATGATCGATCCGGACAGCCGGCCTGCCCTGATCGCGATGATCGATATTTACCGTGAGCTGTTTGACCGGATCGAGTCGTCCGGCTATTCAGTCTTCGAAAGCCGGATCGCCGTTCCCAGATGGCGGAAGGTGTGGTTGATGGCGCGGGCGTTCGTCAGGCGCTAGCCGCGCCGCGTGCCCAGCGCGTCCACGGGTGTGGGGAAGGTTTTCGAGATCTGGTCGTGCCAGGTAAGGGCTTCCTCGTCGAGAAGCGCCCACACCAGCCCGAGACCCGCGGGAGCCACGGAAATCCAAGCCGACGCGATACGCGCCAAGCGCTCCCGGCGGCCCGGCGTGCGGCCCTCGAAATTAAGAAGCTTCAGGCGCGCCGCGCGTAGCCCGGCGGATTCGCCATTGGCCAGCGCCCACAGCAGCTGATAGACCACGACGATGCCCCCGCAGACGACGGCGAACGCCGATAGCGCCAAGGCGTCTGTCCGAAACACGCCACCGCCCCAGAAGGTGTAAATCGCGGCGACGATCAGGATGGCGGTGAGGACAATACCCGCGTCGATGAAGGCGGCGACGGCGCGATGCTCCGGACGGGCAACCGGGGCTTTGCAATAGCGAACGCTCTCGACGGCAGGCTTCTCGCCGCGGCCGGTCGAGATCACGGGTCCAAAGGCCAACTGCTGTTGCGCGCGTTTTGGCTCCGGCGACTTCGGTGGGGCGGCCTTCGAACGTGGCGCAGGCTTCCGCGGTTCCGGCTCGCCAGAAATAGAAACCACTCGCGGGCCGCCTGAGGCAGGGAACAACTCGGGTTGCCGGGGACTTCGTGGAGCGACACGGGGGAGACCGGGATCGGGCAGGGGCTTCAGCGCAAGCGCGGCGGGTTGATAGCCCTCAGGGGCAGGGCGTGCCGTCGCAAGGCGCAGGCGGCGCCCACAGCGGGCACAACGGTGCTCGTCAGACGCGTTTGGTGCGCCGCAGTACTGGCAGTTCATCGAGAATGCGAAAGCAGTGGTTGCCACCGTTCATTCTTTCGGCGGTTTGGACCCACTACAACAGGTGTCAAGTTGCCGCTCCTGCCCCTGCGGTGATAGCGTGGACGTTTGGAGTGGCGAATCTCAGGGTCTTTAGCCGCGTACCATATTCTAGGTAACACATTCATTTTCTTTTGTCACGAACTTTTTCCTTATCGAAAACTTCAGATAGTCGCCGGTAGCCTGTTGGTAGCAGGCGGGTTGGCGTTCGGACAGGCCAATCCGAACCAGCGAGTCCGCATTATCCGCCCCAATCCGCCCGCCGCCGACGAAATTATCGTCCGGGCCGTACGGCAGGAGACCGAGGGTGCGATGCGCCGGCTTCGTGGCAAAGTGGAACTGGAAACGGCTGAGGCGCTGCTGTCGGCTGACGAGATCGACTACAACGAGCTGACTGGATTCGCCGAGGCACGCGGCAACGTCCGCTACAAAAACTACGACGGCGGCGAGGAGCTGCGTTGCGCTCGCGCCGAGTACGACGTACGCGCCGAAACGGGCAAGTTCTATGAGGTGTCGGGTGTCGTTCCGGTGGCTCTCGATGCGCGCCCGGGCGTCCTGACATCCGACAATCCCTTCGTCTTTGAAGGTAAGTGGGCGGAGCGGATCAAGGACCGCTACGTGTTGTACGAGGGATTTGTGACGTCCTGCAAACTTCCGAAGCCCTGGTGGACGCTGACCGGCAACCGCTTCGACGTAATTCCGAACGGCCGGGCGATCGCCAAGGGAGCGCTGTTCCGGTTGCGCGGCGTCCCGCTGTTCTACGCGCCGTACTACTACAAACCGCTGGAGCGGCGTCCGCGCCAGAGCGGATTTCTGATGCCGAGTTTTGGCAACAGCAGCCGGCGCGGACTGATGTTCGGAATCGGATACTACTGGGCGATCTCGCGAAGCTACGACCTTACCTACCGGCCCCAGTATTTCACTTCCCGTGGCTTTGCCCACTTAGTTGACTTCAGGGGAAAGCCGACTCAGCGTTCCGACTTCAACTTCGTGCTCTACGGTGTAAATGACAAGGGCAGGTTGCTTGACGATGGCACCCGTGTAAAGGAGGGGGGCTTTTCCATCAACTTCTTCGGACGTACGGAGATGCCCAAGGGATTTAGTGCGCTGGCCCAGATCAATTATCTAAGCTCGTTCCGCTTCCGCCAGGCGTTTACCGAGACGTTCAACGAAGCGGTTTACTCCGAAGTAACTTCGACGGCCTTTGTAACCAAGCATTGGAACGGCTACGGATTCAACGGCGTATTCAACCGCGTGGAAAACTTCCAATCGAATGTTGACGACGACAAGATCTCGATTCGTAAGCTGCCCCAGGTTGAATTCTTCTCGCAGGACCGCAAGCTTTTCAAGACTCTTCCGCTATGGTGGTCGTTCGATTCGTCGGCATCGCTGCTGCGCCGGAATCAGCCGCTGTTCCAGACCCGGCAGGCGATGGAGCGGCTGGACGTGTCGCCACAATTGACTGGCGCGTTGAAGTTCAAGCACCTTCAGTTGATTCCGTCGATCGCGATCCGTGAAACTTATTGGGGCTCCAGCTTCGGCCAGCCCAACGAAGTAACAGGGCAGGGCCTTTGGCGACACGCCTTCATCGGCGACGTGGACCTGATCTTGCCTTCGTTGTCGCGGATCTATGAACGGAAAAGCTGGCTGGGTGAGAAGCTAAAGCACGTCATCGAACCGCGAGCCACCTTCCGGTACGTCGGGGGCGTGGACACTTTCCGCTCGACCATACGCTTCGACGACACGGAGCTTCTGACCAACACGAATGAGGTGGACTTGTCGTTGACCAACCGCTTCTACACCAAGAAAGGCGGAGTAACCCGGGAGTGGGCCACCTGGGAAGTGTGGCACCGCCGTTACTTCGATCCCGATTTCGGCGGCGTGGTAGCCAATGGGCGGCGCAATGTTCTGGCCTCCTCGGCGGACTTCTCCGGGTTCGCGTTCATCGACCGGCCCCGCAGGTACTCCCCGGTGGCGTCGAATCTACGAATGGAACCTCTTCCGGGTGTGGGCGTCGCGTGGCGGATGGACTACGATCCCCTGCGAAGCGGCGTGACGAACAACACCGTCTCGCTGGACGGCCGGGTGCAGGACTTCTTCGTCTCCGCCGGGCACAATCACGTCCGGTCGTCACCGCTGCTGTCTCCTGCGGCGAATCAGTTCAGGGGTCTAGTGGGATGGGGGCGCGAGAACCGCCGCGGCTGGAATACTGCGTTCTTCGCTATCTACGACTACCGTCTAAGAACGCTTCAGTTCGCGAACACGCAGGTAACTTACAACACCGACTGCTGCGGATTTTCGATTCAGTACCGCCGTTTGAATTTCGGTACGCGGTTCGAGAATCAGTTCCGGGTGGCGCTGGCGATCGCCAATGTTGGCAGCTTCGGGACGCTGCGCAAGCAGGAACGCTACTTCTAGAAGCTGCGCTACGAGAGTTGGTCCAGAAGTTCGGTCATGCGGCGCGAACGCTCACTGATCGAATCGCGGACGGCTTCAAGGTCGCCGCGAGTGGTCTTCAACTGATCGGCCAGATGAAGGGCTGCGAGGATGGCGACGCGTGTCGGATCGGTCAATCCGGTTCTCGATGCGATCCCCGCCATCAACTGATCGATCTCGGAAGCCAAGTCCTGAACTTCGCGTGGATCGCCTTCGGTAAGTACGGTAATGTTCTGGCCGTATACCGTGACGCGACTGGAGTTCTTTGGGGGCGAGTCCGCTCTCCTACGAATCGGAGGATAGCAGATCCATCTGGCCGAGAAGCTTTTCGATGCGCGTGCGGACCGCTTTGCGCTCCGACTGGAAGCTGTTGCGTTCGGATTCCAGCTTTTCAAGTTGTGTCCGGAGCTTGGCGCAATCCTCTTTCGCCGCGTTCGCCTCCAGCTTGGCCGCGTCACGTTCCGCACGCAGTTCGGTTACGAGTTCGACGGCTTTGGCCACCCGGGCTTCGAGGTGCGAGAGGCTTTCTTGCTCCTGCTCGGTGAGGGTTTCCATCGAAGACCCGCTTAGGCCCGGCCAGTGGCCACTTTGGCCTTATCAACCAGGGCGATGAAACCCGTCGCGTCGGTGGCGGCGATGTCCGCAAGGATCTTGCGATCCAGCTCCACGCCAGCCTTTTTCAGTCCATCCATGAAGCGGGAATAGCTGAGGCCGGAGATTCGGGCGGCGGCATTGATGCGCTGAATCCAGAGTGCGCGGAAGTCGCGCTTCTTCAGCTTCCTGCCGACGTATGCGTAGCGGCCCGATTTCTCCACCGCTTCCTGGGCGGCGCGATACAGCTTGCTCTTGGTGAGAAAGAAACCCTTGGCGAGGGCTAGCGTCTTTTTCCGGTTGGCACGCCGGTGACTTCCACGTTTGACTCTTGGCACGTTTGATCTCCTTTGAAAGATAGGCCCCAAATTGGGGTGTGTACCGGCGGAACGGGCACGTGCAGTGGCCCGGCCACACGGTTACGCGGTTTAGGCGTAGGGCAGCATTTGCCGGAGCGTCGCCTGATCGGCTTCGTCGGCAACAACGGTCTTGCCCAGGCGGCGCTTGCGGGCCGGGGACTTTGAGGTCAGGATGTGGCGGGCGAAAGCCTTACGGCGCGTGATCTTGCCCGTACCGGTCTTTTTGAACCGTTTGGCCGCACCTTTATGGGTCTTCAATTTCGGCATTGATTATCCTTGAGGCGGCCGAACGCACGCTTCGCGCGCGGATGACTACCATTGCAGAGTCTAGCAGGATGCGGCGTCTGGTGGCAAATGGCGGCGCGCCACCGCGTCAGTCGGTCCACGCCGATCGAGGAATCGAACTTCCTTCGATACTCGATCTCATGGTCCCAAGGGGAAGCGTCCGGCCACGATGGCAGGCCACGACCACCTGCCTTCCCGTTGACGCATTACGCTACTTCTGGTGGCTGCCAGATTGCCCGGCTAGAGCGAAGCCGTGCTGCTTAAGGATCCTGACGACCTGATCGGCGGTGAGTCGCGGCGTGCCGCCTTCACCCAATCGTGACCTCGGACAATTTGGCTGTGCTGGGCAGCGAAAGTTCGCCGGGCGCAAGATACAGCCGAATCGCTTCCTCGATATTGGCGCGCGCCTCGCTCTCAGTGACGCCCGCTGAAGCACACCCCGGCAACTCCGGGCAGACTGCCGAGTAGCTATTGGTTTCGGGGTCGAACTCCAACACGATGCGGAACTTCAATGATCCCAGTGTAAGGCCTGCCAACTTCCGCCAGATTTTGATATCGTAACTAACCGGAGATCCTCATGCTCAAGAAAATCCTGTTGGTCGTGCTGGCCCTGATGGCCGTGCTTTTGGTCGTGATTCTGATGCAGCCGAAGGATTACTCGGTGGTCCGCACCGCCACTATCAATGCGCCTGCCGAGCAGGTTTTCGGCATGGTGAACGATTTTCATCAGTGGGATCAGTGGTCGCCCTGGGCGCATCTCGACCCCAACATGAAAACGGAATACGCCGGGCCGCCTGCGGGTGTCGGCGCGGTCTACAAGTGGACTGGCAACGACGACGTCGGCACCGGCATGATGACAATCACCGAGAGCAGACCCGCGGAGCTGGTTCGAATTCGCCTGAACTTCCAGGAACCGTTCGCCTCCACCAGCGCCAATCAGTTCGAGTTCATACCCCAGGGGCAAGGCGTGCAGGTGAACTGGAAGATGAGCGGCGAGAGCGATTTTATGAGTAAGGCCTTCTCCCTTTTCATGGGCGGCATGGACAAAGCCATCGGTCCCGACTTCGAGAAGGGACTCGCGAAGATGAAGCAGGTCGCCGAAGGCAAGTCGATCTAACGCGCGACCAGCGCTTCAGAAGCGGGATACGTCTTCTCGACGTAGGCCTCCAGCATTGTGTGGAACTCGGCGGCGATGTGGTCGCCGCGCAGCGTCCTCACCAGACGCCCATCGACATACACCGGGGCCACAGGCTCCTCAAACGTGCCGGGCAGGGAAATGCCGATGTTGGCATGCTTGCTCTCGCCCGGGCCGTTGACGATACAGCCCATCACGGCCACCTTCATCTCCTCGACGCCAGGATGAGTCAGCTTCCAGACGGGCATCTGGCGTCGAAGGTAAGTTTCGATCTGTTCGGCCAACTCCTGAAAGTAAGTGGAGGTGGTGCGGCCGCAGCCCGGGCATGCCGTCACTTGGGGCGTGAAGCTGCGCAGTTCCAGCGACTGCAGGATCTGCTGGCTGACGATCACTTCCTCGGTCCGGTCGCCGTTCGGCGCAGGCGTCAGCGAAGTGCGAATCGTGTCGCCGATTCCTTCCTGCAGCAGCAGCGACAGCGCCGCAGTGGTGGCGACTATTCCCTTGGCGCCCATTCCCGCCTCGGTCAATCCCAGGTGAAGCGGATAGTCACACTTGGCCGCCAGCATGCGGTAGACCTTGATCAAATCCTGCACGCCGGAAACCTTCGCGCTCAGCACGATCTTTTCGTGCGCCATTCCATAGGATTCGGCCGCCGCCGCCGATTCCAGCGCCGAGATCACGATCGCGTGCAAGGTAACGTCCTTGGCGTCCAGTGGGTTGGCGCTGGCCGCATTCTCGTCCATCAGCCGCGTAAGAAGCCGCCCATCCAGCGATCCCCAATTGACGCCGATGCGCACCGGCTTTCCGTACTCGATGGCGATCTCGATCATCGTCCGGAAGTTGTTATCGGAAGACTTGCCGATATCCACATTGCCCGGATTGATGCGGTACTTCGCCAGCGCTTTCGCGCAGTCGGGATACTTTCGCAGCAGCAGGTGGCCGTTGTAGTGGAAGTCGCCAATGATGGGCACGCTGGAGCCCTTGAACCGGACCAGGTCAACGATTCGTGGCACGGCCCGTGCCGCATGGTCCGAATTTACGGTTACGCGGACTAACTCGCTGCCCGCCGCCGCCAGGGCCAGAACCTGCGCCACCGTTCCGTCAACGTCGGCCGTGTCGGTGTTGGTCATCGACTGAACGGCGATCGGGTGGACTCCGCCGGTCTTGACGCCGCCAACGTTCACAACCGTGGATTTTCTTCTTTCGACCGGGCCGGGGGCGGCTTCCATTAGATCTCCAACCCCCAGTTTATCAGCGGCATGAGCCTGCGGCTGGAAAATTGAATTGTGCCGGATGATCGGGCCGATAGCGAAAATTCATAGGCCGATGATAGGGATGTCATGTCACAATGAAATCCTAAGGTCGTAGCAGATGCGGCCTTTCGTCCTAGCGGACACGTTCTTCTCCTTGAAGAGAAACCTCCCCCACCCGTCATCGCAAGGGGTTTCTATACAGGAGATGGCATGCCCCTAACCCCGGCAAAAGTGATCCTCGCGGGCCTGGACCCGCTGATAGCCTCCGAATTGTCGACCGCCCTGCGGACGCTGTCGGTGGAGGTGGTCGGCGAGGAATCCAGCGGTCCGGCGGCGGCTTTTTGCAGCCCGGTGGGGCTGGCCGATTTTTGTTTGAATCATCCGGATCTGCCCGTTGTCGCAGTAAGCCGTACCGGTGAAGTCGGCGAATGGCTGGACGCCATCGACGCCGGCGCACGCGATTACTGTTCTTCCCCGTTTGAGCCCAGCCTGATTAGCTGGATCCTCGAGTCCGTTTCCAGGCCCTCCGTTCTTCGGGCCGCCTAAGCCGTACCGCGGAAGCTCCGCTGTCTTCCTGACTAACACGACAGGAGTCGATTCATGTACAGGAAAGCTGTTCTTACGGCACTCGTGTGCCTTCTTACCGTTCCTACTCTGAATGCGTCGGGCCGCTATGCCCTTCGTGGGGAGGTCCTGGCCGACGGACCCGTCCGCCTGCAGGATCTTAGCGTCGAACTTCATTCCGACGGGGGCCTAATCGCCCAAAAAGCCGCCGTGGGCCCGCTGGGATCGTTCGAGTTTCGCGGCGTCGGCCCAGGCATGCACCGTTTACGGGTGACCACGATGCTGGGCGAAGTGATCCGCGAAGAGTACGTCAATATTGCCGGCGATCCCGCACCGGTGACGATTCGCCTGGAGGCAAAGAGGAGTCCGGCACCCGGTGGGCTGGTGTCGTTGCGGCGTCTGGCGCACAAGCCCTCAAAAGACGTGCAGAAGGCATGGCGCGAGGCGGGTAAGTGCGCTCGCCGGGGTGACCATGCAGGGGCTTCGGCGTTTCTTCAGCAGTGTGTCGAGATGGACCCCGGATACTTTGAGGCGCAGATGAACCTGGGGACGGAGCGCGTGCTGGCGGGCGATCCAGCCGGTGCGCTGGCGGCCTACGACCGGGCTCTCGAAATCGATTCGTCGGCGGCGGAGGTGCACGTGAATCGCGGGATCCTGCTGCTGCATTTCAACAGGCCGTCGGAAGCCGAGGCTTCGGCCGGCAAGGCGCTGAAGCTACAGGAATCCGAGTCGGCGCACTATGTGCTGGGGATGAGCCTTGCCAGCCAGGGCAAGGAACTGAAGGCGGCTTCCGGGCACCTGAGGATTTCCGCAAAGCGGCACCCCCAGGCGCTGGAAGCAGCGAACAGGATCGACGAGTATCTGAAAAAAATCCGGCCTACCAGTAGATCTTCAACGCCAACTGCATCTGGCGCGGATTGTTCACCTGATTGGTAACCACGCCGAACGTGTTCGCGTTCAGATTCGTGGAGCCGGTTCCGAATACCGTCCGGTTGAAGATATTGAATGCCTCGGCGCGGAAGTCGATCCTGCGGCCTTCGCCGAAGAACGGGAAGCTCTTGCCGACGCTGATATCTTCGTTCAGATTGGTGAACGCCCGGACCTTCGGGTTGTAGCGCGTCACGTTGCCGAAGTCGTTCGGCTGCGCGGGGAAGACGGCGCGGTCCAGGAAGCGGTCGACGCCCGGGTCGAACCCATCGCCCTGCGGTGCAGGGCGCCAGTTGTCGTAGCTGGTGACGAACGGCCGGGTCTGGCCGTTGAAGATCGGCAACGGATTGTTCCGCGCGAGAGCGATCGGCGTGCCGCTGGAGTAGACCATCACTGCCGCGACGCGCCAGCCGCCCAGCACCCAGCTTGCAAAGCCCGATTGCAGCCATCGCCGCCCCTTGCCGAACGGGAGCTCATAGATCGTCGAGAATTTCGCGACATGGGTCTGGTCAAACGCGCCGATCGACTTCTCCAGGCTGCGGTTGTATTGGTCCATCGCGCCGGGCATGTTCGCGTAAAACGTGTCGGAGTCGGTGATGATCTTCGAGAACGTGTAGTTCCACTGTCCGGTCAGGCCGGCGGTGAGGCGGCGCTCCACCTTCACGATCATCGCGTGATAGGCGGAATGGCCGCTTTTATCCCCGTTGTGACCCGCCGTGTTGATGTTCAGGTATTGCGGGAAGGGCCGCAGCGCCTGATTGACGCTTCCGGTAAAGGTCGGGAAGGGCCGCTGGATTCCCGCCTGCTGCGCCAGCGGGGAGTTGATGTTCGCCCGAAGCAGGTTCAGCGTGCCCGTCTGCCCGTATCTCGAGAACAGATCGTTGAGGATCGGCGTGGGAACCTGGTTCAGGACCAGTAGTCCAGTTTGCAGGTGGCTGCCGATCACTCCGTTGTAGGCCGCTTCCAGCACCGTGTTTCTTCCTAGCTCCCGTTGCATTGAGAACGTAAAAGAGTTTTGTTCGGGCGCACGCGTGGCTTCCTGCCCCTGCCAATATTCGACATTGTTGCCGTTGGAGAAGGACGGATTGATCTGCGGGGGCAGTGGATAGGCAGGCAAGCCCTGGTCCAGCCGGAACGCCGGCGTCACGCCCTGGTTGAGGGAGTTGAAAACGTACTGGCCGATAAATCCGGCGAAGTGGCCGCTGCCGGCGACTGCCGTGACCCGGCTGAAGGATCGGCCGTAGCCGGCGCGGATGGTTGTCTTTGGAGACAGGCTCCAGGCGATTCCCAACCGCGGTCCCCAGCCGCCATACCAGTTCGGCACCAAACTGCGCGTGTTCTCCCGTCCTTCTCCGAAGCCGGCGAACCACAAAGCGCCGGGAATGTTTCCGGCGGCAGGATTTGGCCTGTCCGGATTGAAGTCCGAATACTGGTCGTTCTTCGCGCGCGGAGCGAGTGTCAGGTCGTAGCGAATCCCAAGATTAATCGTGACGTTGCGGGCTACGCGCCAGTCAGTCTGCGCGTAGAAGCCGTGATACGGATAAACCTGCGGAACGTAGCGCTCGGTCTCCGTACGGCCGAAGTTCGCTTCACCCAGAAGGAAGCTGGCGAAGCTGGATCCGCTGGTGAAGGACGTGGCTCCGGGAACGCTGGTGCCCAGGAAGCTGAAGTCCGCCCGTCCGGCGATGTCCTGCTCACCGAAACCCTCCGCGCTTTGGTACTGAAAGTTATAGCCGAACTTCAGTGTGTGCTTGCCCTTCACCCAACTGAAGTCTTCCTTGATCTGCCAGCTAGGCTGGAACGTGCCGTTGGTAGAGGTGCTGCCCCACTGCTGAAACTCGCTGAAAAGCGTGTTCATCATGTTCCGGTTGCAATCGGGAACGTTGCCCAAGCACAAACGGTCTTTCCAGTTGCCGCCAACGTTGGGAGAAGCGGAGGTCTTGTCAAAGCTGTTGACGCCGATTGACAGGATGTTCAGCATCGCCGGATTGACGGTCCAGTCCCACGAGCTGCGGAAAGCCTTGGTGGGGAATGTTTGAACCTGCCCGTTCCACAAGGGCAACGGGAGTCCGGGCGCTCCAGAGGCGCTAACTGCCTGGTTGAACTCCGTCCGGTTAAAGAAGCCGGACACGCGGTGTCTTTCGTTGATGTTGTGGTCGACGCGAATCGATCCCTTGTCCTGCGGGCTTTCGATAGCCCCTCCCTGAACCTGATAGTTCAGCCGCACATAGCCGCTGGTTCCCGGAGTCAGTCCCGGGCGGTTCGGCACGGCGATGGGTTGTGCAATCGCCGACGCCTGTTTGGCGATATTTGAAAATCGATTTTGCGGAACGATGTTGCCGGCGAACGGAGTGCGGGTGAAACCGCCGCCGGGATTCGCCACCGTCGTGGACGGGTCGTAGATGGTCAACAGCCGGTTCTGCGAGTCCACCCAGTTGGAAAAGTTCCCGTTGTACATCTCCGGCGTCGGGACGCTGAGAATGGTGTCGTTGGCGCCCGCGCGATTGCGAAAGCCTTCATAGGCCAAAAAGAAGAACGTCTTGTTCCGGCCATCGTAGATCTTCGGGATCCGCACCGGGCCGCCCGCCGTCGCGCCGAAATTGTTTTGGCGCAGCACGCTGCGGCTGCCGGCGAAGAAGCCGCGCGCGTCCATCGCCTCGTTCCGGAAGAAATCGTAGACGACGCCGTGGAAGCTGTTGGTGCCGGAGCGGGAGACGAAAGACATCACGCCTCCACCGGCTTGTCCATATTCGGCTTTGAATCCGTTTGTGTCGATTGCGAACTCCGTGATCGCCTCAACCGACGGCGTCAGATAGGCGATCTCGCCCGCGTCGGCTGACCGGTTGGTGGTTACGCCCAGCCCGTCCAGCGTGGCGTTCCACGCCGCGGCTTGGCCGCCGCCCAGCGAGATGCGGTTGCCGTCGCCCTTGGTCTCGGCTGCGACGGCGACTAGGTTGAACACGCTGCGCATCGCGCCGCCGACGACGAGAGGAAGTTCGTCGACCATCTTGGGCGACACGGACGTCTGCACTTTGGCGTTCTCGGTCTGGATGGTTAGCGCCGCCGCCTGAACCTCCACCGATTCGCTTACCTGGCCAACCTGAAGCTGCGCGTCGATGCGCACACTTCCGCCGGGCGTCACGATGATTTCGTCCTGAACGTAGCGCTTGAAGCCGGACTGGACGATCTCCAACTGGTAGGTTCCGGCCGGAAGGTTCGGCGCCGCGAACTCTCCATCTTGGCTGGTCAAGACGTTGACGCTTACGTTGGTTGCCTTGTTGGTTAAGGATAGCGAGACGCCTGCAATTGAGGCCCCGCTCGTGTCCGTAACTTGGCCACTAATGGTGCCGCGATCCGTTTGGGCGAACGCGGCGGCAGCGAGCAATGAAGCAAAGATAATACGCACGGTGCATGATTCATATCATTAGACAGGGCGTAAAGCAAGTCCTTCGGGTACTAAGAAGGTGGAGCCTGACTGGATGGCAGCTACAGCGTTGCGTACGTGAGCTTTTCGGCGATCTTTCCATCCCGTACGTACAGCACATCGACGCCGCGGCCGAACCGCCGCGTGTCCTTCGTGCCGGCCGAAACCACCGGCTTCAGGCGCGACGTCGCCGGATTATCCTAAGTGCTGGCGAAACGAGGAGGAAAAATGACCCCGGAAATCGAAGAACTGAAAAACCGCTTGAAGACGACATGGATGACGGGTGACTACGAATTGTTTGCCCGGAATATGGAGAAGGATGCCGAGGTCTTCTACGGACGATTGGGCATTGAGCCCGGAACTCGGCTGCTGGATGTGGGATGCGGCACGGGCCAACTTGCTTTAATCGCGGCCCGCGCAGGAGCGCAGGTTACCGGATGCGACATCTCCACCAATTGGCTGGAGCGGGCGGAGGCGCGCGCCGCCCAGGAGGGCCTTGAGATCGAGTTCGAAGAGGGCGATGCGGAGTCGCTGCCGTATGCCGACGGTGAGTTCGACGCCGTCGCGAGTATCTTCGGAGCGATGTTCGCGCCCCGCCCGGAACTGGTGGCCGCCGAGATGACTCGCGTGTGCCGCGGCGGCGGCAAGATTGCGATGGCCAATTGGACTCCCGCTGGATTCGTCGGGCAAATGTTCAAAGCCGTCGCCAAGCACATCGCTCCCGCGGGCATGCCTTCGCCGGTTCTTTGGGGCGATGAAGCCACGGTTCGCCAGCGGCTGAGCGAAGGCGTGGCGGAACTTGTCTGCACGCCCCGCATGTATCATTTCCACTATCCTTTTTCGCCGGTCAAAGTCGCCGAGTTCTACCGGGCAAACTACGGACCCGCGTCGCGGGCCTTTGACTCGCTGGACGAGAAGGGCCAGAAGGAACTCCACGGCGAACTGGCGGGGCTGTGGTCGTCACACAACCAGGCCAGTGACGACACGACAAAGGTGGAGGCTGAATATCTGGAGGTTATTGCCATTCGCGCTTAAGGGCGCGCGCCGTCTGGGCATGCAGTTCGACGGTGTCCGAAAGCTGGTGCGCATAGCCTCCGGCGAGAGCCACCGCGACGGGAATCGACCGCTCCTTCGCAAGTGCGCAGACCCGCTCATCGCGCATCCTCATGCCGTCCATCGTCAGCGCAAGGCCGCCCAGCTTGTCTTCCCGGTACGGGTCCGACCCGGCGACGAACATCAACAGCTCCGGTTGGAACGTGTCCAGCGCCATTCGCAGCACATCGTTCAGAAGTTCCAGGTACACCGTGTCTCCGGTTCCATCCGGAAGGTGGACGTCGATATTCGACGGAGGCTTCGCCGCCGGATAGTTGTTGTACTGGTGCAGCGAGATCGTGAAGACCGTGGGGTCGCCGCCGAAGATCGAGGCCGTTCCATTGCCGTGATGAACGTCGAGATCGACTACTATTGCGCGACGCACCCGGCCTCCGCGTTGCAGCACCCGGATCGCGACGGCGACGTCGTTCAACGGGCAGAAGCCTTCGCCATGTCCCGCGAAGGCGTGATGAAAGCCTCCGCCGATATTCATCGACGCCCCGTCTTCCATTGCCAGTTTTGCGGCCAGAATGGAACCGCCCGCCATCAGACGCGCCGCGCGCGCCATCTGAGCGGAGTAGGGAATCTCCAGTTCGGCCAGCTGATGGAGGGTCAGCGTCCCGTGCGTCAGCGCGTTCACCCAAGCCGCTTCATGCACCAGACAGAGATCTTCGTCGCTGGCCGGGTCCGGTTGGACGAACGCGCCGCCGTCGAAGCTTGCGTCCACCAGTAGCCGTTCGTAGATCAGGCGGAATTTCTGAGACGGGAAAACATGATCCCCAAGATTGAGGTCGTAGCCGGGATGGTAGACCAGTCGCATAGAATAACGATTTTGGCCGATAAACGATCTCTTTGAAAAGGAACTTCATGCGAAACAAGATAACGGTGGTGGGCGCGGGCAATGTGGGAGCCAACTGCGCCCTCCGCTCGGCGGAGAAGGAACTGGGCGATGTCGTGCTGGTGGACGTCGTTGAGGGCGTCCCGCAGGGCAAGGCGCTGGACTTGTTGCAGTCCGGCCCGGTGCAGGGCTACAGCGTCAAAGTAACCGGCGCGAACGACTACGCTCCCACCGCCGATTCCGACGTCATCATCATCACCGCGGGCCTTGCCAGAAAGCCGGGTATGAGCCGCGACGATCTTCTACTGGCCAACTACGAAGTGGTAAAAGTCGTCACGGAGCAGTGCGTTCGTTACTCGCCGAACGCAATCCTGATTCTGGTCACCAATCCCCTGGACGCGATGTGCTGGACCGCGTTGCGCATCTCCGGATTTCCGAAGCAGCGCGTCATCGGCATGGCCGGCATTCTGGATTCGGCGCGGTACCGGGCGTTTGTCGCCGAAGCGTTGGGCGTATCGGTGACCAACGTCCAGGCCATGGTATTGGGCGGGCACGGCGACACCATGGTTCCGCTGGTGCGGCTGACCAGCGTCTCCGGAATTCCACTGACGGAACTGCTTCCGCAGGATCAGATCGACGCGATCGTCCAGCGCACCCGCGTTGGCGGCGGCGAGATCACGAATCTGATGAAGACCAGCGCCTACTACGCTCCGTCGGCGGCGGCGGTGGAGATGGCGGAATCCATCCTGCGGGATCAGAAGAAGGTGCTGCCCTGCGCTGCCCTGCTGCAGGGTGAGTACGGCGTGAATGACCTCTTCGTCGGTGTGCCGGTGAAGCTGGGGTCGAAGGGCATCGAGAAGATCTACGAAGTGAAACTGACGGCGGAAGAACAGGCCGAGCTCGACAACAGCGCGCGCGCGGTAAAGGAACTCGTCGAGGTGATCAAACAGAAGACGGGCATCTAGCCCTGAGCGCTTTAGGTGCCGGCGCGGTGAATTTGCACCAGTTCCCGCTCCGGCATCGGGACAGGCATTTCCAGATCCTGAGGGTCGCGCCAACTGTCGACGATCGACGTCTGGTGGACGCAACTCACCGTGCAGGCGGGCGCGCAGCCCTTCTTCGTGCGGTACTCCCGGCGGATATCTTCGACGGTGTACTGCTCCACCGGAATTCCCGGACGGCCGCGCTGCTGGCTGCAGTAATGAACCAGGCCTTCCTCGCAGATGTAGAGGTAACGCGCGCCGGCGCGGCACTTCCAGTCGTTCGGACGTCCTTCGGCGATAGCGTCCTGAAAGCGGTTGAAGCGGGCATAGCTGCGCTTCGACAAGCCGCGAATCTTGTGGAAGACATCCAGCGATTCCGCATCCAACGCTTTTAGCTGGCCGCTTCCGTCGTGAATGATTCCGACGGTGGAACTAAGCCCCAGTTCGATGGCGCGCCGCGCGATCACCAGCGCGTCCTGTGGGTTGTTCACGCCGGAGCCGATCACGGAGTTGATGTTGACGTGAAAATCGGCATGCTGGGCCAGCCATTGGAGCCGCAGGTCCAGCGTCTTCAGGCTCTTCTTCGATACGTCGTCGGGCGTGACGTTGTCGATCGAAATTTGCAGATGGTCGAGGCCCGCTTCGTTCAGCGCTTCGATCTTCTGCTGGCTTAACCGGAAGCCGTTGGTAATCATGCCGGCGATGGCGCCGGTGCTCCGGATGCGGCTGACGATCTTTTCGATGCCGGGGTGCAGCAGAGGCTCACCACCGGAAATCGTGATCAGCGAAGTAGCCAGGCGTCCCAGCGCGTCCACGCGGCTGAACATCGTTTCAACGGGCACGGGCGGCGAAAAATCGTCGTATTCATTGCAATACGTGCAGTCAAGGTTGCAGCGGCGTATCGGAACGATATGCGCCTGGATCGGATTGTCCTTGTAGTAAAAGCCCTTTCCGACAAGTTTCATCTCACGCCAGAGACGCTGGCGCGCAAGTCGCTTACGGCTGGCTTGGTCCCCGTTCATGACGCGCAACCCTTGATTATAACTTCTGTCAGGGCTGCGGCTTGGCGGGGGGTGTGGTGGCGGGTGGCTTGGCCGGGTCCGTCACCTCGTCGCCGAACGTGATCTTGGTATCGCTCTTGAACTGGCGGTAGTCGTCGTACTTCATCGTCTGGCGGATGGGTTGCGGGCCGCCCTGAAAGTAGAGGATGTCGTTGGCCACGGTGTAGGTGGGAAACCAGAACTTGCCGTCGATCTGTTCCCGGTACGTTTCAAACTTGGGGAACTGCTGATCGGAGTTCCGCTTCAGCAGTCCGCGTGCGCGGCCATAGGTCTTGACGATCTGCAGGTCTTTGTCGTCCACCCAGATGATCCCGGCGAAGTAGCGCTGGCCCTGCTCCATCTTCTTCGGCTTGACGGCGAACGCATAGCAGGGAATTTCGTCCAGCGTCTCGCGCCCCAGATAGCGGACGTGATAGTTGCCAATCTCGTTCGACGTAAGTACAAACGGCTGGACGCTACGCATGTCCTGCTCGTCCTCCGGCGTCAGCACAAGATTCTTCAGCGACGGAACGGGCGACCGCACCACGCGCTCCGACCGTTTGCCATCGCCGCCGAAGACGACGTCCCACATCATTTCCCATTTGCCCACCGTGCGACCACTTAGGTCGAGCTCCAGTATCTTCGCGGTTTGACGGTACGTGTAGTTCTCGCGGGCGCGGGAAAAGTCCGTCTCCTTGGCCGCGAACTTCTGGATGATGGCGTCAATCTCCGCGGGCGACGGGTCCCCCATATCGACAGCGAAGCTCAGCGACCACAGCGCCATGGCGAATAGAATCTTCATCGGCTTTCTCCCATCAGATGTTTGGCGATCACGACACGTTGCATATTGGACGTTCCTTCGTAAATACGGCCGATTTTCGCGTCCCGGTAGAGCTTTTCCACCGGATACTCCTTCGTGAAGCCGACGCCGCCGAAGATTTCGATGGCGCGCGACGCGCATTTTTCGGCAATGTCGGATGCGAAGTACTTCGCTATCGCGGCTTCGTGGACAAACGGATGTCCGGCGTCGCGGAGGCGGGCGGCGTTGTATACCAGCAGCCGGGCGGCTTCCACTTCGACGGCCATCTGCGCAAGTTCGAACTGAACGCCCTGGAAGGCTCCGATCGCCTGTCCGAACGCCTTTCGCTCCTTGGCGTAGGCCACTGAATGATCCAGCGCGCCCTGGGCAAGACCAAGCATCTGGCCGCCGATGGCGATGCGGCCTTCATTCAGCGTTTCGATGGCGATCTTGTAGCCCTTGCCAATTTCGCCCATCACGTTCTCTTTCGGCACCTGGCAGTCGTCCAGAATCAGTTCGCAGGTGGAGGATGCGCGGATGCCCAGCTTGTCTTCCTTCTTGCCCACCGAGAATCCCGGGGCATCGCGATCAACCAGAAAACAGGTGATGCCCTTGTAGCCCAGCGCGGGATCGACAGTGGCGAAGATCAGGAACAGCCCGGCTTCCTTCGCATTGGTGATCCAAAGCTTTCGCCCCGTGATCGACCAATGATCACCGCGATCGGCAGCCCGAGCCGCTAGCGCGAAGGCGTCGGAGCCCGCGCTGGCTTCCGAAAGCGCGTAGGACGCCAGCAGATTCGATGCAAGGCGCGGAAGGTAGCGCCGCTTCTGCTCCTCGTTCGCCCAGCGAAGGATCGCATTATTGACGAGAGTGTTTTGCACGTCCACGATCACGGATATGGCCGGATCAACCCGCGCCAGTTCCTCCACCGCAAGCACGCTTTGGAAGAATGTTCCGCCCTGCCCGCCGTAGTCTTCGGGAATGTCGATGCCGAATAGCCCGAGCGCGAATAGCTCTTCGATCAGCTCGGGCCGCACTTGGCCGCGCTCGTCCATCTCGCGGACGTGGGGCCGGATGCGCTCCCGCGCGAACCGCCGCACGGTTTCCCGGAACATCGATTCTTCCGGACTCAGCATCGTCAAAGGACGAGTGGCCGTTTCCGTGTCCACGGCACTGGACATAGTACCCGGTATTCTCTCACCCCGGGCTTCGGAGCGCGCGGCTACGTCCGCATGCGGGCCAGCAGATAGATGCCTGCAAGCGCGAAAACAACGTCGGGCGACCATGCCGCAACTTCCGGCGGCAACTGGTTCAGGAAGCCGATCTGCTCGAACAGTTTCGTAATCGACCAGTAGGCGATGGCGATTCCCAGGCTGGCTCCGACACCGGCCATCGCGCCGCGATTCCCAGTGAGGAATGCGAACGGAATCGAAATCAGCGCCATGATCAGCGCGAACAGGGGAGTGGCGAACTTTTCCTGCCGCTGCACCTGAAGCTTCACGGTGTCCAAGCCGCTTTGGCTAAGTTCCCGAATGTAGCCGCCCAGTTCGATGAAGTTCATCTGCTGGGACAGCTTCACTTCCTTGCGGAAGTACCCCGGCGATTCGCTGATCTCCGGAAACGTGGCCGTGCCGTTCTGAAAATCCCGGTAGCTGGTGACGCGGATTCCGTCGATGGTCCGCATCTGGCCGTTCTGGAAGATCCAGGTGTTCATTGATGGTTCCCACCGCGCGCGTTCCGCCGTGATCAGCCGCCGCAGATGGAAGCTTACCGGGTCCAGATCGTAAACGCTGACGCCAACCATCACGGGATCGCCGGTGTCGAAGTAGCGGTAATAGAAAATTCGGGAGCCTTCGCCGAGAATCCATTTCCGGTCTGGGCGAAGGTAAGTCTGCACCGGGCGTCCCTTGATCTCGTTGCGGATCGCGTCCTGTTTGCGGTTCGCTTCGGGGACATAGTAGTGGTCGAAGGCGAACAGCGCACCGCTCATGAACGTGGCGGCGATCAGGACAGGAAGCGCAAGCCGGTACATACTGACGCCGCAGGCTTTGAACGCGGTAACTTCGTTGTTCTTGGTCAGGATGCCGAAGGTAACCAGCACCGCGACCAGCACG
>JBGTFZ010000005.1:0-2014 GCA_041746955.1 Bryobacteraceae bacterium
ACCCTGAAACCGCAACGGGCGCCGGCGCTGCGCCACCTCGAAAGCTCCGCACCGCCACCCGTTGCTACCGTCGCGCCAAGGCGCAATTCTCAACCCACGATTCCAGTCGCAGGTGGATGAGCGACAGGGGTCACGTCAGCATCCTTGCAGGAGGCAGCGGTCACACCGCATTCGATCAAATGCTGCTTCACGGTTTCCCCTTCCGTAATGCGAGTTCGGTCCTGATTTTCTCAACCGCATGGGAAGAAAACGCCCGCGTATCCGCTCGTGAAATCGCCTTGCCGTCCCGATAGTGGTTCTTCCCTAGCCAGTCCCGGGCAAACGTTCGCATGATGAGGGCCGACTCATTGCAATGCCGACGGACTGCACTGTCAAACGTCTCCACGTCATGTACGGAACGCGCAATGCGACCCGGGCCGATCATGTTGTGGAGGTTTCGATCTACGTAATAGTGGATCACTCGCTCGACAAATTTGGCGTAAAAGTTCTGCGCTAATGCGGCGAATTTCTCCGTGCCCTTCAGACCGGCGAGCGAAGCCCGCACGTCGTCCGCACCGGGGCTCCAGAGAGATGGAAGGTTCGACTGCATTCCCTCTGCCAATGCCGAGAGACCAGCGCGACGGGCGATCTCGCCGAGGTCTGTACTCCCCTGGTGGAGCCGACGCTGAACCCGCTCCACGGCGCGGTCATACTGAAAGAGGATTTCAGAGACCGACGATGGCGTGACGCCGTCGATGCCGATTTCACCCAATGCTGCCGGTGCGTCTTTGGCCGCAGCTGCCTGAGGCAAGCGGATCAACAACCAGAGCGATTCAATAAAGACATCCTCTTTCAAAGCAAATCGTAATGCTTCCCGACCAAATTCGGTCATCTGATCGGCCACCGCCTCGGTTGGAGTGCCGCCGTCTACTATGTACCGAATAATTTCGGGCAGTAGGCGGTATGCCGGCATTTTTCCAAGACGCTGGTGCCCCATTAAGTCATTTCCCAACTTTATCGGTGCTCGAAACCGGTAAACGCGCTTCCAACAAATCTTCCCGCCAGACTGGCGCCTCCTGCGCAGGCAGACGTTCACTCTGTCCCGGATCATGATTCGCTTTTGAGGCATTGTGAAACCCCAAGAATGCTCGCGTAAGGAGAGATGCTCGCTCGTGCCGTCTATGAATGAATTCGAAGCAGCGCGCAGCAACCTGATAAGCACTTGTTTTTGATTGTTTTTATTGGCTGACCGCATAGCGTTCCCCTGAGCGAAACGCTCTTCATTCTGTGCACCGATGAAACGCCCCAATCCGCTGCCGCCCGACCAGATGACCACCGCGGAACGCCGCGCCGAACTGTGCGCCCTGCTGGCGCTCGGGCTGGTTCGGCTGCGGATGCGCGATGGGGACCAAGTATCTGACGATAGTGGAGAACGTTGTCTACACTATCCGCCCGACCAATGCCGTCATGCAACTCCAACACATCGGAGAAATGCATGAACAAGCCCGATCCCATCCCAGCGCGCCTGGCCGCGCTCAAGACCACGCCGACGCCCGACCTGAAGAAACAGTGGCGCGACCTGTTCGACAGCGAGCCACCGCCGTTCAACCGCCGCTACCTCGAAAGCCGGCTCGCGTACCGCATCCAGGAACTGGCCTATGGCGGGCTGAAACCCGAGACGATCCGGCGGCTGGAACATCTGGGCGAGGAACTGGACGGTGGCGACCGATCCAAGCGCGGCGTTCGCGCCGACCGCGACCGCCCTATCACCGGCACGCGGCTGTTGCGTGAGTGGCAGGGCGTCGAGCAGATCGTCACCGTCACCGCCGACGGCTTCGAATGGCAGGGGCGGCCCTACAAGTCGCTTTCCGCCATCGCCCGGGCCATCACCGGCACGCGCTGGAACGGGTGGACCTTCTTCGGGCTGAAGAACCACAGGGGGCGGACATGACGAAGCCGCCAGGAAAATCGAAGGTCGTCCGCAAACTGCGCTGCGCGGTCTACACCCGCAAATCCTCCGAGGAAGGGCTGGAGC
>JBGTFZ010000006.1:0-19438 GCA_041746955.1 Bryobacteraceae bacterium
GGAGAAGGCCGCTGGTCGGTCCGCCGCTCATCCCGGATATTTTTCCAGCGCCTGCCGCAGCTCCGCATGCGAGGCGGCATAGTCAGATATAGGCACGCCCGACATCGCCGCTTCCCACGCCTGACGAATCGCCCGCACGCCAGCCGCCACGCCGCCGGGGTGCGCCATCAAGCCTCCGCCCGCGGCGTAGATCAGGTCGGCGCTGCCGAGGCCTTTCCATGTGTCCGCCGCCTGACGAACGGTCTGGCCGGACGAAAATACCGGCATCGCTTCGCAGCCGCGCCCCGCGCCGGAAAACATCGGCGAAAGACATTCACGTGCCGAAGCCAACACGGACGCGTCAGGCTCACAAAATTTGTTGCGGAGCCCGTTGACGTGCATATGGTCCGCCCCTGCCAGCCGCCAAAACTTCTGATACGCCAGATATCCGATTCCAACGTGGGGGGAGCGTTGGAATAGCCCCCATCCGTTCCGGTGCGCGTGAATGGCGAGGCGGGAGTGGCGGCGCAGATGCGCAAGCCCAGGCAGGCCGACGCTGTTGAGACTCACCATGACGCAAGTTCCGCCCGCTTGTTCCACCAGATCGTGGCGGCGAAGCATTTCGTCAATCTCGCCCGTGATATTCGGCGCGTACATGACACGCCGTCCGGTTCGATCGTTGTGCTTCCGCAGAACCTTCATGACATCGTCCAGGCGCGATGCGAATGGACAGTGCGGTCCGTCAGCTTGCAGTTCGTCGTCTTTGACGAAGTCGATTCCACCTTCGGCCAGTTGCTCCACTAGCTCGGCGGTCTGCGAAGGCGACAGGCCGACGCTAGGCTTGATGATGGTGCCGATCAGCGGCAGCCGGTCAACTCCCGTCAGCCGCCGCGTCCCCTCAACGCCGAACTGCGGGCCCGGATAGGCGTCCCGGAATTCATCGGGCAGGACAACGTCTATCAGCCGGAGCGCGGAGAATTGCTGAAGCTCAAACAGGTTGCCCGCCACGGTGGCCAACAGATTCGGAAGCGATGGGCCAAGATTCTCGATAGGCCACGACAGGATCGTCTCCGCGCGGGTCCACTGCGGAGATGCGAGGCCCTTCGGCACCGATGCGCCCGGCAGCGATGGAGCGTTGGATGAGCCCGTCTGTTCGAGAAATTCCATGCGCGCGCCGAAGCGTTCGCGTAGTTCCGGCGTTTCGCCGGGCACCTTCAGAAACGTTCCGCTGGACTGCTCCCCCGCCATCACGGCAATTGCGTCTTCGAGCGGAAATGCGGTCTCGACCTCGTACCGGGCGTAGATCCGGCTGGGGCTGATGGGGACTGGGAAATGGGAATTCACGTCGCGATCCGGGTTGTGATTCGCCAGCATACCAGTTGCGGCGTCTGCCTTCGGCGCATGCGAGGATAGTTTTCGGTGACCCGAGATCCTATCGTCCGGCGCAAACTTTCCGACGAAGTGCGGGAGCGTCTTTTGGCGATGATCCGCAGCGGCGAGTTCCAGCCGGGCGACCGTCTGCCTTCCGAACGCGACCTGATGAGCCGCTTCGAAGTGGGGCGGCCCGCCGTGCGCGAGGCACTGCAATCGCTGGGATCCGCGGGCCTGATCGAGATCAGCCACGGGGAGCGCGCGCGCATCGCGACACCCGATACGAGGGGAATGTTCGACCGGATCGGCGAGACGGTGCTGCATCTGCTGCAGTCCTCGCCAAGCACTCTGGAACACCTGAAGGAAGCGCGCCTCTGGTTCGAGATGGGCATGGTGAAGACCGCGGCGGAGAAGGCGTCGGCCGGGGACATCGCGAACCTTCGCGATCTTTTGGAGCGGCAGCTTGCCGCCTCACCCCACGTCGGAGAATTCGTGAAGGCCGACATGGCTTTTCACACGGCGATCGCCGCCATCAGCGGCAACAGCGTGTGCATTGTGCTGAGCGAGGCCATGCTGGAGTGGCTGTTCGAGTTTCGGCGCGATCTGCTGCGCGTTCCGGGTTCGGAAAACGTCACGCTGGCCGAGCATCAACGGTTACTGAACGCGATCGCGGATCACGATGTTGAAGAAGCCGGCCGCGCCATGATGGACCACCTTACGCGCGCCGACAGCCGCTACCGTTCGGCGGAACTCAAAAGCTAAGACGGCCCGCACGGTGCGCGCGGATCACTTCCGAAGTCGTCAGGTAGCGGTTGTACATGCGGACGCGCAGCAGACCTCCCGAAACCATGCGTAGCTGCGAGTCGCCTGCAACCCCTATCAGGTTTGGGCTGAATCGTCCCCAACCGAACTGGCGCGCGCCGCCTCCGTCGTTGAAGTCGCCATCAATGATGAATGAAATGATCTTCGGTCCGCCATCCACCACCACCACGACGTTCTGCACCATCCCCAGCTTCACCATCTTAGGGTCTGAGCTCCAACGGTTCTCCGTCCGGCCATCGTTCATCACGATCTCGAACGTCTTATCCTCGGCTGTCTGAATCACGAAGCCTTTTCCATCGGGCGTTCGATTGTCGAGCAGGACTTGCCCCGGTTCCGCCGAACTCAGCATCAACCAGAGATCGACTGTGAAAGCCGCTCGAAGATCTTCGGCGCCGTGATCCGCGCGTTTCGACCGCCGCACAAACACGGGAAGCGTTGGCGCATCGACGGACGCGGCGACCCCGCCCTCCTGGCGCACGGCCTCCAGAATCAAGCCCTCGTCCGAAGCTTTACTGGCGGTCTCCTGATTCCACAAACCCTCCAGCAGCGCGGATGGAATCTCGTGCACGCGGGCGATGTTCTTCTGGGTCTCCGTGACGAAATAGCGGCCGCCATCTTCGACAAGATCCGGGTAGCTCATCCGGATTACCGGGTCGTCGTCGTACAGAAGAATCTCTGGCTGCGACCACCGGATCCTTTTGCCGGCCGGTGAATCCACTTCGACGCCACCCATCAGCCACACCGGATTGCGGTCTTCATAGGCAATGGATCTGCGGCGTGGATGATCGCGAATAAATCGCCCGCCGTGATTGTGGAACCAATACAGGAACTTTCCGTTCTCGCACCGCCATGCGAAGTTCGCGGCGCGGGGATGTTTCACCCGCAGGCCGGTTGCGTATTGCATGTACTTTGGAGCATCCCAGGTGCGTCCGCCATCGCGGCTGTAGGAAAACACGGGGTGCCCGTCGATTGTGCGGTAAACGGCGAATAACGATCCGTCGCTCAGGGTTGAGAAGCTGTGCTCCTCGGCAATGGGCCCTCCGCCCGGCGGAGTCCGCAACCCCACGTCCCCATCGGGCAACGTCTCCCATCGAATCTTGTTCGGATCGGTCTCGGTCAGGATATTCGGGCTCCGAAGCAGAACTCCTTCGCTGGATGTGAAGAACCCCTCGCCGAATCCACCCACCTTGTGCAGCGGCACGTAGCCCGCGCCCTGATGTGAAAAGGCTTTTCCAACGGTCCAGAAGAATTTCAGCTTCCCGCCGTAGGCATTGCGGCGGTCGATATCGAAGTCGCGCTGCGGAATTTCGTAGCGATCCCGCGACCAGCTTCGTCCGCCGTCGTCGCTGTACTTGAACACGAAGTGCCCCAGGCTATCCACGCGCGGGCAGAAGCCGCTGGCGTATGGTGGATTGTCCGCCTTCACCTGCCGGATGTTGTCGGTGTTGTGGTTGTAGAAAACGTAGACGCGTCCCGACGGTGTCTTCAACATCACCGCATACGACGCTTCCGGGCCGTCGGCCGGCTCGACATCCACCGGGCTAGACCAGGTCTTGCCGAAATCGACGCTGCGCGATGAAATAACGTGCTGTCCGCCGGAGCCCTCCGCTCCCGCGCCAGTAGTCAGAACCACAAGCCACGCGCCGTCGTTCGTCTTTACGATGTAAGGCTGGTCGGCGTATCCTTCGCTGGGAATTTCCCAACCGGTAGTGATGTTGCGCCAATCGCGAATCTCCTGCGAATGCAGCAACGCGGTGGCTATCGATATGAGGAGGACAAGAGGCCGCATGCGCCGTCCCATTTTATTCAACCGTTGCATTTACGGCACCCAGGCCATGCCGTCGGGACCCTTACCGGTTTCGATCTTGCCGGTGATTGAAAGTGTCTTCAGGTCTAGAATCGCGACGTGATTATCTCCTGCCACCGCGATGTAGGCGCGCGCTCCACCGGGTTCCATCAGGATCCCCTCGGGCATCTTGCCCAGCGGAAGCCGCTTCACGATGGATCGGGCTTTTGCATCGACGATGACCAATTCTCCGCCCGCAAGATCGGACACCAGCGCATACTTGCCGTCCAGCGTCAGCTTGACGCGATTCGACCGCTTGGTGCCGATGTCGAACGTGGCGGCCACCTTCTTCGCGGCAACATCAATGACGGAAATTCCGCCGTCACGCGAATGGGCCGTCCAGAATTCCGTTCCGTCGGGCGACAGATCCAGCCCCTCCGGCCCCTTGCCCACTGGCACGACTGTCTGCAGCCATGCCGCGCCGTCGGGTGCAAGCGAGAAGATCGATACCGTGTCGGACGCGAGATTCGTGGCGTAGATGCGCGAGCGGTCCGGACTCAGCATCACCATGTGCGTGCCGTTCTGGCCGGTGCCCAGCAGTGAATCCACCCGATTGGATTCTGGATCGTACCGCCCGATTAACTTACTGCCTTCCGACGTAAACCAGACCTTGCCATCGGCCGCGGCAATTCCATGGGGCCGCTGCATCGGAGTCAGATCGACCCGCCGCGACTCTTTCGCGGTTCGGAGGTCAATCACCGATAGCGAGTTGCCCGGTGTCCGCGCGCCATAGTTCGTAACGAACGCCAACCGCCCGCCGGCGGAGACGTCCACTTCATGCGGACCTTCGCCGGTTGGGATTCGATGCTTCACCTTTCCGGTGGCTGGATCGACGATCGCCAGTACAGCGTCTTCCTTATTCAGCACCAGCAGCACAGGCGCCGCGAAGGTACAGGCCGCGGAGCCCAGCAGAGCGAGCAGGCCAAATGCGGTTCGTCTCATGGCACCTATTGTCGCTCCGCACGGCGAAGCCTAGGCGGCCACTGCCGTATCGACGCGTTCCGGTTGCCTAGCCTTCAGCCGGACCCACTTCTTGCTGAGCGAACGGTTCCAATACATCAGGAACCCCGTGACAAAAAGCACCGGCGGCGCAAGGCCCAGCAGCAGCCAAAGAATCTTTACGGCGACGCCGGCCGTTCCGTCGCCTGCAAAGGTGCCGAAGTGCAGCGGAGCAATCCACGCCACGACGACATCGCCCGCCGAGGCATTCAAGCCACGACGCACCACCATAAGATGACGGCCCGTGAATTGATCAAAGTAATGCTGGTCGCTGGTATCGAAGTCACCCACTTTCTCCCGCGCCATGAACACGCGAACTTGTCCGCGATCGTCGTTGGGAAAAGAGATTCCGGATAGCCGGGCGTTGGGAGACTTCTGTTGCGCTTCGGCAATCAGCTTTCGAAGGTCGGGCGGCGGATACTTCCCCTTGTTCGCGACATCCGGTGCCGGGGCCTTGGCCAATGAGACGGGAGAGAAGAAATTCACCGCCGCACGAAACTCAGCGGGCCAGGTGAAGTACGCGCCGGTAATGGCCCACAGCATCAGGATGGCCAGCGTCCAAAATCCGGTGGCGCTGTGCAGATCCCAGTTCACGCGCTTCCACTTGCGTCTAAAGTCGACGACGGTGGACCGCCGCCATCTCTTCATGCCGGGCCACCAGATAACCATGCCTGTCAGAGACAGCAGCAGCAGAAAGACGCCGCCGACCCCGTTGACGATACGGCCCGTCCGGCCGGACAGCAGGTTGAAGTGCAACTGTTGCAGCCATCGCAGGAAAGATTTTTCCGAATCGATCGTTCCCAGCACCGCTCCGCTGGCCGGGTCCATATAGACCGCAAGATTCTCCTTCTCTTTGCGAAGGAATCCCGCGACGGAGGAATGCTCTTCCGTGGGCATGTAGATGCCGGTCACGCGGCTGCCGGGATACTCGCGCTGCAGGGTCTCCCGCAGCGCAACCAGATCGGGCGTCACGGATGACGAGACCACCGGATTCATGATCTCCCGGTGCATCGCATGCTGCATCTCTTCCCGAAAAACGAGAGCCGCGCCGGTGACACCCATCAAGAACATGTAGAGTCCAAGGCCGATGCCCACCCAAAGGTGGATCTGAAAAAGCAGCTTTCGCCAGGAGAGAAACTGCGGGCGGGTTAGGAAGCTCATGACGCGCCGCTACTCGACCGGAATCGCTTCCACCACGTCGATCATCTTGCCTTTCGCTGCCCCGCCGATCAGCAGGATCGAGTGCCCGCGCGAAGCCAGACGATGGGCGATCCGCGGCGACGACTCGCCCGCTTTCTCCCACCCATTTTTGGCGGCGTTCAATCGCAGAAGACTGCCATCGCCCAGGCTGACGTACAGACGTCCTTCATGCAATCCAGCGGCAGGAGCGAATCCAAGCAGCGCGCCTTTCGGCAGCTCCGGCCCGTGGGCCCAGGTCTTGGTTTTGGGGTCGAAGATCGAAACCGTCCGCTCAACCTGCTGCTTCGCGTTCATGCCTCCGATGACATACACCTTGCCGTCGAGTGCCGCCGTCATCAAGGCTCGTCGCTGAAACGGCTGCGGAGCGCTGGTCCAAACTGGCGCCTTCGAAGACACATCCAGAACCTCAACCGTGTCGCGCCAGACATCGGTTTTTCCAGCCAGCGTCCAACCTCCAACGACGATCAGTTGATCTCCTACAACCGCGACGTCGTGCGCAGAACGCGGCTGCGGAAGCGGTGGCAGATCCTCCCACTTCTTCGTTGCGAGGTTGAAGCGGGCAACGCCGGCGATGGAATGGTTGTCGGACGGCTGCCCACGCTCATTACGGGGCTGCATACCGCCCACACGATAAATGCCGCTCCGGTGCGCGGCCAGGTTCATGCCTTGCACGGCGGGTCCGGCGGGCAGAGTCTCCCACACCGGGTCGCCCGTCAGGCTGACGCGCGCGAAGTTGCCGGAAACGGCTTCCTTGAAGTAAGAATGTTGAGGCGAGACGTGGCCGCCGTAGACATACAGCCATCCGCCGGCCGCAGCCGCGCCAAAGCTGGAAGTGGGCTCGGGCAGAGTGGTGAACGACGAAATACGGGCCTTCGCTGCCTCGCCGGCATCGAAGAGGATCGTCGCGTAGTAGCGGATCTCTTCGAATTTCTTGCCGCCTTGCTCGTCGGCGATGGGTTCCCAATATCGCGCCCACGCTCCGTATCGTCCGGTGGCCGGAAGGGTCGGCGTTTCGCCCGTGGAGTCGGTGCGGACTTTCTTCTCCGTGCCGTCGGGCAGGATCAGAAGGATCTCGCTGTCGGGTTGCGCCTTGCCCTTCGCGATCAGCCGAAGCTTTAGATCGCCAGGGCGTCCCACGGGCACCAACTCCACCGGCACTTTCTCGCCCAGTCGCGTGCTTTCGGCGAATGCGTCACCCACGATGGCCTTCGGATAATAGATCAGCCAGTGCGGCTTGTTGCCACGCGTCATGACGCCAAGATCGGTAGTGCCATAGACGACGCGAGTGCCGGAGCCTGCGATTGCCGCCGAGAAGAAGTTGGGTTCCGTCTTCAACAGAGCGAGGGGCGTCACCGCGCCTCTTGCGTCTCGCACGCTGAGTTTGGTTCCAGCGATGATGCCGACGTCAAGGTCTGGCGCCAGATTCTCGCTCATCACAATCCGGGTGTTGGACGCGGACTGGTCCGGAATTACGTAAACCAAGTGCGCATTTGCGAACGTGGCAAACGCCGCGATCGCCAGCAAAAGTCTGCTTTTCATGATTCGCCTCCACGCGATCAGCAACTGACTTGCAGTTGGAAAAGTCGAGATTAGCATACAGGACCAAAAAGGTCCAGTAATTTTCTTTGGGGCGATCCGGACACTGCGTTAAGGTTGGTCTTGCCGGATTCGAGAGAGACATGAACTATTTCGGACGCTGCCTGCTGGCGGCTATCGCCGTTGCGCCGCACACGCTTCAAGCGCAACAGCCGCTGACCTTGACCGAAGCCGTCGAGCGCGCGCAGCGGACCTATCCGACGGTGATGGTGTCGCAATCGCAGGTGGATGCTGCGGCCGCGGGCATCCGGTTGGCCCGCACCAGTTTCCTTCCCCGGCTGGACACTTTGGCGCAGGTAAATCGCGCCACGCGAAACAACATCTATGGAATGCTGCTGCCCCAATCGGTGATCGCGCCGATCAGCGGACCCCCGGTGCTGGAGAACAGCGCAAGCAGCGTGTTCGGAAGCGCCGTTGGACTTCTGGTGAATTGGGAGCCTTTCGACTTCGGCTTTCGGCAATCGAAAGTGGACCTTGCCGACACGACGCGGAGACGCGCGGAAGCGGCAGTGCTGCGATCTCAGTTCGAAGCGGCGACGGCGGCGGCGGATTCCTACCTGACGATCCTGGCCGCGCAGGAAACCGTCAAAGCGGCGGCATCGACAGTGGAGCGCAGCCGAGTGATCCAGACTGCTGTGGACGCTCTGGTTGGCGCGGAGTTGCGGCCCGGCGCCGATGCCGCGGTAGCTCGGTCCGAGTTGGCGGCGGCGCAGGCGCAAGTGATTCGCGCACAGCACGCCGTGGCGGATGCGAAGGCCATTCTCGCCGGCCTGATTGGGGAGCAGCCCGCGAACATTGCCGTCACGGAGGGCAGACTGTTGGTGCTGCCTGACACGGAATCGAGGTTGACCTTGCAGGTGGCGGAGAACCCTGTCGCCAAAGAACAGGACGCGGCGATCGACGAAGCCAAGGCGCGATTGAGCACGCTGGACCGGCAATGGGTTCCGAAATTTTCAATTCAGGGCACAACCTATGCGCGTGGCACCGGCGCGCAGCCGGACTTCACGACGCTGGGCGGCGCAAACGGATTGGCTCCAACTTTCTACAACTGGGGCGTGGGCTTCACCGTCAGCTTCCCGATCATGGATTTCGCCCCAATCCGTGCGCAGCAGGCGGAGCAAGCAGCGAACCTGCGAACCGAAGAGAGCCGCCGGAAGCTGATCGTGACGGAACTGGAGACGCGGCGGAATCGAGCGATGGCCGCGGCGGAGTCAGCAAGGCAGCTGGCGCAACTTACTCCCACTCAATTGGAATCCGCGCGGACAGCGGAAGCGCAGGCACAAGCGCGCTACCGAGCGGGCCTCGCAACACTGGTTGAGGTTGCCGACACGCAGCGGGTGCTGGCGCAGGCGGAAATCGACGATGGAATTGCGCGGCTGAACGTTTGGCGCGCGCTGCTGGCGCTGCATGCCGCCGAGGGAAATCTGACGCCGTTCCTTGCGATGGCCGGGCGCTAAGGCGGAAACGATATGTGGCTAATTCATACCGCGATGCGCCGGCCCATCACCGTACTGATAGTGATCGCCGGGCTTGCACTTTGTTCCATCCTTGCGATCCGCCGGATGAAGGCCGATATTTTCCCGCAACTGGGCACGCCGGTCATCTATGTCGCGCAGCCTTACGGTGGCATGGACCCGGCGCAGATGGAAGGTTACATCGTGAATTACTACGAATATCACTTCCTCTATGTAAGTGGGATCGACTTTGTCGAATCGCGCTCCATACAAGGGGCGGCGATCATCGAACTTCACTTTCACGAAGGCACCGACATGGCGCAGGCTTTGGCGGAAACCGTGGCGCAGGTGAACCGGTCGCGCGCTTTCATGCCTTCGGGCACCGTCCCGCCGTTCGTTACGCGCTTCGACGCGGGCAGCGTTCCCGTGGGTTATCTTGTGTTCTCCAGCGAGACGAGGGGTGTCGACGAAATCTCGGATCTGGCGCTGTTCCGCATCCGGCCGATGTTCTCGCGCCTTCCCGGCGTATCCGCTCCGCCGCCTTTTGGTGGAACGGCGCGCAGCTTGGTGATCCATGTCGATCCCGACAAGCTTCGCTCGTACGGCATGTCACCGGACGACATCGTGCAATCGATCGCCGCCACCAACACTCTGACGCCCTCCGGCAATGTTCGCGAAGGCGATCTGAACCGGATCGCAACGTTGAATTCGACAGTTACCGAAGCGGTGGAGTTGAACAACGTTCCCGTTCGGCAGGGTTCTGGCCCCACGGTGTTTCTTCGCGATGTGGGCTATGCGGAAGACAGCGCCGACATCCTTACCAGCTATGCACTGGTGAACGGACGGCGGGCCGTCTACATCGCCGCGACAAAGCGTGCCGACGCATCTACGCTGGATGTCGTCCAACGAATCAAGGAAGCATTGCCGGCGTTCCAGGCCGCAATCCCGGAAGACATCAAGGTGTCGTTTGAGCTCGACCAGTCGTTCTACGTCACCAGCGCGCTGAAGTCGCTGACGCGGGAAGGGTTGATGAGCGCTCTGCTTACGGGGCTGATGATTCTGATCATGCTGCGCAGCGTTCGTACGGCGTTGGTGGTGGTGACGACGATTCCGGTGGCACTGTTGTCGGCGGTGGTGGGCTTGTGGGCGGCGGGGCAATCGCTAAACCTGATGACGCTGGGCGGCCTGACGCTGGCCATCGGAGTTTTGGTGGACGAATCCGTCGTCGCAGTAGAGAACATCCACACGCATTTCGGGCGGGGAAAACCAACGGCGCGCGCAGTGCTGGAAGCCAGCAAGGAAGTGGTCGCCCCCAGATTGCTGGCGATGCTGGCCGTCGTCGCCGTTTTCGTTCCGGCGCTTTTCATGGAGGGCGTGGCACGGGCGATGTTCGTTCCTTTGGGCATGGCCGTCGGCTTCTCGATGGTGGCCTCGTACTTTCTCGCCAGCACCCTGGTTCCTATTCTGGAAACGTGGCTGAACCGGAAGCGTGGAACGAGAACAGTCCACGACGAATCGCCGTCCGGGTGGTTTGAACGTTTTCGCACGTCGTTCGGTTCCTTGTCGCGCAGGCTGGTGCGCGTGGGGTGGGTGATCGCGGGGCTTTATCTATTGGTCGCCGCCGGCATCGTTGTTCTGGTGGGCCGCGGCCTGGGCACGGAAATCTTTCCGCTGGTCGACACCGGGCTGGTTCAACTGCGGCTGCGCGCGCCAACGGGCACGCGGGTAGAACGCACGGAGCGAATCACGCAAGACGTTCTGGCCGAGATACAGAAGCAGGTGGGCGATGGCAATATCGCAAGCTCACTGGCGTTCATCGGCGTTCAGCCTTCCGCGTATCCCGTCAACCTGATTTACCTCTGGACCAGCGGCCCGCACGAAGCGGTGCTGCAAGTGGCGGTGAAGCCGGAGGCTGGGATCGGCTCAGCCGAACTTCAGGACAAGTTACGCAACCGCATCCAGGAGATTGCGCCGGGATCAAGTCTGACGTTTGAGGCGGCGGATCTGGTCAGCCAGGTGATGAGCTTCGGCTCGCCCACGCCGGTAGAAGTGGCGGTTACTTCTCCAAGCCTTGCCGTCAACCGCGAGTATGCCGGGAAGATTATCGAGCAGCTTCGCCAGATGGATGCGCTGCGCGACGTGCAAATCGGCGAATTGCTGGAATACCCGACGATCGAAACCCGCGTGGACCGCACACTGGCGGGCCAACTGGACGTGTCGGTTGCCGAGATCGGCAAGGCGTTGGCGCCCAGCACGTGGTCCAGCCGTTTCACAACTCCTATTTATTGGGCGGACCCGAAATCCGGCATCGCGTATCAGGTGCAGGTTGAAATTCCGCAGTCGCAGATCACATCGGTCGACGATCTTCGCCGTATTCCGGTGAAGCACAACGGCAGCGTGCCAACTCTGCTGGGCGACGTCGCGGAACTGCGCCGGGGCACGGCGTTCGGCGAGTATCACCGGCTTAACATGCAGCGCATGATCACCGTGAACGCCAACATTCGTGGCGCCGACCTGGCTAGCGTTGCCGATGGTATTTCCGAACGGCTGGCGAAACTGCCAGAGCCTCCGCGTGGAGTTACCGTCTCCGTTCGAGGCCAGATCGCGCCGCTGAAATTGCTGATCGACAACCTGAGGCTGGGGCTGCTGCTGTCAATCATTTCGGTCTTCATCCTGCTGGCGGCCTACTTTCAATCGATCAGCGTCGCCTTCGTCGTTCTGATGGCGATTCCGGCAGTGTTGGCGGGCGTGGTGACGGCGCTGTTTCTGACAGGCTCCACTTTGAACATTCAGTCGTTCATGGGGGCGATGATGGCCGTCGGAATTTCAGTTGCCAATACGATCCTGCTTTGCACGTTCGCGGATGAGTCGCACCGCGGCGGAGCCGCCTCCGGGGAAGCGGCCGCGCAGGCGGCGGAGACACGCGTCCGGCCAGTGCTGATGACCAGTATCGTGATGATCGCCGGAATGCTTCCCCTGGCGTTGGGAACGGCGCAAACCGCTCCGCTGGGGATTGCGGTGATCGGCGGATTGATCGCGGCCACGATTGCGACGCTGCTGGTGATTCCGTCTATTTTCGCAATCGTCGAGAAGCGGGACGGGACACGATCGCCCTCGATCGATCCCGACGACCCGGCAAGTACACACTACGATGGCCCGGGGACCAGTCCGGTTCAGGCATAAGGAGCAACATGAGACAACGCAACCTTCTGCGTGCCGCTGCGGCCGCACTGGCCGTCCTGGCCGGAGCGCAGGCAGCCGACGACCCGAAAACGGTGACCGCGAAACTTGTCGAGGTGGTATCGAAACCGTCGCAGAGCACGACGACGCTCCCCGGCGAACTGCGTCCATTCCGCAGCATCGACGTGTACGCAAAGGTGTCCGGCTTTGTCGCTTCCGTTCGTGTGGATCGCGGCTCCCGCGTCCGCAAAGGCGACGTGCTGGCCACGGTAAGCGCACCGGAAATGCAGGCCCGGATTGCGGAAGCCAAGGCCAACGTGGTGGCGGTGGAATCGGAGCGCGCGGAGGCCGACGCCAAACGCGCAGCCGCGGAGACCACGCTGCAGCGCCTACAGGAAGCGGCGAAAACTCCCGGAGTGGTGGCGGGCCAGGATGTGGTGCTGGCCGACAAGGCGCTTGATGCGGAGAAGGCGCGCGTGGCATCTATCGGCACCAGTGTCCAAGCGGCCCAGGCTTCGGTCGCGGCCATTGAAGAGATGGCGAAGTACCTGAGTGTCTCCGCCGAATTTGATGGAGTCATCACGGAGCGTCTGATTCACGAGGGCAGCCTGGTGGGGCCGGAAAGCCGCGACGCGTCCCCGATGTTCCGTCTGGAGCAGATTGACCGCCTGCGTCTCGTCGCCGCCGTGCCGGAAGACCTGGCGGGAAGTATTCGCAAGGGTGCGCGGGTTTCGTTTACCGTGTCCACTTACCCTGGACAGAAGTTCGCGGGTGTCGTTGCGAGGCCCGCGTTCTCAATGGATTCGAAGACTCGAACGATGCCGGTGGAACTGGATGTCGTGAACACCGGAGGCAAGTTGTCCCCCGGCATGTACGCGGAAATCGCGTGGCCGCAGGGACGCGGCGGAGGCAGCGTGATGGTTCCCCCGAAAGCCATCAAGGCGACGACAGAGCGTATCTTCGTTATCCGTGTCGTGAACGGCGTGGCCGAATGGGTGGACGTTCGCCGGGGTGCGCAGGAAGGCAACTTAGTCGAAGTGCAGGGCAACCTAAAGGGCGGCGACAAGGTGCTGGAGCGCGCAACGGATGAGATCCAGCCGGGCACCCGTGTTCAGGCCGAGGCAGGCAGCTAACCGATCAACTTACCAGCGCCTTCACGCCGACGCCGAGGATAGCGGCGATGCTGATCCAAAGCAGTAAGTCGTAGCCGAGCGAGGGCCGCAGGTCAACAGCCAAACGGCGGTAGCGAAAGTGCCAGGCCGCGAACACTACAAGCAGCAGCAGCGCCGCGATGGCGATCCCTCCGGCCATCACCATAAAGACGGGCGACTGGACATAGAAGAAGATCGCCGTCCAGGTGATGGGCAGTATCCAGGCAAGCGCCTGAATCCACCGCCGGCGCGCAGGCTGGTCGTCATAGGCGAGAAATCCGAACTGCGCAAAAGCGTCGGTGAACATCCGGGTTCCCGACGCACAGGCGACAAACACGGTGGAGTAAAGCGCGGCGATGGCGCCGGCCAGGAACACCCCCTTCGCGGCGGGGCCAAGCGTCTCGGTGTAAGTCCGGGAAAGCGTAGAGATCAGTTCCATCCCTTGCGGTGTCTCGCCACGGGCATGCAGCACCGCCGCACCCAACAAATAAAACGCGCCGGTAACTGTTGTATAGATCACCATCGAAGCCAGCGCATCGACATACATTACGCGGATCCAGCCCCGAGCCCGCGCCGTCCACGCGGGCGACCCGTCCCGTGGACCGACGAAGGTGGCGTAGCCTTTCTCAAGACACCAGTAAGGATAGGAAATGATCTCGTCGGCGCTGACACCGGTAAGTCCGAAGGCGGCCACTGCGGCGCCGACAACCGCCGCCGGCAGGTTGAACGCCAGCCCGGAGGCCAGCATGTCGCCACTGATGCGGTAAGGCGTCCATTGCAGCATTGCCGCGCAAAGTACGGTCAGCACTGAAAAGCAACCCGTCAGTCCGACTGCCGCAGTCTCAATCATGCGGTAGCGGCCCCAGCATACAAGCGCGGCGGCGGAGAGTCCGCAGAACCATGCCCAGAAGGGGACGGAGAGGCCTGGGAAGGCCAGATTCAGCGCCAGCGCTACTGCGCCGACGATGCCGCCGTACTGCAGAAGTTGGATCAGTTTGACGATGGACCATACCGCCAGCGTCCAGGAGACGCCACGCCATCGTGGGCCGGGCAGAGTATTGAACGCCAGCAGAGCGGTTTCACCGGTACTGATCGCGTGCTTGCCGAATTCCAGCTGGACGACGACCTTGACGGCGCAACTTACTAAGATGACCCATAAGGCCACGAATCCGGCGGACGCGCCCAATGCCGTCGTCATGATCAGCTCGCCGGAACCGACGATGTTCGCCGTCAGAATAAGGGACGGCCCGCTGCACGCCAGCGCGCCCCACAACGTTTTCGGCGGCTGGCGGACTCCGTCGCTCACGCCCGCAGGGATTCCAGCGCCGCCCAGTCGAACTCAACGCCATGACCTGGCTGGTCCGGCGCTGTCACCACACCCTCTCGAATCTGCATCGGTGACCGCAGGAACTTCTCCAATCCGAACCCGTGCGCCTCAAGGTAAGAGGCATTGGGAACAGCCGCCAGCAAGTGGACATGAAGATCGTGGACGCCGTGCGTAGTTATTGGAAGGTTATAAGCTTCGGCCAGCCGGGCCACCTTCATCCAACCCGTGACGCCACCGACATTCGAAAGATCCGGCTCAGGGAACGCCACCCCGCCAGACGCGATGGCTTTCTGGAACTCGTAGATTGTGTGCAGATTCTCTCCGGCGGCGATCGGCAGCCCGCCTTCCCTGGCAATGCGCACGTGGCCTTCGACATCTTCGGGCAGCGTAGGTTCCTCCAGCCAGTACACGTCGAACTCACGAAAGGCCCGCGCGGCGCGGATCGCTTCGTCGGGCCGCCATCGCATGTTCGCGTCCACCATCAGCGGGATCGCGGGACCCAGAACATCGCGGACCGCGGCAACTCGCCCAACATCCTCCGGCAGCAGTTCGCGCCCCACCTTCATCTTCACAGCCCGGTAGCCGCGCTCAAGATTCGCCTGAGTCTGCTCACGAAGCTGCGGCAGGGGCATCAGCAGGTCGATCCCGCCCGCGTAGACTTTTACATTGGGGTCGTGCCCGCCAAGGAATCTCCAAAGCGGCTCGCCCGCAATCTTCGCCTTCAGGTCCCACAGCGCAGTATCCGCCGCCGAGATGGCGAAAGTGGCAACTCCGCCGCGGCCGACATAGTGCAGGCCACGCCACATTTTCTGCCACAGCCGCTCCACCCGGCGGGGATCTTCGCCAATCAACCATGGAGTAATGTCATGCTCCAAATGCGCCCGCACGGCGGCTCCGCCGGTCTTGCCGACGGTGTAGGTGTAACCTAACCCTTCCGCTCCACAAGACGTTGTGACGCGGACCGCGACAACCGCGAAGTAAGTCATTTCGCCATGGGTGGCGTCGGTCAGTGTGCTTTCGAGCGGAATATCGTAGTGGTCGATCCGGATGTTGTCAATCTTCATGAGGTAGGCGATCAGCGAGCGTGTGGGATCACTATACAAGACGGCTGAAGTCCATCTGGGCGCTGCGGATCATCGTTGCCCTTTCGGCAACGGGTTATTGGGCGCTGGCCCGAATGGACGCCACCAACGGCTGGCCTCCGGTGCTGCTTTTTCTCGGACTGATGCTGACGATGGCAGCGCTTGCGGTCGCCGCGCTGGAGCCATTGCGGCACGCGCGCTTCGCCACGGCGTGGGTCTTCGGCGGCGCGATTCTCTTTCGCCTGTTGATGGTGCCGTGCGGTCTGCCGGAGCCCATCCTGCCGGGGCTGCTTGCGGACTGGCGGGGGGCTGGCGTTTCCTATGAGCGGTTCCTACTCTACGATCACGACGTGTGGCGGTACCTGTGGGATGGCCACACGGCCGCCAACGGGATTAATCCATACGCGTTCGCGCCGGACTCCCCGAAGCTGGACCACTTAGTAGAGGACAGCCGCTGGCAAGATATCCGCGACAACATCAACCACCCGCGCATTCAGACGTTGTATCCGCCCGCGGCGCAAGTTGTCTTCTCTGCCGCCTACGCCGTGGCGCCGGGCAGCATTGTGGCGATGAAACTGGTGCTGATCGTGTTCGACCTGATCGCGCTTCTACTGCTTTGGCGATGTCTCGACCAGCGTGAGTTGGCGGTGCTGTACGGCTGGAATCCGCTGGTTGTGAAGGCGTTTGCGGGCAGCGCACATATCGACGCGGTTGTTGTGGCGGCGCTGGCGCTGCTGCTATGGTGCGCGGCGCGTCGTAGGCCATTGCTGGGCGGCGCGGCGCTGGGTGTCGCGATCGCGGCCAAACTGGCTCCGGTAGTGTTGATCCCGCTGGTCTGGCGTCGCATGGGGTTCCGCGCCGTAGCGGTGCTGGGGGGGGTCGCAGCCGTTTTCACGACGCCTTATTGGGGGGATGCCGGTTCCGCCGCCGGGCTGATGGAGTTTGCCCGCTCCTGGCGCTTCAACGCTGGACCTTTCGGACTGGTGGAAGCGATCGCCGGGACGAATTTCGCCAGGGTGGGAATGATCTGTGCGGTCGCCGGGATATCGATATGGGCGTCCAGGGCAAAAGTGGTCGCCGACGACATCACGGTGTCGCTGGGAGCTTTTCTGGTGCTTGGCCCGGCAGTGATGCCATGGTATGTGACGTGGATTCTGCCGTCCGCGATCGTGGCGCGCCGCTGGGCGTGGGTATCGTTCTCGGTGCTGGTGCTGGCGGCGTTTTTGGTGATGGTGGATCAGGTGGAGGGTCCGCTTCCGTTGTTGCTGGAATACGGCACGCTGGCGTTGCTGTTAATGGCCGAAGAGTATCGAAGAGGAAGGAACCGGTAGTTCTTATGCGTCTCGCCCTCTGTTTTTCCGCCGCGCTGATGTCGCTTTACGCGCAGGGCAGCGGCTCCTCCGCACCTCCAATCCCGTCGATGGATCACGGGCTCCCGGATCACCCGTTTCAGGTCACCCGGACCTCCACCGGTCATCTGACGAAGATCGAAGACGGGATCATTTCGCTGGACGACGAGAAGATCAAAGAGCCCCGCACGCTGCGCCGCCAAGGTAAGATCCGCGTCACCGCCGACAAGAAGAGTGAACTTGGCGGCCAGAAGAAGCTTACTGTCGAAGACCTGAAGCCCGGGATGTACGTGAAGATCACTTACCGCGCGGAAGTGAACACGATTCTGGAGATTCGGGTTCTAAAACCCAAGTCCGCCTAACCGGCACGAGACGCGACCGACCGGCACCCCGGTACTAGTTTTCGTAAGCGGTCAGATATCTAATGGTTGCCGCACTCGAGGGGCACTTCAAGGAACCTGACTCCCACCATTTGTTGGTTTCCGACGGCGTGTTGCTATGTGGACCCTACTTCTAAGGTCACGACGGTCTAAAGCCGCCGGTGCCTGAACGGAAGACACTTCTCGTACTAGGACCTATTGCCCCGCGGTAACTTCCTGGAGTCGAAAGTATTGGAGGCGCCGGGTGGGATCGATATGGCGCTCGCTACCTACAACATCGAGCGGGCCCTGACCATTCATAAGAAGATCGGCAGCGCCGAGCTTATCGTGGAAGCTTACCGGACAAATAGCTTCCTTACGCTCGACGACGATCAGGAGTTTCTGAGTGATACTCAGCCGGAGATCGTCCCGTTCGGCGCGCCACCAGTGCCTGCCAAAGCGGCGAATACCGCCAAGGCCAACAAGGTGCAACCGCTTGCGGGAATCGGCATTGGCATCGGACCCAAAGTGGGCCGCGCCGTAGTGGGTTCCCTTACGTCCGCAGGCCAACTACGGCTGACGCGGTGCGGGATGACGCCGGCATGCACCTCTGGCGCTATCGGGTCACCGAGTAGGCGACGTACATCTCCGGCTGGAAACCGGTCAATCGCTACTGGCTTGCGCCGGGGCAACCACGCGGACGCCACTCGTCAGCCTGGACTAATCAAGTACTCCAGCGAGACGATGCCGGACTTGTAAACCTTGTGGCCGTCAAGCGACAACTTGAATCGGCCGGCTGGACCCGGCATCAAGGGAACTCCCGCGCACAGTAGAATCGGAATTACAGCAACCTCAACCGTGTCGACAATCCCTTCTTCGATCAGGCTACGGAATAGTGCCCCACCGCCGAACAGCCAGATGTCTTTTCCGGGTGCGGCTTTCAGTGCGGTCAGGACATCTCGCTGATTGTCTGAAACGATTGTCACGTTCGGATAGTCGCTTTGCCGAAGCGTCCTCGAAAAGACAAGGGTCTTCATCCCTGGCATCGAGCCCTGCCCCTGACTGGCATCCCTTCGAACGTCACCCGTTCGGTCAGAATCGTGTCGAATTGGCTGAAGAGAGCGGCGAAGTCGATCTCCGGATCTATCGTGATCCAATCGGCTTCGCCATTGGGCCCCGCAACGTAGCCGTCCAAGCTCATAGCCACGGAGTACCGAACGCGCCGCATTGTGCGTCGAATGCTATCAGAACCTCCGGACGAGATCTAGCGCCGCCACTTCCCGGCGAACAGCGCCCCTAGCCCGATCAGGCCCAGCGCCCACGATCCCGGTTCCGGCACTGGGGAAGCGCCGTACTGTAAATGATCAACCTCCCAATCGGTGCTGTTCGGGAGCCGGATCTCGAACGCCGAAATTCCTCCGGGGTGGACGAAACCGAAGAAGCGGTCCTCGTCGGCCTCGCCTGCGAACTTGCCGTCGCCGAGGAAGACGGAGACCAGACCCAGCGACACAGACATTGCATCGAACGCTTCCACCTCCACCGTGCCGAAGCCGAGCCCTTCGTCCGAAAAACCCACATCGGTCCAGACGATTCCCACGTGCGTCGGCAGCTTGCCCAGCACCGCTTGGCTGAAGAAGAACCGCGTGACATGCGACGCGCCAACGTACCAGGAGAACCCCGCCGAGCCGGAGCCATCGATCACTCCGTCGTCCCCGTCCACTGA
>JBGTFZ010000007.1:0-3227 GCA_041746955.1 Bryobacteraceae bacterium
GCGCTACGCCCTGGCCGCCGACTTTGCCGCCGCGCGCAGCGCCGCCAAAACCGAAAGCCTCAGTTGGATGGAAACGGCCACCGACACCGTCTATGGTCCGCAGTGGACGCACCCGCATCCCGCGTGGTCGCATGACGAAAGCAAGATTTCCTTCGCCAGCGACCGCACGGGAATCACACAGGTTTACGTCTGCGAGCTATAGGTCGGGCGCGGCGTGATCGCGACGCGATTGCCGTCCTGGTCTTCCCAAAGACTGTTGGGCATCGCGTAGACCGCCCCGCCGCGGCCGTCGCGAAATTCCAGAAACAGCCTGCCCGCTTCCATTCGTTTGATGGTCGCGAGTTCGCCGTTCACCTCAATCTGGTGATTCGGCGAGTAGTAGCGCTTCAGCCACGCCGTTAGACCGTCGAGGCCCGGATAGATCACGCGCTCCGTGATGTTCGCCATGTCCAGCTTGTCGCGAACTTCCCACTTCAACGACGCCGGGATGATGATTTTGCGGCAGAGCTTGGGATTCTCGCGCTCATGATCGCGAAGCCAATCCTCCAGCTGAAGAACCGGCGACGACATCATCGAGAACAGGGCGGACTGGTTGACGATACGCTCGTCAAGCGAAGGAGGCTCGAAGAAGATCACGCAGGGTTCGCCGGACTCCGTCGCGCGTTGATCGAACTCATCCAGCGACTGCGCGTAGCGGTCCAGCACCCAGGCCGTGAACACGCTGGCGCCTTCCTGTTCCAGCAGTTCGTTCAGCGCCCTTGGGAGAAATCGCCGCAGCTCGATGAAGTTGATCGACCACACGACGCCGTCGAGGTGGAACAGATCGTACTTCTCGGTCGCGAAATGCAATGCGACAAACGGCGAAAACGTCCAATCCAGAAGACGCGTGGGCAGCCCGTGATGCGCCGCCATCGCAAGCCAGTTCCACCACGAGTTTCCGGGCGACTGGCTGCTGTGCGCGTACTTCCGGAAATTCCGGACCAGGTCGTCCTCCAGCGGCGCAAAGTCGCCGCCCAAACGGCAGAGGCTGGTGCGGCGGTGATAGCGCCAATCGGGCAAACCGCGGAAGCAGTAGGGCGACCGGAAGCGCCCATGCATTGGATCCCAGGAACTTTCGTAGAGGCGGTCCACCAGTTCGCCCCAACTTCCAACCCGCAGTTCCTCCATCTTTCGTAGGTTAGCGTTTCAACAATTCGTGAACGGCGGCGGAGCCCACGCGGTACGCCGCCTCCAGCGATTCCATGAAGCCGGAATAGTGCCCCGTTGCGTTCGACTGCCAGCTTTGGTAGGCGGTGGAATCCGGCGGCTGCATCGAATAGTTCGACCCCGTGCGCAGCACCAGTACCCGGGAGACATCCGCGCGCCCCGCCTGCGTCAACTGGGTCAGCGCCTGAAGGGTGCCCGAATCCTCCATCGCCGTGGTTACGAAGTTCGCTTTGCCATCGGTAAGTTCCTTCAGGAAGCCGTTGGCCCAATCGTTCATCAGCTTGCCGTGCCAGAAGCGCCCGCCGGAGATGGAATCGCCTTTCAGAACGAAAGGCGGCTTCTGCCCGTTCGGATAGCCCTTAAAGCGTCCGCGCATCTTCTTCAAGGCCTCGGTGTCCTCAAGCCGCGTGTCCTTGGTCAACTGGTAGGCCCAGTCCACCAGCTTCGCGTCCAGTTGAAAGACCATTCCACGTCCCCGCGACAGTGGCCGGACGCCGGTGGTCCATTCCTTTGGAATTTCGCGCGCGTCCAACTCGAAGGCCAAGTCGCTGTCTGCCACCCACTCCGCCCAGGCGGCAGATCCCACCGAAGCGTCCTGCGGATCGATGCCGGCGATACCCGCGATCACCCAATACGCTTTCCGCAGATCGAATCGCTCGTCCATTCCCAGGGCCATCACGCTGGATGCCGCGCGGGCAGTGCCAACACCCGTCACTATGCCCAGCAAGCCCTTGCCGTTGCCGCGAAGGCGATGGTAGCCCGCGCCCGCCGCGTAAACCTTCGTCAGCTTCTCGCGCTCCACCCATAGTTGGAACTCGCCCGGTTCGTCGCCCGTATCTTCGCCGCGCTCAAACATCGTTACGACGACGACTTTTACCGGTTCCGCCGCCGGAAGCGTCAGCCCAAGTGTGAGTAAGAGGAGAAGTCCACGCATGTCATTTCCTTTGCTTCATCCGCCGTCATCGCGCCGCAGGCGACGGCACGCCCAAAGAACGTCTTCAACCCCAGCACAGTGGCCGCGTCGTCGAACTGCGTGCCGATGCGCGTGGCCTGCTCCTGCCGTTCAACAAAGTTTTTCAGACGCCGCGCGGCTGCCTCGGCGTGCTCCGCGAAGAAGGTGTAGATGGCCGCATGCCGGCTGACCAGTTGAGCCGGGTGTATGTCCCAACCCTGATAGATCCCGCAGATCAACGCGTGCCGGACACAGTCGGCATGAAGCTTCCAGGCCGCGTGGACCTGCCCGTTGGCGCCTACCGGCAACAGGTTGGTGACGCCGTCCGCCAGTGGAATGCCCAGATCCGCGGTGTGCATCTGCAGGTGGCTTCTCGCGAAATCGCAAAGGGGATGGCGCAGGGTTTGGCCGGGGAAGCTGACGCCGCAAGCGGAAAGATAGTCGTACGCGCCGAAATGCACGCCCGTGCAGCGGCCCTCGGATGCGTAGATCAACTCGGCCACGGATCGGAGAGCGGCGGGCGACTCGACAATCAGTTCGATGCCTACCGCCGGAAGGTCGCGCAGCGCGTTCACCAGTTCCGTCACTTCGGTGGAAGACGCCACCTTCGGAAGCGTGACGACGAAGTTCGGCGGCTGTCGCCAGCGCAGTTTTTCAAGGAAGATGTCCAGCGTCCGGCGCGCCCGCGATTCCGTTGCGCCAGATAGCGCGCGGATTCTAACTCCGACGCGGCGCGGCAGATTCAACGCGGAAGAAACGACAGCGGCGGCATTGGCGGCATGCTGATCCTCCTCCGCATCGGACCGTACTCCATAGCCATCTTCGAAATCGATCCGGAAGTCCTCCACTGGATCGGATCGCAGCTTGTCCCGGAGCTTCTGCTCGACCACTTCCGGAAGCGGCAGCGGATAACCATGATCGTCGAGGGCCTTCAGCGCCACTTCCCCAGCGCGCGCCGCGATGCCCGCGCGGAACAAGTGCGCACCGCCATAGAGAGTGTGAACCGGTTGACGGACGGAGGGGTTCAATACCGGATGTTATCCGGTTTTCGCGCCCAGGCGTCGAAGGG
>JBGTFZ010000008.1:0-1952 GCA_041746955.1 Bryobacteraceae bacterium
GCGATCAGCGCGCCGGCCACGCGCCACGCTCCCGCGCCGGTCACACGCCGGGTGTCCGCCGCCAGCGTTCGAATGAGTTCGTCGGTGTTCATCGATCATTGCCTTGCAATGTTACTATTGGCGGCGAAGTCCGCGGTGGACGCCGACCTCGATCGACGGTTCGGATTGGCCGCCATTCGTCGAGGCTTCGCTGACAGACAGCCCGCCGATCTCATGTGTACCGAAATAAATCTCATCCTGACCTTTGAGCTAATAGAATTACCTATGCTTAGAAGATGTTAGCGCTGTCCTTTTAGAATATTTCATCCGGCTAGGAATTGGCCTTATGAGCCAGAATCGTTGCATGTTCGCCGACGATGATTGCTCTCCTCCGTGCAACTCACATTGTTTGTTGCCGACCTGTTCAAGTCGCGCCGCAGGCTCGAAGCCGAGAATCTGCTACTTTGGCCTCAGCTCAATATCGCTCTGCGCCGCGCAAATCCTCAGCTTCGTGGCGTCTGGCGCGGTCGACGCGCTATCGTGTCGGGCCAGCGGTCCCGTATTAGCTGGATCATTCTGTACGGGGTGCTTTCGACTGTGAAGCCGTTTCGGGTTTGAGCGTGCGGTCGAGCAGCTGCCCCCAGGATGCATCGTAGGGATGGACGCTACGAGCGCCGTCCGCTGTGTTTTCCGCCACCAACGTCCGGCCGGAGGCACGCCAGCGGAAGATGCCGCCGCGCAGGTTATATCCGGCGGAGGCGCCGTTGCCTTCGAGCACGGACTGGACGCGCGCCAGCATGCGGCCGCTGCGGACACCGACGGCGCAATAGAACACGACGCTGCGCCCCTTGATTTCCGACCCGTAGGCAGCCTCAAATTCGCTGGCCGTCATGTCGGGATCGATGCGGCGAGCCCTGGCAGGTGGCTCTGGGCGAATTCATCTGGTTCGCGGACATCGAACAGCAGATCGCCCGCTCGCAGTTCTACTGAATCAGAAAGACGGCCGGCCAGCTGTGCGTCGGTCAGTTCGGGAACCGGATAAGTCTGCGCAACCGTCGCTTCGATGCCGGCCAGCGTCACGTGCGGGTTCACCGGATCAAGAACTCGCGCCGCGCTCCACGCCCAGACCGAGCCTGCAAGCGCGAGGACTGCGACCGCGGCAAGACCAAGCCGTGTGCGTGGGCCTGCCAACGCCATCAGCGAGTTGCTCCCGTTTTTGCGCCCCCGGTGTCGTTCAAAGACCAATCGTAGGCATCTTCGCCGATAGCTTTTACGATCTCAAGCTTCTTGGCAAGTTCAGGATTGGCGTAGGTCTGCAGGTGCGCAATCACGCCGGCATCGTTGCCGCCAAAGTCTGCCTTGAACCATTTGTAGATGCTGGAGACCTTGAGCGAGCCGCCATCCAGTGCCGCCCCGCGCGGATGGTTGACGTAATCGCGTGCTGCCGCGTCGAGATCGGCTTCAAGCGTTTCGGCGCGCCAGGCCACGGGGCGCAGGTTCGGGCAGCCGAACGACGCGCAGTTCACCGCGTAATGCACGCGCGGGTCCTTAAAGGTCGGGCGCAGGATCGTATGCTCGATCTCATCCAGCGACAGCTCGCGGCCTTCGACAGTGACGCGTTTTTCAACCCACGGCCCGATGAAGGCCTTGGGGTCCAGCCACACGCCCCGGCTCTTGATATCGCGAATGGAGGCGACCGGGTAGGCGTCGATGATAACCTTCAATGTGATGGCGTTCTCCCGGAGAATTTTGTACGGGACGGTCCCTGCGAAAGTTCAATTCTTCCGCAATCGGCCGCATGAATTGGAATAGAGGAGTAAATTGGCGGAAGAGGTAGGAGTCGAACCCAAAGGCGCGCTTGGCGCACCTTCTCCGGATTTGAAGTCCGGGCGCCCCACCGGGGACGAAACTCTTCCGTTCCGACAATATCGCGCGGACCGTTCACCGCAACCCTCACGCGCCGATAAACGCCG
>JBGTFZ010000009.1:0-56633 GCA_041746955.1 Bryobacteraceae bacterium
CCGCCTTCTATGATTACGTTCGACTCGCCAACGCGCGAAACTTGCATCGTCCGCGAGACTCGAACGAACACGCCCCTACAGGCGCTGAACCTGATGAACGATCCGTCCTATGTGGAGGCGTCGGCGGCTCTGGCAGCGCGCATGACAAAGGCAAAAGATCCGGTTCGCGAAGGGTACCGGCTGGTGCTGGCCCGGGAACCGTTGCCGGATGAGGCGAAGGTTCTGCGCGGCGCATACCAGTCGCTGGGCCGGTGGGAACTGATCGCCAGCATGATTCTGAATCTCGATGAGGCGGTGACGCAACAATGACCACACGCAGAGCATTTCTCGGCAGCACGGCGGGACTGCTGGGAACCGCGGCTTTCGCGTCGCTGGAAGGGTTGCCGCACTTTGCGCCGAAGGCGAAGCGCGTGATCTACCTCTTCCAGTCCGGCGGGCCCAGCCAGCTTGAGCTTTTCGACAACAAGCCGGAACTGGCGAAGCTGTACAAGCAGGACCTGCCGGAATCGGTGCGGAAGGGCCAACGGCTGACGTCGATGTCGGCGTCGCAATCCAGCTTTCCAATGGTGCCGTCAAACTATTCGTTCCGCCAGTACGGCCAGTCGGGCGCGTGGCTTAGCGAACTGCTTCCGAAGACCGCCGCCATTGCGGACGATCTTTGCTTCATCAAATCGATGCACACCGATCAGATCAATCACGATCCGGCGGTGACGTTCTTCCAGACCGGATTTCAGATTGCGGGACGGCCTTCGATTGGATCCTGGATCAGCTATGGGCTGGGAAGCGAGAATGAGAACCTTCCGGCATTCATCGTGCTGATCTCGCCGGGGCAAGGCGGCACGGGCCAGCCGCTGTACGACCGGCTATGGGGCGCGGGCTTCCTGCCGTCGAAGTACCAGGGAGTGAAGTTCCGCTCCATCGGCGATCCGGTGCTGTGGCTGTCGAATCCCGACGGCGTTTCGCGAACGGACCGGCGGAAGTATCTGGACGCTTTGGGGTCGCTGAACCGCATCAGCCTGGAAGCTTCCGCCGATCCAGAAATCGCAACGCGCATCGCGCAATACGAAATGGCTTTCCGGATGCAGGCTTCCGTACCGGAGCTTACCGATCTGGCAAAGGAGCCGGAATCGACATTCGCTTTGTATGGTGAAGACGCGCGAAAGCCCGGAACATTCGCCGCGAATTGTCTGCTGGCGCGGCGGCTGGCGGAGCGTGGCGTGCGCTTCATCCAGCTTTTCCATCGCGACTGGGATCATCATGGGAAGCTCCCGGCCGGCCTGCCGAAGCGATGCACGGAAACGGATCAGGCCTCGGCTGCGCTGATCACCGATCTAAAACAGCGCGGGCTGCTGGACGACACGCTGGTGGTGTGGGGCGGGGAATTCGGGCGCACCGTATACTGCCAGGGCCGCTTGACTGAGGACGACTATGGGCGGGACCATCATCCGCGCTGCTTCACCATCTGGATGGCCGGCGGCGGAATCAAGCCCGGCATGACGATGGGCGCGACGGACGAGTTTTCCTACAACATCACCGAAGAACCGGTGTCGGTTCACGACTTGCACGCAACGATCCTGCATTGTCTGGGAATCGATCACACAAAGCTGACGTACAAATACCAGGGCCGGCACTTCCGCCTGACCGATGTGCACGGCAATGTGGTGAAGAAGGTGCTGCGCACGGCATAGCGGCGCCAGTGTCCGTAGCGGCGCCAGTTTACATCCGGCGCGATTTCGCATATAACAGGGCTCGGCATGAACCTTTCTAGAAGACGTCTTTTGCAAGTGCTGGCCTCCGCACCCGTCGCAGGCGCGCTGTTCCCAAGATTGAGCGCGCAGACCGCGCCTTATCAAGGCAAGGTGAAGATCACGGCCATCAAAGCGATGGCGATCAAGAGTATTGCGAACAACTGCCTGATCAAGGTCGAGACTGACCAGGGTCTGGCCGGCATCGGTGAAGCCGGAGCGTCGGGGCCGATGGCGAGAGCGCGAATTCAGACGATGCAGGGCTTGCTGGTGGGCAAAGATCCGCTGGCGATCGAACTGCACTTCCACAATATGACGTCCCTGATGCATACCTACATGGCGCACATCCCGACCATCTCCGGCATCGACATGGCACTTTGGGATCTGGCTGGAAAAATCACGGGCCTTCCGGTCTGCGTGCTGATGGGCGGCCCGTTCCGCGACGCGATTCCCATGTATTCACATGGAGACCCGCGGGCGCTGCTTGAGAAAAGCTCCGCTACCGAGTGGGGCGCCAAGGTGAAGGCGCAGCCGGAAGGATTCACAGCGTACAAGATCGGCATCGATCCGATCCTCGGCGTTCCGTCGGCGAAGTTCGCTCCAACGTTGACCAGCGCACAACTGCGAGCCGTGGCGAAGGCATACGGAAACGCGCGCGACGCGGTGGGCGACGCCATTGACATCGCGGTGCACTGCCACAACGAGCTGGACACGCCCAGCGCGATCAACATGTGCAAAGCGGTTGAGCCAATGAATCCGCTGTTCGTCGAAGATCCGCTGAACGTGGTCTTCCACGAAGGCTGGCTTTCGCTGAAGCGGAACACACGCCTGACGATCCTGACCGGCGAAAAGTTGGAGATGGTGCGCGGCTTCAAACCGTTCGTCGACCATCAGGCCTGCGACATTATTCACCCGGACCTCGCGTTCGCGGGGGGAATGACCGGAACGAAGAAGATCGCCAACTACGCGTACGAGACGCGGACTCCGGTCGCGCTCCATAACGTCGGATCGCTCGTGCTGACGTTCGCCTCCGCGCACTTCGGCAGCGCGATTCAGAACTTCTACCGGTCGGAGAGCGCGCTAGGCAGGCCAACGCGTCACGTTGAACAGATGGCCGCATCCGGAGCGCCCGAGGTTGTCGAAGGCAAGCTGAAAGTCCCGATGCGCCCTGGGTTGGGCGTCGATCTCAACGCCGGCTACATCCGGGCGAATCTTGTGGACGGCGAGCCGTGGTGGGGATGAAAAACCGCGGGACTAGCTGACGCTCTGCAGTTCCGCCGTGGCCTGTTCCCACTCCGCTTCAAGCGTGGTGATTCGTTTGCGGCTGGACTGAAGATCGAGAGCTAGCGCCGCCGATTCGCCGTTCGCGTTGCTGAGCCGGTCTATTAAAGATGCCGACGCAGACTCAAGCGCGGCAATCTCCACTTCAAGGGCCATCACCCGATCCTGCAGCTTCTTCAGCTTTTGTGGATTCGTCTTCTTTTGCGGCTTCTGCACGGACGCGACGGCAGGCTGCGCGGCAACGGTCTTCGCCTCGGGATTCGCCTCGCGCTCTTTGCGCCACAGGTAATCTTCGTAATTTCCAGGAAAAACCGCAACCTGTCCTTCGCCGATCTCGAAAACGCGGGTGGCTAGCTTGTCGATGAAATAGCGGTCGTGAGAGACGAAGACGACGGTTCCGGTGAAAGCGGCCAGCGATTCCAGCAGCACGTCCTTCGCCCTCATGTCGAGGTGATTGGTGGGCTCGTCCAGCAGCAGGAAGTTCGACGGCTGAAGCAGCATGCGGGCCAGCGCGTAGCGGTTCCGCTCGCCACCGGAGAGCACGCCAATCTGCTTGAACACGTCTTCGTCAATGAACAGAAAGCTTCCCAGGATGCTGCGCAACTCCGTCTCGGTGCGGCGCGGCGAAAGAGAACGAAGATCGTCGAAGACCCGCGCCTCGACGTCCAGAGCCTTGTACTGATCCTGGGCGAAGTAGTCCACTTCAACGTTGTGCCCGGTGCGGTACTCGCCCGATGTCAACGGTTCCGTGCCGGCCAGCAGCTTGATCAGCGTCGATTTCCCCGCGCCATTGTGTCCCACCAAGGCGATGCGGTCGCCGCGTTCGATGACGAACTTGGCGTTGGAGAAAACATGCTTCTCCCCGTAGCTTTTCGATACGTTGTCGAACTCCGCCACAACTCGTCCGCTGGCCTTGGGCTGCGGGAACGAGAAATGGATGGTCTTTTCTTCGGGTGGAAGTTCGATCCGCTCGATCTTCTCCACTTCCTTGATGCGGCTCTGCACCTGCTTGGCCTTTGTGGCCTGGTAGCGGAAGCGCGTGATGAAGGCGTTTAACTGTTCGATCCGCTCGCGCTGATTGCGCTGCGCCGCCTGAAGCTGTTCCAGGCGCTCCGTCTTCAAAGTCAGGAACCGGGTGTAATTCGCCTTGAAGATGGTGATCTTCTTGTTCCAGATTTCCGCGATCTTATCGACCGTGACATCCAGAAAATAGCGGTCGTGGGAGATCAGGATGTAGGCGTTGGGGTAGGTCTTCAGGTAGTCTTCCAGCCAGTTGCGCGCTTCGAGATCCAGATGGTTCGTCGGTTCATCCAGCAGCAGAATGTCGGGCCGGGCCAGCAAAAGTTTCGCCAGCGCGATTCGCATTTGCCAGCCGCCGGAGAACTCCTCCGTCTGGCGTCCCCAGTCGTCCTTCGGAAAACCTAGGCCGCCGAGTATCGCGCCAACCTGCGCCTCCAACGCGTAGCCGTCGCGGTTGCGAAACTGATCGCCCAGCGAGTGAAGGCGATCCGCTACGGCGTAGTATTCCTCGCCCGAAGGATCGAGATCGGAAAGGCTGTGGGTAAGCTCTTCCATTTCGCGTTCCATCTCATGCAGGCTCTCAAAGACGCTGAGGCACTCGTCGAAAACAGTGCGGCCCGTAACCAGCAGGCCGTCCTGCGGCAGGTATCCAGTGCGCAGGCCCTTCATGACGCTGTTCGTGCCGTGATCCAGCGTTTCCAGCCCCGCCAGCACTTTCAGCAGCGTCGATTTGCCCGTGCCGTTGGCGCCGACCAAGCCAATGCGGTCATTGGGCGTGATCATCCAATCTACGCCCTCGAAAAGAATCTTGTGGCCGAAGCGCTTCCCGGCCTTTGTGAACTGAATCATGAAATGCGGACCGGAACTTATTCCGGCTGGTGGCGGAGCACGCGTCCGCCACGATTGGCGGTTAGCTTGCCTTCCTCTACCATCATGACGCCATTCACCATGACAAAGTCAAAGCCCTGGCTGTATTGGTGGGGCTTCTCGTACGTCGCTTTGTCCTGAACACGCGCCGGATCGAAGATCAGCAAGTCAGCAGCCGCACCTTCGCGGATGACACCGCGGTCCCGGAAATTAAATGTCCGCGCGGGCAGTGATGTCATGCGGCGCAGCGCGTCTTCCAGCGTCAGGATGTTTCGGTCGCGCACATACATCGCCAGGACGCGGGCGTTGGTTCCGTAGGCGCGGGGATGCGGCATGCCCGCTCCGAATTCCCGGACGCCGCCGTCGCTGGCCACCGCCGTGTTCGCGTACTTCATGATGCGGTCAACGTCCGATTCGCCCATGGAGTGATAAACCATTTGCGCGCCGCCCTGCTGGATCATGTCGAGGATCGTTTCGATCTCGTTGCCGGCCGATTTCTGCCGTCCCTTTTTGACGTTGATCTCGGAGATCGTCTTGCCTTCAAACGACGCGTCGGGTCCGAACGTCGCTACCCGCGCGTAAGAGTAATCCGGCTGGCCTTTGTCGGCCAGCATCTGCGCCATTTCCGCCTTGATCTTCGCGCGCGTAGCGGGATCGCCAAGACGCTCCCGGACTTTCGAAGCGCCATCGGCCAGCGCCCAACTGGGCAGCGTGATTCCTAGGTTGGTGCTGGACCGGTCATACGGGTATTGGTCCACAACCACATCGACGCCTTCATTGCGATACTTCTCCACCAACGCGATGGACTTCTCCGATTGTCCCCACAGCTTCCGGTTGTCGATCTTGAAATGCGACAGCTGCACGCGAAGTCCGCCTTCGCGCCCGGCCTTGATCGCTTCTTCAATCGCATCCAGAACGAACTCGCCCTCATCGCGCATGTGGCTGGCGTAGACGCCGCCGAATTTTCCCGCGGCTTGGGCAAGCGCCACCACTTCGCTCGTGTCCGAATAAGTGCCGGGGATGTAGATCAGGCCCGTCGAGAGCCCTACCGCGCCGTCCCGCATTCCTTTTTCCACCAGTGTCTGCATCCGGCGGATGTCGGCATCGGTGGCCTTGCGCAGGGACGTGCCCATGATCTCGTTGCGAACGGTGTTGTGCCCGATCAACGACGCGACGTTGGGGCCGATTCCCATCGCCTCAATCTTGCGGAACCACGACGCAAGGTCGAGAAACGATCCACCGCAATTTCCCGTGACGACGGTGGTGACGCCGTCGAGAATGTAGTTGTCGGCACGCGGCACCTTCTCCAGCGCGCCTTCGATGTGTGTGTGGACGTCGATAAATCCCGGTGACACTGCGCGTCCCGCGGCGTCGATGGTTCGAGTGGCGGTCTTCGACGCCAAACGCCCGACAGCGGCGATGCGTGCATCCTTCACGCCGATATCCGCCGCAAACCACGGATTGCCCGTACCGTCGTAAACACGCGCGTTTCGAACGAGAATGTCGAAATCGGCCGCCATTGCCGAGGCAGCCATGAACAAGAGCAGGATTTTCATATCAGTCGAGAAGCAGGTCGAACGTACGGGACAGGTACGCCTTCATTTCAGGTCGCGGAACCACCGCGTCGAGAAAGCCGTGCTGCAGAAGAAACTCACTCCGCTGGAATCCTTCCGGCAGCTTCTGCCGGATCGTCTGTTCGATCACTCTCGGGCCGGCGAAGCCGATCAGGGCCCCAGGCTCGGCGATGTTCAGATCGCCAAGCATCGCAAAGCTGGCCGTCACGCCTCCCGTGGTCGGGTCGGTCAAAACACTGACAAACGGCACGCGAGCCTCGTCCATCTTCATCAGGGCCGACGACACCTTCGCCATCTGCATCAGGCTGATCACACCTTCCTGCATTCGCGCGCCGCCGGAGGCCGACACGATCACCAACGGATCGCGCTTGCCGATGGAGCGTTCCACCGCGCGAGTTAGGACTTCGCCGACAACCGCGCCCATGCTGCCGCCGATAAACTTCAGCTCCATCGCGCACACGTTCACGGAGCGTTTGCCGATCGGTCCACGCGCGCTGAGGATCGCGTCGTTGAGGTGAGTCGAGGCCTGCGTGCTGGACAGGCGCTCCCGGTAAGGCTTGGAGTCGACGAAATTCAGCGGATCGGAGGAGGTCAGCGTGCCGTCGAACTCCTCAAACGGACCGTCGAAAAGAAGCGTCAGGCGCTGGCGGGCGTCAATGCGAAAGTGGAAGCCGCACTTCGGGCAGACGCTTCCGTTCTTTTCGAGGTCGCTTCGGAAAATGACTTGGCGGCAGCCCTCGCATTTCACCCATAGCCCCTCTGTCCGGACCGTTCGATCCTGCTCACCGGGTGGCTTGAGAGGAGCCTTTTCGTCGCGATTCCACCAACTCATGAAGACAGATCTCAGTGTCGCATGCGCCGCATCGTCAACGGGGATAGGGGTGATTTCGAAGCGTTGCAAAAGCCCGGTAAATCTGTTCGGCAATCACGGCGCGCGCCAGTTCGTGGGGCATGGTCAAGGGAGAAAGGGAGAAAAGAATACTGGCGCCCGTTCGCCATTTCTCTGGAAGGCCGTCGTGCCCGCCGACCGCGAACACAAGATCGGTGCCATGCCGCTCGGCGTTTTCAAAGATGGCGCAGACATCCGCTGAGTCAAACGGGCGGCCCGCTGGATCAAGAAAGATTGTCTGCGCGCCGGGATGCCGGGCAAAAGGGTCGAACTTCGCCGGATTTACTTCCTGCATCACACACGTTGAAAAGCGGGACGCACGCTTGATGTAGTCCTCCGCCAGCGCGTTTGAATGTTGATCCTTGGGTTTACCGGCAAAGTAGAGGAACGTCTTCATGGCGCCGGGCGCGGCTGGCTGCCGCTAGCATAATCTAAGCAAGGGGAATGCCAACACCAGAGATTGTGATTCGGACGCCCGACGGCGGTTCCAAGGTGGTGCCCTTGGACAAGGCGAGGTTGACGCTGGGACGCTCGACAGTCGCGGATCTCTGTTATCCGGAGGATCACGGACTTTCACGCCAGCATCTGATGATCGAACGGCAGGGGCCCGGCCTGACAGTTCACGATCTGAACAGCAAGAACGGAACGCTGGTTAACGGAATCCGGATTAAGTCGCCTACAAAGTTGGAGCCCGGGGACCGCATCACCGCTGGACACCTTTCGATCACCTTCGCCGAATCGCAGCCCAGCGTCAGCGGTGAAACCGTAGTGTTCACTGAAGGCTCAGCCGACTCGCCGTCGTCAAGTACGGTGATCACGTCGCTGAAAGGCCTTCTCGAAAAGCCCGAAGTGCAGAGCAGCCCTTCCGCCACTGGCGATTTTCTTCATGCGCAGGCCTTGGCGGTGGCCAGTGGAGAGTTGGCGGTTGACCGGCCGCTGGCCGACTTGTTCCCGATCATCATTGATCAGTCCGTACAGGCCGTCGGAGCATCGCGCGGCGTGCTGATGGTGATCGAGAACGGCACGTTGCTGGTCAAGGAGTCCCGCGGCGAAGGCTTTCGCATCAGTTCGCATGTCCGCGACCGCGTGATGCAGGAGAAGCACTCGCTTCTGGTGCGCGATACGGAGCAGGGCGATTTTGCGGGCAACGTATCGATCGTCGAGCACAACGTTCGAAGCTTCATGGCTGTGCCGTTGCAGACCAAGGAAAAGGTAATTGGCCTGATTTACCTTGACTCGTCGTATGTGCGCGAGTTCACGAAACAGGATCTGAACCTGATCACCTTGATGGCAAACATCGCCGCCATCCGGATTGAGAACGCCCGGCTTGGCGAGGTGGAGCGGCAGGAGCAGATGACGAAGAAGGACCTGGAGCAGGCCGCCGTCATTCAGCGGGGCCTTCTTCCGGGCGAGCCTCCGAAAGTGCCGGGACTGGATTTGGCCGGATACAACGCCGCATGCCGGACTGTCGGTGGCGACTATTACGATTTTTTCGTAAGACCCGATGGACGCGTCGCCATCGTGGTCGCCGATGTGGCAGGCAAAGGAATGCCGGCGGCGATGTTGATGTCCAGTCTTCAGGCGCGCATCCAGGTTCTTGCGGAAGAGGATATGGATCTTGCGGTGCTGGTGGCAAGGCTGAACCGCACGGTAAGCATGAAGTGTCCGGCCAACCGCTTCATCACCCTGTTCATGGCCGTCGTGGATCCGAAGAGCGGCGATGTGACATTTTGCAACGCCGGCCACAATCCTCCGCTGCTGGTTAGAAGTACCGGTGAGGTGGAGCCGCTCGAAGGCGGCGGACTGATCCTCGGCATTGTTCCGCAGGCGGCGTACTCCGAGAAAAGCGTCCGCATGAATCCAGGCGATGCCCTGGTTCTCTACAGCGACGGCGTCACAGAGGCAGCGCCCATCGGGAGCAACGACGAGTATGGTGAGGACCGCCTGGGCAAACTTGTCAGCGCGAACCTGTCGCTGTCCGCAGACGATCTGATCGTCCGCATCAACGAGGACGTCTTCGAGTTTGCCCAAGGCGCGCCACCAGCCGACGACGTGACGCTGCTGATCGCGCGACGGCTTTCCCAATAGCTGCTGTTATACTCGGGAAGTTTTTGGGGATTGGGGATTGGAAAGCATTTCATTATTTTTTCCTGCGTACAATGACGCTCCGTCACTGCCCGGCCTAATCACGAAGGCCTTTGAAGTGCTGCGGTCGAGTGGACGCGACTTTGAAGTGATCGTCGTGAATGACGGCAGCGCGGACGCGACGGGCGCCGTTCTGAACGAACTTCGCGCGTCACATGGGGATCAACTGCGGATCGTAACGCACGAAGTGAATCGCGGATACGGGGGCGCACTTCGGAGTGGTTTCGCCGCCGCGACTAAGGACTTGGTGTTCTACACGGACGGCGACGGCCAATACGATGTCGGCGAACTGCCGCGGCTTCTGGACGCCATGACTCCGGAGGTTGGGCTGGTCAACGGCTACAAGCTGGAGCGGAACGACCCGAAGCATCGAATCTGGATCGGCAGCACTTACAACCGGGTCGCGCGATTCCTCTTCGGAATTAAGATTCGCGATATCGACTGCGACTTCCGCCTGGTGCGGCGGGCTCTTGTCGATCGCGTCAAGCTGACGGCCACCAGCGGAGTGATCTGCGTCGAACTGGTCCGCAAGTTGGAACTGACCGGGTGCAATGTCGTCGAACTGGGCGTGCATCACTATCCGCGGCTGCAGGGCAGAAGCCAGTTCTTCCGCGTCAAGTCGCTGGCGACGACTTTCTACCAGCTATGCCGGCTCTGGGTCCGCATCGTCGGCATCCCCGCGTTTCAGGCTCCCGTGCGGTATGCCGATCCCGTTCGTTAATCTGAAGCCCGCCATCGACGAGACCGGGCCGCTGTGGCGCGAGAATCTTGCAGAGCTGCACGAAGGGTCTTCGTATGTTCTGGGCGCACAGGTGCACCGCTTCGAGACGGAGTTCGCGACGGCCACGGGCGCGCGATACGCCATCGGCGTCGGCTCTGGGTGCGGCGCCATCGAGATCTGCCTGCGGGCCGCCGGAGTAACGCAGGCGGCACAGCAGGTGATGACGTCCGCGCTGACGGCGCCTTTCACGGCAGTCGCCATTCAAGCGGCAGGCGCAACGCCGGTGTTCGCCGATATCGATCCCGAAACGCTCCTGATCGATCCAGAGGACGCGGGCAACCGGCTGTCTGCTTACACCGCCGCCATTGTTCCGGTTCATCTTTACGGGCAGGTCTGCGAGATTGAGCGTATCGCCAAGATGGCCCGGGCGCGACGAATTCCGGTGATTCAAGACGCCTGCCAAGCGCATGGGGCGGACGAGTTCACGGATTACTCTCCGTTCGTGACCTACTCGTTCTATCCCACAAAGAATCTCGGTGCTTTGGGCGACGGCGGCGCGGTCACGACGAACGTGGCGCGTGTTGCGAAGACCGTGCGGGAACTGCGCGACGGCGGCCGGCGAGGCGGCCAAGTCAGCTTCATCCGCGCCGTCAATTCACGGCTGGACGAGATGCAGGCGTGCTACCTGCGGGCGTTTCTTACGCGGCTGAAGGCGTGGAATGCACGCCGTGCGGAGATCGCGCGGCAGTACGACGCGGCACTCAGCGATGTGCCTGGTGTCGGTCTGGTCAGCCGTACACGCCGCACCGTGAATCATCTTTACGTCATCCGGGCCGCGCGCCGGACGCGCCTCCGGGAGTTTCTGACGAAGCGCGGGATTGGCAACGGGATTCACTATCCGATGCCGCTTCATCTGCATCCGGCCTTCGCGGGAAAGCTGCGCCGAGGCGATTTGCCGCATGCCGAGAAGGCGTGCCGAGAGATTCTCTCGCTGCCCATCGGCCCCTATCTTTCGAATGACGATGCTGCGAAAGTTGCGGAAAGCGTCCGGGCGTTCTACTCTTAAAAACAATCTTCACCCATGAACGCAACCGGGTGGCGAGCTCTCGTAACGGGGGGCCTTGGTTTCATCGGCAGCAATTTGGCGCGACGGCTCTCCGAAGCCGGCGCGGACGTGACGGTTGTCGATTCTTGCGTCGCGGGCTGCGGCGCGAATCCATATAATCTTTCGGGCGTCCCGGTGCGGGTGCTGCGGCATGACATCGGGCAGCCCCAGAACTTCCGGGACACCATTGAGAACGCCGACGTCATCTTCAACCTTGCCGGCGAGGTAAGCCATCTCGACAGCATGCTGCGTCCGGAGCGAGACCTGGAACTGAACGCTGCCACCCAATTGCGATTTCTCGACGCCTGCACCCGTTGGCGGCGCGGCGTGCGAATCGTCTACGCATCCACGCGGCAGGTGTACGGGGTTCCGCAATACCTGCCCGTCGATGAACGCCATCCCATCAATCCCGTGGATTTCAACGGTGTCCATAAATACGCCGCCACTCAGTATCACCAGATGCTGACGCGCACCGGCGACCTGGACGCGATCGTGCTGCGGCTGACGAACGTGTTTGGACCTCGAATGTCGTTGCTCGCGAAGAATCAAGGTTTCCTTGGCGTTTTCACTAGAAAAGTTCTGCTAGGAGAAACGTTGAAAGTCTTCGGCGACGGCAGCCAGCTTCGAGACCCTCTATATATCGACGACTGCGTGGAGGCGTTCGTTAAGGCAGCGGAGATTCCGAAGGGCACCGACCGCACCTTTAATATCGGCGCGCCGGAGCATCTCGACCTTGGCCAGATCGCTGTGGCCGTCAGCAGGATCGCCGGCGTTCCCGAACCCGGGTGCATACCCTTTCCACCGGATCTGAAGGCGATCGACATTGGCAGCTATTTCACCGACTACCGGTTGTTCGCGAATGCGACGGGGTGGCGTCCGCGCGTCACTTTCGAAGATGGCTTCCGGCGGACGGTGGATTTCTTCCGGCGAAACCGCGAGCACTATCTACCGGTCTGTTCATGACGCCCGCGGAAGGGATGAACCCGGCGGAGTTTGAAAACATTTCCGCCGTCGAGCGTACGCTGTGGTGGTATCGCGGCATGGAGTGCATCCTGCACGCGTTCCTCGCTCCGCTGATTGCCGGGCGTACTGTTACCCAAGTGCTGGAGGCGGGTTGCGGCACAGGGCATATGTCGCGGGCGCTTTCGCAGCGCTACGGATGGCGCATGACGCCGATGGATCTTAGCGAGATCGGTTTGGGGCACGCGCAGCGAATGGGTCTCCACCGGTTGGTCCAGGCCGACCTGCGCCGTCTGCCCTTTCAGAGCCAAACGTTCGATGCGCTGTTCTCGCTCGACGTCATCGCGCACCTTCAACCGCCGGAGACGCCCATGGCCTTTGAAGAGTTCGCGCGTGTGCTGCGGCCCGGAGGACTGCTGGTGGTCCGCGCCTCGGCGCTGGATATCCTGCGGAGCCGCCATTCGATGTTCGTTGACGAGCGGCAGCGTCTCACGGCTTCCCGCTTGCGGCAGCTATGCCACTGCGCCGGCCTCAAGTTGCTGCGCCTTACTTATCTGAACTCGATCCTGCTGCCGGTTGCGTTCGCGAAGTTCCGCATCTGGGAGCCGCTTACCGGTGCGGCTCCAAACAGTGGTGTGACACCCGTGAACCCGCTGTTGAACCGCTTGATGGAAGCTCCACTGCGATGGGAGAGCGCGCTGGTGGGTGCGGGAGTTAATCTGCCGCTCGGACAGTCGCTTCTGCTCGCCGCAGAGCGTCCCATGCAATCGGCTCCACGCGGCGGACCATGAAGAAGTACAGCAGAGCCCCTGTGATCGCAACGCCAGCGGCGCCAGCAAACGCCAGGTAGAACGATCCCGTCTGATCCACGATTCTTCCGGTCAACCAGGGACTGACGATTCCGCCGAAATTGCCGAAGCAGTTCTGGATGCCGGTCCACCGGCTTGCGCCGCCCGCGCCCGCAATGGTCTGGGTCACCGCCCAGTTGTTGGAAGTGCTGAGGCCAAGGAACGCACCCGCCGCAATGACGCTTCCCACGGCGAGTGTCGTGCTGGGAACGGTGGCGAACATCAGAAAAATCGCCATGCCGATCAGTCCGCCGCTAACGAAAGACTTGCGCACGATCGTCGCACTTCGCCCGCCGATGATCATACGGTCTGAAAAGTAGCCGGCGGCAAAGCTGGCCACGCCGATCGCCCAAAACGGCAGCTGACCAACGACGGCCATCTGTTGTTCTGAGAATCCGCGCTGCTTCACCAGGAACGACGGATACCAGAAAATCAGGAAATACCAGGAGTAGTTGATCGCAAACAGCCCGCACACCGTGCCCCAGCATTCCACCCGTCCGAGAATGCGGCTGAACGCGACGGGCGCCGCCTTCACCTGCGTTTGAAACTTAGCTCCGGACCCCCACATCATCCAGGGGATCAGCCACAGCGCACCGCCGATTCCGAGGATCAGGAACAGCGCGCGCCAGCCGAGCGTGGCGACGGTCAGGCCACCCAGCAGAGTGCTGAGCGCCGGTCCAAACTTCGAGAACGCATCGATCAGCGCGTTAGGAAAACCGCGTTGCTCCGGCGGGAAGCGCGTGGCGATGATTTGCGAGTAGGCGGGATAGGCGACGCTTTCGCCGATGCCCAGAATCAAGCGGAACACCAGGAGGACGGTGAAGGTGGCGGAGAGGGCCGTTAAGCCCGTGGCAATGGTCCACAAGGCGAAGCCGATCGCTAGGACATGCTTCACGTTGAAGCGTTCGCACAGCCAGCCTGCGGGAATCTGCATGAATGCATAGGTCCAGAAGAAGGCCGACGCCATAAGACCCAACTGCTCGTTGTTGATCCCGAGCTCGTTCTGCATTCGCGGCATGGCGACCGAGAGCGCACCACGGTCGACATAGTTGAGAAAGACCGAAAGCGCCAGCATCCAGACGCCCCATTCAGTGGTTTGCCAGATGCGCTCCTTCACCTGCGAAGACATGGGATTATCTGTATCACGAATCGGCGAAGCCGCCCTTCAGAAATGCCGTTCAAAACTAATGTGGAACTTTTCGGCGCGTGAACGGAAGTATAGTTTGAAGTCCGACGAAGAGCTGATGCGAGCTGCGGCACGGGGTGACGAAGAAGCCTTTGTCACTTTGTACCGGCGGCACCAAGCCGATTTGTTCCGGTTTGCCTGGCACATGAACGGTTGTGAGGCGGCAGCGGAAGAGGCGGTTCAGGAAACGTTTCTCGCCTTGCTTCGCAGTCCAGCGGCCTGGAATCCGGAGCGCGGAACGGTCCGGGCATTCCTTTTCGGGATTGCGCGGAACCAGGTGTTACGGCAGATCGGAGGGCGCAGGCAAGTCGACGTGCTGGATGCGGACATTCGCATCGAAGACGACCTGCTGGAGAATCTCACGAAGGCCGAACGCGTGGCTGCGGTTCAGGATGCCGTTGCTTCGCTGCCTGCCGTCTACCGCGAAGTCGCGGTTCTGTGCGGCATTGAGCAAGTGAGCTATGAGGATGCGGCGCTACTGTTGGGCTGCCCCGTGGGCACGGTAAGGTCCCGGCTGAGCCGCGCGCGGCACTTGCTGGCTTGCAAACTGAAGGCGCAAATGCCGGAAAGGGTGAAGTGAGGATCGACGATCTGCTTCGAGAGGTAGGAGAAACCGCGCCGCGCGAGTGCGGCCCAGGGTTGGAAGCTCGACTGCGCGAGGCGCTCCGGCGGCGTAGACGAGCGCTGTGGCCCTATGCTGCGGCTGCCGTTGCTGTGGCCGCCGGCCTTTTGATCGCGCTCGCGCCAACGCCTCACCCGGAAATACCGGCACCGGCAGCTGTTACAGAGTTTCAAACGGAGTTCTTTCGACTGCATCCCGCCGCTGTGCCGGAGTTGCCGGGTGCATATGTAGTGCGGGTGCTGGTGCCGAGTGCTTCATTGGCATCCTTTGGGCTTCCGGTAAGCGTGGAGTCGATGGATCAGAGAGTGGAAGCCGACCTGCTGGTTGGCGGGGATGGGACGGCGCAAGCTATCCGTTTTGTCCGTCGCGTGGAATGAGTTCGTGCAAAGAAAGGAAAGCAAATTCGATGAGACAGTTCGTAGCCGCTATTGTGCTTGGCGCCGGCTTGGCTGCCGCCCAGCAGGTGATTGAAGAAAAGCGTATCGAGATCCGGAGAGGTCCGGGCAGTCCTGCCGACGTGCTGATGTGGAGCGGCCCCGTTGCGGGTATGGGGGCGCAGACCTTTGAGTTCGTTTCCGCGGAGGGTATCGGTCCGCAGCGGCTGGTAAAGGGCGCGCCGTATTCGGCGGACACCACCACCGAGTCAGTTCAGACGCTGGCGGACGGCAATCGGATCACTCAGAAGAGCACCTCGTCGTTTTACCGCGATTCGGAAGGCCGGACGCGCCGGGAGATGAGTGTGGAGGCGGCGGGTGAGCCAAACCAGCAACACAAGATCGTGATGATTGACGATCCGGTGGCGGGAGTGCACTACCTGCTAAACACGCGGGAGAAGACGGCGACCAAGATGACCCTGGCCCAACCGGGCCAAGAACCGCATTTTTCCTTTCCGCCGATGATCGCTGGAGGTCCTGGCGGACCGGGAGCGGTAAAGGTAATGCGCAGCCGTGTCGATGGCATCGAGCCGAAGGCGGAAGATCTTGGCTCGCAGCGAATCGAAGGCGTGCAGGCGCAAGGCAAGCGGACCACCATTACGATTCCGGCGGGACAAATGGGCAATGAAAGGCCGTTGGTCAGCCACACCGAAATCTGGTTCTCTGACGAACTGAAGACTCCCATCCTCGTGAAGCGTGTAGATCAGAGGATGGGCGAGACCACATCGCGAACGACGAACATTCGGCGCGTGGAGCAGCCGCGCTATCTCTTTGACATTCCCGCCGATTTCAAAGTGGAGGAATCGAAGCCTCGCACGCTCCGGATCGAACGCAAGGGCGGCGAGCTTTAAGCGAAACGTCACATAGGTCCGCTACACTCGTGCCCAATGCGGGCGCGTGACGTAGCGGACCTGGTCGGATCCTTCGCCGACGAAGGCGATGAAGCGGCGACGAAGAGCCAGGAACTGATTCTTGGGCTTCTGGCGGGAGTCTCCTCGCCATTTTCGCGCGCGTCTTTCACTCCCGGGCACATCACTTGCACGGCTGTTGTTCTTAGTCCGGAACGGCGGCGTTTCCTCCTTGTCCATCACCGGCGTCTCGACCGTTGGCTGCTTCCTGGAGGGCACGTCGAAACCAGCGACGAAGCAATCTGGGAGACGGCGCGGCGCGAGGCAATTGAAGAAACCGGCGCGCAGATCGTGGCCGACGGACGGCCGGAACTAGTCGGACTGGACGTCCACGGCATCCCCGCACGTGGACGGGAGCCGTTCCATCTCCACCACGACCTGATCTTTCGATTCGTCGCCCGTGCGGAAAAGTTAAAGGGCTGCGCGGAAGTGCGCGACGTCGCATGGTCCGGCGTGGGGGAGTTCGACCACTACGCGCTGCCGGTCAGCATCCGGCGCAGCGTGTTGCGCGCATTCTGGGGTTAGCGCAGGGCGCCTTCGGGGGCCGTGATGTACTCGATCCAGCCGTCCATCATTTCCTTCCGCGTCGGCGATCCCCATCGAATCACCGCCTCCGGATCGGGGTTGCCCCGCTTGTTGGCGGAGTTGTCGAACGTCGCCAGGATGCGCAACTGGGTTCCTTCGGGCAGGAACACCGGCTTCGCATAGTTGAACTGCGTCTGCCATTCGAAGTCGTATTCGGGGATTGAGATGATCGGCTCCGGCGCGTCGCTGCCGGGCTTCACTGCTTCCACCCGCATGCTGCTGCCGCGGTAGTGCATGTGCGGCGTGAAGGACAGCAGATGCGTATCTTCAGGCAGCGTGTAGCACGCGGTGACGGCATGGTTGGCATCGCCCGCCGGAATCAGAAAGTAATGATTGTGAATGTCGCGGCGCTTCACCTCGAACTTCGGTGGAGACTTCGAGAGGATGAAGCCGACGCGCGTGCGATCCGTTTCCTTCTGCCCGCTGGTTCGCGAGTAGTGGATGTAGAACACAAGCTTCGATCCTGCCGGAACGCGCTTGGCGTAACCATCGGGCCAGCGTTCAGGGTCGCGTCCGGGAAGGAACGACGCCAGCACCGCCTCCGCCTCGCGGTCGACACCCGGATAGTCGCCGCCCCCCGGATGGGAGCAGCCGTCGTCGATCACCGGCGCATCCTGCTTCAGCCAGGACTCGGTTCCTTCGCGGATCATCAGCTTCTTCAGATCCAGCTCCGGTGCAATCTGCGCGGCGCTTCGCGGCTGTGGCTGCTGCGGCGGAAGAATCTTTACGTGCGCATGGTGCACGATACGGCGGTTGCCCGGCTGCAAGTCAACTCCGGAGAGCCAGATCTCGCGATCCAGGTTCATGTCCACGGTGAAGGTGACGTTCTCGTCGGGGCCCTCGGCGTCCAGCGAATAATTGCGTCCTATATCGAAGACCATGTCGGGCTGCCCCAGCTTCCAGCCGTCAACAAACTGCGGCGGCGCGGGTGCCAGCTTCGGATCGCCCTCAGGCGCGCCGTTGTCGGCCCACTTGCGAAACGTCGCGATCTCTTCCGGCGTCAGGCGGGGATCGTTGGCGAAGTGGCCAATCGCCGGATCGGCATGCCAAGGCGGCATCCTGCGTGTGACGACGGAGGCGCGCATCGCCTTGGCCCACGGGCGAACATCGGCGTACGTCAGGAACGGCATCGGCGCGATGTCGCTCGGACGATGGCATCCAGCGCAGCTTCGATAGACGATGGGCGCTATGTCTTTCGACCAAGTGGGCGTGGCCGATGGGATATCGGCCGCAAGCAAGAGCGCCAGCAGAGCACTATGCATCTACCAACTGTATTAGCGCTTTCATATAGCCCAGCGCAAAGGCGAACGCCTGATGCGATGAAGGGTCGCCCGTGATGTGCGGCACATGATCGGGCATCAGCATGCCGTCGTATCCCGCCGCCTTGTAGGCCTTCACGCAGGCGATGAAATCGATATCGCCGTCGTCGGGCAGCGTCTCCTGAAAATTCAGCCATCCGCCCTTGATGTTCCGGAAGTGGATATTGAACAGCTTCTTCCGCTTGCCGAAGTACTCGATGTAATGGAAAATTTCCTTCGCCGGATTCTTCAGCCCCTCGCACACCGTTCCCTGGCAGAAGTTCAATCCGTGATACGGGCTGGCCTGAATCTCGACGAACTTCTTGAACCCTTCGCCGTCGAGAACTGTGTGGACGCCACGCCATCCCTTGTCTGGCGGCATCATCGGGTCCTGCGGATGACAGGCAATGCGGACCTTCGCTTCGTTCGCCACGGGCACGATGCGTTTGAGGAAGTACTCAATGCGCTCCCAGTATTGTTCCTGCGTGACTTTGCCCGCTTCCGTCAGCGGCGGCTCCTGCTTGCCTTCTGCGTAACGGAATGTGGAAAGCTCCGCACCGCCGCGGCCAATGCTGCGCGGTGTGCGGACGACGCCGAGAATCGACATGTTGTACTTCGCCGACGGAATGCCGGCCTTGCCAATGTTCTGGATAATCTGCGCCACTTCGTCCAGGGCTTTGTCGCGGCTGATCTCTACGCCTGGCATGTCGGGCGCCATGATCGACGGATACTCGGCCTTGGTGATGTATGCGGAGCTAAGCGGCAGCGGCACCATCTCAAGCGTGATTCCGGCAGCTTCGACGCGCTCGCGAAGCGCTGACAGCGACTGTACGGACCACTTCTCGTCGAGACGGCGCGACGGAAGACTGCTGCAAATGTGCGTCACTCCAAAAGCGGCCATCACCTTCAGGCCGTCCGGTGTCGACGCGAAGCCGTGCTGCGTCCCCAGCTTCATCTTTCCAGCGCGCGCATCGCGCGGCATCGTCGCTGCGGCCGCAGGCATTGCGGCGAGGTGTTTTTCGGCCAAGTAAGCGCCGGCCGAGGCGGTGGCGAAGAATTGTCTACGGTCCATGATGTGGGAAGCATTTCACGGACCGGGCCAGCCGGTCAACCGGGGGTGGCGGATCAGCCGGCGGCGTGGCCAGCCGCATGCCGCATATGCGACGCGAAGAACTCGCGGGCGGAGATGGCCATCCTCCGGGGATTGGTCGTGGCGCGGTACAAACCGCTGTTGATGGCGCCGTACATTTCCGCGAACAATTGGGCGGCCGGCTCGCTGGCGCCGAACTGCTGGAAGATCGCGGGCGCCGCTTCGATGGGAAGAGCCTCGTAGGTAACCTTGCGGTTCAAAACTTCGGCGAGAACGCTGGCTATCGCGTCCGGCGTGTAGTCTTTCGGACCCGCGAGCTCAATCACGCTGGACTGTTTTGGCGGGTGTAGCAGCAACTCCGCCGCGGCGGCGCCGATGTCCCGAGTGGCAATCATGGGCAGCTCGACGCCCGGAGTGAGAAACTCACGCAGGATGCCCTCAGACCGTGCCGCGGGGAGGCCGGCCAGCAGATTGTCGAGGAAGTAGGCCGCGCGGAGAATCGTCAACTTTGGCATCGACGCCAGAAGCTGTTCGGCGGTGTGAAGCGCGCGAACGGGGCCCGTGCCGGTCTCCCGCTCCGCACCCAGCGACGAGAGAAGCACTGCGTGAGGCAGACCGCTTTGCTTCGCAGCCTCGGCGTAGGCCTTCGCGATTTCTTCCCGGTCCGCGAGGTAGTCGAGAGATTCCGGCGATGGCGGCAGGATCAGATACGCGCCGGACGCGCCGCGGAAGACCTCCGTCAAGCCGGCAACATCGGTTAGCGCAGTCTCGACCACTTTGGCCCCGCGCGCCTTCCACGGTTCGGCCTTTGCGGCGGAGCGAACGATTAGCGTTACCGGCTTTCCCGCATCTAGTAGGCTGGCCGCGACGACACTGCCCGTATTTCCGGTTGCCCCGGTGACGATAAACATACCCGAGAGATGCCACCGGACCGGGCCGGGATTCGCCATTGTGGCAGTTAGGCCAGCCGGGGAGCGTCCCAGATACCGATCACGCGTCCGGCCACAGTGGCGGCGGACGCTCCATCGGGCGAGAAGACGGCGACGGTGACGCGTCGCGGCGCTGGGACGGAGCGAAGCACCTTGCCGGAGGCGGCGTCCCAGAACAAGATGCTGACTGCGGCGCCGACGGTGTGTTCGCTGAAGCCGCCGGTGATCAACTGGCGGCCATCGGGCGAGAACGACATCGCCGAGATCATCTCCGGTTGACCGGTGAACTGGCTCGTCAGTTTCCACGTCCTGGTGTCCCACAGGTAAACGATGCGGTCGATTCCTCCGGTGGCCAGGACCTTGCCGTCTGGCGAGAAAGCGAAGGCGAACATCGAACCCGGAAGCTCGTCAATCAGGCGCAGCAACTCCCCATCGCGCGAGCGCCAGACCCGAAGGTCCGCGTCGTAGCTTCCCGCCACCAGGACTGTCCCGTCGGGCGAGAATCCAAAAATCGAAGTTCCGCCAAGGCCAGCGGACATCCGTGCCCGCTCGTGCGCCGGCGAGTCGTTCAACCGGATGATATTTTCGCCGGTCTGCTTCACGGGCATCTGCGCCGTCGCGGTAATGGCTTTGTCGCGCGTGTAGACGGTGCGAACTTCGCGACCGGTCTCCGCAATGCCGCGCGTCTCCACGATCACGCCGGTCGAAATATTCCACCGGCGGACCTTTCCGTCGCGGCAACGCCCTTCAACAAACCGGGGTCCGTCGAACTCCAGCGATTCGACGTCCGAATCCGATTGGATTGCCAGGTCGCCCAACCTACAATTTCTCCAGGCAGATGTCGAAGGTGATCTCGGCATGCGGCGCGCGTTCTTCGTAGAGGCGCACTGGACGGACCAGATCGCTGTGGCTGACGATGCCGCGCTTGGTGTAGTGTTTCGCCGGGTCGCCTTCAAAGAACGGATCGGTGGCGAAGTATGCCTGCGTGATCAGCGTGCGGTGGCCGGGCGCGGAGATCATGTAGTGTATGTGCTGCGCGGGACGGTCCGGATAATGGCCGGGAAGGATGGTCTCCACTTTGTACTCGGAAGCTTCGGCCACCTCTAGCTTTGCCCGGTACTTGTATCCGCGAACGTCGTAGAGGCCCGCGTGGTTGGCGTGCCAAATGTCGATCTTCGCGCCGGCAACTTTCTCGCCGCCTGTGTTCGTCACCTTACCCACTACCGTAAGTGGAAAGCCAGGATCACCCGGCTTGTGGAGCGCGGGCGTGTCCGGCGCGCCTTTTCGGAAGAAGGGTCCAAGGACCTCGGCTGGCGTAGGCTGGCTCGCTTGCTGCTCGCCAGCTTGCCACAGCGCCCAGAGGCCCGAAGCCGACATCGGCGGCGCCGCTACCAATGCGCCCCGGACGATACACTTCTCCAGCAATTCTCGACGACGAAACGTATAGCTCATTAAGTTCGACTCCCGGTTCTTGTCCTACGCGTTTGTAACATAGCCGCGTGCCGAAAGCTATGCCCCATCCGCACTAACCCAGGAACTCCAGCAGCGCGCGATTGACCGCGTCCGCGTGAGTCCACGTCAGCCCGTGCGGACCGTCCGCAATCATCGCCAGTTTTCCGTCCTTCACCGCGGCCGCTGTGCGTTTCCCCGACACTTCGGCCGGTACGATCCGGTCGGCATCGCCGTGGATCACCAACGTCGGCACGTCGATCCTGGCGACATCTTCCCGGAAGTCCTCAAGCCACGCCTTGACGCATTTCAACGTTGCAACCGGTGAAGCGCTGGCGGCGATGTTCCAGCTATGAGAGAGAAATTCGTCGCTGATCGACTTGCCACCCAGCTTATCGACGTTGTAGAAGTTCTGGAAGAACTGCGCAAGGAAGCCCAGCCGGTCGGCCTTCAGCCCGCCCTGGATCTCCTCGAAAACCTTTGCCTCGACACCGTCCGGATTGTCGCCCGTCTTCAATAGAAACGGCGGGATCGCGGAGATGAACACCGCCTTCCGGATGCGCTTGCCGCCGTGTGTTCCCAGGTACCGCGCCACCTCTCCGCCGCCCATCGAAAAGCCCACTAGTGCGGCGTCCTTCACATCCAGTTTCGCCAGCAGCGTGTCAAGATCGGACGACATCGTGTCGTAGTCGTATCCGGAGGTTGGCTTGCTGGATTCGCCGAAGCCGCGGCGGTCGTACGTTATGACCCGATGGCCGGCTTCAAGCAGTGCGGGCACCTGCTTTTCCCAGCTGCGCCCGCTCAACGGCCAGCCATGAATCAGTACAACCGGCTTTCCTTCTCCATGATCCTCGTAGTAGAGCTGAATTTCACCCGAGTTCTCGGTTCCAACGGCGATATGTGGCATGTTGCAATCTCCTCTTTCCGGATTGTCTCGCAGGCCGCTGGAGCGGGGGCGCGTGATAAATTAAAAGTTGCTCCCTGAGCTCCTTCCACGATGATCACCACGAAACCGGACGTACGTGCCGATGGCAATCCCGTTGAGACGACCGAATGGCTGGAGGCGCTCGATGAAGTCATCGGGGAAGCTGGGCCTCAGCGCGCCTCATTCCTGCTAAGCACGCTGATGGATCAGGCCGCCGCGCGTGGCGTGACAGCTCCGCTGAAGCGCAACACTCCGTACGTCAACACGATTCCCGTGGCCGAAGAAGTGGCCTACCCCGGCGACCGCGCGATGGAGCGCAAGATTCGCAATCTGATCCGCTGGAACGCGATGGCGATGGTGGTGCGCGCGAACAAATACGACGCCAACATCGGTGGTCACATTTCGACGTTCGCGTCGCTGGCAACCATCACTGAAGTAGGCTTCAGCCACTTCTTCCACGGCAGCTATGGCGACCAGCCCGGCGACTTCGTTTATTTCCAGGGGCACGCCTCGCCCGGAATGTATGCGCGCGCCTTTATGGAAGGCCGCCTGACGGCGCAGCACCTGGAAAATTTCCGTCACGAACTGCGTGAAACGCCCGGCCTGTCCAGCTATCCGCACCCGTGGCTGATGCCGGACTTCTGGCAGTTTCCAACCGTCTCAATGGGCCTGGGCCCGATCAACGCGATCTACCATGCGCGCTTCATGCGGTACCTGGAGAATCGCGAGATCATTCCGAAAACTGAGCGCAAGATCTACGCTTTTCTGGGCGACGGCGAGTGCGATGAGCCGGAATCGCTGGGGGCGTTGACGCTGGCTTCGCGCGAGAAGCTGGACAATCTCATCTTCATCGTCAACTGCAATCTGCAACGGCTGGACGGGCCGGTGCGCGGCAACGGATCAATCGTGCGCGAACTGGAAGCGGTGTTCCATGGCGCGGGCTGGAACGTTCTGAAAGTCCTGTGGGGTTCCGAGTGGGACAAGCTGTTCGCCAAGGACCCGAAGGGGCTGCTGGCGAAGCGGATGGGCGAGTGTGTCGATGGCGAGTATCAGAATTTCAAAGCTCGCGGGGCGGCTTACGCTCGCAAGGAGTTTTTCGGAAAGTATCCGGAGTTGGCGGAGATGGTCTCCGGAATGTCGGATGAGGAAATCGGCGCCCTTCGCCGCGGCGGCCACGATGCGCACAAGGTCTATCAGGCTTACAAGCGGGCGAACGAAACCGCCGGCATGCCAACGGTGATCCTGGCGAAAACCATCAAGGGATACGGGCTGGGCGAAGCGGGTGAAGGCAAGAACGTCAGCCACCAGCAGAAGAAGCTGAACGAAGAGGAGATGGAGTACATCGTCCGCCGCTTCAACATCGAAATTCCCAACGAGGTGAAGCAGTCGATTGGCTTCTACCGTCCGCCGGAAGACTCGCCGGAAATGAAGTACATGCATGAGCGGCGCGCGGAGTTGGGTGGCTACCTTCCGCAGCGAAAGGTGAAGACGATCTCGCTGGCCACGCCGCCGCTGGATTCGTTCAAGGACACGATGGGCGGCTCCGGCGAACGCCCCGCGTCCACGACGTCGGCTCTGGTTGCGGTGATCAAGACCCTACTGAAGGACCCGGCGACATCGAAGCTCATCGTGCCGATCATTCCGGACGAAGCGCGCACGTTCGGCATGGAGTCGCTCTTCCGGCAGGTGGGCATCTATGCCAGCCAGGGGCAGCTGTACAAGCCGGTGGACTCCGACATGTTTCTTTACTACAAGGAATCGAAGGACGGCCAGATTCTGGAAGAAGGAATTACGGAGATGGGATCGATGGCCAGCTTCATGGCCGCGGGAACGTCCTACGCCAACTACGGCGTTCCGATGATTCCGTTCTACACGTATTACTCGATGTTCGGGTTCCAGCGCGTTGGCGACAACGTGTGGGCGTTTGCGGATTCGCGCGGCAAGGGGTTCCTAATGGGAGGCACCGCCGGGCGCACCACGCTGTTGGGCGAGGGGCTTCAGCACCAGGACGGGCATAGCCACATCCTGTTCAGCGTTGTACCCACCTGCCTGACTTACGATCCCGCCTACGCCTACGAGCTGACCATCATCATCCGCGAAGGCATTCGCCGGATGTACGAAAACAACGAAGATGTTTTCTACTACATCACCGTTTATAACGAGAACTATGTGCAGCCGGAAGCTCCGCAAATTCCGGGCATCGAAGAAGGGATTCTCCGCGGCATCTACCGGCTGAAGCCGGCGGCGGAGGGCAAGGCGGCGGCTCATCTCTGGGGCAGCGGCCCGATGCTGAATGAGGCGCTGCGCGCGCAGGAAATCCTCGCAACCAAGTACGGTGTCCAGACGGACGTTTGGAGCGTCACCAGCTATAACGAGCTTCGCAAGGACGCCCTTGAAGTGGAGCGGTGGAACCGTCTGCATCCCGATCAGGCTCCCCGCCGGCCCTATATCCAGCAGGTGCTGGACGGCCACGATGGACCCATCATCGCTTCCAGCGAATACATGAAGGCGCTGGTGGATCAGATGTCGCCATGGCTTCCGGGCAGGCTGGAAACCCTGGGCACCGACGGCTTCGGGCGAAGCGAGAACCGCGAATACCTCCGCCGGTTCTTCGAGATCGACGCCGAACATATCGCAGGCGCGGCGTTGTCAAAGCTCGCCCGGTGGAACCGTTTCGATGGGGCGCGCGCGGCGGCCGCTCTTCTCGAACTCGGCCTTGATCCCGAGCTTACGAATCCAGCCCGCCGATAATCCGGTGCTACGCATTACCGAAGACGAAGTACGGCGGCTTCTTCCCATGGAGGAAGCCGTCGACGTTTTACGGCATGCATTCGCAGAATGGAAGGCCGGACGGGCGGGGAATCAGGTGCGGCGCCGCATGTTTCCTCCCGAAGGGGCGGTGCTGCATTCGATGGCCGGCTGGGCGAACGGGTTCTTCGGCACGAAAATCTACTCGACCCACCCGGCGCACGGCGCGCATTTCTTCTTCCACCTCTTCGATGCCGCTACCGGCGAACCGCTTGCGCTTTTCGAGGCGAATTATCTCGGGCAGATCCGCACCGGAGCGGCATCGGGCCTCGCGACCGACCTGCTGGCGAATCCCGAAGCGCAAGTACTGACCGTGATCGGAAGCGGATTCCAGGCGCGCGGCCAAGTTGAAGCGGTTCGCGCCGTCCGGCCCTCCATCCGCGGAGTTCGCGTTTGGAGCCGGGGCGAAATGTCGCGCTCCCGGTTTGCCGAAGAGATGAACGCCACTGCCTTCGCGACGGCGGAGGAAGCGGTACGCGGAGCCGACATCGTTTGCACGGCCACCTTCGCGCGGGAGCCTGTGCTGGATGCGGCTTGGCTTTCGCCCGGCACACACGTCAACGCTGCCGGATCGAACAATCCGCGCCGACGGGAGCTGCCCGCGGAGGTCGTTGAGTCGGCGGGTCTGCTCTGCGCCGATTCGATGGAGGCCTGCCTTGTTGAGGCCGGCGATTACCTGATGGCGAAGGTCGACTGGTCGCAAGTTGTCGATCTTAAAGACTTGAACCGCGAGTGGAAGCCGGACCGGCTGTCCATCTTCAAATCGGTTGGGCTGGGGCTGGAGGACGTCGCAGTGGCCGCGCACGTCTACCGCAAGCTTATTCCTGCGCCGGCATCGAATGGTCGGAGTCCCGCCACGCACTGATCTTCAGGCGCCGGCAGATCCAGCAGAGTGGATCGGCCTCGGGACCCGAAGCCGTCTGCCCGCAGACCTCGCACTTTGCCTTCAACTCCTTCTCGGGAGGTGGCGGCGGAGGAGGTTTCGGGGCTCTTTTGCTTAAACGGCCTTCCATGTTGCGAGTTTACCACCCGTCCCGAATTCGCCTGTCAGGCGGCTTCGTTCATCTTCAATACGTAGGCCGCGTCCAGCGGCGAAGTGCATCGCGAACAGCGCTGGCCGGCGACTACCCGGGGCACACGACGGCCTGCGGCGTTGCGGACAATCGTAACGCTCGCGGGCACACTGTGCGTGCAAATCGGGCAGTAGACCAGCGCACTTAAAGGTCCGGCAATCCCCGTGTTTTCCTTTGCGGCTGCGGTCGTCATCTTGCGTCGTACTCCTTCACGCAGTAGGACGCGCGATCCCGGCTTTCGGATTCCGAAATCCTAAAGGATTTTCGAAGGAGACTAGTCGCCGGCGGCGGGCGCTACCGTCTGCTGATGGCGGCGGCTGGCAAGCATCGTCTTTGCTTCTTCGACCAGCGAATAGCCCACTGGAACAACCAGAAGACTAAGCAAAAGGCAGAGACTTTGGCCGCCGATGATCGTGATCGCAATCGCTGAGCGCTGCGAGGCGCCGGCGCCGATGCCGATCGCCGTGGGAATCAGTCCCGCGATGATCGCCAGCGTCGTCATCAGGATCGGCCGCAGCCGCACGCGGTTGCCTTCAAGAATCGCCGAGCGGACGGGGAACCCTTTGTCGCGTAGGTGATTCATGTAGTCGATCTGAAGAATGCCGTTCTTCTTCACGATGCCTAGTAGCAGCAGGATGCCGAGAGCGCTAAATAAGTTCAGCGACCGTCCGGTCACGATCAGCGACAGCAACGCGAATGGAATCGACAGCGGCAGGGTGGACAGGATAATCAGCGGCTGCACAAGGCTCTCAAACTGCGCCGCCAGCACCATGTACATAAAGATGGACGCCAACCCGATGGCCAGCATCATTTCCCTCGTCGTGTCTTCGAGAATTTTTACCTGCCCGGAGAACTTGGCGGTGAATCCGGCTGGCAGTCCCATCTCGTCGATCACGCGCTGGGTTGCGGCCGCGCCCGCGCCCAGCGAGTAGCCCGGCGGAATGTTTCCATAGATACCGACCGTGAACTGCCGGTTATACCGGTCGATACGGCTGGGTCCGAGACCGCGTTCCAGTTTCGCGATGGAGTCGAGGCGAATCAAGCCTTGGCGCGCCGACGGCACCAGCAGCCGGCTGAGGGCGTTGGGGTCGTCGCGCTGCACCCCTTCCAGGCGCATCGTTACCGGGTACTGTTCCGATTCTTCCTTGAATGTGGAGATCTCGTCCTCACCCGACATCAGCAGCCGGACGGCGGACGCGATGTCCGAGACGCGAACGCCGAGGTCGGAGGCCAACTGCCGGTCGATGATGATCTGCAGTTCCGGATTATTCAGGTTGAGGTTGGCTTTGATGTCGGTCAGCTGAGGCTGCTTAGAGAGTTCCAGCCACAGGTCTCGCGAGTAGGGCACCAGGCGCTGCAAGTCCGGACCCTGGATCTGAAGCCGGATGGGTGCGAAGGTGTCGCGGCCTCCCAGGACATTCGGGAACATCACGCGCGGTCTCGCGAAGGCAAATTCCTTAGATGCCTCGCGCACCTTCTGTCCCATAATCTCAATCGGCTCGCGCTGATCCGGCGGCTTCAGCAGCAAAGTGATGAAGGCGTACGTGACGCGATCCATGAAGGTGGACGAAGTGGGGATGACGGCCACCACGCCATCGATGCCTTCCAGTTTTTTGGCTAGGCGCAGAGCCGTGCTTTCGGTCAACTGAATCGATGAGCCTTCGGGAAGCTCCAGGAACATGCCAAGTTCGCTTTGGTCTTCCTGGGGCATCCAGTCTCGGCCGATAATCTGGTTCAGGAAATAGGTCGATCCCAGAGTCGCCAGCGAGATCGCGATAATCGCCCAGCGATGGGCCAGCGACCAGTCCAGGCACTTGAGATATCCGCGGTCCAGCCACGTCACTTGAGGATTGTCGTGGGAGCGGACGGGTTCGCCCGGTTTGTGCGGCCTGCGTTTCAACAGAAGCGCGCTTAGCGCCGGCGTCAGCGTAAACGCCACCAGCATGGACACCAGAATCGAGATCGCCATCGTCCAGCCGAACTGGTTCAAATACTTCTTGGCGTAGCCCGACATGAACGCGATCGGGATGAAGATGATCACCAGCGACAAGGTTGTCGCCACAACGGCGAGCGTGATTTCCTTGGTCGCGACGATGGCCGCCTGTTTCGGCGGCATGTCCTCGTTTTCGATGTAGCGGTAGATATTCTCAAGAACAATAATTGCGTCGTCGATGACGATTCCGACGGCCAGGGTCAACCCCAAAAGGGTCATGGAATTCAAGGTGAAGTCCATCACGCGCATAACGGTGAAAGTCGCGATGATGGAGGTGGGAATCGCAATCGCGCTGATCAATACGGTGCGCCAATCGCGGATGAACAGCCAGACGATCAACGACGCCAGCAGGCTGCCGAGGACGAGATGTTCTTCCAACGCCGCGACGGATGCCTTGATGTACGTGGCCTGTTCCGTGATGACATCCACCTTGATGCCGACGGGCAGCGAGTCGTTGATGACATCCAGCTTGCCCCGGATCTTCTCCACCACCTGGACGGTATTCATGCCCACTTGGCGTTTCACGTCCAGGATGACGGCGGGTTTGCCCTGGTAATAGGCGAAGGTGCGCCGCTCCGCCATGCCGTCTTCCGCGCGTCCCACATCCTGAATGCGGACCGGCACGCCGCCCACGTTCTTGACGATGATGCGTTCGAAATCCTGCACCTTGTCCACGCGGCCCAGCGTACGTACGCCCAGTTCGGAAGGTCCACGTACGATGCGTCCGCCCGGGGTTTCAATGTTCTCTGTACGAATGGCCTGCTGAATATCCTGCGCCGACAAGTTGTAGGCGTTCATCTTGTTCAGGTCCAGCAGAATGTTGATCTGGCGCTTGCGGCCGCCGCCAATCTCGACGGAACCCACACCGTCAACGGTCTCCAGCGCCCGGCGAATCGTCTTGTCTGCAATCTCGGTCAGTTCGCGCTGCGGACGCGTGCCGCTGACAGCGAGCCGGATAATCGCGTCGGAATCGGGGTCGGCCTTGATGACCGTAGGGGGAAGGGTATTGGGGGGAAGCTTGCGGAGCGCGCCCGAAACTTTCTCGCGAACGTCTTCCGCCGCTTCGCCGATGTCCTTTTCCAGGATGAACTGGATGCTGATGCTGGCGCTGCCTTCCGTCACGCGGGCCACCATCTCTTCAATGCCGGACACGGAGGCAATGGATTCCTCCAACGGCAGAACCACTTGCGAAACCACCTCTTCCGGGCTTGCGCCGGGAAGCTGCACGCGGACATACACCGTGGCCGGATCGCTGCGCGGGAACAGGTCGACGCCAAGGTCCATGAAACTGAACACGCCCATGACCACCAGGAACATGATCAGCATGAACGCGAACACGGGCCGCTTTACGCAGATTTCAGGTAGTGACAAAGAGAGCCTCCGGACAGGCGAACTGGGCCCGTAACCTTTAAGTCGATTTTACTGCACCCTGAGGTTACAGATGCCGTAACCTGAAGATTCAACGCATGAAGACCGCAATTCTTTTTCCAGGCCAAGGTTCGCAGTTCGCGGGCATGGGGCGATCCCTGAACGACGAGTATCCGGAGGCACGGGAGATTTTCGACCGCGCGGACGAGGCCTTGGGGTTCCCGCTCTCCAAGCTGTGTTTCGAAGGGCCTGAAGAGGAACTGAAACTGACCGCCAACACGCAGCCGGCGATCCTGACAGCGTCCATCGCCGCCTGGGCCGTACTGGCAAGCCGCGTGAAGCCCGATTTCGTGGCGGGCCATAGCCTGGGGGAGTATTCCGCACTGGTGGTTGCGGGCGCGCTCCGTTTTGAAGATGCGGTTCGCCTGGTAAGGAAGCGCGGCGAGTACATGCAGGAAGCAGTCCCGGAGGATGTGGGCGCGATGGCGGCCCTGTTGAGGCTGCCCGAAGGCAAGCTGGACGCAGTCCTGGCGGAGGCGGCGCAGGGCGAAGTGGTATCGGCGGCGAACTTGAATTCGCCCGACCAGATCGTGATCGCGGGCCACGCCGGCGCAGTCGCACGAGCCATGGAACTCGCGACGGCCGCTGGAGCCCGCCGGACTGTGCCCCTCTCCGTCAGCGCACCGTTTCATTGCTCATTGATGCAACCGGCGCAGGACCGGCTGGCCGTCGATCTGAAGGCGACGAAGTTTGCCGGTCTGAAGATTCCGCTGGTAAACAACGTCGATGCGGCGGAGATTTCAAGCGGCGACGCCGCGCGGGCCGGGCTGATCTCGCAGGTGACCAGCCCCGTGCGGTGGACAGACACCATCCGTTATCTCGCAGCGCACGGCGTGACGCGGGCCATCGAATGCGGTCCGGGCGATGTACTGACGGGTCTGATGAAGGCGATCGCTCCGGAGATTGAGCGGTTGCACTTCGGCGAAGCGGAGGACAAGGAGGCCTTGGATGCGTTGGCTGGTTAGCCTGCTGCCGCTGGCCGCCGCTGCCCAGACATCCCCGCCCGCCAAGGAGATTACGCCTAAGCCGGGCCTGGAAGGCTGGTCCCGAGGCGTCCTTTCGCCAAGCGCGAATCAGCCCTGGACGAATCTGGTGGAACCCTCGCCTTGGTCGGTTGAGGGCGGCGTGCTGCACGCGCGGGGTTCGAAGGCCGGACATGAATGGCTCCGCTACGATCGCGAGCTGGGCGACTTTACGCTATCGGTGGAGTGGCGGCTGACAAAGGTGGACGGTGCCCCGCGGTACAACTCCGGAGTCTTCGTCAGGAACAGCCGTTATGGCGACATTTGGCATCAGGCGCAGATCGGTGTGCCCGACAATGCCGGATATTTCTTTCAAGTAACGCTTGAAGAAGGTGTGCCCAAGCGCACTACCTACAAAGACAAGCAGACGCCGGTGACTGTGAATCCGCCAGGCGAGTGGAACCGCTACGACATTCAAGTGAAGGGCTGCCACTTCGCAGTTACAGTGAACGCGAAACCGTCGTCGGAAGTGGACGACTGCACGCTGAGGCGCGGCTACATTGGCCTTGAGGCCGAAGGCTTCGATATCGAGTTCCGGAACATCCGGCTGCAGGAACATCAATGAGCTATACGATCGACGAGGGAAACCTGGAGCGGCAGCAACTGCTGGCGGAGGTGCTGAACCCGCTGACCCTGCCCATCCTGGAGCTCATTCCCAAGATCCCCGGCGGCCGCTGCCTTGACCTCGGCTGCGGGCAGGGCCACACCACTCGATTCCTGAAAGATGTTCTGCAGCCCGCCGAATGCATCGGCCTCGAATACGACCCGAGTCTGGTCGAGTACGCCCAGTCGCATCCCGGCAATTCGTCCGGCGTGCGGTTTCAGCAGGGTGAAGCGTCGAAACTCGACTTTGCGGATGCGTCGTTTGACGTGGCGTTCACCCGCTACCTGCTGGTTCATCTGCCGGACCCCGTGGCCGTAATTCGCGAGATGCTGCGAGTCGTCCGCCCAGGCGGCTATGTCGTCGCGTATGAGCCCGATTGCCAGGCGTTCGACATCGGCTATCCGCCCAGCACCGCCCCTGCATTCATACACCGGCTGTTCACCGGAATGTTTGCGGAGCCGCAAATGGGCCGGAAGCTGGTGGATTCATTTCGAGCCGCCGGAGCTTCCATCGCCCATGCCGGCGCGGTCCTGAAGATGGAATACAACGCGTCGCTTCTGAAGCGCACCTACCGGCTGAGCGCGGAGGCAATGCAGGACGCCGCAATGGCCAAGGGACTATTTACGGCTGAGGAGTACAGCGCGGGAATCGCCGAGTGGAAGCGATTGGAGAACGACCCGCAGGCGGTCTACGTCAAGTTTCCGGACATGTGGGTAATCGCGACGACATAGCCGCCGTCACATGGTCCGGGCGGGCCTTGGCTTCAGCCCAAGCTTCGATAGTTCCGCCGCGCCAGCGGGACTGTTTAATTCCCAGTACTTCATCCGGCTGGACCGGAGCAGCATAGCCTTCTCGCCGTCTGATGACTGCCATTGCAGAATTCGCCCGCTGCCGCCTTTTTCCACCCACACCTGCCGCTTATACGACGACATGTCCGCCGTCCAGATCTCCGCTTCAAACGTGCCGGCCGGCACGGTTAACTTCACGGCCTTTTCTGACCGTGACAGCTTCACTCCCACCCACTGCACGGGGCCCTGCGCGCCCTTCAGCGTCCCCAGGCCGGCCATCATCCGCACCATCTTCGATTCCCCCGGTTGCAGGTAAGGCTTTGCAAAGCCCCGGGCGATCAGCAGGAGACTGTCCTCGGCGATTGAATCCGCCGGAAGCGGCTTTTCCATCTGCTGGTCCGCCGCGCCGTCGAAGTAGCTGTGCGACATGATTCGAACTTTCGCGTTGTCGAAAAGCACCTGCTGGTAGATGTGTCCGCACCATTCCTGCCGGGAGAAAGATAGCTTCAACGGCAGGCCCGTCGGGATGTCGATAAATGCGCTCAGCATCTCGTTGTAGTCGTAGACGCCGGTCGCATAGTCCTTTACCAGGTTCAGCTTCATTACCGGAGTTTCGTCGGCCGCCGGATGCTCGCCTGGATCTGCTTTCACGCGCGCGGATCTCGAAAACGGCTCGGTTACGAAGATGGTGACGGCGGTGCCCGGGCGCGCCTCACCATACCGGGCGGCTGTCAGTTCGTACCCCGCCAGCTCCGCCTGCCCGTCGGCCCAGACTTTCCAGAAACCGGGATACGGCTCGACGGCGTGGGCGGCGGCGGCGAGTAGCGAGATGATGACGAGTTTAGTACCCATATCCATTACAATAGGACTCTTGATGACCCGGTTATTCCTGGTGGCGGCCTTGTGCCTCCTTTCTCAATCCTGCAAATCCGATCCGCCGAAGGATGTTGCGGCGATCGTAAACGGCCGTTCGATCACCTACGCGGAGCTGGAGAAGCAGTACCAGTTCCAGTTCGCCACCAGCGCCGAACGTCCCAGCGACGATTTCAAGGCGACTCAAAAGCTGGAACTTCTGAAGACGGTTATCGACGGCGAAATCATGATGCAGCGCGCGGAAAAGCTGGGTCTGATGGCAGTGGACGCCGATGTGGAAGCGAAGCTGACCGAGATGAAGGCGCCCTACACGCAGGAGGAGTTTCAGAAGCAGTTGACCGCGCGCAAAATGACGCTGGACGACCTGAAAGCACAGCTGCGGCGCGATCTAAGCATTCAGAAACTGATCAATAAAGAGATTACGGCACACATCAACATCTCGGACGCCGACATCAGCGAGTTCTATGCGACTAACAAGGCAAGCTTCAACCTGCCGGAGCCACAAATGCATCTGGCGACGATCCTGGTGACGCCGGTTCCCGATCCGAATGTACGGAACCTGAAAAACTCGAAAGCGCAGAACGAAAAGGAAGCGGCGGAGAAGGCGCGGCAGATCGAGGAGCAGTTGAAGAAGGGCGCCGACTTCGCGATGATCGCCCAGAATTTTTCTGAAGATCCCAATACCGCGCCGAACGGCGGAGACTTGGGGTTCATCCAGGAATCCTCCATCGGCCAGGCCTCGATGGAGCTTCGGCGTTTGATGAGCGCCATGCAGCCGGGTCAGATTTCTCCCGTGCTGCGGTCGCCCGAAGGCTACCGTATCTTCAAGCTGCTGTCGCGGGAGCCCTCCGGCCAGCGCGAGTTGAACGATCCCACCGTTCAGCAGACCATCCGGGAGCAGTTGATCTCGCGCAAGGACCAACTCTACAAAGCGGCCTACTACGAGACCGCGCGGAACGAGGCGAAGGTTCAGAATTTTCTGGCCGGTTCGATCGTCTCAACCATGTCGGGCAAGAAGTAGATCAGCCCGAATCCGGCTCGCCTGCCGAATCCGCCCGAGAGCGTGCGGCCTGCCGCAGAGCCCGGCGCAAGAGGAACTCGATCTGGCCGTTCAAGCTGCGCAGGTCGTCGTCGGCCCAGCGTTTCAGCTGGTCCAGCAGCGTCTCGTCAACGCGCAGCAGGAACGATTTCTTCTCAGCCATCGATCGAATTCCCCAGCCTCCTCATTGATAGATCGTCCCCGTGTTGACTACCGGCTGGGTAGATTTATCGCCGCACAAAACCACCAGTAGATTGGAGACCATTGCCGCCTTTCGGTCCTCGTCCATCGTGACGACACCTTTCTGGCTGAGCAGGTCCAGTGCCATCTCCACCATGCCAACCGCGCCTTCGACGATCTTCTGGCGCGCGGCGATAATGGCCGAAGCCTGCTGGCGCTGCAGCATCGCGTGGGCAATCTCCGGCGCATAGGCAAGCAGGCTGATCCGGGCCTCCAGCACTTCCACACCCGCCTTTTTCACACGGTCTTCAATCTCGATTTTCAGCTGCGCCGCCACCAGTTCGGTATTGCCGCGCAAGGACGTCTGGTTCTCTTCGTGCGCGTCATAGGGGTAAGCAGTCGCAAGATTTCTAATGGCGGCCTCGCTCTGCACATGAACATAGTTGTCGAAGTTATCGACTTCAAAGGAGGCTTCCGCCGAGTCCACTACTTTCCACACCACTACGGCAGCGATCTCGATGGGGTTTCCGTCGTGATCGTTCACCTTCAGCCGCGCAGTCTCAAAGTTCCTCACGCGCATGGATAGCTTGTGCTTCATGAAGAACGGGTTGGCCCAGTGAAGGCCCGCCCGGCGGACTGTGCCGACGTAGCGCCCGAAAAGCTGCAAAACAGCGGCTTGGTTGGGCGCGACTGTGAACAGCCCGGCGGAGCAGAAGAGGGCGACGATGGCAATTATCACTGCCGGAATTACAAGCACCGCGCGTTCGCCACGGGCGAAGTTGTTTAGCGTGTAGACGATCGTGAAGAAGCATGCGCCGCAGGTGGCCACGATGACCAGCAGGGCGAAAAGGCCTGAGGTGGTTGAGCGTTCAATCTCTTTGAGCATTGGATGAGACTCCTATCGCGATGATATCAGTGTGATATGGAAAAGCAAGAGAAATCGCCATGAAAAGTCGAGCGTGCCTACCGATATGTAGAAGGAGCGACTTCTCCATGCCGGAATCCGCACCTGACGTGGCCCTGACGGCGAACGAAAACAAGCCCGGCCGCATCCGCGCGCGGGATCGCCGGGACTACGCCGGAGAGGCACTCTCAAACGCCGACTTCCGTGAGGCACGCCTCACCCGGGTGGTCTTCACCGGGGCAAAGCTGGATGGCGCCGCGTTTAGTGACTGCAAGGGCAGGGAACTTGTCTTTCGTGCCGCGGATCTCAGCTATGCCCGCTTCCAGGGGGTAAATCTATCGGCTGTCGATTTCTCCGATGCATGCCTTGAGGGGGCCGCATTTCACCAAGCGAAGCTCGAAGAGATTGTGCTGTACCGCACGCAGCTAAGCCGGGCGAATTTCTACCGCGCTCGCCTCCATCTCTCGCGGGTTGAGGAAGCCGTTCTGCGCGAGACGCGGTTCGAGAAGGCGAGGCTGCACAGTTCCAACTTCTCGAAGGCCGACGCGGCCGGAGCCTGCTTCTTCGGCGGAGATCTCCAGAATCTTCAGTTTCGATCCGCTGTTTTGGAGGCAGCGGATTTTCGCGAGGCCCGGGTGGAGGCGTGCGATTTCTATGGAGCCGACCTTCGAAACTGCAGGTTTGGCGGGGCCACGCTGACGAATCTGGATCTGCGGCGGGCAAATCTTGAAGGGGCCCGGGAACTTACCTCAACTCAACTCAGCCAGGCGCTCACGGACGACCGTACGGTTCTGCCCGATGGCTCGCAGGGGCCTTATCTGCGCCGGTCCGGCGCGGAGCGGCCACGGAAACCCGCGCCAGTAAGCGTTGAGTAGTTAGTCGCCCTCGACCGGCAGCGAGTTCATCATTGGTTCGCGGCTAACGACCCGGGCCCATATGCGGCCCGCGTTCGATGCCAGCACCGACAGGCCCAGCATGGCCAGAATTACGGTAATCGACATCAGGACCGTCTGCCCGGTGCTGAGCGTTCCGCGAAGATCCCAGAACCAGCGCCCGTAAACCAGCTCCGTGTGCACCCAGTAGACCAGCAGGCTGGATGTGCCCAACTGCCGCACCCAGCTCCAGCCCATCGAAACGTGCGTGGTCCAAAGATACGCGATCGCCAGCAGAACCAGCGTCAGGCCGGTCTTAATGAAAACCAGCCACGGACTGTTCAGCCAGAATTCCGACTTCGGATACAGAGTGAAGGGAAGATTCGAAAGATGCTGTCCACCGAAGATGAGCACGATTCCGGCCATGGCGGCCCATTGCGCGAACCGCCCAAGATCGCGCGTGCTGGCAATCTTCAGCATGCCGCCAAGCGCAACTCCGAAGGCGAGGAACGCGGCCCAGGGGAACAGCGGGAAAAATTGAGTGCCCGGAACAATATAGTTTCGCAGCCATTCTGGAAGCGATGTCCAGTCCGCCGCGGATACCAGGGGAGCGGCGACGGCGATGGCCAAACCGGCGAACAGCCCGCCCCGGATGCGCCCCATTCTGCCGAGAAGCGCCAGGGGCGACATCGCCAGAATCGCGACGCCCATGCAGTTTAAGATGTCCACCTTCAATAGGTCCGCCGGGTTTCCGTAAGGCCAAGCGAAAAGCCACAATTGCAGACGGAAGGCAAGAGCGAGCAGCAGCAGGTATCGCGCGCGATAGAACACTCCCAGGATGCGGCCTACCGGGCTGATCTCCTTGCGTTCCTGGCTCTCCATCAGAAACGCCAGCGTTATGCCGGTCAGCAGTAGGAAGATAGCGGGGGGCATGCCGCCAATAAACTGCGACAGGACAAACCAGTCGCCGCTCCGGCCGGGGCCCGAGGTAAAGGCGTCAAAAACGTGGCCTTGCAGCATGACAATGGCCGCGACGCCGCGCGCCCAGTCAATGAACTGAAGCCTGGGCTTCGGGCTCTTCGACATTATTTCTGAGGAAACTCCCGCTTTACGTCGGACGGCAGCTTCAGGGTTACTCGTTTATCGGTCAATCCCGGCTCCAGCTTTACGTCCGAGTAGACGATTTGCGTATAGTCGCCAGACGGCTGGAACAGCTTTTGCTGCACGGGCAGCCCGTCGGCGTCGCCAATCCACAGTTCGATGCGGTTCAGGTGCTGCATGATCGTTTTTTGGGTGGGGATTAGTTCCAGACGTGAGGTTTTCTTCCCGGCGACGGTCTCCTCGCCAAGCAGACGGATGTCATAGTTCTTCCGCAAATCCTTGGCCGGCGTGGCGAATCCGATCAGCAGGCCCTGGGTCAGCAGGTCGTTGTACTTTCCGAGATCGTATTCCTGTACCGTGTTGATCTTCGGCATGAAGATCTGTGCCTTCTTGTCTCGAAAGGCAATCGATTTCTCGGCGGGTTTGTCGAACTCAATTAAGGCGGCCACTTGGCGCTGTTTCGGGCTGCGAAGGGTAATGATGCCGCTCTCCTCGGTCGATTCCTTAATGATGTCGGTGTACGAGATCTTCGTGATCTTCGCCGTCATTCCCTTAAACGTCGATGCGGCCTCATCCATACGCGCGAGAACGGCATCGGCCGTGGCGGCGGCGACACCGGTAGCGCAGAGCAAAGTTAGAATGGCGGTTCGCAAGGTCAGGGCCGTGTGTAGGCCAGGAAGCCTTTGATTTCTTTTTCGCTGTCGAAGATCGGCTCCAGCCGGATCAGTGATTGTGCCCGCCCATGGCGTTTGCGGATCAGTTCATTTGCCCGGGCGGTTTGATCCGCTCCGGAGACATTTGAAAGCAGATCGGGCTCGATCCAAAAAACGTTTGCCCCTTGCTCGGCGGGAAGCATGGCAATGCTTGAGGCGCGCGGCTGATCTCGGAACAAGTCCCTTGGAGTCAGGAAGATGAACGCAAGAATCAGTCCGACCATCAGGTCGTATTGCCAGACGGCGCGCGGGTAGTCCCACAGCAGAAATCGCTTCATGGACAATTCCAAGTCTAACACTTTGATGCGTTTTAAACCCCCGGAGTTACCGTTCTGCTATCGTGACAAAAGATGCTGCGCGTGTTTCCGGTTTTCCTATTCTCGCTGGCCGCTTTTGGTCAATTTACCCCCCTTACGCGTACCCCCGGACTGAGCGACCCTTACAAACCGATGGATGGCAAGGGGCGGCTGATTTGGTTCACCTCGTCGACCGTTGGCGCAACTAGCCTGCTGGCGGCGGGACCCTTCAGCGCTGGCTGGGGTACTCTGCGAAACGCCCCGCCGGAGTATGGTCCGCAATGGGAAGGGTTCGGAAAGCGCTACGGCATGCGTTTAACTGGCGTGGCCACCAGCAACGCAATGGAGGCCGGCATCGGGGCTTTCATTGGCGAAGATCCAAGGTATTTCCGCCACGGCGGCGGTTTCAAAGACCGGACGAAACACATTATTTTCTCCAGTTTCACCGCCCGAAACCGAGAGGGAAAGACCGTCCCCGCTTACGCCCGCTACGCCGCGGTTACGGGCAGTAACTTTCTTTCGAATACCTGGCGAGTGGAGAGTGAAACGAGCGTTGGCGACGCGCTCAGCCGTACAGCGTTCGGCTTCCTCGGCCGTATGAGTGGCAATGCGTTTTTAGAGTTTTGGCCGGATGTCCACAGAATTGTCTTTAAGAAGAAGCCGTAATCGCTAGAACCATAGCGGTTTACCGCTTAGCGCCTGTAGGGTCAATACGACGAATAAGCCACCATACGCCACTGCGGCAAGCAGTACGGCAACTGCGGGATAGCCGGTGCCCAGGCGGTCTATCACCCATCCGGCAACCGGCAAAACTTGAAGGGCATGAAGCCCGACGAAGTGCGCGATCCGCAAATCGCCCAGGCGGGTGGACCAATTCAAGAACGGCAGCCCGGCGCCGCCGTCGGCGCCGCCGACTGTGTGGCCGGAAATCCTCACCATTAGCGCGGACTCCGCGCTTCCGGCCAAAAACAAAATCAGGCCCAGGCGAACGCCCCACAAATAGCCTGGAGCCAGCGCTTTACCAGGCATGAGGTAAAGCAAAGCCAGCGCTGCAATGGCTATCGTGTTAAGCACAATGAACAAACCCATCACGCTGAACACCGCCGCGTCGAACGCCGACGCCCCGTTGAAGTGCGACCGCACGCCCCGGAAGGACTGCATGGAGATTAGGCTGTTTTCGACGATCATCGCCACCGCAACGGTCCAGCCGATCACGACTGCCGCGCGCGGATAGCCCACATCTTTCAGCAGCCACGCCGTTGTGGCCATGAAGATCGAGGCCGACAGGAAGAACTTTAGCGGCTTGATCCACGGGTTGATGCCCAGCACGGTACGTGAATCGAATGCGAGTCCGGCAACCAGAAGGGGGATCAGCGCGAGATGGGCAATAACAGCCCAGTAGAGCGCCGGGCTGCCGTGGCGTATGCCCAGCGCCAGCTCATCCAGGAGACTCATGGCTTGGCGGCGTCGAAAACAACTCGTCCGGCCAGCCACGTCCGGCGCACCGTCAGCTTAGTCGCGGCCTCGTTCCAATCGAACTCGACGACGTCCGCCTTCTCACCTGGAGAGATGCCGCGCTGGCGTCCGCTAATGCGTCCCGCGCGGGCGGGGTTGATCGTCGCCATGACGATCGCTTCGCGCAGTGTGATTCCACCAAGGGCGACCAGATTGCCCACGCCATGGTCCATTCGCAGCGCGGAACCGGCCAAACGCTTTCCGTCGCGCAGGGTGACACGGTCGCCGGGCGGATGCAGGGTAACCTCCACTTCGCCCAGCTTGTAGTCTCCCGGAGGGCACATCGCCGGCATCACCGCATCGGTAATCAGCACGGATCGATCCACGCCCTTTGCCCGAAGGCACGCCCTTAGGAACGACGAGCCAACGTGGATTCCGTCCACGATGAAACTCGCCATAAGGCGGTCCTCCGCAAGCTGGTCCCACAAATAATTTGGATGGCGCGGCAGAATCGCGTGGGCTCCATTGCCCAAGTGCGTTGACATGGTCGCGCCGGCCGACACGGCATCGGCGATCTGCGCGGACGTGGCCTTGGTATGCCCGATCGCGGCCACGACACCTTGCCGGACGACGGCCTCAATGTAGGCTGGCGCGCCCGGCCACTCGGGCGAAATCGTAGCCAGTTTGATCCAACCCCGCGCGGCGTCTTGCAGCCGGTGGAACTCGTCGATGTCCGGCGGACGGACGGCGGCAAGCGGGTGCGCTCCGCGAGGGCCGTCTTCGGGCGAAATGTGCGGACCTTCGGCGTGGAAGCCCTCCATCGCCTCGCCCTCTTCCAACTGCTCTTTCGCCTCCGCCAGCCGGCGCATCGCACCCACCATCACTTCCGGACTCCCGGTGATGACGGTGGGAAAAAGGCGCGTGGTTCCAGTGGCAAACTGCTCCCGAATGCTTCGTCCGATCTCCTCCACCGAACTTGTCGGCGCGCAGTAGTCGACGCCGGAAAATCCGTTGACCTGCAGATCGACAAATCCCGGCGCCAGTAGCGGAAGATTTGCCACCGGAGCCAGCAGCGGTTCAACCGAAACGAAGGCGCGCTCCGCCTGAACTTCCACCGCTTCGCCGGATAAAAGATTGACGCCGGAACATTTCATACAGTCGCCGTTTTATTCACACCTTTCTCACAACGCGATCGCCGGAAACCCGCGCGGGAAAGGCGCAACAAGGTTGTTGAAAACGTGTTTCAGAGCCCACTTTTCTCTTTGCCGCGCGTTCCACGCCTGCTAGATTTACCTTGATCCTCAGCAGGCGTAGTTGAAACAGGTAATCTCGGGGGAGGTGGCCGGTCCGGCTGCGCCTGCGACTGGATCCTCCTCCTCTCTCTTGTTTACCCGACGAGTTGGGCGGCTGGCACTGGGGTGAGCCAGCCGTATTTGTCGTCGCTTGTTCCTTCAACCACACCGAAGAAAGCCTTCTGAAGCGCTTCCGCCACAGGACCGCGCCGGCCTGCGCCAATCTGCTGACGGTCGATCGACCGGATCGGAGTGATCTCCGCCGCCGTGCCCGAGAAAAGCACTTCGTCGGCGATGTACAGCAGTTCGCGGGGAATGATCCCCTCTGTCACTGGAATACCGAGATCCACGGCCAACTTCAGCACCGTGTCGCGGGTGATGCCTGGCAATACGCTCGCCCCCAGGGGCGGTGTGACGATCTTGCCGTCACGAACGACGAAGATATTTTCTCCGCTGCCTTCGCTGACATAGCCGCTTTGGTCCAGCGCAATGCCCTCGGAATAGCCGTTGGCCAGCGCTTCCATCTTGATCAACTGGGAGTTCATGTAGTTCGCGCCCGCCTTCGCGAGCGCAGGAAGGGTATTGGGAGCGATGCGGTTCCAACTGGAGATGCACACATCCACACCCTCGGCCAGCGCCTCCGGTCCCAGATACTTGCCCCATTCCCAACAGGCCAGATAGACGTCCGTGGGATTCTTGCCGCCGTACACGCCCATCTCGCCATAGCCGCGAAGCGCGATCGGGCGGATGTAGCAGGACGAAAGCCCGTTGACGCGAACCAGTTCCACCGCCGCGTCGCAAAGCTGTTTCTGCGTGAACGGAAACGGGTCGATCCTGTAGATGCGCGCGGAGTCCACCATGCGCCGCATATGCTCCGGCAGCCGGAAGATGGCGGGGCCGCTGCGCGTCTCGTAGCAGCGAACGCCTTCGAAGACCGAAGAGCCATAGCTTACGACATGGGAGAGGACATGAATCGTAGCCTCCTCCCAACGGATCATTTCACCGTTGCGCCAAATCTTTTCGGTGGCCTTCAGCATGCAAAAATTATAGCGTGGCGGTGTTTAACCAAATGACATTTCGTGTGCGGCTGGCAGTAGCCCTCTGCGTTTTGACGGCGGGCGCGCTTTTTGCGCAAAAGCTGCGGGAACTAAAGCCCGCGTCGAGCGTGCAGAACGTGCCGATTGAGAAGGACATTGAGATCGGCAAGCAGGCCGCGGCGGAAGTGCCGAAACAGATGCCCGTGATCGACAACGCCACTGTGCAGCCGTTTCTCGATCGCATGATCAAGGAACTGACTTCGGAGAAAGAAGCCGGGCCGTATCCTTACTCGATCCGGCTGGTGTACGATCCGTCGATCAACGCGTTCGCTTTTCCGGGCGGCGCGATGTTCATCCACACCGGGTTGATCACGCAGGCCGACAACGAAGACCAGATCGCCGGCGTGCTGGCGCATGAAATTTCGCACGTCGCGCTTCGACACGGCATGGCGAATATGGCGCGCGCGCAGAAGGCCCAAATGGCGGCAGGCATTGGCGGCGCGATCGCCAGCATTTTTCTCGGCGGCGGAGCGCTGGGCAGCCTGGCCCAAGCCGGAATCGGCCTCACCGCGCAATCGGTGCTGCTAAAGAACTCACGCGACGCCGAGACCGAGGCCGATCTGCTGGGCACCCGCATGATGAATGGCGCGGGATACAACCCCATCGAGATGGCGCGATTCTTTGAAAAGCTGGAGGCCGAAGCGGGCGGCGGCGGACGGGTTTCCGAGTTCTTCTCCAACCACCCCGATCCCGGCAACCGGATCAAGAACGTCGAACAGGAAATTCAGCTTCTGCCGCGCACGCGGTATGACGCGGCGCGGCCCAACCAGTTCCGCGCAGCGAAGGAAACCGTGGCAGAGTTGAAAGCGCCTCCGAAGCCGCGCACCGAATCCGGGCGCGGCTCTGGCAGCGTGCGCCAGACCTCCGGCGGAATGCAGCGCTATACCGGCGAAACGTTCGCAATGGATTTTCCCTCGGGGTGGCAGGCGTTCGGAACCCAGGGTGAAGCGGACCGCGTGACGCTTGCGCCGCGCGACTCGATCCGTCAGACGCAGGACGGGACGCAGGTGGGGCGGGGAACGATCATCAGCCCCGTGCGCGCGACTGGAAACTTCCGCCAGGCGACAGAGGACTTTCTTCGCGACGTTGCCCAGCAGAACCCTTCGCTGCGCATCGGCGAGTCCAGGGATATTCGCGTCGGCGGAGCGCCGGGAAAGCTGACGCAGCTTTCGTCGGAGTCGCCCTTCGGCGGACGCGAAACCGTCTACATGCTGACCGTCGATCGCGGCGACGTTCTGTGGACCGCGGCCTTCATCACGCCGGAGCAGGAGTTGAACAAGGCGCAGTCGCTTTTCGAGCGCATGATCCGGTCCGTCAAGTTCGCCAAGTGAAGGAGTTCGAGGCTGTCCTCTTCGACTTCGACGGCGTAATCGTCGATTCGGAAATCGTCCACTTCGAATGCTGGCAGGAGATTCTCGAGCCTTTCGAGATCACGCTGACCTGGGATTACTACACGCGAAATTGCATCGGCGTGTCGGACCGGGCGATGATCCGCACCTTGATTTCGCTGCGCGAGCCGCCTGTCGATTTCGACCGTGTGTACGCGCTTTACCCGGCAAAGAAGGAGCGGTTCCGCGCGCGCATGATGGAGTCGCCGCGCGCCGATGAGAGCACCATCGAACTGCTGCGCCAGCTGTCCGGTTACAAGAAGGCCGTCGTCACGTCCAGCGGTCGCGCCGAGGTGGAACCGATCCTTCGCCAACTGGGCATTGCGGATCTCTTCGACGCCGCCGTCTATGGCGAGGATGTAGCGGCGCTGAAGCCGTCGCCGGAGCCCTACCTGAAGGCCGCTGAAAAGCTGGGCATCACGCGGGCACTGGTGGTGGAAGATTCCGCCGCGGGCAGGGAATCGGGGCGTGCGGCCGGCTTCGAGGTTATCGAGATCGAACAGCCTTCCGGCGTGGCGGAGCGGGTGCGCGCACGGCTCGGGATTTGAGTTCGCGCAAGGCGTCGGAGCCCACCCACCTTGCGGCGGCGTCCGGGGATTGCTGAAGGCGCGTCGCAAGTTCCAGCGATTGCTTCCGCAGAAACTCGTTCCGCTTGCCGATCTGCCGCAGTGCTGAGTTGACGGCCTTCTTCACGAAGTTGCGGTCGTCGGTTGCGTACTCTTCAACCAACGGCAGGAACGCTTCGAACTCTTTGTTCGACGCTTCTTTGGCATGCACCGCCAGCCACGCCATTAGGGCGAATCCGGCGCGCCGGACAAACTCTTCCTTGCGATGCGGCCATTGCAGCGCCTTGCGCCACGCCGCCGGAGCATAGACGAACAGGTGTCCGCACACTCCGTCGGTAAGATCCCAGGAGTCGAAATCGCGGGCCCAGCGGTCCATCTGTCCGGGCGTAACCAGCGACGGATCGTCGACTAAGGCCGCCAAGTGCCGGGCCTCGCGCAAACCGGTGGCCCAGAGTTTCTGCGCCAGCTCATGATCTTTGCCCGCGCGCCGCGCAATCGCTTTCAGCTGCGGTGCGGAAACGCCAAGCGCCGCTGTCGCGCGGATGCCGAAGCGGGCCATGCCTTCGACATTCCGGGGGTCGGCATGACGCCGCAGGTCTAAGAGTACTTCTTCAACCGTCAATACCTAATGATAACGTCCGCAACTCCGAACTAGTGAATCCTGGCGAGGACATCCTCAACTTCGCCAGGGACTTCTCGCGCGCAGAGACTTCTCGCGCCTAGGGTTGCCTTCGCCGGGCACGTATTCCCGCCGCAAGCTTACGGCGTCGCTGCCTGCGCCATCACATTCCGCGCATATTCATTGACGTTGGTGAGTTTGATACCGTACGTATCGACGACCGGTGCCATGGTGACAGCGTCCCCATGCAGATATCCGAGCATTAATGCCGCAAAGCTCTTCTGCAGTGAATCCGAAGCTCCTTCGAACTGCGCGTGCCTGGTTTTAGCCTGGACGCGGTTCGCCAGAGCCCATTCAGCAACCAGAGCCCATTCGCCAAAGCTGTACAGCGTAGGAATCCGCGCGCTAGCTGAAGTATTCTTCGAGTAGCCAATTCTGGCTTCCATCGAACACTTCGCAGGCTTGGAGCGTTATGACGGTAGAAAGTTAATGACGGCAACAGCCAGCGTGGCCGATTTTATTGAGGCACAACCGCTGAGTGGTCAATTGGCGGCGGCGCGGGCGGGGGATCGGGCAGCACTCGGGTCACTGCTAATGACCGTGGAGAGGCCCGTGTACAGGTTCGTCTACCGGCTGCTTGGAAACGCCGCGGCGGCGGAGGACGTTACCCAGGAGACATTGCTGAAGGTCTGCCAGAATTTGCATCGTTACAGTGAACGGGGGCATTTTCAGGCGTGGGTGTTCAGGATAGCGACTAACCAGGCGCGCGACGCGAGGCGGCGCGGGCGCACTTGGAATGAGTTGGGGGACACTGCGGTCGTTGAACCGGATCCCGAGCGGGACGAGCAGTTGCGTCACGTAATGACTTCGCTGCGCGTTCTGAACGAAAAGGAGCGCGACGCCCTCGTGTTGATCGACATTGAGGGATACGACAGCCGGGAGGCGGGTCGCATCCTGGGATGTCTGGCGATTACGGCACGGACGCGGGCAACGCAAGCGCGCAAAAAAATCCGTCTAGAGTTGAGCCGGTATTATCCGGAGTTGGGGGCTTCCAATGAGAGTTGACCGGCTGCGAGAGATTCTTTCGGTAGCTCCTGCGGCGGAGGAGGAAGAACGATTGCGGAGCGCGCGCGCGCGGAAACGGGCGATTTCCGAGTATGAAGCTGGCCCGCGTCAAAGCTGTTGGCGGGTGTCAGTAGCTGGGGCTGGCGTCGCGATTCTCCTTGTGGGGGCCTGGATCGCTCAAAGGCCTGCCCATCCAGACGGCGGTGCGGCTGCGGAGCACCGGCGAATTGAGATGAGGCTGCAACTGAGTGATGGAACGCGGGTGAACTGGGTGATCGATGGTCACTATGCGCTTTAATCTGCCGGTAATGGCGCTACTGCTGGCGCTCGGGACGGCCGGTGACGCGGCAGCCCAAAAGAAAGCAGAGAAGAAAGAGCCTAGAAGGCAGGCGGAGGTCCGCCTGCAGGTGATTCAGGCGTCATCATCGGGTCAAGGTCCGAACGACGCGGTTACGTTGGTGCCAGCGGAACTCCAGTCGCTGTTGCGATACAGCCGCTATACTCTGCTCGACTCCGCGTTCCTGCGAGCCACCGAGAGGAGCGAGCAGAGGATCGCAGTAGCGGGCGATATGCTCGGTGAAATCGAATTTGACCTACAACCTGACGGTCAAATTCAAGTGACGGTCGAGCTAAGACGATCTAACAGCCTACTCCTGGACACTAGCGCCACTGTGAAAAGCGGCGAGACGGTGGTGCTCGGGGCGTCGCGTATGCGCGATGGGTCAACCGGGCTGATCGTGCTGCTTACGACAAAGCTGATCCCGTAACAGGAGACGAGAATGACTCGCGCAACGATGATGACGCTTGTAGTGTGTCTTTGCGCCGCCGCACAGTCGCCCGTTACCGAGGCGCGTGGCGTGGTGGTCGATCCGAGCGGCGCGCCGGTGGAGGGCGCGAACGTTATACTCGGCCGGTCACACGGGAGAACGGACGCCCACGGCAGATTCCGATTGCCGGGAGGCGGTGAGCTGAAAGTGGCGAAGAAAGGATTTCAGGGATACCGTGGCGATGCGCGGCCCGGATTGGAGATGCGGATCGTCCTGGCCGTCGAGACGGTACGGGCGGAGATGACCGTCAGCGATCAGCTGGAGCAGGTTTCACCAGACCCGGAGGCTGGCGTCGGCGGGGTAACTATTCAGTCGTCCAAGCTGCGGCAATTGCCCATCGAAGGGAATGACGTCATAGCGGCAGCTGCGCGCCTGCTGGACGTGGGCAGCTTGGGTGAAGGCGGCACGACAGTAATTGTGGATGGCGTCCCCCAAAGGAGCGCAAAAATTCCATCCGCACTGGTGCAAGAAGTTCGCGTGAACCAGAATCCGTATTCGGCGGAATTCCAGAGACCGGGCAGCGGGCGAATCGAAATTGCGACCAAGGGAGCTGCCAGAGAGTACCACGGAGAAGTGACATACCTATTCCGCGACTCGGCGCTCAACGCAAGAAACCCGCTGGCGGCGAGCAAGCCGGATGAGCAACGACGGGAGGTCGAGGCAAGCTTGTCGGGCCCGTTGCACGGCGGGTTGGCGTTCTTCGTGGATGTGGAGCGGGAGGACGACCTTCAGCAGGCGGTGGTGTTGGCGCGCATCCCCTCGGGAGAGGTCAGAGAGAATTTCCAAGCACCGGAAAAAAGCACCGATGTGATAGTGCGGTTGCTTAAGAAACACAAAAGCGGTTCGGCGTGGTCCGTCCGGTATGACTTCGAGACCGAGAAAAACAAGGGGCTTGGGCCGGGTGGAGTGCGGCTGCCGGAGACGGCTTACGACGAGACCGGCGCCGGACATGAGTTGGGCTGGCAGCACCTCGGCGTGTGGAGTCCAAAGTTGACGAGTGAACTGGCGGTCGAGGTCGAGCGCCAGGAAACCATCGCACAGAGCCGCAATCCGGTCCCGAGCATCGTGGTGCAGGACGCATTTACAGGCGGCGGAGCACAGCGGAGCTCAGTCCAGCGCGAAACGAGCGCCTCATTTGTGGGCGCGGTGACATGGTTCAGCGGTCCGCACAGGATTCGCGCTGGGGCAAGCGTGCCGAATTGGCAGCACTACGATGTTATCGATCGCTCGAACTTCGGCGGGACGTACTCATATGCCAACCTGACGGACTACACGGCGAACCGGCCGTTCTCATATGTCGTGCAACAAGGCGACCCCCAACTTCGATATCGTCACGCAGAAGCGGGAGCGTTCCTGCAGGGTGATGCCCGAATCAAGCCGAACTTGTCGCTCGGGTTGGGCGTCCGTTACGACTGGCAGCGGCGTACTGGGGATCGGAACAACTTCGCGCCCAGAGTATCGATCGCGTGGGCCCCAACAAAAGCGCCGGGGACAGTGCTCCGCACCGGTTTCGGCATCTTCCATGATCGCAGTGGAGCGGGTCCGATAGCCGCGAGTCTTCGATTCGACGGGGTGCGGGTGTACGAAGCACTAGTGACGGCGGGGAGCGAATCGACGCGTGTGGCGTCAAATGTGGTCCGCTTGGGCAGCGATCTTCAAACCCCGTACATCATGCATTTCAGCTTGGGCGTCGAGCGCCAGATCGCGAAGAGGATTGCCGCCGCGCTCACTTACGTCGGCTTGCGTGGTGTGGCGTTGTACCGGTCGCGCGATGCGAATCCGCCGCTTCCTCCGGACTACCTGCGGCCGAATCCGGCGGTGGCTACAGTGCGGCTCATTGAGTCGACGGGGCGGATGGTGTCGAACGCGCTGGAAGTTAAATTTCGAGGTCAGATAGGGCGGTTCGATGGGGACCTCCGTTACGCATTTGGCAAAGCCTACAACAACACAGGCGGTATCGGATGGATGCCGCCCAATAGCCTCGATTTCATCCGCGAGTGGAGCCGCGCCGACTTCGACCGGCGACATCGCTTCCGGGTGCTGGGTACTGTTCGATCGGCGTTCGGCGTCAGGATCGGGATCGGGGTCGAGGCGGCTTCGGGCACACCGTACAACCTGACTATCGGCCGGGACACAAATCGCGATGGGGTCGCGAGAGAGCGGCCCGAAGGTGTCGGACGGAATACGCTGCAGGGCCCGAACCGTTTTGAAGTAGATATACGGCTCTCACGTGAGTTCGCGCCTAAAGGCAATCCCGACGGCAGTTGGTCCTTCACGGTCATGGCTGATGCGTTCAACATGCTCAATCGGGCGAACTATACGGACGTGGTAGGGAATCTGAGTTCGCCGTTCTTCGGACGCCCGACGGGTGCTTCCTCGCCTCGCCGGTTGCAACTGGGCATCCAATTGAGATTCTGACCGGCCCTGTGCCGTGCGCTCTAGCTAAGAGTGATTCCGGAGAAGTGATCCCGGGGCCTCAACTAGAAAAATGATTTCGTTCATAGCTGGCCTCGCGTCATACTACAACGCTCATGGCTTTCTGGACTTCTTCCCGCTTGCGTCGGACGCGACCGAATCCACGAACCGAATCAGGCGGGGAACTTTGTAGGATGGCAGGCTCTTTCGCGCCGCTTGATTGATCGTCTGGCGCAATCCGGACTGGTCTACTCCCGGCGCGGCCACCACCTCCAACCCCACGACGAATCCGGTAATCGGGTTCGAGACCGGGTACGCGCGCAGGTCCTGAATTCCAGGGAGGTCCATCAACGCCGACTCCACTTCCTCCGGCGTCACCTTGCCCCCACCCACGTTGATCACGGCATCCTCGCGGCCGAGGAAGTGCACCCGGTCTCCGGTCTGCTGGACGCGATCGCCGGTGATGAACCAGCCGTCCTCCGACAGCGGGACGCTGCGCCCCTGGATGTAGCCCGACATCGCCCGCGGGCTCTGCACTTGAAGGATGCCGTCGCGGATGCGAAGTGAGACCCCATCCACCGGCTCCTCCAGCCACCTCGCGGGGAATCCAGCCCTCCCATCGCGGACCGAAAAGAGCGCGCCGGCCTCGGTGGAAGCGTAGATATGCGAAATTCCCGCCGCGGGGAAGGTCTCCCGCAACCGGTCGAGCGTTGCCTGATCCACCACCTCGCCGCCCAGCGTCGCTTGTTCGAGCGCCAACTGCTTCGCGGCCCAGCCCATGGAGAGAACAAACGACCGCCAGAATGTCGGAGTGCCGCTGATGTGGGTTACGTGATGGTCCAGCGCCGCGGCGGCCAGCCGGGGCACGTCGATCGCGCTCAGGCTGACCAGGGACGCTTCCGTAGCCAGCGCGGTGAGGACAATCTGAAGCCCCGCGAATCCGTGCGGCTGATAGGTCAACAGCCACCGGACTTCGCCATGGTCCGACTTTGGGGTGCGAATGCGGCCCATCAGCGACGGCAGCAGGTGGCGGGAAATCTTCGGAACTCCTGACGTGCCGGAGGTTGGGATCAGAACAGCGAGGCCGTTGGATGGAGGGCTGGGCTCGCCTGTCGATCGCAGGCTGAAGTCGGCTTCGTCGATCACGGCACCAACAGAGGCGGCGGACCAGAAGGGATCGTTCTCCGGGTAGCGGTACCTGAGGATCAGCAATTCTTTACCGGTTCGCTCCGCAGCTAGGAGACATGCCGCCAGTACAGATGGCCGGTCGGAATAGATGGCCACCCGTTCGACGTCGATGGTCCGGAGGGCGGCGGCGAGGCGTTCGGACGACGCGGCAACTTCAGCAGCCGTGAAAGGATTGCCATCCTCGATGAAGACAACGCTTTGCGGGGGACGGAGGGCAAAGCGGCGGAGACTGCTCAGTGGCGTAACTTCTGATAACATATATTATGTCAACTAACCGCCTGCGGCTGCTACTCGACTGGATGTGCTAACGCTGCGGCGTTTTCGCGAACGGGCTACAAAAACAGAGGCCTTAGTTGCCCCGGCGGCCGCCACCGCCCCCACCACGGCTGACCGAGCCTCCTCCGCCACTGCGCCCCACGGAGCCGCCGCCGATCTCGCCGCGTGACGACGGAGCCGCGCCTACTGAGCCACCCGAGGGCGAAAGTCCCCCGAACCCGCCGCCTCCCCGAGAGCCGCGATCCATGCGCGGCGCTGAGTAGCCGCCGCTGGGATCATTCTGGCGCGGATAACCGCGCTGGGATCCGCCGCGATCAAAGCCGCCATTGCCTTGCCCGGTGTCGATGCGCTGACGGCGATCCTCAACCACCGGCGGATTTATCCGGATGCTCTCGCTGCCGCCACGGCCTGTGCCAAAGCGGTCCCAGCCGCCCCTATCGATCTGCTGCCGCTCCACCTGGCGGCGCTCCGTCTGGGACGGGTCTGTCTGGCGCTGCCAGCCATCCTGGCGCGAAACCTGGCCAGCATCATTAGCTTGACGGCGTGATTCCCGGGTGACGGTCCCAGGCTCTCCGAACCTTTCCCACGATCCTGTGGAACGCCCAACGGCACCCTCCCGGCTGATGCCTTCCTGCGTGGACCGGCCCTGACCAGGATCGACCCGCCGCCAGTCCGCCGCGTCCGAACCGACCCGCCGCCAGCCGCCCTGAGCTTCACCAACCGCACGCTCGCGCTGAGAGACCACGCCCGATGCGGCTGTCCGCCCCGCCGCTCTTTCAACCGGTGCTGCGGTTGCACTCCCGGCGGATGCGGCCGGCCGTTCTCCGAATGCCGACTGCACCACACGCTGGACGCCCTGCCGCTGCTGTTCGAACGGCACGCGATCGACCGCCGAAGGTGTCCGGCGGGAGTAGAACTGTTCGGTACGAGCGTAGCTGCGCGCGCCATCCCGCACCTCACGGTCGCTCCAGCGCGTGGACGCCGCGTCTGGAACCATGGGCAGAGTTCCGCGCGCCGACGATGCGCGTTCCAACTGTGTGTTCGGCAGCACGACGTTCTGCCAGTTTCCTCTTCCGAAATTGCGGGACTCGGTGACAGTGATCCCATTGTTCACCCGCGCGTTCCGGTAGATGTTCGTGACATTGATGTTGTTAACGATGGTGGTGTTGCGGATGCTGCCTCCGCGCCCGTAGCCGCCACGTCCGTACCAGGGATAGAACCGCTCATACGGCGCCAGCGGAATCCACCCGACGTGCGCCCACCCCCATCCACCGCCAAATCCCACTCCGACGCCGAAGCCGCTTCCCCAGCCGACCCATCCCACCAGCGCGGGCCGCCACGGCTGATAGCCGCTGAATCCGCCGGGCCACCAGCACCACCGGTTTGCATGCTGGAACCAGCGCCCGTAGTGGTACGGCGCCCAGCCCCACGGATCGTAGCTGATCCAGTTCCACCCGTAGTAATCCACCCAAGACCAGCGCCCGTTGCGGTAAGGCGCCCAACCGGCGGCGACGCGCGGAGACCATACGTGGCCATACGATGGCACGTTGATCCAGCTTCCCTGCCCGTCGAGATCCTCCGCCCCGTAGACATCGCGGGAAACGTAGTTGTACACGCCCGACCGCTTCAATTCCTGATCGCGCCGGAGGTTCCAGCGGTCCCAATCGTCGCTCGCCAGATCGCGGACATTCTGAAACTCGGGGTCGGAGACGGCGCCTCGGATCAATAATGTCGTTCCGGCGGAAATACGGCGGGAGCCCTGTGGAGTAAAAATCTCCGCCTCACCGCTGCGCACCGACACTTCCGTAATCAGGCCGCCATCGCCGGAGCGAACCGAGATCCGGTACATGCCCTGGCGGATCGGCCGTATGGACGCGCTGGGAGTGCTGAGTTCGACTTCGGCGCGCGTATCCCGCAGGACGGCGAAGGTCGCGGTGCCTTGCGCGATCTGGATCTGGTAACGGTCGCGCTCCAGCTCCGTCAGACGAATCTCGGTGTCGGCGGAAAGGCGAAGCATATTCGCCCAGTCGAACTGCAATTCCGCGCGGGAGCCGCTGCCGGATTGCACGTGATCTCCCACCACCACCGGGCCGTTTACCGCCGCCGCCACCCATTCGCCGGTATCGCCGCGACGGACCGAAATATCGCCCGCCAGAAGACTGACACGCGCGACTCCCCTGCCCGCCTCGTCCTGCGCGAGGATGGGGTCCGGAGCCAGCAGGCCCACTGTCAGCACGAAGGAAAACCAACGGAGTGTTTTCATCGCTCTATCTCCCGACTACTGTCAAGGCACGTTACTAACCAAACCTGAAGTCACTCGTAGCGAAGCCTTTACGCTATGATGGCGGTTCATTCCCGTGGCTGAAAACAACCACAACCGGCGATCTCACGCAGCCGGACTGGCGGCGTTCCTCCTCCTGTCGGTGGCCTTTTACTGGAAGCTGGTCCTAACAGACCAGTACACCTGGGTCGAGAGTCCGGATTTGGCCCATCAGGTTCTACCCTGGATTCAGTTTCAGGCGGGCGAGTGGCACGCCGGCCGACTGCCGCTGTGGGCGCCGTTTGAGTGGGGCGGGCAGCCGCTGGCAGGCCAAGGGCAGCCCGGCGTTGTGTATCCGCTGAACTGGCTGCTGTACCTCGCGCCGCTGAAACGCGGCTGGATCCGGTTCGACGTTCTGCATGCCTATTACGTGATCCTGCACGCACTGGCCGGCTGGTTCATGTTCCTGCTGTGCCGTACCCTTGGCTCCACTTTTCTGGCCTCGCTGACGGGCGGAATGGTGTTCGCCTATGGCGGCTACCTGGGCACGATCGACTGGCCGCAGATGCTGAACGGGGCAATCTGGGCTCCGCTAATTATCCTGTTTCATTGGAGAGCGGTACGGGGACAACTTCCAGTAATAAATTCAATTTGGAGCGGGTTTTTTCTCGGCCTTGCGTGGTTGTCCGGACACCATCAGGTCCCCATTTTTCTTACGCTTGCGCTGGGCGTCTCCATTGTATGGTTCCTGTTTCGCGGCCAACTTACTCTGTACGCCGCGCTCGCGACGGGCGTAGTGTTCCCGTTGGTAGCGGCTTGGCAGCTGCTGCCCGCGCTGGAATATGGCCGCATGGCCCGGCGGTGGGTAGGTCTGGCGGAGCCCGTGGGGTGGAAGGACGCCGTTCCCTACTTCCTGCATCAGAAGTACAGCTTCCAGCCGCTTTCCGTGCTGGGGATCGTCATTCCCGGCTTCCACGTCAACACCACCGCCTTTATGGGCGCCGCCGCGGCCTCGCTGACAGTTCTCGGCCTGCGCGCGCGACCGTACTTCGCCGTCCTCGCCGGCGCCGGACTGCTCTATTCGCTGGGACAGTTTGGCGTGATTGAGGGCCTGCTCTACAGCTTGGTCCCGATGGTGGAAAAGGCCCGGTCCCCTTCGATGGCCGTCATCCTGGTCAGCCTGGGCGCGGGCCCAATGGTGGCGGCTGGTCTGGACGGTCTTCGCGGCCACGCGGATTCCGTTCTCCGCCGTGTGCTGATCGTCTCCGGCTGCGCGATCCTGGCGTTTTATTTCGGGTGGGCGGCGCTGCGGGAAATCAACTCCATTCCGGATCAGCGGCCATTCCTGTCGGCGCTGGCTGCGCTGGGGATGGCGGGCGTTCTGGGCTGGAACCATGTCCGGGCGCGAACCGTGGCCGCAGGCTTGGTGTTCCTGGAGCTCTCGCTGGTTGCCACGTATCTCTATCCCAACCGCTACGACCCGGCGCCGGCGTCATACACCGCTGGGATGTCCCAGCATCAGGACGCGGTCGATTATCTGCGCCGTACGACCGCCAACCCACGCGTGATGATCGACAATTCGCTGGTGCCGTTCAACTTCGGGGACTGGCATGGCCTGGACGTATACGGCGGGTATCTGGCCAGCCTTACGGCGAACGTTGTCGATGCCGGATCGCAAAGCGCGGGCGCGGTACGCATGATGGGCGTCACGCACTGGCTGGGCGCCGGACCGCGCGACGAAGCGAAGACGCTGGTCTACAGCGGCGCGAAGGGTTTGAACGTCTACGCCTATCCAGACCCGCTGCCGCGCGTGTGGACGGTGCACTCCATCTACCGCGCCGACACGCCCGCTCAACAGCTTGCACTCATCGAGAATGCGTCGTTCGATTTCCTGCAGGGCGCGATCCTTGCGTCGAATCTGGCGATGGAATCGTGCACGGGGGACCACAGTTCCCTGCTCCGGCAGGAGCCCGGGCGCGTGACGGTGGCCGCCGACATGGCGTGCAAGGGGCTGCTGGTTCTGGCGGACGTTAATTATCCCGGCTGGAAAGTGCGTGTCGATGGCGAAGCCGCCGAACTGCTGACCGTAAACGGAATGCAGCGCGGGGTGGCGTTATCGAAAGGCTGGCACACAGTGGAGTTCGTCTACCGGCCCACCAGCGCGATCCTGGGCGGCGCCCTGACATTTGTGGGAACGCTTTTGGCGCTGGGGACTTCTATAATAAGGCGAAGGTATAGATGAAGCGCAGGGAATTTGTCGCGGGCCTGCTGCCAGCCGCCATGTACGGGCAGAATCAGACGACCGATCTGCGCGCAGGCGTCAGCGAAGTCATCGTCCCCGTCACCGTCACCGACGACAAGGGCCGCTTTGTGTCCGATCTCGACCAGCCGGACTTCCAGATTTTCGACGAAGGAAAGCCGCAGCAGATCCTGTATTTCTCGCGCGAACGGAACCAGCCGGTAGTGGTCGGTTTCCTGGTGGACCAGTCGAATTCCAACCGCCTGCAGTGGAAGAAATTCCAGGAAGCGCTGGAAGAGCTGGTGATTGCGCTTTTGCCGGGCGAGCCGAAGTATTCCGGCTACCTGATCGGTTATTCGCAGGATGCGGAACTGCTGGCCAACACCACCACCGATCCGGAAAAGCTGCTGGAGAAGATCCGCAAGATGAAGCCTGGCGGAGGCGCGGCGCTGTATGACGCGCTCTACATTGCCTGCACCAGCCGGAGCCTGGTGAAGGGCGAGCCGGTGGAGCCCCGCCGCATAATCGTTGTCGTGGGCGACGGGCACGACAATTCCAGCAAGAAAACGCTACTGGAAGTTCTGGAGCTTGCCCAGCGGAACCTGGTCACCATTTACGGCGTTGCCACGTCCGCGTTCGGGTTCGCCGTCGAAGGCGAGAAGAATCTGGTCCGGCTGGCCGAGGAAACGGGCGGCCGCGTCGAGTATCCGCTGGAAGGGCTGTACAAAGACGTTTCTGGATACCTGTCGAAGCCACAGGACGCCGGCAACTATGCGTTGACGGTGGGCAGCGGCGCGTACGCCTCGGCGGTGGCGCAGGGTCTGTTTACGGCGGTGGTGAACATCACCGGCGAGATCACGACGCAGTATATTCTGCGTTATACGCCCGATACAACGGACGTATCGAAGGCCTTCCGGAACATTCGCGTGGAAATTGCCCGGTACCCCAACGTGAAAATCCGGGCTCGAAAAGGGTATTATCCAAACACGCTGTAAGAGCTATTCCGGCGCGCCGCGGGCGTACTTTCCGCATCGCATTCCCGTCCCGGCGGCCGATTAGAAAGACGATGGCCGTATCTGTCACTCAACTCCGGTCCGCCAAATACGTGCTCTTCGAGTTGTGTCTTCCGGGCCGCAGCCCTCAAACGGCCGGGGTGATGCTGTGGGACGAATCGAACTCAGAATACGCCGTGCGGTTCCGCCGGGATTTTCACCTGATCTCTGGCGAAGACGATCTGGAAGTACTGGTGGCGCTGGAGCGCGGAATCGAAGACGATCTGCGCCGCGATGGCCCCACCGAAGTGTTCCGCAGGATCTACGACACCGGGTCGAACGTCATCCGCATCACGGACGCTGAAACCGCCACCGTCGACAATTTCGACCGGACGGTGATGCGGCTTTACCGCAAACACGTCCCCTCGCAAGTGCAGCGCTACGAAACCCACCTTCCCCGCGTACTTCTGGCGGCGGCGGCGGGATCCTGGGGCGATGCGATGTCACCCGAAGGGCTTGCCGGGCAGGCGGAGGAGTGGATCGAAGTTCCCGACGGATTTCGCATCGACGACCAGATGTTCATCGCGCAGGTGGTGGGACGGTCGATGGAGCCGGAGATTCCGGATGGCAGCCTGTGCGTTTTCCGCTACCAGCCAACCGGGTCACGGCGCAACCGCCG
>JBGTFZ010000010.1:0-72020 GCA_041746955.1 Bryobacteraceae bacterium
GCCGATTGCGCCGCTCTACTTCAAGCGCAAGCGGCCGATCTTTCCGCGACCTCACGGTCGCGGGCCTCATTGAAGCATCGACGACTCTCCGCGCGCCACGATCAGCGGCATCCTTTCCGCGACCTCACGGTCGCGGCCTCATTGAAGCGAGAATCGCCCGCACCATCGGGGCGCTCATGATGATCTTTCCGCGACCTCACGGTCGCGGCCTCATTGAAGCTTGTCCACTGTGACAAGTATCCATCCATGGGAATGACCTTTCCGCGACCTCACGGTCGCGGCCTCAGTGAAGCGACCGGATGCGGTGGGGTTGACCCGGAGAATGAGGGCCTTTCCGCGACCTCACGGTCGCGGCCTCATTGAAGCATCCCTACCTTGATCTCCGCGGCCCGCATGAGCGCCTTTCCGCGACCTCACGGTCGCGGCCTCATTGAAGCTCAATAGATTGCAGTTCTATGTGTGTAGGGCGCTGAAACCTTTCCGCGACCTCACGGTCGCGGCCTCATTGAAGCTCCGGCCACACTCCCGCTCCCAATCTTTCCGCGACCTCACTGAAGCCAGTAGGCGCCGCCGCGATACAGCTTTTGCCGTTCCCCTTTCCGAGACCTCACGGTCGCGGCCTCATTGAAGCGGATGCGTACGCACCGGCCAGACCTCGACGACAGGTCTTTCCGCGACCTCACGGTCGCGGCCTCATTGAAGCTCGAATATCGTGTCGCCAGTTACCGTGGCTTGCATTTCCGGGTACTGTCCTCGAATTTGTGTAAACGGCGTTCCTCGAAAAAAATCGCCCGACACCCGGGCCAACTCCATCGTAGTCCTCCTTCGCCCTGATCGATGAACCCTCGGGCCGGCCATAGCCAAGATCGGCAGGGCGAAGGAGGACGGCACGCACCCACCGCCTGTTGAATCCGTTCTTCCCACAGCATCGTGAACCAGGCAGCGCCGCCTTCCAATGCAGCGGCGGTTTCCACTTCGCGATCACGTTCCGCAACGCCAGATACAGCACCTTCAACGCCGCCTCTTCGCTCGGAAACGCCCCGCGCGTCTTCACCGCCTTGCGCAGCGTCATGTTCAGCGACTCGACGGCGTTCGTCGTGTAGACGATTCTTCGAATGTCGGCCGGATAGGCGAAAAAGGGAATCACCTGTTCCCAATGCCGCCTCCACAGCGCGGCGATCGTCGGATACTTCGCGTTCCAGCGTGCGGCGAAAACGGCCAACTCGCGCTCGGCTTCACCGGTCGTCGCCGCCCGGTAGATCGCCTTCAGGTCCCGCGCCACCGCCTTGCGCTCCTTCCAGTTCACGTAGTTCAAACTCGCCCGCACCAAGTGCACGATGCACAACTGCACCTGCGTTTGCGGAAACACCGTCTCGATCGCTTCCGGGAATCCTTTCAGCCCGTCCACGCACGCGATGAAGATGTCCTTCACGCCCCGATTGCGAAGCTCCGTCAGCACCTGCAGCCAGAACTTGGCCCCTTCGTGCGACGACGTCCACAGCCCCAGCACGTCCTTGCGCCCTTCCAGATCGATGCCGATGGCCACATACACCGCCCGGTTCTCCACTTTCCCCTGCCGCATCTTCACCATCAGCGCGTCCAGAAACAGAATCGGGTACAGCGTCTCCAGCCGCCGCGTCTGCCACGCCTTCACTTCCTCGATTACCGCGTCGGTCACTTCCGAGATCAGCGACGGCGACACTTCCACGCCGTAGATCTCTTACAGATGCCCCTGGATCTCGCGCGTCGTCATGCCGCGCGTACAGCGACAGGATCTTGTCGTCGAAGCCCGCGAATCGCCTTTGATGCTTGCCGACGATCTTCGGCTCGAACGTTCCGTTGCGGTCGCGCGGCACTTCGATTACCGCCTCGCCGAAGTCGCCTTTCAGCGTCTTCGCGCTGACCCCGTTGCGCGAGTTGCCGCTCCCGCGTCCCGTCGGGGCGTGCTTCTCGTAGCCCAGGTGGTGGCTCAGCTCGGCGTGCATCGCCCGTTCCACTAAGGCTTTCGTCAGCTGCTTCAGCAGTCCCTGCTCGCCAATCAGGTCCTCCGGACCCTTGTAGTCGGCCTGCAGCTTGTCGATTACTTCTTTGTCGATCGCCATCGTTCCTCTCCATTGTTGAGGAACGCCCGCTTAGACAAACTTCCGGATACCCTCACTGCTTACGCAACTCCGCCCGGCTCTTCAAGCTGCCTTCGGCCTTCGCACACGGATTCTGACCTCGATGCGCGCCCCCAAGCCGTTCAAAATTGACATTAGGCGGTCAACCGTGAACCGCGCCAAGTCCGCGTTGCGAATCCGCGAGAAGTCGGCGGCGGCAAAACCGGTCTGGCTTTGCGCAGCACGAACCGTCAGACCGTCACGGTCGAGCACCTTGATGATTTCGGCGGCAAGAATGGCCTTGAATTGCTGCGCGTCCGCACTATCGAGGCCGAGATCGTGAAAGACGTTTCCGCTGCCACGGACGACCTTCAAATTTTCTTCAATCTTCATTTCAACGTCTCCTTCAGTCTCTTCAATCGGTCCTTAATCAGATCTATCTCGCGCTGGGGCGTTCTGATCCCCTGGGTTGATTTCTTCTGGAAGGCATGGACAACCCAGACGTCGGCCCCGATCTGCACGGCGTAGACGACGCGGTAGGCATCGCCGTCGAACGGAAGCGCGATCTCCATAACCCCTGAGCCAAGCCCTTGCAGTGGTTTCGCGATATCGGCTTTACCGCCCTCGGCTGCAATCGTCAAGGCGATGAGGCAGACCGTCTGCACTTCGGCAGGGAACTTCCCGAAGTCCTTCAGCGCCGCCTTGAGCCATGAGACGGGACGTGTCTTGCGCGCTTCCGCCATGGTTCAGAACTTGATGCTCATCTTTCATGTTGTCATATACGACAACATGGAGCAAGGGGCTGGAGGTTGGTGACGGCGCTCGAACGTCAAGCTGTTACGGGCAGTGTTCGCGCAGTGCACTCGACACGTCTCCCGAGTGCGTGAGCAATGGTGAGCAAGGCTCTACGGGAACCGCGGTTTTGCGGGCAGAGGCGGCAACGGCGAATCAGTAACTTGCTGGGGTGTCGAGCCACATTTCTATTCGAATCCCTCTCTCTCCGCCATATTGTTATCAATAACAAGCGGTGACTTGCCAAATCCGTGAGCAATGGCGAGCAATCAAATGCCACACCCAGATTGCCGCTCACGTTGTACCGTCGCCATCACCGCAGGCCGGGCAAGCGCGCTGCGGAACACCCACTAACTTTCGAAGCTACGGAGCCGATGAATTGCGGCGGGGCTGGTTCCTTCAAGCGCAGAACTACCAAGCGAATTAACTGGGCCGAGGCTTGATCGGTTGTGGAAAAGTGGGAAGAACGGGGCAATACACTTCAATGCGCTTCTTATTTAGTGGGGGAAGGTCTTCCTTTTGGTTTCGCAGCCGAAAAACCATCAAGATCTGAAATTTCGACGGGCGTAGACTGCGGGGCGTCGGCCATGTAACGGTATTCGCGGCACCGGTCAGGTCCTGCTGCCAACCGGGCGTCTGCACCTGATTCGAGTAGATGGCGAAACGCGTGAGCGCGCCACCCGCAGGCATCAGTTGACCTGAGAACTGGCCCTTCCAGGATGAAATGTACGAGTCCGCCGGGGGATTCATGGGAGTGGAGTTGTCTTTGTCCGGCCGTGGCGCGGGCGGTGACGTCTATTCCGCCCGCGATGTCCAACTCGAACACCCGCTTGCGATCAAATTCCTCCGATCCGCAAGAGCATCGTCCCCGTGGAGGATCGAGCCGGTCCTTCGTGAAGCGAGAGCCGCGTCGGCGCTGAACCACAATGGGCGATGCCCGGCTGAAGCATTTCCACCGGGCGGGAAGATCGCACTGCGGCGCGACGCTATCCGGGTTGAGGTCCTGCAGCTAGGCTCAGACCCCGCCAAGAGTAGTCTCCAGCAGGAACGCGGCGACGGATTCGCCGGTGGAGGGGCCGAGCGCCGCCCGGTCGAAGATGAAGAAGATATAGCCTCGGGCGATGGCGCCATTCGGCAGGTACTAGGGCGCACTGTTTCTGGGTACGGAGGAGAACACGAATGCTGAATTGGTTCCTCCGCTCATCAGACGGTTGCCCCGTTTGTGACGCCTCCCGAAGGCGTTCGACAGGCCGCCTAAATCCCGGCGTGGCAGAATTGAGGCGTCATGATACGAGTGTGGGTCTCGCCTGAGAAGTTCCACCCTCTTCACGATCAGATCGGACGGCAGATTCGCCTAGGGATCGCTAGTGGCGAACTTGCGGCGGGATCACGTCTGCCCAGTGTCCGGGCAATGGCGCGGATTCTCGGAGTCCATCCGAATACGGTCAGCCGAGCCTACCGCGACCTCGCCCAGCACGGTTGGCTGACGGCAAAGCGGGGAAGCGGCGTCTTCGTGGCACTGGAAAACGACGCCGGCGCTGGGATTGAGGCGTTCACGCGAGCTTGGCTTGAGGAAGCCCGCCTTCGGAACTTCTCGGCGTCCGATCTAATGGAGGCGCTTCAACGGATGGGGAAACCGGCCAACGCCGCGGGATTCGTCGTGGTTGACGCCGATCCGGATCTCGCCCGCATTCTGGCCTCGGAAATCGAAGAACGGACCGGACACACTGTCCGGTTTTCGGGATGCGCTGAAGCGAAAGCCTACGTAGCGGATGGCCTTCAGCTATTAGCCCAAAAAGGGAGTTTGCGGCGAGTGCGCGAAGCGGCGCAATTTGCTCCATTGATCGAGATCGAATTAAATTCGATGCCGGAATTGCTGGCCACGGTCCACCGTCCGGCTGCAATCCCGCTAGTGGCCATCGTCTCCCCGTCCGCCTCGGTGCGAAGTTGGGCGCTGGCTCTTTTGCCAGCCGTGGGAGTGGCCGCGGAGCAGCTTGTGAGCCGGGACCCAGCCGAAGCGGATTGGCGCGACGGCCTTGCCGCGTGCGCCGTGATCGCAGCGGACGTAACCGCAGCCCAGCGGTTGGCCGGTTGCCAAAGAGTTCATATCTTCAGGCTGATTCGCGAACGTAGCCTGAGCCATATTGAGGGTCTTGTGGCAGCGGCGAAACTGTCCTAATCCACACCTAGTCCGGCTGTGAAGACGCCTTAGACTCCTGGCATGAAGGCAGTCTTGATCGCCCTCTTCTCAGCTGTGGTGGCCTCCGGCCAATCCCAGCCGTTGGAAGTTTTCTGGAGCCAGACTCCCGAAACATTTGCCGGTAAGTCCGCCCTTGTTCAACTGGACTCGGGCGTCGAAATTGAAGGGGTGTGGACCAGCGTAACGGCGGACACCTTCACGATGAAAGTTGAGAAATCGAGCAATCATCGGGCGATACCAAAAGGCTTGAGTTCCCACCCGCGCATCTCGATCCGGTCTCTGAAGACGCGGTCGCGGAGAATATGGCGCCGCTGGATCGGCGCCGTTATTGGCTATGCCGGCGTTGGGGCGATAGTGGTGTCGAGCGCGCGTTCTCCCGAGGCCGGTGCGATTGGTCTGGCATCGATGTTTGCCGCGGGCGCGGTCGGCTACCTGGCAGGGCGGTCTCTTGACCGGGCAACCGTAGAAATTGAAATTCGTCCAGACTCGCCGGGCCAACCGGGATCGTCGACTACACTGGGCACTGGGGAGGACACGAATGCTGAAAAAAGCGATCTTCGCCCGTCTGGAAGCTAAACCCGGCAAGGAAGCCGACGTGGAGAAGTTTCTGGAAGCGGGCTTGGGAATGGCCAATGACGAGGCGACCACGCCGCTGTGGTTCGCGCTTCGGCTGGGCCCATCGACCTTCGCAATCTTCGACGCCTTTGCCGACGACAGCGGCCGTCAAGCCCATCTGACCGGCCCGATCGCCGCGGCTCTGATGGCGAACGCCTCGGAACTATTGGCTGGGCCGCCGTCGATTGAGCAGCTCGACGTATTGGGCGCAAAACTTCCCTAGGGTCCAATGAAAGCACTTCGGGGTCCAGCCCTTTCTCGTCCTCGCCGCGATGCTGATCCCGGCGCTTCGCCGCCCAGGGAGTGCGCCAGCAACGAGTCAGCTTCAAGCCGGGAAGTTCCTCCGCGGTTGTCAACGGCACCATCAAGGGTGACGCCACCATCGACTATGTCCTGGGCGCGGCGGAGGGGCAGATGATGAGTGTAGCTCTCGAATCGTCCAGCGCTTCAATCTCCTACAACGCGCTGCCCCCAGGGTCGGAGGCCGCGATAGCGATCGGTGAGAATGTCGGCAAAAAATTGGAGCGGAAGCCTTCCGGCGAAAGGCGAGTACCGGGTACGCGTGTTCCTGGTACGCAGCGCGGCGCGGCGGGGGAAAGCGGCGCCTACACACTGACGGGCGGCATCACAGGCCGTGCGGACGCGATGGTGAAGGGGACGACCTACCACGTGACGGGACTGGCGCCATGTTCGATCGGAACGGATCCCAAGGGCTCCGCGAAATGTTCGTTCGGAGTGGTCCGCGCAGCGGGTGGTCGCGCGGAAGTCCACTTGGCCGCTCCGGGGTTCGACGTCAAGATGCACAAGGACGATCCGCGGATACTCCGGTTCGACGGTAAGGCCGTCACCCGTTCGAACGCCAAGGATCGAGTGACCGCAACCCGGCAGGGTGACAACTGGCTCGTCGCCGTGAACGGCTTCAACTTCTATACCATTCCCGACGCTGTCATTGCCGGAGGCTGACCTAAAGGCGCTTGATGGAACCGATCGCTAGGGTCTTCGTCGGACACCCTCGCAACATTCTTATCGTCGCGCTCGTTTTTCTGACGGCTCATGGAGTCTGGCAACTGGTTTCGGCTCCAGCCGCCACCCCAGATCGATGCTAGCCGTCTGCGGGGCGTGGCTCGCCTATGACGCGTGGGAATGGCTGGTGATGACCCGAACGCCGGAGGCGGACATTCGCGTCGACCTGCTGGTGATCTGGCCGATCCTCGCCATCCTCACCGTCTGGTTCACGTTCCGGGCTCTGCGGCAACAGGAAGGCGCCGCAAGGTCTTAGTGCGATTCGGAAGCCACGAGTTCAGGCTCCGGCGATTCCGGCTGCGGTTCCTCCCGGCCTTCGAAGAACCGGTACAGCACCGGAACGACAACCAGCGTCAGCAGCGTTGAGGAGATCAGCCCGCCAATCACGACGATGGCCAGTGGCCGCTGCACTTCGGCCCCCGGGCCCTTGGCGAAAAGAAACGGCACCAGTCCCAGCGCGGCCACGGTAGCCGTCATCATCACCGGCCGGAACCGTTGCCTTGCGCCTTCGACAATCGCGGTGTGCTGGGGCGTTCCGGCTTGGCGCAGTCCGCGGATATAGGACACCAGCACGACACCGTTCAGCACGGCAATTCCCCACAGTGCGATGAAACCGACGGAAGCGGGCACGGAGAGATACTCGCCGGAGAAGAAAAGCGCGACGATCCCGCCCAGCGACGCAAACGGAAGCACCGAAATAATCAGCGCCGCAAAACGGATCGACTGGAAGAGTACAAACAGCAGGAAGAAGATGGCGCCGATGGTGATCGGAACGATGACGGTCAAATGGCGTCGCGCGCGCTGCATGTTCTCGAACTGGCCGCCCCATTCGAAGTAGTATCCGGGCTGCAGCGGCACGTCCTTACGTACGGTCTTCTGCAGTTCGGCAACATAGCCGCCCAAGTCCCGGTCCCGGACGTTGATGCCCACGACGACGCGGCGTTTCGCCATCTCCCGCTTGATCTGCGAGAAGCCTTCTTTCTGTTCAATGCGCGACAGGCTCGATAGGGGAACCTCCGCGCCGTTGGGGGCAGTAAGAAGAATGTTTGAAATTGCGGCGATGTCGTTCCGAAACCGCTCCGGATAGCGGACTACGGCCTGGAACCGCCGCTCGCCCTCGTAGATCTCGGTTGCCGATTTGCCGCCGACAGCCGCCTCGACGACATCGTTGACGTCAGCCGCATTGATTCCATACCGGGCGATCGTTTCGCGGTCGATTGTGATGTTGACGTTCTGCTGTCCGGTGACACGGTCGATCTTGATATCGCCGGTTCCGCGAACCTTCAGCGCGGTCTGCGCCACCGCGTTCGCCGTCTCCAGAAGTTCCTGAAGGTCGTCGCCGAATACCTTCACGGCGATGTCGGCGCGGACGCCGGTAACCATTTCGTCCACGCGATCCGAGATCGGCTGCGCCATCACAAGATTCACTCCGGGCAGCTTCGCCAGACGGTCGCGCACTTCGTCGGCGATCCGGGTTTGTGACCAGCCTTCGCGCTCCTCCAGCGGCTTCAGCTGAATCAGGAAGTCGCTTTCGTTGTATCCGGCGGGATCCACCGGCGATTCGCCGCGCCCCAGCCGCGAGACGATCTGACTGATGCCGGGAATGTCTTCCACCATGCGGATGGCTTCGATCTCCATCTTGATGGACTCCGACAACGCGATGTTCGGAACGCGGTCCGCGTTGGGGGCGATGGTGCCTTCCTGAAGCTCGGGAATGAACGAGGTCCCCAGGTAAGGGAACAGCGCCAAGGTCGCGCCGAACAGGATGAACGCCGACGCCACCGTGATCGCAGGATGTTTCACCGCGCGATGCAGCACTGCCGTGTAAGGCTTTTTCAACATGCGAACAAACAACGTTTCATGATCGCCGCCGGCGCCTTTCAACAGATAGCTGGACAGGACCGGGGAAAGCGTCAACGACAGCACTAGCGAGATTCCCAGGGCGATGGCGATCGTATAGGCCAGGGGGGCGAACATCTTGCCCTCCATGCCATCCAGCGTCATCAGCGGGAGGAACACCAGGATGATGATGCAGATGCCAAACACCACCGGCGTGGCCACTTCCATTACCGCTTCGAAAACCACTTTCAGGCGGTCCGCCCCTTTCTGATGGCCCAGCCGGCCGAATACGTTCTCCACCACGACGACAGACCCGTCCACCATCAGCCCAATGGCGATCGCCAGTCCGCCCAACGACATCAGGTTGGCGGAGATGCCCAGATAGTTCATCAACACGAACGTCAGCGCGGGCGTGAGAATCAGCGTCGCGATGACGATCACGCTGGAACGCAGGTCTCCCAGGTAAAGGAACAGCACAATCACCACCAGCACGATGCCTTCAACCAGCACCTTGCTGACGGTTCCCAATGCGGCGTCCACTAGCTTTGACCGGTCGTAATAGCTGACCACCTGCAGGCCGCCGGGCAGCATGTTCTTGTCGTTAATCTCGGCCACGCGTTCCTTCACGCGGCGGACGATATCTTTGGCGTTGCCGCTGGCGATCATCATGATGACGCCGCCCACCGATTCCGTGTAGCCGCCCTTCACCATCGCGCCGTAACGGACTTCTTCGCCGATCTTCACTTCGGCCACGTCGCCGATGCGCACCGGCGTCGACCCCACTTCCTTCAGCACCACCGCGCGGATGTCTGCCAGCGAGCCGATCAAACCCACGCTGCGCACCAGCATTACCTCCGGTCCGCGCGGAAGCAGGCCGCCGCTGGAGTTGGCGTTGTTCCGGCCCAGCGCCTCGCGGACGTCATGGATCGTCACGCGGTAGTAGCGCATCTTCACCGGGTCCACCAACACCTGGTACTGCTTGACGTAGCCGCCAATGGAGTTGATCTCCGCCACTCCGGGGATCGACCGCAGCAGCGGGCGCAGAACCCAGTCCTGGGTGATGCGGCGTTCCACCAGTTCCTCTTTCGTCAGGGAACGCTTGCCGTCGTCTGGATGATCGATGGTGTACTGGTACACCTCGCTGAGCGCCGTGGTTACCGGGCCCAGCACGGGAGTGATGTCCGCAGGCACGCGGCTTCGAACGTCACCCAACCGCTCCGCCACAAGCTGGCGTGCGAAATAGAGCGGCGTGTCGTCGGAGAAGACCAGCGTGACGATGGACAGACCCGGCTCATTCTGCGACCGCAGTTCGGTAATGCCGGGAAGGCCCGTCATGCCGATCTCGACGGGGATGGTAACCAGGCGTTCCACTTCGTCCGGAGACCGGCCCGGCACTTCCGTCGCCACCTGAACCTGCACGTTGGTGACGTCAGGAAAAGCGTCCACGGAAAGCTTCTGGGTAGCGTCGATTCCAAACGCCAGCGCGATCAGCGCGATCACGACGACGACAATGCGCTGGTTTAGAGCGCCCTGGACGATCCCCCTCAGCAACGTCTAATCTCCATCGGCGCCACGGATGGCGCGGCGGCGGCGCTCGTTGTTCAGATGAAACGCGCCCGCGACGATGATTTTTTCGCCGGGGTTGACTCCGTCCACCAGAACGCGGAGTCCGTTTGCCTCCTCAGCCAATTTGACCGGCTTCAGCGCGAAGGTATCTGCCGACTTCTGTATGAAGACGTGGTCTCCATCTGCCTCGCGGATCACGCAGGCCACGGGCACCGTCCTCTTCTTCGGCGCGTGTTCGCTAAGCGTCATGGTGGCCAGCATGGCCGGTTTATAACGGCCCCGCGGATTGTCGAGATTCATCCGCGCCCGCACCGTGCGCGTTTCCGGATCGACCCTCGCGCTGACAAACGACAGCTTCCCGCGAATCGTGTGGCCCGGCAGAGCCGCAACCTCAGCCTCCACAGGAAGCCCGACGGCCAAGCCGCCCGACTGCGCCTCCGGAACGTCGGCCACAAGCCAGGCCTTCGACAGGTCAGCCAGCACCGCAACCGTGTCGGCGGGCTGTACGATCTGGCCCAGCGTAACGCCTCGTTCCAGAACAATTCCGTCGATCGTCGCCACCACCTGCGTCACCGAGTTCACGGTCCGGGACGTCTCCAGCCGGGTGAGCGATTCCTCCGACATGCCCAGCACGCGCAGCTCGTCGCGAGCGGACGATACCTCGGCCCGCGCCTGCGCCAGTTCCGAATCGCGCCGTTGCAGCTCCGCTTCGCCGATTACGTCGGCTTCCAGCAGCAGCTTCGCCCGTTCAACGGCACGCTCTGAAAGCTGCCGCTGCGAGAACGCTTTCAGAAACTGCAACTGCGAGTTTGAAAGCTCCGTGCTGCGGATCACGGCCAGCACCTGCCCGCGCTTCACTTCCTGGCCCTCTACGACATCGAGATTCAAAATGCGTCCAATAACCGGCGAACTGACCCGCGCAATGCGTGTCTCGTCGGCCTGCACCATCGCCGACACGCGCAGCGTGTGATTCACCGCCTCCCACTTTGGCTCGCCAATCGAGATCTCCTTCATCATGTCTTCGGAAACCTGAATCACCATCGGGTCCGGCGCCTGCGCTTCAGCGCCAACGGCATGCAGCGCCGGCGGTGTGCTTGAATCCGCGCCACAACCGCCAAGGAAAGAAACAAGTGCCAGGGCGGCCAGCCCCGGACAAAGATTCGTCTGCATTCTTGTCTTCATGGGCGCCTCGATGAGTCGTATGCCTGAAGCCGTTCGAGATCAATCAGCGCGGACTGGCGGTCGAACTGTGCGTTTAAGAACTCGGTGCGGACGGTGCGGAGAACCCGCTGCGCGTCCAGAACTTCGATGATCCCGCGCTCACCGAATCGAAAGGCGGCTTCGGCTGCCTGCACCGCGGCCTCCGCTCCCTGCAGAACGCCTTTCTCGAAAGCCGCTACCTGTTGGTTGGCAACTTGGTACTGCCCGTACGCCCGTTCCACGGCGGCCGTAAGCTCAATCCGTCGTAGATCCACCAGCGCCTCGGCCTGGTTCAGCGCCGCCACCGCTTCGCCGATCGGCCCCTGACGCCGGTTCCAGAACGGCACCGGCAGATTGACGCCGATGCGGTAGTACTGCAGATCCGGCTGAAGTTCGTACTCCGCCTGCAACTGCGGTTGCGGCTTGCGGAGAGCCGTCTGGTTGTCCAGAATCGCCTGCGCCCGCCGTACCTCCGCCTCCGCCTGCGCGATCAGCGGATGCTGCACCGCTACCGTCGCCCGAAGGCTGTCGAGAGCCGGCAGAAGAACCGGAGGGTCCAGTGATCCGCGCGCTTCAAACCGCGGAGGCAGCGGAGCGCTAACCGCCGCCCGCAACGCCGATTCGGCGTTCAATAGCCGCAATCGCGCGCTGTTCACCAGCGCCTGGGCTGTGGCCGTCTCAGCGTCCGCGCGAGTCAGTTCCAGCCGCGCCGCCTCGCCCACATCCACCTGAACCTGTATTCGCCGACGCAATTCTTCGATCAGCCGCAAAGTGTCCTGGGCAAGGTCGACCTCGCCTCGCCGCCGCAGGATCTGGTAGAACGCGAACTGAACGTCTCCGCGCACTGACAGGCGCGCGTCAGACATGGCGAATCCGCTGCTCTGGCGGCCCTGCTGCGCGGCGTCGATGCGGGTGCGGCGCACACTCGGAAGCTCCAGCATTTGAGTGGCCGCAAAGCGTTGCAGCAAGCCCGGTTCCGCGCCGGGGAGCCGGCGGAACTGCGGCCCGGCCATGTAATTAAGTTCGGGATTGGGGTACGCCCGCGCGGTGACGATACCTGCCTCGGCGCCTTCTCTTGCCGCCATGGACGCCCGCAGGCGCGGATTGAACCGCTCCGCCAGTTCCAGCGCTTCGTCCAAGGTTAGCGGTTCGGCGGCCAGACTCAGGTCCGTCTTTGCAGGGTCCTGGGCCCAGGCTAAGGACAAGACAGTTAGAGCCACTACGCAGCGATGGACAAGGGGCATAGGGTTAGGCTAGCAATCCGATTGGTTAAAAGGACTTAACAATAGTAGCATAGCCATTGGCTTGGGATCTGCTGGCCTGACGAGCGTTACAACCCTCTACACTGGAACCTTGTGCCCAATCTTGAATGGTGGCAGTGGGCGGTCGCGGGGTTCAGCGCGTTCGCGATCGGCGTGGCGAAGACGGGCGTGCCCGGGCTTGGCATCCTGGCGGTGCCACTAACAGTACTGGCGGTTGGCGATGCGCGTCTTTCGTCGGGATGGCTTTTACCGATTCTGATTGGCGCGGATACGTTCGCGATCTGGATCTACCGCAAGAATCCGTCGGCCCGGGCGATCTTCTCGCTGGCGCCGTGGGTAGTGGCTGGAATGGCGGTCGGGGCGATGGTACTAAGTTATCCGGAGAAGGTAATCCGGCCGATTGTCGGCTCGGTCTTACTAGTGATCCTGACGCTTTTCATACTGCGCCGGCGGGGCGTCGATCTTACACCCGCGGGCGCGAAGTGGAGCCCGGGAGTCTACGGCGTTTCGGCGGGCTTCTCTACCATGGTGGCCAACGCGGCGGGTCCTGTAATGAACGTCTACTTACTAAGTAAGAAACTGCCGCGGGAGGACTTTGTCGCCGCCAGCGCCTGGTTCTTCTTCTTCATCAACGTCGCCAAGGTGCCCGTGTTCCTCTGGCAGGGGATGATCACGCAGAGTTCTCTGATTGGCGACGTGTTCATCTTTCCCGCAATGATCGCGGGCGCCTTCACCGGACGCAAGGTGTTGGCCGTCATGCCAGAGCATGTCTTCGTGGCCACGGTGATGGTGCTGGCCTTCGTGGCGACTATCCTGCTGTTCCTGCCGCGCTAACGGTTGAGGCGGTTCAGGTTGAAGCGGCCAAGGTAGACCGGATTCGAACTTAGCGGCACGCCTTCAGACACCTGGAATCCAGGGAAGGGAAGCTTCGGACCGAAGACCGGGAACCCCCAGGTTTCGCCGGTTTCAAGATCGACGACGATCTTGCCTTGGGCATTGCCTCCCTTCGGCAAGGGGATATCCACCGTTCCCGGTTCGAAGTACAAGTTTCGTTGAGGCGCTTGCGCCACGGCCACCCCCGGCCACCGGAACTCCCGAACGGCCAGCACCGAAAGCGCGGCCACTGCAATTAGTTTCCAAAGGCTGTCTTTCAAGGAAACCTCCTGCTGCATCAGACGTTGCCGCCCGGGCGTTGGTTTAGCCCCGTCGCGTTTTCCCACTGAAGTCTCCACGGCAATCCGCCGATGGAAGACCACGGGCGATATGCAACACGAGGCATGGCGGGAATGGATCGTAGGAAACAGCTCAGCAATTCAACGAGTTGTGGAGCTAATCCGGCTGGTTGGGCCGCGGCGGTCGACAGTTTTGGTCAGCGGCGAGACGGGTACGGGCAAGGAAGTGGCTGCCCGGGCAATCCATGCGGCCAGCCCCAGGGAGGCGCGTCCCTTTGTGGCGGTCAATTGCAGCGCCCTCCCGGATAATCTGCTGGAAGCCGAACTGTTCGGCCATGTCAGGGGCGCATTTACCGGAGCCGCGGCCAGCCGCGTCGGCCGGTTCGAGTTAGCACATCGTGGAACGATTTTTCTGGATGAGATCGGCGACATGCCGCTGGATCTTCAGGCGAAACTGCTGCGGGTGCTGCAGGAGCGGGAGTTGCAACGGCTGGGAAGCTCAGAAACGGTGCCGGTGGACGTTCGGGTGATTGCGGCCACCAACCTGGATCTGGAAGGACGAGTCCGCGCGGGGGACTTTCGGGAGGACCTGTACTACCGCCTGAACGTCGTTCCGCTCCGAATGCCCGCCCTGCGGGAGCGGGCCACCGACATTCCATTGCTGGCGCGTCATTTTCTGGCGAAGATCTGCCGGGCCGAAGGCATAGCCCCCAAGACGATCAGTCTGTTGGGCGAGACGCTTCTGACGGAATATGCTTGGCCGGGAAATGTCCGGCAACTTGAAAATGCGATCGAGATGGCCACAGCGCTCAGTGGCGAACGGGCCACATTGGAGATGGACGACTTCCCGTTGCCCGTCGCCGAGGCGGCGGGACCGGTGCGACCCATGGTGATTCCGCTGCCGGAATCCGGCATCGACTTTGAACAGACGATTCAGGCCATCGAACTCAGCCTTCTGCAGCAGGCGCTGGAGCGGGCCAACGGCAACAAGAGCCGGGCGGCGGGCATCCTGCACTTGAACCGTACGACCTTGGCGGCGAAGCTGAGAAGCTTGTCCGCTACCGCGTAAGCGGATCTTCCACCCATGGCGGCGTCGCGTCGATCAGCCGGGCCAGTTCCGGCTCCAGTTCCGCCAGCTTCATCTTCATCTTCCAGGCCACTTCCCGGTAGCTGAAGTGTCCCTTTACGCCGCTGCGGAGACGCGAGATGTATTCCGTTTCCGCGAAGTCCATTTTGAACAGGAACCGCCCGCGTCCGGCGAACGGAAGCAGGTAGTGCGAACCCGGCTGGGGGAGAGATTGCATTTCCGAGAACGCCGCAACCAATGCCGCCCGGTACTCCGGTTCAAGGCCGGCCTGCTGAACCAGCGCGGGAGTGGAGAATCCCTGCCGTCCGGCGTACGCCTGCCGGAACTGCTGGCAGCGGCGGTGCCGGTGCAGGTCGCGATACGCGCCCAAATCCATCGTGATGTCGAAGGCGAAGAGGCCGCCGCGGAACTCACGCAGCAGATCGTCATGACGGGTGCGCGACTGCAGCGCGACATCGATCACTTCGGCGCGCCGGGCGGCTGACCAGTCGCGTGCAAGGTGGTAAAGCTCCCGGAATGGCCGGTCGGTAACCGGGTAAAGCAATGTCGCGGCGATGTCCGCCACCGTGTCGGCGGGCCGGATCAGATCCATGTCGCAGGTTTCGCCGCTGGCCGGAGGCAGATTCTGCGCGGCCCACTGCTCCAGGTCCCGCCGTGAGGCCCGCGCGTGCTCGTCAGGGTCGCAATATTTCGCCAACGTGGGGGCTACCGGCTCAGCCGAGGCGGCATCCCAGGCGCAGGCGGGCACCTCCGCGCAGGCGGCAGCCGTCTCTTCGCCGAGACTGCGAAGTTCCGCATACTCCGACGACTTCATCCGCCGGATCTGCCGCTCCAGCGTGCGGATGCTGGTCACCTGCCCGACGTTGGTCGGAACTCCAAACGGCAGCAGGTAGCGCGCCACATCAAACGCGCGGGCGGCGATATTCCGCTCATATGCGTCCGGCTTCATCTCCGCCGGACGGGGCAGCTTCTCCGCCAGGTGCCCAATCATATGGCGATGGATCTGACCATACCCGTCGACCAGCGCCTGGCATGCGCCGCGGTACCGCGCTGCGTCGTCAGCCGAAAATTCCGGCGGCGTGATCACGCCCAACTTCGAAAAATCCTGATAGCGGGAAGATTTCGCCTGGCCGTCCCAAAGCTGCTCGTCTTCGATCTCGGTGGCCGCCAGCTCCGACACTCCTTCGAAGCAAAGCGCCAGATGGCCCAGGTCGGCGATGGAGGCGTGGCCGTACTGGAAGTAAAAACTGTCGAGAAATTTCGCCGAATCGTGGGTGCGGACCCAGTCGATCGATTCGCGGATGGAGTCGGCGGAACGGCTGTAGCGAGCCAGGGCATACGCCGATTTTTCGGGCGGCATCGGCCCGACGGTAATGACGCGCGGAGTCAATTTGCTATGGTAGCGGATTCATGAAAATCGCCATCAAGCGTCTTCATCCGGACGCGATTCTTCCGCGCTATGCGCACGGCCCGGAGGAGGACGCGGGAATGGATCTGCACGCGCTGGCGGAAGCGACGCTGGAGCCCGGCGTCCCGGCGCTGGTGGCCACCGGACTGTCTCTTGAAATCCCCGCCGGATTTGAAGCGCAGATCCGGCCCCGCAGCGGAATGGCGTTGAAGCACGCCATCACAATTCCCAACGCCCCCGCCACCATCGACCCCGGTTACCGCGGCGAACTTCGCGTCATCCTGCTGAACGCCGGCAAGGCTCCGTATGCGATTCATGCGGGCGACCGCATCGCGCAAATGGTAATCGCGCGGTATGAGCGGATTGAGTGGGACGAGCGCGACCTGGGCGATTCCACGCGCGGCGAAGGCGGCTTCGGATCGTCGGGACGCTGAACCGGCCGCGGCTACTCGCCCGCTAAACGGCTGGCTACCGGCGAGGTCTGCCCAGCGTACTTGTTGCCCGGCTTCTTCCGGTACGGCATCGACGACGGCGTGGACAACTGCTCAAACGTCATGGAGCAGATGCGCATTCCCGGATACAGCGCCACTGGCATGATGCCCAAGTTTGAGAGCTCCAGCGTCGCGCGGCCCGTCCAGCCCGGATCGAACAGGCCCGCCGTGCCATGCACGATGATTCCGATGCGCCCTAGGCTGGAGCGTCCTTCCAAACGCCCCAACACGTCGTCGGAAAGTTCCAGCGTCTCCATCGTGATCGCCAGCGCAAACTCGCGCGGCTGAAGAATGAACGGCTCACCCTCGGCGACCTCGATGCTCCGCATCAGCGATTGAATCCCGCCGGATTGGCGGATGTCGATGAAGGCGTGGCGCGAATGCTCGAAGATCGAAAACTCGCTGCCCAACCGGAAGTCGACGGAGCAACTGCCGAATTGCTCCGGAGGAAGTTCCGGCGAAACCCGGATCTTCCCCTCGCTGAGATAACGCTTGATATCGACATCGGACAGGACCATGAAACGGCCAGTGTACTACTGGGCCGGAGCCGACCTTACGTGATCGATCAATGCCTGCGTAAAGCTGGCCACGAACGGGCGGTACTGGTCCACCAAATTTTCCCGCGTCATGGAGTCGATCACGATGTCCGGAATCACTCCGGTGGTTTCAAGGTAGGGCGAAGCGGGAAGTCCTGGAGCCTGGGAAATCGAGTTCCTTACCGTCAGCGAAAACGTCATGCCGGTGGACGCCTCGCTGTAATAGCCAGTTCCGATGGTTGCGGTCCGGCCGCCTAGGCCCGGGCTGCGGATGCCGACGACCGGCCCGCGCTTGTTGTCCTGAATCAGTGAGCTGAAGTGTTCGGACTCAGACGCGCTAAGTTCGTCCTGCAGGACCATCAGCGGCTTCGCGTAGCTGCCCACTTCGCCCGCGGCGTTCCGCCACGGAGGGTAGGTGTCTACTTCGACGGGATAGGACGACAACTCTTCGGTCAGGCATGCGGGCAGAGAGCCCGTAAGGCTTCGGTTGCCCCCATAAGCGCCGCGAAGCGAGTCCAGCGCGAACTGCCAAAGATCCACTACCCACGGCTCCGCCGCGAAGATCCGGGCCTCGGCCACGATCTCTTCGTAAAGCTGGATGTCCGAGTAAGTAGGCAGTAGAAGGTCCTGATAAATCCGGGTTGGCGTCGGAATCAGGCGCGACGCGACATCGGCGGAACAGAAGCCGCCGGGATTTCGCGACACGTCAACAATCAAGCCGTCCGTGTTCGCCTGCATGAAACCCACCTCCGCCTCAAGCTCGCGCAGCAGCGCGCGCCGCGCCCCACCGAACTGCACGCTGAAAGTCGGGATGCGGATCAGGCCGACTCGGACGCCGTCGGACGTATAAGTGCCGGTGTAGAGAAAGTCGCTGCCCGTGCCACGCCGCCGCACAAAGTTAGGGGGCAAGGCATAGTAGGGCGTTCGCGATCCAAGCCCGATCAATGCTCGGGACGAACGCGGCTCATCTTCCGCTTCTTCCTCAACGGGCGGCGGAATGTAGGGTTTGAAGATGCGGGTGTTGCGGGCAGCCAATCGTTCGATCAGGGTGGAACCTTTTGAAATTTCGGCGGGTGTGATTGACGGCGCAGTGCGCGTATTGAGATCGGGCCGCCGGGGAAGGTTGATCAGCGGCGTACCAGTCTTCAGCCACGTCAGCGAGTAACTCTCCAAAGCGTCGGTCTCTGCGCGGCGAATGACGACGGTGGATTGGTCTGGAAGTAAGTATGCCGTCGGCACCACCGCCTGGGGGCGCGACGTCAGGTAAGCGGCAGCCAGCCGCCGCGTCGGACGCTCGTTCCCCAGTGAGTCCAACTTCACCAAGCGGTTGAGCGTATCGCCCACCGGGATGGCGTCGATCGAAACCAATTCATCGCCGATGCGAAATGGAAACTGGGCGGCTGGATAGCGCGAGCTGATCGAGTCGATCAACACCCGCCCGTCGAAGATGTCGACGCCGACTCCAAGGCTTGCGCGAAAGTTCGAAGGCACGCGAAACGAAGCGTGTCCATCCTGAAGGGCGGCGACGTATTCGAGAAGCACTTCGTAATACTCGGCGTCGGTAGCCGCGGCGCGCGCCCGGGTGAGATAAGGCGCGACATTAAAAAGATTTGAGTTGAGAGCTTCGATCTTCCAGTTAGCGGGCGCGTAGAATTTGTTGAACGCGGCGGCCAACTCCGTGAAGTCGTGGGCGCGCTGATCGGGCGTCAGCTGCGCGATGGCGGGCACGAAGGCCAGCACAATCCCAAGCAACAATTTCAGAAAACGGGCCATTCGCGAATTGTCGCACGGCCCTTCCCGCGTTTACGCCAGCAGCTGCTTCACGACGTTGCCGTGAACGTCGGTGAGGCGGAAATCGCGCCCCTGGAACTTGTAAGTCAGCTTCGTATGATCAAAGCCCAATAAGTGGAGGATGGTGGCGTGAAGGTCGTGCACGTGAACCTTGTCCTTGGTCACGTTGAACCCAAGGTCGTCGGTTTCGCCCATCACGACACCCGGCTTTATTCCGCCTCCCGCCATCCACATCGTGAACGCGTTGGGGTGATGGTCACGCCCGTCGTCGCCGCCCTGCACCATCGGCGTGCGCCCGAACTCGCCGCCCCACACGACCAGCGTGTCGTCCAGCAGGCCTCGCTGCTTTAGATCCTTCACCAGCGCCGCGCAGGCCTGATCGGTGTCGTTGCAGTTGATGGCCAAGTCCTTCTTCAGGTTGCCGTGCTGGTCCCATGCCTCGTGATAAATCTGCACGAAACGCACGCCGCGTTCCACCATGCGCCGGGCCAGCAGGCAGGTGGCGGCGAAACTGGGCTTGCCAGGCTCCACACCATAAAGGTCCAGCACGGACTTCGGTTCGTTGCTGACGTCCATCAGTTCCGGCGCGGACGCCTGCATGCGGAACGCCATCTCGAAGGAGTTGATCCGCGTCTCGATCTCCGGATCGCCCACCGCATCGTGCCGCATCCGGTTCATCTTGCTTAGCGTGTCCAGCGTGTCCCGCTGCAAGCCTTCATCGACACCGGGCGGATTCGATAGATACAGGACGGGGTCGCCTGTGGAACGGAACTGCACTCCCTGGTAAACAGTGGGCAGGAAGCCGGAGCCCCAGCACGAGTTCCCGCCGCTGGGACCCTTCTTGCCGGTTGAGAAGACGATGAATGCGGGCAGATCCTTCGACTGATTGCCCAGCCCGTACACCACCCATGCGCCCATCGACGGGCGTCCGAAAATCATGCCGCCGGTATTCATCAACAACTGTCCGGGCGCGTGATTGAAAGCGTCGGTGGACATGCTCTTGACGATGGCGACATCGTCGACGATCGTCTTGAAGTGCGGCAGCAGTTCCGAGATCAACGTGCCGTTTCCGCCGGCCGGCGCGAAATCAAACTTCGGGCCCAGCAGCGTGGAGTTCGGATTGATGAACGCCGCGCGGTAGCCCTTCAACAATTCCGGCGGCGGCAGGGTGCCGCTGAATTTCGCAAGCTGCGGCTTGTAGTCGAACAGTTCCAGATGGCTGGGCGCGCCCGCCATGAAAAGGAAAATGACGTTCTTCGCTTTTGGCGCGAAATGCGGCTGCTTGGGCGCCATCGGGTCTGTCGCGGCGGCCATCAACTGATGGAAGGCCATCGCGCCCATTCCGACGCCGCATTCGTTCACAAACCAACGCCGTGACCGGAGACTCATCGTTTACTCCTTGGTAATCGTTTCGTCGAGATTCAACAGGACGCGCGACAGCGCAGTCCACGCCTCCCGCTCGCCCCGGGGCTTCTGGTTTTCGAGAAAGCTAAGCAGCGTCTGCTTCTCAGCGGCATCCGGTCTTCTCGATACACAACGGCGGAACGCGAACGTAACCCGGTCGGCGTCGGTCTCACCGCCTTTCTTTAACGTCAGGTCGGCCAGCGCCTGCGCGGCCTCGACAAACAGAGGTTCGTTCAAAGTTGTCAGCGCCTGCAGCGGCGTGTTCGACCGTACTCGGCGCACGCAGGACGTATCGCCGTTCGGCGTGTCGAAATTCTGGAGCACCGGATACGGCACGCTGCGATAGCGGAAGGTGTAGAGGCCGCGGCGGTAGCGGTCCGGGCCCGTCTCGACGTCCCAGATCTTCGGGCCGTAGCTGGCCGGCGGCAGGAAGAGAAAATCCGGCGCGGGCGGATAAACGCTGGGTCCGCCCACCTTCGGGTTGAGAAGGCCGCTGGCTGCCAGCGCGATGTCGCGCACCACTTCGCCCTCCACACGAAGCCGTGGTCCTCGCGAGATCAGGCGGTTGTAAGGATCGGCCGCCAGCAGTTCGGGAGTGACCTTCGACGTCTGACGATACGCGGCGGACGTGACGATCAGGCGGTGCAGCTTCTTGAAGCTCCAGCCGGAATCCATGAATTCCACGGCCATCCAGTCGAGAAGCTCCGGATGCGATCGCGCGTCGGCCTGCGTTCCCAGATCCTCGCTGGTGGCGACGATGCCGGTGCCAAAGTAGTTCTGCCACACCCGGTTGACGATCGACCGCGCAGTTGTCGGCGCTTGGCGGTCCACCAGCCAGTTCGCGAATGTCAGGCGGTTTGCCGGTGCGTCCGGCGGAAGCGGATTCAGGAATGCGGGCACGCCTGCCGTAATCACTTTGCCCGGCTTCAGGAAATCTCCCCGAACCAAAAGATGCGTTTCGCGCTTCTTCTCGCGTGTGTTCAGGACCAGCTGTGAAGAGCCGGCCGGGTGCGCGCTCCACAAGTTTTCAATCTCCTCGTTCGCCGCACCCCACTCCGGAACCGTTGTGCGCCATTGGCTGAACGTCAGCGGCGGCTCCGCCTCAACGCCGGACGCATCGGTAAGCGACAAGCGGATGCGGCCCAGATTCTGGTTCTGATTCGCGTCGGAATTCCAGCCGCCGTGATTCTGCGTCAGGTAGATGTGCAGCGTGACGCCTTTGCCGCCCTCAATCGGCTGTTCGAGATTGAAGACGGCGTTGCGCGGCACGTTGCGGCGGCCCGGGCCCGCGTCGGTGGTCCAGGCGGTGTCGGTGTCGCCATCGATCGCGTACGCGATAGGGCCGGTGACGCGGCGGTTCTGTTTCTGCGCGTCGCTCTTGTCGTGATACTGCGGCTCCAGCGGCGATTTCGGCATGTTGAGGTCGGCGGAAGCGCCGGCGATGCAGACTTCCTGAGTAACGCCCGGCTTCTCCGGCCTCTCCACCTCCACCGAAAATTCCGACAGCGCGGCGGTGCCCAATGTCGAGCGGCCCGGGCCTCCCAGCGGCAGATCCGGGTCTTTCAGAAGCTCCAGACGCAGCGCCCCGATCCGCGTCATTTCCGTCTTCACGATTAGATGCGCGCGATGCTTCGTCGGCGCGTAGCCCGCCGCCAACAGCGATCCATCGCTCATCGGAAGATACTTCTGTCCGCCCGTGGAGATGTCTTCCACGTCCGGAAGCACCACGGTCCACTGCGGATCTTTCGCCGTGACCGACTTCTGCCACGCCGTGAACTTCGCTTCCCAGTCCGGCGTGCGGTGCTTCAGATCGTCTTCGATCTCGAGGACCCGCATGAAAATTGCTGCCCGCCGCTGCTGCTCCTGCGGCGAATACACCACCATCGATCCTTCGTGGGAGTCGTTCAGGAACGCGAAAAGCTGGTAGTACTCTTCCTGCGTGAACGGGTCGAACTTATGGTTGTGACACTGCGCGCACTGCGCGGTAAGTCCCAGCACGCCTTTGCCTACGGCCTCGATGCGGTCGAACATCGCCTCCATCCGGAACTGCTCCGGATCGATTCCGCCCTCTTCGTTCACCATCGAGTTCCGCAGAAACCCGGTGGCCACTTTCTGATCCTGGGTGGCGTTGGGAAGGAGATCGCCCGCGATCTGCTCGATGATGAACCTGTCGTACGGCATGTCGCGATTCAGCGCATTGATCACCCAATCGCGATAGAACCAGACGGAACGCTGCTTGTCTTTTTCGAATCCGTCCGAATCGGCATAGCGCGCGGCGTCAAGCCAATGACGGCCCCACCGCTCACCGTAATGCGGCGATGCCAGCAGCCGGTCCACCAGCCGCTCAAACGCATCGGGCCGCTTGTCGGCGAGGAACGCATCCACGGCGTCGGGCTCGGGCGGGAGTCCGGTCAAGTCCAGATGCAAGCGCCGGATCAGCGTGACGCGATCCGCTTCCGGAGAGGGCCGCAGCGCTTCTTTCTCCAGCCGCGCCAGGACGAAGGCATCGACGGGATTGCGCGGCCATGAGGCGAGCTTGACGGCGGGAAGAGCGGGCCGGACCGGAGGAACGAACGACCAATGCTTCTTGAAGTTCGCTTTTGCCGAAAGGCTCTCCGGCCAGGAAGCGCCCTCGTCGATCCAACGCTTGATGGTCGCGATTTCCGCGGCGGGCAGCGGCTTCGCGCCCATCGGCATGCGCGCCTGATCGCCGATTCCGGCGATTCGCTGGTAGAGCGACGACTGCTCGTGCTCACCGGCGTGAATGGTTTTGGACGCCGCGTCCTTCGAGTCGAGGCGCAGCGTTCCCAACTGAACCTTCGGGCCGTGACATCCGACGCACGAACGCTGCAAGATGGGCTGCACGTCCGTGGCGAAGTCAACTTTTTCCTGGGCGCTCGCGGTGGCCGGGAAGGCCAGCACGACTGCGACCGCGAACCTCTGCGCACATCCGGTCATTCACCTACTAATCTATACCCGCGCCCGCTATTTGCCCAAGACGCCCCAAGTGAAACGAACCATAAATTCGATCTGGTCCGGCCGCGTCCGCACGAGGGTCGGGCCGAACGACCGAACGTCGTCCGCCGCCCAGCGCGTATATCGAATGCTCGGCGCGAAGGCGGTCCGAAGCCAGTTGCCTTCGATTCCGGCGCCGACGGTAAACCCGGCACTTGACGGGCGCTCTCTACCCAGACTGCCGGACGCTCGAAAGGACGGACCGATCTCAATGAAAGGACTCGCCGGCGCGGGAGCGAACCGGTATCGTGCCAGGACCGGAAATTGCCAAGTGACCACGGTTGCCGGAGCGTACCCGATGCTTCGATCTGGATAGAAAGTTGCCGAAGCGTTGTAGTGCAGCGGCTTATACAAAGCATCGGCGGCCACGGAGAGCCCTTTGAGCAGATGAATTTCCACTGTCGGTCCCACAATGTAGCCTCCGGCATCGGAGATGACGATATTGGGACCCGGCGTGATCGGTGGAAGCCCCGGTAACGATGGGAGCGACGGCTCCGGCGGAAAATAGTAGGAGACAAAGTCCTTATTTCCGTAGCCGCCTGCGACGAAACCAATCGACACGCGCTGCGCTTGGGCGACCGGTATGCAGAGGATCGCCCAAGCCAGAATGCTTGCCCGAATCAACTCCCTCGCTCCTGAAGAGGGATTTCCACATTGCGGGTTTGGTTTTCGGCGATGACTATCGGAACCCCTCTGGACGCCATCGCTGCCAGCGCAGACGGATCGGCGAGGTCCTGAGGATTCAAAGATTTCTGCGACATTGTGTCCCGAGACCTTCCGACATCGATTTAATTGTGGGGGGGGGCGAAAAAACATCAAGTTAACATTCGATGAATACGTTTAAGTTACTGGCAGCCAATTAAATTGGCCCCCGAGTACTGGCAGGACGAGAGACGCCAAGACGTTTCCGGCCCTATCGCCAGCTACGTGCTGGCCTCCGCTCCGCTCTCCACCTAGACAGACAAAATTCGGTACGTTCGTACTATTGCCCCCCATTTACGAGGTAGGTTTACTATGTCCCGTCGCGTTAAGGACTTTTGGAAGATGTTTTCAATGAGACACCTTACCATCATCTCTTGCCTTTTGTTGCATATTTGGGATGAACTACTTGTGGCAGCGTTGCAACCTTGTCAACAGCTGACCCGTTCTATCTTTGCAGTCGCAACCGTCACTATTCTTGTGTCCAGTGCGCTAGGTCAGACTCCGACCGTGCAAATTGCCAACAACACGCGTGGTGGCAGCAGTACTTTCTATGTTGGCGACACTTGGACGGTGACAATCAGTGGAGGAGCTGCGTTCGCCCCAGTGGTGGTCACAGATGTAAGCTCCGCGCAAGTCGGAACAACTAATGGAAGTGGCCAGTTCATATTGGATGGAGCAATGTCAGCCGCAGAGATCGGTAGTTGGAATCAAACCTGGAGTGTTGGTGGTGTGACAGCCAGCCCTAATCCATTGTCGTTCTCTGTGTATCCGCAAGAAGCGGCAACGTGTGGCATCGCAACCGCCGCAGTGCCGCCCGTCATGGGTAGCCTCGATCTTATTGACTCTTTACCTGGCTATTTGGTCTTTTCAACACTAGGATCAGGAACTGTTAGCGGGGCTGTGAATCCGACCGCGTGGTGCGCGATGTATGGAGATCAGTGGACGATCTCATATCCAATTAGTGGCCAGCGGACGATCTCTACGAATGCTGTCGATCAATGGGAGTTCTGGGACAACGGAAGTAGGCCTCTGAATCTCAATGGTTTCTATCCGTACGTCACAGGCGCAGCTGTTGGAATGTTGTCAATCAACTAACAAACGGCAGTCTCTGGTATGCGGTAGTTCCAATAGGTGTGGTTATCGAGTTCACGTGGTACTAGATAAGGAGAGATGATGAAAGCTGCAAACATGGGAATTCTTCTTCTTGCTGGCAGCGTCATGGCTACTGCTCAGCAACCGGAGCGTCGGCCGGGTCGCGTCTCGATCCAAGCTACGATCGAAGACACGTATAGCCGCAAGCTCATTGATGGTAACGTCGTGACCAACACAATTACAGGGCGGTACTTTCGAGATGACGCAGGACGTACTCGGTCCGAGAGAGGAGACGTCGTTACGATCGAAGATCCAAGTGCCGGGACTCTAACGGTCCTTGACCTGAAGCGTAAGATTGCTCGCAAGCATACGTCGGCCCAGAGAACGCAGGCGCGCCTGCTACCTACCATGGGAGAGATTACTGGTCATACGCGAGGGACCGACCTCGGTACTCGAACTATCGAAGGGTTGAAACAAAAGGCCGCCAATATTCTGTTGTGATCCCACCCGGAGCAGTCGGCAACATTCGTCCGATTCCGCAGGTCATCGAAGTCTGGCGCTCTGAAGATGTGGCATTACCTCTGCTGACAAAGTCGTCCGACGCTCTCAACGGAGAACATCGCCAAAGTTACCGTACTATCATCAACGGCGGGCACGTCGATAGTTCGCTTTTTGTTACTCCCCCTGATTTCCAGGTGACTGAACTCACAAGTGAGCCGGCGTCAGGTTCAAAACGACCGAACTGAAACACTGTTTGATAGCGCAGGACGCACTGTGGAAGGATCGGCTACGGTGCTGATCGTTAAGCTACAATGCAGCGGAAGCGGTTCACTAGTGCAACCACCGCCATGATCAACGTACTATGTCTGAGGGGATATGTTCGACAACAATGAAAGTCTTGACGTTAGTTGCACTCTTCAGTTCGCTTTCAGCCGGCGATGAGCAGCCCTTAGATGTCGTGTTCGTGATAGACGTGGGACATCAAATGGCGGAGTGGCATCCACAGCTCGTCGCTGGAGCCCGTCTTGCATCTTATGAGCTCAGTCTTGATGATCGAACTGCCGTTGTTGCCGCGTCGTCTTCCCCCAAGGTAGTGATTGGCCTGAATAGTAAGCGGGATGAACTCAGCCGTGCCTTTCAGAAGTCAGCCGTTTCTATTTGGGCCCAAAAGGATAAGCCTCGTCTCTTTGATGCGGTAGCACTCGCGATCAAGATATTCCCGGCAGCCGACAGGACACGCAAGCGATTTGTGATTGCTCTTACAAATACGGCAGACACCCAGTCGGTCAGTGCTCCCACACATATTATTGAGCAAGCAAGGAAGAGTACGATAGCCATCACTTTCGTAGTCATCGCTCCGTCAGGCTCGACATATGGTGATCCTCAACTCAATATCCCGCGCCGGATACGGCACTTCAACGAAGATGCTGTCGCGCGATCGTTCCGATTGATAGCGGATCGGTCAGGAGGAGAAGTGTTCGTCTTAAACCTCGATGGCTACGTGCTGGGAAAAGTCATTGCTCATCTGAAAGGTGCCGACTAATGAGATCCCTTCTGATGCTTGCCGTGGGTGCAATTGCAGTATGTCAAGAGCCACCGCAGTTTCGAACAGATATTCAATTGGTAATGGTAGATGTCCAAGTAGTTGAGAAGGGAATCGGAAAGGTACTAGAGTTTCTGACGGAAGAGGACTTCGTCATTTCGGACAACAGCCAGGCTCGACCCGTTCGGGAATTTCAGTTCGAGACAACTCCTCTCGACATCGTATTTGTGCTATGTGGCCAGATGTGGGCACCTCCGAAGGAGGTCAATGATTTCCGAAAAGGACTAACGGAGGCGGCCGCTCAGTTGAGGGCTAGAGATCGCTCCGCCGTCATTCGGGGGGATTCAAAATCGAAGATTGCGCTAGCTATGACTAACGATCACGATGCCACTCGGCGAACTCTTCTTGAAGTTGATCGTGGAGTCTCGCCAAACATAGGCTTTTCGGGACGCGGCAAGCTATACGACGCCGTAAAGACAGCGGCTACGATCTTCCCGCGTCCAAAGGAGAGCGGAAGACGCCGTGCGATTGTCGCCGTGACTACCGATATCGAGCGGGGCTCAAGAACACAACTGGAGCCGCTAATCACTGACTTGCTCGAAGCAGATGCGACCCTAAATGCAATTGTGGTCGCCGGCAACCCGGGCGGCATCCGCTTAGGAGGTGGCACGATTCCTGGTGGGCCACGTGTTGCAACAACTATTCAGACCATCCCTACTGCAGGAGAGTCTATCCGCGCTGCTATTGAGGCCACTGGTGGGGAAGCAGTGCCCGGAGATCAGTTTCGTGAGCAGTTTCCTCGGTTAATAGACTGCGATTGAGGTATTTGTTAGGTTTTTATGCCGATGCGAGAGACGGACACGGCTACCACACGATCGAGGTCCGCCTATCAGCAGAAGCACAGCGGCGGCATCCCAACGCACTAATTCGAGCGCGCCGCGGGTACTATGTACCAGCTGGCATTTAATTGTAACCCCTTCCAAATCGAACCCAAGCTTATGACAGCGAACATGCTCACAACATTGACGATTTCGACTACGGGAAGTCGTGCCTTCCGTTTCTCGTCTTGAACTCCGACAGAATCAGGGAGTTATTATTGATTTGCAGGCTGCTGAACCTCGGCCAGACATCTAATCGGGAGCTATGGAAGAAAATGCCCGGACGACCAAACGCAAGCCGTCCGGACACACACTTTGGCGGTCTACCTACGGCTTCGACGAGCCAAGTGCCGTGAACTGTTTCGTCAAATCGGCAATCTGTTTTTTTAAGTCTTGGTCTGCGGTTGATTGGTCAACGGCCTTTAGGATGAACAATGTCGCTTTTGGTGCCCGATTGGACGGAGTAACTATCGCGACGGGTTTCTCGTACGCTATACGAAGCATGTCGAATATTGTCAGCAGTTCATTTTTTGTTACCGGACGATCTCGTGTTGCCAGGATCTTCATAATGTCAACTGCCGCATCGTCGCCCAGGCGATGGAGTTGAACATGCCCTTTCTTGAGAGGATGAGGGGAATTCATTATGTTCCGGATGGTCATCAGCCTAAACTCTTCGAGAGATACCGTAGGGAACCCAGCAGTGTTAGACGACGGGCCCATTGACGTGTCGTATACGGTAGAAGGCCCGGACTGCTGCTGGGCCATAACGACCGTGCAGAGTAAGGCTGCCTGAGCGCAATAAGCTATTTGGTTCACTTTAATTGCCTCGCTTTCACTACGTCGCCACCGTTACTTATCGTACTGCGGCCCGCGCTGGTACTGGAAGTACTCCAGTTCGTTAACCCGCGGACCGACCGGTGTGCCATCAAGAAACCATTGTTGCGAATATGTGCCGAAATTACCGTCCTGCTCAAGGCCAGTGAGGTAAAACCGGCCATCAGCCGCGACGTAACCAGCGAGCCATGGAGAGCCCGTCACACTATTTTTAGTTTGTACGCAGTTACCGCCTGACCGACCGTACCGTTTGTAATATCAAGTTCAAACTCCTCACCGGATACGAAATCCATGCCTAATGCAGGATTTGTCTTATTGCGAAGGATAATATCTGCAGAGAATAGCGGCGTAAAAGACAACGCCATACACGCCAAAACACACTCCTTGATGAACATCCGTTGCTCCTTTGTTCTTAATTGATTCGACAACTGAAATCGTCGGCCAACACTCCAGTGCCGTGGGCACGAGGGACTGGATTCGGCCAGCAAGGTGTATTGCAACCGGGTACCCTCTCCGATTGAAGCAGTTTGGAATGAAGAGCGCCGCGGTGCCAACGCAAAGGAGTACACGAATCTATTTTTCCCACACGAACTTAGCCTACTCCGAGAGCGTCGGTGAATATCACCAACTGCCCTCAAAAACTCTTATATGGGGGGGGTGAACAAAAGTCAACATGAAAATAACCGATAAATCGGAAATTATTGATGATCAATGAGTTCTTTTTGCGCGTTCATATGCGCCTTGCCTGAGCCCTCATGCTCAAGTTCTACGCAACGCCCAAGATGGCTGGCGTACGGGGATATACTCACCTCATGGCCGACCCCATCTACGACGTCTGCATCGTCGGCTCCGGCCCCGGCGGAGGAATCGTCACTTACGTCCTTGCCACCGCGGGCCTGAAAGTCGCCCTCGTCGAGGCGGGCCGCCGCCTGCGCCCGGGCGCCGATTTCAACGCTCATCATCCGGTCTACGACAACCTCGAACGCCGCCTCTCGGAAGGAAAACGCAGCCCGGTTTCCAGCGTCTGGCAGGACTACTCGGAACGCGATCACTTCGTCGGCGTCGGAGACCGCCCGGCCCATGGACAGTTGCGCGCGCTCGGCGGACGGTCGCTTTGCTGGGCCGGACACAGTCTTCGCTTCGGACCGCTGGACTTCGCGCAGTGGCCGATTTCCTACGACGAAGTCGCGCCCTACTACGCCAAGGCGGAGCGCCTGATGCAGGTCTACGGAATGAAGGACGGCCTGTCCAATCTTCCGGACGGCGTCTTCCAAAAGGGCGTCCCGATGCGCTGCCCGGAGCTTGCGCTGAAGCGAGGCGTCGAGCGTTTGAAGTCCGGCGGCCGCGAGATGGACTTCGTCGCGCAGCGGAAAGCGATGCCGACCGAGCACGTCGAAGGCGGCCGCACCAAGTGCCACTACTGCGGACACTGCATGCGCGGTTGCGATGTCGATTCCAAGTACACGTCGGCGAATACGCCGATCCCCAAGGCGCTGGCGACCGGCAACCTGACGCTGTTTACGGAATCCACGATGACGCGAATCGTGATGGCGAAGGACGGCGGCCGCGCGGCGGGCATCCGGTATGTCACGCGCGACGGCGCGGAGAAGGAACTTTCCTGCCGCGTGCTGGTGCTGGCGTGCAGCGCGATTGAGACGGCCCGGCATCTTCTGATCAACGGAGTCGCCAATTCGAACGGCCAAGTGGGGCGGCATCTGACCAGCCACTTCGGCATCACGGTTACCGGACTGTTTCCTGAGCTGCGCGCTCGCGACATTTCAAACGACGACGGAACCGACTACTACCACAGCCTTCTAACCGGCCTCTATTGGGATGCGCCATCGACGAAGTTCCAGGGGACGTATCAGGTACAGTGCGGCGCGGGCGTTCATCCGTCGAAGCTGTTCATCAAGGACGCGCCGGGTTGGGGCTCGCGCTTCAAGCGGGAGTTGAAGGAACTCAACACGATTCATTCGTCGATGAACATGCAGGGATCGCTTCTTGTATCCTCGAAGAAATTTGTCGATCTCGACCCGTCCCGCAAGGATCGCCACGGTCTCCCGCTTCCCAGGGTCCACCTCCACTACGAGGACAGCGATATAGCGATGGCTCGCGACATGGTCGAGACCTGCGAGGCGATCGTCAAGGTCGCGGGGGGCAAGGTCTACTCCAGCCCTTCGTCGGTCAGCCGGGAGAATCTGGTGATCGACAGCAACCATTGGGTGGGAAGCTGCCGCATGGGACGCGATCCGAAGACCTCGGTGGTGAATACGGATCATCGCTGCCACGACGTACGGAATCTCTACCTCGGCGACGCGTCGGTCTTCGACGCCAATCCGGAGAAGAATCCCACGTTGACGAACATCGCGCTGAACTGGCGCATGGCCGAGCGACTGGCTGCGCGGATGAAGCAGGGGAGCGTCTAGATGGACCGTCGCGAACTGATCGTACTTCTGGGTGCGGCGGCGGTGGGCGCTCCGTCGAAGGTAGATATCGAAAGCTATCGTCCCCGATTCTTTGCGCCGGACGAGTATGAGTTGGTCGATGCTTTGACCGCCGCTCTGATTCCGTCCGATGGCACTCCGGGTGCTAGAGAAGCCGGGGTGAAGTACTTCATCGACACCGTTCTGTTTCATGGCGACGGCGGAATGCAGGCGATGTGGCGAGACGGTCTGGCGGCGGTCGAGCGCGATGCCGCGCGGACGGCGGGAAGAAAGTTCGCGAAATGTTCGCCCGAGGAGCAAATGGTGGTGATGGACAGGTTCGAGGAGGCTGGGTTTTTCCGGCCGTTCAAGATCCTTACCGTCGAAGCCTTCGCGTTGTCGGATGCGGGCCGGAAATTTTTCGGATATGAAGGGAACACGGCGATCGACGAGTTTCCGGGTTGCCAGGAGAAAGCATGAAGAAATGGATCGCGGCCGCCGCGACTGTGGCGTTAGCGGCTCTGGCATTCGCGCAGACACAACGGCCCAAGTACCGCACGGCCCCCACCGGATACACCGACACTCCCGTCCTGCCCGACGGTAAGTGGAAGGTGCACGACATTGCACGGCCCAAGCCGCCCGTCGTCACACCGGGTGCGAAGCCGGGAGACGCGCCATCGGATGCGATCGTACTGTTCGATGGCAAGAGTCTGGATAAGTGGGAAGGCGACTGGAAGCTCGCGGACGGCTTCATGGAAGTGACGGCGAAGGGCGAAGGCGGACAGTCGCTAAAGACCAAGGAAAGCTTCGGCGACATTCAACTCCATGTCGAATGGGCTTCGCCGACCGTGATCGACGGCGAAAGCCAATGGCGGGGCAACAGCGGGATCGTGCTGATGGGCCGCTACGAGATTCAAGTGCTGGATAGCTACGACAATCCAACGTATGCCGATGGCCAGGCGGCTTCCGTCTACGGCCAGTTTCCGCCGCTCGTGAACGCCTCGCGAAAACCGGGCGAATGGCAGACCTACGACATGGTTTTCGAGGCTCCGCGATTCGAGGGCGGGAAAGTTTCCAGGCCCGCTTACGTCACGCTGGTCCACAACGGAGTGCTGGTGCAGAACCACCAAGAGTTCATCGGGCAGATGTCCCATAAGACGATCAAGCCTTACGAGGCTCATCCGCTGGAGGCCCCGCTGGTCCTACAGAATCACGACACCCCGGTGCGATACCGCAATATCTGGGCGCGAAAACTGAAAGGCGGCGAATGACCATACTTCCGAAGGGACGGGGACGGCCCTGGGCCATCGCCGGCATCGTAATTGCCAGCGTTCTCGTCGTCGTCATCGCGGTCGCGGCCTACTATGCAAACCGAATTGAGCCGATCGCGCGAGAGAAAATCGTCGAGTACCTCGAAGAAAGATTCGATAGCGACGTCGAACTGCGTGACTTGCGAGTTAGGCTCTTTCCACGGGTGAACATTCGTGGGCGCGGCGTGAAGTTCCGGCTGAAGCGCCGGACCGATATCCCCCCGCTGATCGACCTTGGCGAGTTCTCCTTCAATCTCGACTGGGCCGAGCTGACTTCGCCGACGAAACACATCTCCGTGGTTCGCCTCAAGGATTTCGAACTGAACATGCCGCCCAAGTCGGACACGCCAAGGGAGGCGGCGCCGGGCGAACGCGTGGACCTTGAGCCGAAGACGGTGGACAAACCGAAGCCGAAACCCGGCTCCGTCGTCATTGACCAATTGATCGCGGACAAGACGACTCTTCGCATCCTGCCGCGCGATCCGGAGAGACCGGTCGGCACGTTCGAGTTGTATGAACTGCGGCTGCTGGGAGTCGGCGCGGGCAGGCCGATGACCTTCCGCACGCATATGAAGAACTACAAGCCGCCGGGAATGATCGACTGCACGGGGTCCTTCGGTCCTTGGGTTACCGGCGATCCCGGCGAGACGCCGCTGAATGGCGACTATGTCTACGACAAAGCCGACCTGGGGGTGTTCTCCGGAATCGCCGGAATCATGTATGCCAAGGGTCACTTCGAAGGCCGTTTGCAGTACATGGACGTGACCGGAACGGCCGATGTGCCGGACTTCCAGCTTCGCTACGCGGGCAACAAAGTTCCTCTCAAGACGAAGTATGTGGCCGTGGTGGACGGCACCAGCGGCAACACTTTCCTCACGCGCGTCGATGCGATTCTCGGCCAGACGCCGATGCTGATCTCCGGCGATGTAGCGGGCGAGAAAGGTGTAAAGGGCAAGGAAATCGTGCTGGATGCCGTGATTAAGGACGGCCGCTTGGAAGACGTGCTGAACCTCGCGGTGAAGGGCGGCACGCCGATGCGGGGCAGGATCGATCTGAAAACGAAGATTCTCGTTCCGCGCGGCGACGTGAATGTCATCGAAAAGATCGGTCTCGACGGAAAGTTCACGATGGCGGGTGTCCGCTTCACCGGTCGCGAGATTCAGGAAAAGATCGACGAGCTTAGCCGTAAGGCTTCGCGCGCGCCGGAAGAAACCGTGGCCAAGGCGAAGTCGAGCTTCGATGCCGGATTCACGGTGAAGGATTCGCTGGTGACCATTCGCAACCTGACGTACGGAGTTCCGGGAGTCGAGATCGACCTGGATGGCACCTATGGGATGCGGACCGAAGCGATGAATTTCGACGGCGTTCTGCGCCTGGATGCGAAGGCCTCGCAGATGTTTTCGGGCTTCAAGTCGGTGCTGCTGAAGCCCTTCGACGGGCTGGTGTCGAGAAAGAACAAGGGCACCGTCATCTCGATCAAGGTGGAGGGCACTCGCGACCATCCGAAGTTCGGCGTCGATATGGGCCGGACGCTCAAGAAAAAGGACGACTAACCGACAACGTTCTGCGGCGTGCCCTCGATCCAGGCCCGCACGTTGTCGACGGCGATCCCAAGCAGCCGCTTCCGCGCTTCGTGCGAAGCCCACGCGATATGCGGCGTGACGATACAGTTCTTCGCGGACAGCAAGGGACTGCCCGATACCGGCGGCTCCTCCACCAGCACGTCGAGACCCGCGCCGCCGATGACACCCTCGTTCAGCGCGGCAGCTAGCGCGCCCTCGTCCACCAACGGACCGCGTGACGTGTTCAATAGAATCGCCGTCGATTTCATACGCTTCAATGTCTGCGCATTGACGATGCCGCGCGTCTCGTCGTTCAGCGGGCAGTGCAGGCTCACCACGTCGGACTCTTGCAGCAGACCCTTCAGCGAGATCCACTCGAACGGAAGGTCCTTCGGACCTTGGCCCATCATATGGTCGTAAGCGCGAATCTCCATCCCCAGCGCGTGTGCGATTCGCGCGGTCTGTTGTCCGATCCGGCCAAACCCGACGACGCCGAAGATCTTCCCGGCAAGTTCAATAAGGGGAGTTTTGGCAAGGCTCCAATCTGCGTTGCGGCCCCATTCGCCCGACCTTGAAGCTTCTGCGTGAATTGCGATTTGGTTGGTAAGTGCCAGCAGCAGGCCGATGGCGTGTTGTGCGACGGACTCAGTTCCGTACGTCGGAATATTTGTGACGACGATGTCCCGCTCCCGCGCCGCCTCGATGTCGACGATGTTGAACCCGGTGGCCAGCACGCCGATGTACCGAAGCTTTGGGAGCTTCGAAATCACTTCCCGCGAAAACGCGACCTTATTCACCATCACCGCTTCCGCGCCGCCGCTCCGCGCCACAACGTCCGCTTCCCCTGTGCGGTCGTGAATCGTTGTCGCGCCTAGTTCCCGCAGCCTCGACCAGTCCAGATCGCCGGGGTTGGTGCAGTATCCGTCCAGCACCACGATAGTCTTCGAGCTTTCCGATATCATGAAGGGGATTCCCTACGCCTCCTAATCCATGTCGAACGAGAAAGCCTCCCCGCCGAGTATCAATAGCTGGCTAGAGGAGGAGTTGTACCAACAATATCTGAACAACCGGCAGGCCGTTGCCGACCAGTGGAAAGAAATTTTCGATGCTGAGCAGGTGAACGGAGCGGCCCCCGGAAACGGTTCCGCCGAAGCGGCCGCGCCCGTGCCCGCCCCGGTACCTGCAGCTGCACCCGCCGCGGCTCCGGCATCTCCCCCTGCTGTGGCAGCTACTGCGGTTCAACCCGCGCAGTCGAAAGCGCCCGCGAAACCCGCTGCCGAAACCGGCGAAGCCGACCAGTTGGTTCCCCTTCGTGGAGCCGCCGCGCGTATTGCCGAGAACATGAATCTCAGCCTAAGCGTCCCCACTGCAACCTCGCAGCGCGTGATGCCGGTGAAGATTATCGACGAGAACCGCCGCATCCTGAACGACTACCGCGAACTCTCGGGCAAGGGCAAGATTTCCTACACGCACCTGACCGGATGGGCGATCGTGCAGGCGTTGAAGAGTTTCCCTAATCTGAACAACGCGTACGCGGAGAAAGATGGCGCGCCGTTTCGCGTCGTCCGCAAGGAGATCAATTTCGGCCTAGCCGTAGACGTCGCGGGCAAAGATGGCACGCGAAGCCTGGTTGTTCCGTCGCTGAAAGATTGCGGCGCGATGACCTTCTCGCAGTTCCTGAAAGCCTTCGACGGTCTGGTGGTGAAGGCGCGCACAGGCAAACTCGCGATTGAGGATTTTCAGGGCACTTCGATTTCGCTGACCAACCCCGGTACCGTGGGCACGGTGGGCTCCGTTCCGCGCCTGATGCCGGGGCAGGGCGCCATCATCGCCACCGGAGCGATGGATTTTCCGGCGGAGTATGCCGGCGTCGCACCCGAAGTGAAGGCGGCTCTAGGCCTCAGCAAGGTGATGACCGTCACCTGCACCTACGACCACCGCGTGATCCAGGGCGCGGAGAGCGGAACGTTTCTCGGGCGGCTGCAAGAGCTTCTTCAAGGCGCCGAAGGCTTTTACGACGCGATGTTCGCCGACCTTGGGTTGCCCTACAAGCCGATGGTCTGGCAGGCCGATTCTTTTGCGCCCGCGCTTCCCGGGGTCGCCTCGCCGCAATCAACGGGCGTCAACAAAGAAGCCGCGATCCTTCAGCTGATTAATGCCTACCGTGTGCGCGGACACTTGATCGCCGATCTGAATCCGCTGGGTGAAGATCCGCACTATCACGCGGAGTTGGATCCGTCGACGTACGGCCTATCGATCTGGGATCTGGACCGCGAGTTTAACTTTGGCGGCCTCGGCCACCTTACCGGTAACGCCGCGCCCAAGCCGGTGTGCACGCTTCGCGAAATTGTCGAAACGCTGCGCCGCGCCTATTGCGGCAAGATTGGCGTCGAGTACATGAACATCCAGCACCCCGAACAGAAGCGCTGGATTCAATCGCGGTTCGAATCGAAGGAGTGGCACGCGCCCTTTTCCGCCGACGACAAGACGCACACGCTGGAGACGTTGTTGGAAGCGGAGATGTTTGAGCAGTTCCTCGACAACCGCTTCAAGGGCCAGAAGCGGTTCTCGATGGAGGGCGGCGAAAGCTCAATGGCGGTGCTGGAGGAGATCTGCGACCAAGCCGGCGCTGCCGGGTCCAGCGAGATCGTCATCGGCATGGCGCATCGCGGCCGCCTTACCGTACTGACGAATCTCATTGGCAAAACGCCGGGCCAGATCTTCAGCAAGTTCGAAGGTGCGGCGAACGAGGATTCAACGCAGGGTTCGGGCGACGTGAAGTATCACATCGGGTCCAGCGGCGTGAAGGCCACGCGTTCCGGCAAGGAAGTGATGGTCACCATGGCTTCCAATCCCAGCCACCTTGAGGCCGTCGATCCAGTGGTGGAAGGAATGGCGCGCGCGCGGCAGGACCGTCTTCGCGACGCCACGCGGGAGCGGGTGATTCCGGTTCTGGTTCATGGAGATGCGGCTTTCGCGGGCCAGGGCGTGGTGGCGGAGACGCTGAATCTTTCGCAACTCGTCGGCTACACCACGGGCGGAACCGTCCACCTGATCATCAATAACCAGATCGGGTTCACCACCAATCCCACCGAATCCCGCTCAACGGTGTACTGCACCGATGTGGCGCGCACCATTCAGGCACCCATCTTCCACGTGAACGGCGACGATCCGGAAGCCTGCGTTCGCGTGGCGCGGACGGCGTTCGATTACCGGCAGCGGTTCAAGCGGGACGTGGTGATCGACCTGATCTGCTACCGCAAGCACGGCCACAACGAAGGCGACGATCCCAGCTATACGCAGCCGTTGATGTACCGCAAGATCAAAAATCATCCCTCGCCGGCCACGCAATATCAGGAGCGTCTGATCCGCGAGAAAGTCACCACCGCCGATTCGATCGCGGCGTCCCGGAAGCGCGTTAGCGCGTGGCTGGAAGAAGGCTTTGAGCAGTCGAAGAAAAGCTCCGAAACATTCGAGACCGTTGAAGTGACGCACGAGCGGCCGGAGCCCGCGCCCGGATCAGCCGTGAAAACCGCGATCGGACGCGACCTGTTCGAACGCCTTATCGAACGCCTCCACGCGTTCCCCGACGACTTCCAGGTTCACGAAAAGCTGATGAAAAACTTCGTGGGCAAGCGGCGCGAGACCGTCAACGGCGCGCCCATCGATTGGGCGCTGGCGGAGGCTGTCGCCTTCGGCTCAATCATCCTGGAGGGCACACCGGTACGGCTATCCGGGCAGGATTCCAGCAGAGGAACCTTCTCTCAGCGGCACCTGGAGTTCTTCGACATCGAGACAGGCGCCGAGTACGTTCCGATGAAGCATCTGTCGCCGGAGCAGGCGCGTTTTGAGTGCGTCGATTCCAGCCTTAGCGAATTCGCCGTCATGGGTTTTGAGTTCGGCTATTCCGTCGCCGAGCCCGGCGCGCTGGTGATCTGGGAGGCACAGTTCGGCGACTTTTCAAACGGCGCGCAAATCATGATCGACCAGTTCATTGTCTGTTCGGAAGCCAAGTGGGGCCAGCCGAATTCGCTGGTGCTGCTGCTGCCGCACGGCTACGAAGGCCAGGGGCCGGAGCATTCCTCCGCCAGGATCGAGCGCTTTCTGACGTTGAGCGCCGAAGACAACATGATCGTCGCCAACTGCACGACGCCCGCGCAGTACTTCCATCTTCTGCGGCGGCAGGTGTCAATCCGCAAGCCGTTGGTGGTGTTTACTCCGAAGTCGATCCTGCGCTCGGCGAAGGCGGTAAGCCAGGGTGACGAGCTGACGGGCGGATCGTTCCGCGAGGTGCTGGGCGACACCGTCGCCAACGCGGGCGACCGCACGAAGCGCGTGATCTTCTGCAGCGGCAAGGTCTACTACGACCTGTTGGACGCCCGGGAGGAGAAGCAGGCCTGGAACGTCGCCATCGTTCGACTGGAGCAGTTGTATCCGTTCCCGGCGTCGCAGATTCGCGAAGTGCTAAGCCGCTACTCGCCCACCGCGGACCTGTTGTGGGTTCAGGAAGAGCCGCGCAACATGGGTGCGTGGCGATTCGTCGATGAGCGCATGGGGATGGCGCTGGGTTCGGAAGGCCGCCGCATCCGCTACGTGGGCCGCGCCCCGGCTTCCAGCCCCGCCACGGGTTCCAGCATGACGCACGCCGCCGAACAGCAGGAGCTGATCCAGGAAGCCTTCTCCGCCGAGATGGTGGTGCGCGCTCCGCGCACACGGAAGAAGCTGATCCGCCGCCGGCGAAGCGTTTAGCTTAGCCGCCCGACGCCGACTCGTTCGGCTGCCACAGCAGTTCCTCGACGCCTTGGGCGACGTTCGCCCAACGGCTCCACACAAACAGCGCGTCGCTTAGCCGGTTCAGGTAGGTCACGGCTTCCTCCGGAACTGCCTCTGCCTTCGAGAGCGCGATCGTAATCCGCTCCGCACGCCGGCAAACCGTGCGGCACACGTGAAGGCTGACGCCAAGCGCGGTTCCGCCCGGAAGGACGAAGCTGCGCAGCGCGGGCAGCGCGTCGTTGTACCGGTCGATCTCCGTCTCCAACTGCTCGACATCGCGAGCGGTCACCCGGGGCTGCCTCGGGTGGACATCCTCCGGCAGCGTCGCCAGAATCGATCCGAGGTTGAATAATTCGTGTTGAATCCGCGTGAGGATCGTGGCCAGCTCAGCGGTTGTATCGTGCGAGGAAGCTTCGAGACGCGCCGCGCCCGTGAAGGCGTTCAGTTCGTCGACGGTGCCGAAGCACTCGATCCTCGAAGAGTCCTTCTGAACCCGCTGGCCGCCCACCAAAGAAGTTAAGCCCCGGTCGCCCCCCCGCGTATAGATGCGGTTGAGGGCGAGCCGGGGCTCATTAAATGGCTCGTTAGCCATGTGTTACCGGGCGGACCCGGGCTGCCTTATTTCGGGCAGCCCGTAACCTGCGGAGCCGGTTGGATACCCGTGATTCCCGCGGGCATCGGACCCTTGCCGTCGCGCGGCACCAGCCACACTTCGACGCGGCGGAACTTCGCTTTGTCGTCGCGCGGGCTGATCCGCGAACCGGCACGCTCACGAACCGAATCCTCGCAAAGCGCCGTACGCAACGGTGAGGACTGTGCATCCTTCACGATGGCGATCTTCACGCGGCTGGCGTCGAAACGCTTGCAGGGCTGCTCACCCGCGATCAGGTAGGCGGCGGCATTCTCGGCGCGCTCGCGATCCAGATCCTTGGCGTTGCGCGGGCGGCGGACGTTCGCCTCGGTGGAGTCGATGTGACCCACCAGAAGGATGTCGTAGTCGCCGGAGGCCATCGCCTGCTCGTAGACTCGGTCGAGCGTACGCTTGCCGCAATTGTTGACGCGCCCGTTGCCGTTGGCGAAGAGGATATCGTCAAACTGAGTCGGACGAAGCTCCGGAACCTTTGGCGGAGGCGGCGGGCAGGGCGCGGCGGCTACGGTGACGGGCACCGTGGCGTTGGCTGTTCCACCCTTGGCGTCGCGAACGGTGACGCGGGCGTTTACCGTGCGCGTCGTGCCGCAGGCAAGATTCAGGCCCGTCGGCGAGAAGACGCGTGACGCGCCGGTGCCGGACAGCGTGCCGCCGTCAACCGCCCAGTCGTACGTTACGTCGCCGGAGCATTCCGACAGCTGTGCCGCCGCGTTCAGCGTGGAGGTTGCCGCCGGGCCAATCTGCGTCGGGGCCGCCGTGGCGGTCAGCCCGGGAGCCTTATACTCCTTCACGTTGATCGTGAGGTCGCGCGAAGTGGCCGTCATCGGGAACTTCTTCAGGTACTTCTTCATGTCCTTGATCGTGACGCCGGAGGCATCGGGATCGACAACCGCCTTGACGGCGACCGTCTTCGGACCCGCTGGCGCGCGCATCGTAATCGATTCGGACGTTCCCATGTCCTGGCCATCAACCGTCCACTTGTACTTGGGCGTAATCTCGGCCATGGAGTTTGAAACCGGAAGCCGCAGCGTTACCTGGTCGTCCGGACAAACCGACATCGCGGACGCTTCGATTCCGCCGACATTGAAGGTGCCGGGGATGAACTCGGTCAGCTTGCCTAGGTAGAACGTCAAACCGCCGGTAACCTGCAACGATTGCAGCGGGCTGGTTTCCGTGAAGACAACCTGATTGTTGGGCGATGGCACCGCGCTGACTTCCGGGATGCCCAGCGTCTCACTCTGCATGATGAAGCCGCGAATGTCGCCGCGAAGACCAACGCGCGGGCCAAGCTTGGCCTTGATGCCGGCGCCGTAGTTGAACAGGCCGCCTACACCGGTCTTCAGCGCCACGGGCGCGCCCAGTCCATTGCCATCGGGGCGAAGCGCCTGATTGCGGGCCTGATCCGTGGGGACCAGCCAGTTAACGCCGCCGCCAGCCGTAACGAACGGCCGGATGGCCGAATCGCGGGGCGTAAAGTGGAACACCGGGTTGACCATCACCTGCCGCTGGCGAACGCCAAACGCAACCGTGTCGAAGCTGTTGGGTTTGGTGAACTCGGCGTTATTGGTGCCCTGTACGTTCACTTCCTCTTCAATGCCGATGTAGTTCCACCAGTTTTGCGTCAAGCGAAAACCGACGGTTCCGCCCTTATTCAAGTCGAAATAGGGCCGCGGGTCTTGGCGCTTGTAGAATGAGCCGCCCCCGAAAATGTTGACCTCATGTTTGCCGTATGTCGTTGTTTGCGCCGCGAGCGGAAGCGCAAAAGCGCACAACAGGCCAGCGAATCCCAGATGCAGTCGTTTCATTGGGTGTAGGTTCCCCCTCCTAAAGCTCTAATTATAGGCAAGTTTTGCCTCACAAAAATACCCTGTCCCGACGTTACCGCAAAAACGCCCCGGTTGCCCGCCGGAACGTAAAGGTGCCGAATCAACGCCGTATCGATCTCGCCGGGTAGAAGGCTCCACGTTTCGCCATCGTCCTCGGATCGAAAAACCTTTCCCATCTGCGACAGATACCAAGCGGCGGGATGCGCGGGATCGGCTGCGATGGAATACATAAACCCAGGATGCAAGCCGGTATCCACCTGACGCCAATTTTTCCCACGATCTTCGGATCTCATCAGGCCTGATGCCGTCGCTCCCAATATTATGTTCGTGTTTTGCGGATGTAAAGCCAATTGGAAAAGCCGCCCCCCGGCGGGAGACGGAAGCCTGCTCCACGTGCGCGCATCGTCGACAGACAGCCACAGCGCATCCGCCGTGCGTACGGCGACGGACTTTGCACCGGGGAAGATTTCAAGCAACACCGATTTGGCGGGTAGCGTGGCGCGAAGCCAGCGGCGTCCGTCGGGCGAGCGGTAGATCGCGTTCGAGGAAGCCGCCCACAGGTTTCCCCCTGCTTCCAAAAACTTGATCTCGGGATTGCCGGGAATGCTAACGGCGTTCCATTTGCCGCCTTCGCGCATCCGCACACTGCCGGAGCTTTTCAGGAACAGCAAGTTGCGAAAGCCGGTAACGTCGCCGGACGCTTCGTCCATCTTCCACGTGCGTCCGAAATCGCCGCTAAGGTAGACGCCCGGCGTGCCGTTGGTGCGAAGCACCGTGGCTGCCGTCGTCTCTCCCGCAAACGCCAACCGTTGAACCGGTCGTCCCACAAAGCCATCGTTGATCTCGTCGGACTCGATCCCGGCGGTCAGGCTCTTCAGCAGGCCGCGGTCCTGCGTGGCAAGGTACATCATCCGGCCGTCGGCGGGATGAAACTCGACGGAGCGGATGAGATGCGAATTCAGCTTCCGCCATGTCTGCCCCGCGTCGGCAGACTTCCAAAGTCCGGCAGTGGTCCCGGCATAGATCAGGCGGGAATACACGGGATCTTCAGTCACGATATGCGTCCGCCGGTCCGTGCCCGGGATTCCCTGCGCCTTGCGCCACTCCTCACCTCGCGTTTCGCTGGCGTAGATGCCGCTGCACGCCGACGCATAGACTCGCTCCGGAGATTTCGAATCGACGTGAATCGAGAAGACGTCGGAATCGTCCAGCATTCCGGCGTGAATGGACTTCCAGGTGGCTCCGCCATCGCTTGTCTTCCAGGGAAGATGCGTCGTGCCGGCGTAGATGATCTCCGCGTCCTGCGGATCGAACGCAACAGACACAACGGGAGTGGGTCCGGCCTCGCCCGCCTGATGCAGATGCCGCCATGACCGTCCGGAATCCTTGCTGAGAAATACTCCGCGGCGAGTTCCAGCGGCGATGATCGACGGGTCCTTCAGGAAAAACGCAAGAGCGAATGCGCCTTGGCCCTCCAGTTCCTTCGCCACTTTCCAGGTGTCGCCGCCGTCGCGGCTTTCGTAAACGCCGGAGTAGTCGCCCGTTTCATCCGCAACCGCCGCGAGGAAGAGATTCGAATCCACCGGATGAATTCGCAGCGCCTCAATCGAAGATCCGGGTGCGTAAGGAAACGCCAGACGCCGCCAGTTGCGGCCTCCGTTGTCCGACAGGAACACGTTGCCGTTTCGCGAGGACGCGATCAAGCGTTCGGGATTGTTCCGGTCGACGGAGATCAGGCCCGCGGGTCCGCCAAAGGGTCCGAGACTTTTCCAGCCCTCCCCGGCGAACGCCGCGAAGCAGGCCAACAACAGAACCAACCTCATTTGTTTTACGACTTCTATTGTCTCAGAACGCAAGCCGCAGAGTGAAGCGAAAAGCCCTGCCATCGTTCAGCGTATTCGTGATTTTCCCAAAGGCGGGCGACGTGAGGTCGAAGAGAGGCTCGGCGAATTGCGGCGTGTTGGTGGCGTTGATGGACTCCGCCCGGAACGTGACGGAGCGTTCCGAAGCGATCAGCCACGTCTTGCCGACGGCGGCGTTGATGTTGAAGATCCCGGCGCGGCGAAATACGGCATTGCCCAGGTTGCCGCGCGACTCACCTGGCCGGATAAAAGCGAAAGCCGTTCGCGGCAGCAGAGCCTCCGACGTGTCGGGATTGCTGAACCGCCTGCCCAGGATCGACGGGTCCAGAAGGTTTGGCCGGTCGCCGGAGGTTCCATCGACGTTGCCAAATCCAGGCGCGTCGGAACTGGAGATCACCGTGAACGGCGTACCCGTTTTCGCCAGCGTGATGCCGGAGAACGACCATCGTCCGCCGGCTATTCGCAGCCACTTCGGCGCGGCGGACAGCGCGGGCGTTTCGTAGCGGGCGCGCATCAGGAACGCGTGCGACTGATCGAAAGCGCTTGGACCTTTGAGATCTTCTTGAACCAGGAACTCGCTTTGGCTATAGCCTTGCCGCGCGTCGTCGCCCGCTGCCGTATTCAGATACGTCGCGCCGGTGTCGATGGCTTTGCTGATCCAGTACGAAGTATCGAGCGACAGCCCATTCCAGGAAGGGGCAAGCAGCGTCACGCGTCCGGCGTCGAAGTAGGCGCGCGCGCCATTCTGCGCGGGACGGAACTCGAAATAGCGCGAATCGGGGCGGCGGTCGTTGATCGTGGCTGTGGTCAACGGAATCCCCGGCACGATCTGCGCGCGGTTGGTGTACCAGATCAGCAGCAACTTATGAGTGCGGCTGCCGACGTAGCCCAATTGGAGCCGCCAGCTTCGGGAAAGCTCCATCTCCCACGTGCCGCTGTAGAGATGCGAATAGGGCGTCTTCAGATCCTCCGGAACCGCGGCGAAGATGGAACGCGCGTCCGGACTGAAGTCCGCTCCGGCCAAGGGATTCAGCAGTTCCGGAGCACGCACTTCCGTCTTTAGGAAATTCGGCGGATTCCACCGGAGCTGCTGGAACGTCGTCGGGAAGATCTCGCCAAACTGCACGCTGTAGGCTCCGCGAAACACTCCCCAGCGTCCAGGCAGCCGCTGCGCGATCCCAAAGGATGGCGCGACGTTGTTGCAGTCGCAGCGGTAGGGAATGATGGTGAGATCGTTCACTTCTGTGGGGCCGTTCTGCGGCTGATAGCGCAGGCCGAAATTCAACGTCATGCCGGGACGCGCCTGCCAGGTGTCTCCCGCGAAGTAGTGCTGCTCCCAGTTGCGGAAGCCGCGGTCGAGAAGTCCAAGGCCCGCAGAATAGCGGTTGGGTACGCCCAACAGGAAATTGGTGATCGCGTCGCGGCCGAAATCGTTCCGGAAGAAGTAATTTCCGCGGTCCGATCCGGCCTCGCGACCGTTGAATTGCGTCCGGTCAACCTCGCCGCCCAAGGTAAGCGTGTGCTGGCCGCGCCGCTGCCGCATCAGGCCCGCATAGCGGTAGCGGTTCTGCACGCGGTCAATCGGAATGCTGGAGCCCGGTCCCAGCGTCGTAAACGCGGTGCCCACCTGCACCTGTGGGCCGACGGCGTTCGGCTCAGGAACCAGCAGCGCGTGAGTGCGCTCAAACCCTGTCGAAAGCTCGAAGTTCGTGTCGGCGGAAACCACGCGAAGCCAAGTCGCCCGCGCGGCGTGATGCTTCGTCGTAGTATCCGGATTCTGCCCGGCTACCAGTTGGAAAGCGTCGATCGCCTGATTCGTGTAGGAATGCCGCAGGATCAGGCGGTCCTGGCTGCCGAGAATCTGATCCAGACGCAGCATCGTGCTGTCCGTGTCGATGGCCTGCGGCGCATTGGTGTTCAGCGCCCGCGGATCGATGTCGGTGCGGTTGGGTTCGGCGGCGGGGTAGGCGGCAATCCAGCGGGCGATCAGCGCGCGCTCTGCCGGATCGGTGCCGCGCGGCGTGCGTTCGTCGGCCTTGGGGACAAGGATGTTGCCGTTCACTTGTCCCCGCGTCTTGGTTTGCGAGGCGTCCACCGTCAACCAAGCGTTGTTCCACAAGCCAACTCCCGCCGAGACCCCGTATTGATTCTCGCGGGCGGGCTGGACGCCGCCAGCCTGAAAGAACGAACGGGCAGCGAAGACGCTGTTGATATGGCTCCAGTAGACCTGCCCGTGGACGCCGCGCACGGCCTGCGAAACCGGCAAATGGATGGGACGCATGTCCGCGGCGCCATACTCACCGCCATAGTTCCGGCGTGACGGCGAAAATTCGGTGAACGTTGTAGCCGACGTGCCCATGCGCTTGGCGAGTTCCTTTGCGCCGTTATTGTCGATCATGTTCACCTGAATGTTTTCGTTGCGGCGGCTTTCGCCCGACGCGGTATTCGTGCGTCCCATCAGGTTGAGGTTGGGCGCGGCCGGTGCGGCGGCCTGAGCTGGTTCCGGCGAACTCTTGGGAGTTTCGGGCTCGCCGCCCGCAGCCGCCAGGATCAGGAATAATGCCGGGAACAAGTATTCAGGCTACCTTGAAGCGTTCATCAATCTCCACTTGCCAGCCCGTCACCAGCCGGTTGGTTTCGTTCGCCATTCCGACAACCGCCATCAGCTCTCCAAACATCTCCGGCGACATGCCCGCTTTGGAAGCCGCCTCCGTGTGGGACGCGATGCAGTAGCCGCATTGGTTCGACACGCTGACGGCAAGGTAGATCATCTCTTTGGTAAGCGCATCCAAGGCGCCCGGCGACATGATCTGCTTTACGCTTTCCCACGTCCTTTTCAGCGAAACCGGATCGTGCGCCAGCGCCTTCCAGAAATTATTGATGTACTCGGTTTGCCGCGTCGCGCGGATGTCGTCATAAACGGCCCGCACATCCGCCGGGGCGTCGTCATATTCGATGAATCCAAAAGTTGCCATAGGGTCTTGACTCCGTACTATGGTACGGGGTTTAGGGTTAGTATTGAAAGGAGATGCAATGGAAACGAAAAAATGTTGTGACCAGTGCAAATGCGAAGCCTGCCCGTGCGATTCGGCCCACGCGCACAAGTGCGGATGCGGCTGCGGTTGCTCCTGCGCCTGCTGCCAGAAGTAGTCCGCTGACGATTGCGAGGGCGGCCGCCGGCGCCGAAGTGGGCGTGGAGACGATCCGTTTCTACGAACGCGAAGGCCTGATCGCGCAGCCGCCCCGCCCTTCCTCTGGATATCGAACCTATCCCCCCGGCACCGTCCAAAGAGTCCGCTTTATCCGTCATTGCCAGGAACTGGGTTTTTCGCTGAAGGAGACGCGCGAGTTTCTGCGTCTAAACGACGAGGGAACCGGCGATTGCGACGAAGCGTGCGCCCGCGTCGAGGCGAAAATTCAGGATCTTGGCACGCGGATCAGCGCGCTGGGCGATCTGCGCGACAAGCTGCAGCGGTTGCTGGGCCATTGCCCCGAAGGCCACTGCCTGATTATGGACGAGCTTAACCTTGCGGTCGGCTCCGGTCCCGGGTGCGCCACGTGCTCAACAAATCCTTAAGCCTCGCTACGTCTTCCGGACGGTCGGCGTAGAGATTCGTCGCCTCTTCAGGGTCGGCTTGCAGGTCGTATAGCTGTCCGGCCGGATCGCCTTGTCCAGGCACGACGGTCTGCGGCGCGGTAAATCCACCGGAACCCAGCCCTTCCACCAGCTTCATATTCTTCTGCCGGATCGAAAACATCCCGGAGGCGGAGTGATGCACGATCGACTCACGCCGAACCTCGTCGCCATTCAACGCCGGTAGGAAGCTGAAACTGTCCTCCGCTTCGCCGCGTTCGAGAGTACGGCCGGCGGTTCCAGCCACGGTGGCGAAAATATCCGTCAGGCAGACCAGCGAGTTTGAGACGGACGCCGCCTTCGCGTGTCCGGGCCACCGGACGATAAAGGGAATGCGGTGTCCCGCTTCATGGATGTCCGCTTTCTGTCCTCGCCAGGACGCGTTGGCATGATGCCCGCCCGATGTCGCGACGTCCGGAGCGGACCATGGCGCGCCGTTGTCGCTGGTGACGATCACCAGGGTGTTTCGTTCCTTGCCGGAAGCTTTCACTGCGTCAAGAATGCGGCCGACAGAGTAGTCCACTTCCTCGACGAAGTCGCCATACAGCCCGGCGCGAGACCGCTTCAGGTGGTCCTTCGACGGCACCCACGGCGTATGTGGCGCGGCAAAAGGAACATAGGCGAAGAAGGGTTTGGGGGAAGAAGAGCGGATAAACTCGCACGCCCTTGCCGTTACGTTGGGCAGCACGTCTTCCATGCGGAAGCTGGGCGCGATGGGCCCGCCCCGCCAGAACGCGCCACGCGGCGGGGCTCCGCTATCGGCGATGGTCGAAGTGGGAAGCTCCACGGTCTGGCGGCCGTTGAAGAACAGGTAAGGCGGCATGTCCAACGACGCCGGGATGCCGTAGAACTCGTCGAACCCGAAGTCCAGCGGACCGGGTGTTAGCGATTTCGAATAATCGGTCTTCGCCGCGCTGCCCAGGCCCAGATGCCACTTGCCGAAGCCGCCGGTGCGGTAGCCGCGCTGCTTCAGCATTGATGCGATCGTCGTGCGTTCCGGCTCCAGCATGCAGGGGGATTCGCCGTTCAATACGCCTTTCTTCAGCGGCGTCCGCCAGCAGTAGCGGCCGGTGAGCAGTCCGTATCGCGTGGGTGTGCAAACGCTTGAAGGTGAGTGCGCATCAGTGAAGCGCACACCCTCCCGAGCCAGGCCGTCGAGGCGTGGAGTTTTTGTCAGGGCCTGCGCGTTGTAGGCATGCACATCGCCGTACCCGAGATCGTCCGCGAGGACGACGACGACATTCGGCGGTTCGTCCACGGCGTGGAGAGCGGCGCTTGAAGCGGCCAGAAAACTTCGCCGGGTTAGCATGCGCGAATCATACAGGACCGGTTAATCCCATTGCAGATCCGCCACCAGCGGCAGATGATCCGACGCCACCAGCGCGAGCGGGCTGCGGTGCGTGCGCACGCTGACAATGCCCAGATCGCCGTCGCAATACATGTGGTCGAGATTGAGCAGCGGAAGCAGGCCAGGGTAACTGGACGACACAAACGCGTGCGAGTTGCGTTCGTGGAACTCCGCCCTTAGCGCGGTTGTCAGTACGCCATGGGTCCATTCGTTGAAGTCGCCCAACACCACGCGCGGACCCTGGCGTTCCGGCGGGTCCAGCGGCTTGTCTTTCAGCAACTGCTCAGCCTGGCGCCGCCGCTCAAAGAACCCGGTTCCCAGATGGGCGTTGAAGACATGCAGCGCGCGTCCGCCGACGTTCAGATCGGTGCGAAGGATGCCGCGCGGCTCGCATCCGGCGACCGTGACGTCGATCAGCCCCGCGTTCTCGATCGTCCAGCGGCTTAGCGTGACGTTGCCGTAGGCCCCGCCGAGATGCCGGCGCGTTTCACCAACGGAAAAGTGGCGGTCCAGTTGCGCCGCCAGGAAGCGCGCCTGATGACGCTCCTCCGCCTTGGTGTCGTCGTGGCTAACCACTTCCTGAAGGGCGACGATATCGGCGTCGATTTCGCGCAGCACGCGCACGATGCGCTGGACATTCACGCGCCCGTCCATGCCGCGCGCCTTGTGGATGTTATAGCTGGCGATACGAATCCGGCCCGTCATACCTGGTCTTCCATCAAGGAAGCGAACTCCTCCCGCACCTTCTGTTGGATGCCACGCTTCTGCCAGGAGTCGCGGTCGATCTCGCGGCAGCGTTCCAGGTCCTTAAAGAAGAGCTCCTGCAGCTGCTGAACTTTCCCGCCGTCGTAAAAGCACAGATTCGTTTCCTCGTTCAGCGCGAAGGAGCGGTTGTCGAAGTTTGCCGTTCCGATGGTGGCCCAGTCGTCGTCGATCACCATGTACTTCTGGTGCAGCATCGTGGGTTTGAATTCGTAGATGCGCACTCCAGCATCCAGCAGCTGCCCATACAACCGGATGGAGTTCTGGCGGGCCCACCACGTGTCGCAGCAGTCGCCGGACAGCATCACGCGGATATCGACGCGCTTGCTGAGGTAGGACAGAATCGAGATAACCGCCTTGCTGGGAATGAAGTACGGGTTGGCGATGTATATCGACCGCTGCGCGCACTGCAGCGCCAGCAGGTACATTGAAGCCGCGCCGCCCGCGCCGCCCCCAGGCGAGCTGAGGATGGTCTGCACCGGAATCTCGCCCACCGTTTCCGGCTTTGGGAAAAACTGATGGCCCGCAATCATCTCGCCGGTCGCGATCAGCCAGTTTTGCGCAAAGCCCGCCTGCTGCGCCAGCGCCGCTTGGCCCTCGACGCGAACCTGGATGTCGCGCCACTCGCTGTCGTTCCGCGCGCTGCCCAGCCAGTGGTCCGCGATGCCCGCGCCACCGGTAAACGCCACGCGGCCGTCGACGATCAGGGACTTGCGATGAGTGCGAAAATTCGCGCGGTTTAAGGAATACCACCGGATGGGCCGGAACCACGCCAGCTCACAACCCGCCTTTTCCAGCGTCGTCAGGATCTCCTCGCCAATGGTCGACGATCCGATTGCGTCCACCAGGATCTTCACCGGAATGCCGGCTTCGGCGCGTTCGGCAAAGGCGTCGGCGAAACGGCGGCCAACCTCGCCGTCCCAGAAGATGTACTGTTCCATGGTGACGGAGTCCTTCGCCTGCTCGATCGCCTTCAGCATCGACGGATAGAACTGGTCGCCGTCGTTCAGGATCTCCAGCGTATTGCCACGGAGCACGGGGCTGGACGTCACGCCCGCCATCGTGGCGAGGAACTCCGTTGAGTCCGGCGCAATCGCTGTGTCGATGGCGTACTCGGCCGGGTGGTGGCGGGGCGCCGCGAGGTAGAAAAAGATAGCCGCGAGCGCCGAAAGAATTCCGCCCGTCCGGTTCTCGAAACTGAAAAACGCGAAGGCCACCGCCGCCCAAAGCTGCCAACTGGTGATGGCCTTGCGGGTGCGATCCCAAAGGCTGGGGTCCGCAACCAGCTTCCGCTTATGCTTAGGGGCGAGGCGCTTGATCCACTTCCGGCTGACTCGCCTTTTCAGCCAGCGGCGGGATTCACTGGGGCCGCGCGAACCGGTCGACGAACTGCCTGGAGAAACGGACGGCATGCGGCCTGTGCACTGCCACTATAGCTCGTTGCGCGTTGTGATACGCTCCGGTCAGAGCAAAGGCTCTCTGGAGGTTCTCCCCATGCGGTTCCTGCACTTCGTATCCATCGCCCTGATTCCCGCCGGACTTTTGTTCGCCGCCGATGGCGGCTCAAAAGCTGGCAAGGCTGTTTTGAAATCGGCGGGTCCGTTGGCCTTCGGGCCGAATGGTGTGCTGTTCATCGGCGATTCAGCCGCCGCTTCGATCCTGGCCGTCGAGACTGGTGACACCACCGCTCACGCCGCGTCTCCGGTGGAGGTAAAGGGCGTCAACGAGAAGATCGCCGCCATGCTGGGCACGACGCCGGATCAGATCATGATCCAGGATGTTGCGGTGAACCCGGTGTCGAAGAATGTCTATCTTTCGGTTGCGCGCGGCAAGGGTCCGGATGCGGCGGCCATGATCCTGCGCACTGACGCGGCTGGCAAGATTACTGAATTCCCGCTCGACAACGTAAAGCACTCGATGGTGGTAATGCCATCCGCGCCAGACGCCGAAGCGAAGGACCGCCGTGGCCAGAGCCTGCGCCAGGAAGCGATCACCGATCTCGCGTTTGTCGATGGCCGCGTTTTCGTCGCGGGCCTGTCGAACGAGGAGTTCTCCTCCAGCCTGCGCGCGATTCCGTATCCATTTACGGCAGCTTCAAAGCCGGCCGGCATCGAGATATACCATGGCGCGCACGGACGGTTTGAGACCAATGCCCCGGTGCGGACGTTCGTCCCCTACACCATCGGTTCGGAGTCCAACATCTTGGCCGCCTACACATGCACGCCGCTGGTCAGGATTCCAGTGTCGGAGTTGAAGGCCGGCAACAAAGTGAAGGGAACCACGATCGCAGAACTGGGGAACCGGAACCGCCCGCTGGACATGATCGTCTACAACAAAGGCGGCAAGGACTTCATCCTGATGGCGAACAGCAGCCGTGGCGTGATGAAGCTTCCGGCAGCAAACCTCGATAAGTACGAAGCCATCACGGCGCCGACCGAAAAGCAGGGAGTGCCCTACGAAACGATCGAGTCCTTGAAGGGCGTCCAGCAGTTGGACAAGCTGGACGACACTCATGCCCTGCTGCTATCGGACAACAGCGGATCGCTGGATCTGCGCTCCATTCCGCTGCCGTAGCTTGCGTGCCGCAGCCTGCCTGATTTCCATACTGGCGCTGGGTGCGTCGGCGGCGTCCATCGTTCGCGATGGCGATGGCTTTCGCGTTAACGGTTGGACGCCCGCTATCCAACCCGCTGACTGGTCTGCGATCCTTACGATCCATGTGGGGAGCCTCGAAGCTCCCCCATTGCTTGGGTCCTACGCGGTCACAGGCGACGGTCTGACGTTCCATCCAAGATTCGCGATCACGCCGGGCGTGCGAGTGTTCGCGAAGTTCGCGCCGCCTTCCGGTTCTCCGATGGTGGAGGAGTTTGCCAATCTGCGGGAGACCCATGCGCCCAGCACTTCTGTTGCCCGCGTGCTTCCCAGCGCGGATCTTCTTCCCTCGAATCAATTGAAGCTGTACCTGGAATTTTCGGCTCCGATGAGCCGCGGCGAAGCGTCGAAGCGCGTGCATCTCTACGGCGAGGGCGGTGAAGAGGTGGACTTGCCGTTCGTCGAAATCGAGCAGGAGTTGTGGGACCCCGAACAGAAACGCCTGACGATGTTGTTCGATCCAGGCCGGATAAAGCGCGGCGTGCTGCCGCTGGCCGAATTGGGCGGCGCGCTGGTCGAGGGCGAGCTTTACGAGCTGCGAATCGACCGGGGCTGGCCCGACGCCGAAGGCCGTCCGCTGGTCGAGGAGCATCGCAAGAGGTTTCAAGCCGGGCCCGCCGACCGCACTGCGGTTGATCCCGCGAGCTGGAAGATTACCGCGCCCACGCCGGGCACTCGTGAGCCTGTGCTGGTTGCATTTGGAGAGCCGTTGGATGCGGCGGTCCTGGTGCGATGTTTGGAGATTCGCGGCGACGGCCAGCCACTGGCGGGAAGCGGCTCCGCGCAGGACGCCGAAACGCAATGGCGCTTCGAACCCGAGGAGCCGTGGGCCGCAGGCAGCTACCAGCTCGCCGTGTGCGGCACGCTGGAGGATCTTGCGGGCAACAAGATCGGCAAGCTGTTCGATGTCGACACTTTCCAGCCCGTCACCGTATCCATCGCCACTGGATCAGTCTCGATTCCGTTCCGGATCGGTGGCCAGTAGCGCCATCGCCGCCCAGGCGGTTGTCGAAACGTGCTGCGCGTAGCTTTGCCCGCCCGGTGGACGCGTCGTCGCAATCCAGCCTCCGGCGGGGAGTTGATTCGCGATCAGAAATGCCCGTCCGCGTTCGATAGCCGGTGCCGCGCCCTGAAACTCGCGCCGCCTGTCCAGCGCAAGCACCGCAAGGGCTGTGTCGTACGCCTCCGCCGGCGAGGATGCGTAGGGCCCCCAGCCGCCGCTGGACCCCTGCGCGGCAACCAGCCACCGCAGCGCGATCGCCGATTTTTCCGTGCTTGCGCCGCCTAAGATCACCGCCGCCGCCGCTGGCGTATTCGACGCTTCCACGGTTTCGAGCCAACGCTTCGCCTTGTCGATCTGCATTCGAAAGCGCGCCGGTGACGTTTCAAGAATTCGCTTCGCCAGATATGTCGCGATGGCTGCGCCATAGGTCGCTGGTGAACCAGCGGCTTCATCCGCGTCGATGTGCCACGCTCCGTCGGCGTCCTGGTCTTTGGCGATCATCGCGGCGGCTTGATCGAGGCCACTGCCGCCGGATTCAAGCAGCGCGGCTGCGAACTGAACGCGCGCCAGCTTCTTGTCGCTGAATACCGGACTGCCGCGGTTCGACTCCCATTGCGCAGGCTTCGACAGCCAGGCCGTTGTGGCCGCCAGCGCTTCGCTGGGAACCGGATATCCGCGCCGCTTTGCCTGGTAAAGCGCCCGCGCTCCGTCGCCATCGTTGTGGCAGGAAAAGCACTGGTTCTCCCTGAACCACAGCGGCACTTCCTGCGCCAGGTAACCGGCAGCCCGCAGCTCCGGCGAGTCCGCGGCAAGAACGGTGAACAAAATAGCGCAAGCAATCATTCGCGGCGTCCGTAAAATACCAATATGACTCCCCGGCGGCTGGGCGTGGCGCTTGTGCTGGCCGCAACTGCGGGTTGCATGATGTTTGCGTGGGCCCAATCGCGCGACCGGCGATGGGCGAAATACGAACACGAGATGCAGGACCCGGTGGATGATCCGCCGGATGCGTGGGTCGAAAGCGAGTTCGCGTTTGGGCGGCTTCGCTTTCGCTCACCCCGCGACGGACGCGGTTTCTATGCGCGGTGGGGGATCGACGCCAACAAGTCGGACAGGCAGTTCATCGAAGGTCTGCGCCGCCTGACGCGCGTCCAGGCCCGGTCTGTCGAGCACATTGTCGACATCGACAGCGACGAGATTTTCGATTGGCCGTGGATGTTCGCCGTCTCGCCGGGAGACTGGCGCATCAGCCCTTCGCAGGCGCAGCGGTTGCGCGCGTACTTCGACCGTGGCGGATTTCTGATGGTGGACGACTTTCACGGCGAGAGCGAATGGGGCTCGTTCATGGCCGGCATCAATCAGATCTTTGAGAATCCGGAGGTGATCGAACTTGACGACGCCGAGTCCATCTTCCATGTTCTTTACGATCTAAAAGACCGCGTGCAGATTCCCGGCGCGAATGTCGTCAGCGGTCCTGGCTACGAACGTGACGGCGTGGTGCCGCACTGGCGCGGCATCGTCGATTCCCGTGGCCGTGTCGTCATCGCAATCTGCTTCAACATGGATGTGGGCGACGCTTGGGAGTTCGCCGACGATCCAGGCTACCCCGAGAAGTTCTCGTCGCAGGCGTACCGGCTGGGTATCAACTATGTGCTCTACGCCATGACCCACTAGCGGTTGGCTTGCGCTAGCAACTCCCGTGCCGTCGCATTGCCGGGATCGTAAATCAGCACCTTGTCCAGCTGGCTTTTCGCATTTTCCCAGTCACCCGTTTTGAGCAGCGCCACTGCGAGATTCATCCGCGCGGAAACAAGGCCGGGGTTGCGATCAAGCGCCGCGCGCCACAGAGACATCGCCCGTTCCGCGTCGCCCTTGCCGATGAGAATCGTCCCGAGGTTTACCGCCGCCGCCGTGTTCGCGGGGTCCATCTTCACCACGCGCTCATACAGCGGCAGCGCTTGTGCGGGTGCGTTCAGGCGGTCGTAGAACTGCGCGAGCTGCCCCGCAATCGCCGCATCGGCCGGGTTGCCCGCCTCCGCCGCGCGAAGAAGTTCAAAGGCCTCGCGCCGCGCGGAGGGCTCTGTCATGGCGATCGTCGAGAGTGCCAGCGCCCGGTCGCGCTGGGCGAATTCGAGACCGCGAAACGGCAGCAACGTTCCTCTTTCTCCGGAGCCGTTGCGTGGGCGGCGCGGGATCGAATGATCGGTGTAGACGGCATGCTCGGAATCGAAGACCGGCTGCTTCGGCATATGGCACACGGTACAGTCGTCCGAAGCCGCGGCCCGCGCAGCCGCCGTCTCTGTGCACGAAGCCGCTGCGTGGCAGGCCTGGCATCGCCCTCGAAAATGCGCTGGGCGCTTCTCCGCCTCCGGATCGCCGTGCGGATCGTGGCAGGACGCGCACCACAGTTTGCCTCCCGATGCCTTGCCGCAGCGGCTGTGCTCCATCCGCTCCACGTGGCTGGTTACCGCGACAGCCCCCGCCTCCGCGTTGGACCACACGTACACCGCAACGGAATCCCACAGCACCTGGCCCGCCTGATAGGGCTTCGCGTTAAGGCGCGCTACGCGAGCCCCGCCGGTAAGGTGGCATTGTGCGCAGACACTGTCGCGACGCTGCGGGTCCAGCATTGCGGGTTGGACGATGCCCGGCGATTGAGCTGCTCTGGGATTGCGTGCCGTCATGCGTTCGATGTGTGTGTCACCAGGGCCATGGCATCTTTCGCACGAGACTCCAGCTTCGGTGAAAGGCGTCTCCTCGTACTGGTTCTGCGTTCCAGCGATGGCGCGAATTCCGCTGGCGTGGCAGCGCAGGCAAGAAGGTTCGACACCGCGCGAAAGGTCCACGGGCCGCAAGCGCTGAAAGCCCGGCGACACGCTCCACCGCGCACCGGTTGAGTAGTACGAAACCGGCGCTTGAAACAGGAAGCTGTCCGTCGAGAACAGATAGCTTCGTCCGACGCGGCCGGAGCCGACGAACCAGCTCAGCAGGCGGGTTCCCTCGACGCCGGGCGGCTGCGTAAACGTCATCGAGTAGCCGCCGTCGCTTCGTGCCACCTGGTACTCACCTCCGCCGGCGTGGGCGAACCGCGCCTTCTCGAACGACTCAGCGGGGCGTTGCGTGCCGATGCGTCCGCTGGAATTCGCCATGCTGGACAGCTTCCATGGGGAGTAGATTTCGCTGTGGCACGCGGCGCAGGAGGCGCTGGGCGCGGCCAACGACTTCGTACATGCAAATACTGCGAGGACGACGGCCAACCGCATAGCGTCAGGGAAACGCGGGTGTCACCGGCAGCGCGTCGGACAGCGCGGGGCCGCCCGGCAGCGCCACAGCGTCGCCTTTCTGAAGGCCGGTTAGCACTTGGCTGCGGTTGACGCTGGAGATTCCCAGCGTGATGGGACGCCACCGCACAAGTTCTCCTTCAAGCAGGTACACGCCCGTCCGGTTTCCCTCGCGACGCACCGCTTCTTTCGGAATCGTCAGAGCATCGTCCACTCGGCCGGTACGGATCGCTGCGTTGACGTTCGTGCCGGGCAGCAGCACGCGATCCGGATTCGCGATACGGCACACCACTTCGCCCACCTGCCGGGTACCCAGCGCCACAACTTGCGTCGGCACGCTTTCCACGCGCCCATTCCACTCGCGGCCCGGCAGCGCGTCCCATGTCACCGTCACCCCCAGTCCCTTTTCAATGCGGCCCAAATCGGGCTCGTCGGTATAGACGATCGCCTTCACCTCGTCCAGCAGGCCGACGCTTGCGATCAGCGCGCCGGGCACGACATACGCGCCGGGCTGGACTGCCAAGTCGTATACGGTTCCCGCGACCGGAGCCGAAATCGTAGACAGCGCGATTCTCGATTTCGCCAGACGCGAGGCGGACTCGGCATCCTGAAGACGCGCCCGCGCCGACAGTAGATCCGCGGGATTCACCAACGCCTTTCGCCGCGCGCGATAAGACGCAATTTCGGAATCCGAGCGTTCCAGACGATCGCGTGCTCCATCCACTTCCGTCTGCGTCGCAGCCCGTTTCGCGGCCAGCCGTTCCAGCACCGCAAGGTCTCGCGACGCCTGATCCCGCTCCAGTTGCGCACGCCGGATCTCCGCATCTAGGCTCGCGATTTCAGAGGGGCGTCCGCCGCGTTCCAGAGTCGCGATGTCGGCGTTGGCCTGTTGAATGCGCGCCTCCGCCGCGGAAAGGTCAGCGCGCGCCTGAAGGGCTTCCATCGTGGCGAGAGTCTGGCCCTTACGTACAGCCTGCCCGCGGGCCACAAGCACTTTCTCGATCAGACCCTCCACCTCGGACCGCGCGGCCTCCCAACGGACGGGCTCAATCTTGCCGTTGGTCGTGATCGCCGCCTCCACCGTTTCCAGCGTCGCGCGGGCGAAGGGCGCCTCTGCCGGCCGCGAACCGCGAAGATACAACCAACCGGCCAAGGCCGCGACCGCGCCCGAGAATAACAGAAGCGTCCACTTCCACACGATCTCTAGCGTACTAGCTGAATCTGCTGCCCGGACAGAGCGGGTCCCACCGGTTCAAATTGCCATTCAAAAACATTTTAAGTGTGATATGTTTTTTGCTGATGGCACTCTACCGTCTTCACAGGATGAAAGAAGCGCCCCGCCAAGCCTTCCGTTGGGCTCCCCACACCAGCGGCGTGACGGTGGCCAAACCGAGGGATTACGAGCCCGCCGGGGACCATGAAGCGCCAAGCGCATATTCTCTTTGGCAGCGGCTACGGTTGACCTCCGCCTCGTTGCAGTTGGGTGACATTGTGGAACTGCCCAACGGAAATTTGCGAATTTTCAAATATGTTGGTTTTGAAGAAGCTCAGTGGTTGGCGGCTGAAATCCGCTCAGTCCACACCCAGTCTGCCGGGGCCGGGATCGAGCCTATTTCCACGTTATAATTGGGACATGGGAGTGTGTCCGGACGACCCGGACCTCATCAATTTGTTCGCGCTGGTGACGTACCTCCCGGACCCCCTTCGTCAATGTTTGAATGACTTACGGAGAGAGTTGGTGCCGGGTTGCCACCTCAAGGCCCATTTAACCGTATTGCCTCCGCGAGCCTTGTTTTCCCGTAAGACCGCTTGGGAGCAGCTGTTGTTACAAACTGCAGATCAAACCCCGATCAACGTGGAACTCGGGGGCATTCTGATATTTCCTAAGACAAATGTCATCCATGTTTCCATTCGAAAAGGCCGTGAGAGTTTGATCTCGCTCCACGACTTGCTCGCGCGGGATGCCTTGTTCTTTGACGAGCCTTTCGACTATCACCCGCACATCACGCTGGCCCAGGGTCTGCCGGAACCGGATGTAGCGGCCGCAGCCGCTTTGGCGCGCCGCCGTTGGGAGGAATATCGAGGTCCGCGTGGTTTTACGTTGGACTCGATGACGTTCGTCCAGAGCACTGGCCTGTCCGACTGGGTGGATCTGGGTGAAGTCGCGCTGGGCGAGGTTCGCGCGACCGCCAGCTAATCGAACATCTTCAATTGGCCTACCGCTGCCGGGCGCTTCCGTCCAGTGGGCTTTCGCGATCCGCCGATCACGCCCAAAACCGTGCAGCCGCTAAGGGCGGCACGCGGCACAAAAACCCTCTGCGTGTTTCCACCCGCGTCCGGCGGAGTTCCCCAGAACCCCAGCGGCTCAAACTCGTTCAAACGGTTGGGTAACAAAGCCTGAAGCGACGCGCCGTCGCGAAAATCGAACTGGACCCACAGGCCCGCCGTCTTCGGACGCGACGCGAACTCTTTCCGGCCGGCTTCCGCCGTATCCCACGACTTCACGAACTTCACAAGTTTCACGTCGGCGTAGGGAATCCGGAACACCGCGCCATCGGCGGTAAGAACCTCCACGTGATCTGGCTGCAGGGACGTTGCCGGCGCGACGTATCCCGTCACCGGCTCCCGGTCGAATCGGACGACAAGTACCTTCTTGTTGGTGGAGCTGGACAAGCCGTCATCCTGGAAACAAGTGGAATTGTTTCAAACAGTTTCGGCAATATTGTATCATTGGCAGAAATGAGCGCGCCGTTTCGATGGGGGCCCGCAATCCGGTCGTTTCTCAGCTTTTGCAGGGTGGAGAAGGGTCTTTCCGAGAACACGCTGCTTAGCTATGAGCTTGATTTGACGCGCTTTGCGGCCGGCCAAGCGGTTGATGGAACTCCGGAAACCGTGCGCCGTCACATCGATAATCTCTACGCCGCGGGACTGTCGGGGCGCACCGTCGCACGCCACCTGACCAGTCTCCGGGCGTTTTTCCGGTTCCTGGTTGCCGAAGGCCGCCTGGATGCCGATCCGACCGAACTGATCCCGTCTCCGCGGATGGGCCGTGTGCTGCCTAAGGTTCTAAGCCAGAAGAAAGTAGAGGCTGTGTCCGCTTCGCCGGAGCCCGCTTCGCCTCGTGGACTTCGGGATCGCGCGATGATCGAACTTCTGTACGCGTCGGGACTGCGGGTGACGGAACTGGTTGGCCTCCGGTTGGGAGAACTTGATCAGGCGCGGGGCGTCGTCCGCGTCACCGGCAAGGGCAATAAACAGCGACTGGTGCCTGTGGGACGTTCCGCCTTGGAAGCGATCGCGGCGTATCTCACCGGCGGACGGCAGACGCTGTTGAAAGAGCGCGCCAGCCCGTACCTGTTCGTCACCGCGCGCGGGACGAAGATGACGCGCCAGGGTTTCTGGAAGGGTCTGGGCACCCACGGCAAGCGGGCGGGGATATTCGACGGGCTCTCGCCGCACAAGCTCCGCCACAGTTTCGCCACGCATCTGCTGGAAGGCGGTGCGGATTTGCGAAGCGTTCAGGCGATGCTGGGCCACGCCGACATTTCGACGACTCAGATTTACACGCACGTCCTGGAGTCGCGGCTGAAGAAAACAATTGAGGAGCATCATCCCCGAGGCTGAAAAAGCCGGGGAGGGAGTAACAGATGAGCGATTACATGTTCATGTTGGAGAGCCACCTGACGGCCGCTCAGAACCGGGTGGCCGCGCAGGTCGCCGCCGTCGCCGGAGAGATGGACCTGAATGTCTATCTGGTGGGCGGCGCGGTTAGGGACATGCTGGGCGGCTTCCCGGTGCGGGATCTGGATTTCGTCGTCGAAGGCAACCCCGTCAAGCTGGTGAAGGCGCTCGAAAAAAAAGGCGCCCAGATTACGGCGCAGGATTCCACCCGCAAATCCTACGATTTGCTTTTTCCGGGCCACATCTCCGCCAGCCTGGGAATCGCGCGCGAAGAGAAGTACGCCAAGACGGGTAAGAAACCCACCATTCGTCCGGCCACGATTTATGAGCATCTCCGCTCCCGCGACTTCACAATCAACGCTGTGGCACTGTCGCTAAGCCGGGGCAGCCGTGGCTTGCTGATCGACCCCACCAACGGCGCGGGCGATCTGGTGGCGCGGGAGCTTCGCGCGATCAGCGGATACGCATTTTACGACGAACCGGCGCGGATGCTGCGCATGGCGCGCTTGCAGGTGCGCCTGGGCCTGACAGTGGAACCGCGCACGCTCTCCCATTTCGAGAATGCGCGTGAGGCCCGCGTGCAGCGCCACATCTCGCCGGCCGCGCTTCGGCGGGAGATTCTGCATATTGCGGAAGAGCCGAACCCCGGCGAGGTGATCCGTTCCATCGAAAAGGCCCAGTTACTGACGCTTTTCGGGCCCATGCTGGCCGGCGCGAAAGTGAATCATGCCGGATTCCAGAAGCTGCAGAAGGCTCTGCAGGCGATTCCCTATGGAACCGATCTGGGTATCGAGAAGCTGGGGATCTTCCTGCTGACCTTGGCCGAGCCGCTGGCGCCGAAAGAAAGGGCCGCGCTGGTGAAGGCGTCCAACCTGACGCATGCCGACGTTGCCGCCTGGCAAAAGCTGGAGGCGCGGGCAAAGAAGCTGGAACGCGCGCTAAAGTCGGCATCGCTGAAGAAGCCGTCCCATGTCTACCGGGCCTTGCGCGACGCGCCGGGCGACGAGATTCTATTCCTGCTGGCGCGCTCGGCGGAGCGGCTGGTGCAGGATCGTTTGAAGAACTACCTGCAAAAGTACATCGTCACCGCGCAGGAAGTTACCGACGCGGACGTGGCGGCCAAAGGCGCTGTCCCCGGCTCACCGAAGTTCAAGAAGGTAAGGGAAGACATGATTTTCGCGCGCCTGGACGCCCGCCCGAAGCGGATTCCGGTGCCGGAGCCCGTCGTGGCCGCGCCCGCTACCGCGCAGCGGCGGTTTAACTAGGGCGTTCGGCCGGCATTTGTTGTCGGCCAACCGACAGGGTGATGCGACCTAGGCGCCCGAGGAGACCTCGGCGATGAAACGGGCGATGAACCGCTCGAACTCGGCCGGGGGCAGGTTGTAGCGGCCGACCGAGTCCGGCAGGCCGAGATTGCCGCTAATGACGAAGGCGCGCAAGCCCGCGCGCGCGAGGCTTTTCGCTTGCGCGATGGTGAGGCCGCCGACTACCTGCACTGGGGCGGCCTTGCCCACCCGCTCGAAGATGGCGCGGGTCATTTCACCGAGAACGTCGCTCTCGATGAGCTTGGGGTCGGCGCGCCGCGCGTCAGACTGCAGGTGCACGCCGACCCCGTCCACACCGGCCTCGAGCATGCGAAGCGCGGCCTCGGCGGTCTGCGCGGCCGAACCGTGGTGCGGCACGAGGAGATCGGCAAAGGCGAGCCGTGGGATTTCCGAACCGCTGCGCCTGACCTCGTCGCGCACGGCGCACACCCCCTTCGCCGTATCCACACCCGAGAGCGCGAGGAAATCAATGATGTTGCCGCCGCCCGCAAAGACGGCGCGCGCCTCTGACCCACCGCCGTCCATGGTCTTCATGTCGGCCAACAGGAGCGCATCGGGAAACTGCTTGCGGAAAGCTGGCACGACGTTCAAGACGCCTTCGTTCTTCAGCAGCCCCGTCCCCATCTCGACGATGTTGACGCCGCCTTTCAGCGCCGCAGCGCCAACCGCCAGGGCCGGCTTCAAGGCGCCCACGTCGACCGAGATCTGGAACGTAAAGCGTGTTCTAAGCTGGTCGAGAACGCGGGCGGAGGCCGGGTGGGTCTCCTTCGCCACTTGGGCCCAAGCATCCTTGGGCCGCATAATCTCGAATACGGCGCCCGCCGTCAGCCCGCTCATGGCGACGCTTCGGGCGCCGTCGAGGAACGATCGCCGGTCGATGTCTCCGCGCCGGTATTCGCGAAACAGATCGTGCGGTTTCAGTGGAAAGCCGGACGGCTTCTTAATCTCCATGATTGCAGCTCCTTAGTGAACGTAGAAGGATGCTATCACCCCGCACCCCAGCGTTTCAGGCGCGGGTGCAGTAGAAAGCCGGGCCCCAGGCCACCATTCGATTGGCTTCCCTTTCGCCGCCAGCCATTTCGGCGCCGGCCAGCCGCTCTACGCGAAACCCTGACTCTTGCAGCCGGTCCGCAAAGTCGGGACCGTAGCGGCGCACATGATCCACTTGGCCGAACCGCCGTTCGCGTTCGGCGGGATCTGTAATCGCCGGATCCTCGGCAGTTGGCTTCTCAAACATTGGAACGATCAACACGGCCCAACCGCCAGGTTTCAACATCCGCTGGAACTCGCGCATCGCCTTGCGGTCGTCCGGCACGTGCTCCAGGACGTGGCTGCAGTAGATTACGTCGAATGTTTGGTCCGGGTGGCGAATGTCGCAGATATCCATCTTCTCCGTCACCATTGGACGGCTGGTGTCCAGATCCGCAGCCACGTAGTCAAGCTGCGGCATGCTGCGGAAGCGCTTCGCGAACTCCAGTTCCGGGGCGATGTGCAGCATCCGCTTAGGCGTTGAATCGAACAGGTTGGTGCGCTTCTGAAATACCAGATGAGCCAGCCGGTGCCAGGGCATTGAGCCGCAGACTGGGCACCAAGCCTGCTTCATGCTCACAAAGGGACGGAACTCCTTGACGGTGCTTTCGCAGATCGGACAAAAGTGGTCGTCACCGCGCGCTAACGTCCGGCGAACCGGCAGGGGAAGGGAAGCGCGTATCCTCCGCTCGATGTCGCCCATCACCGCGAGGCGAAACTTTGGCTGGCGAAGAAGCCTCAGGGTCTCAAGGTGCACAAACTTCGGCGTTAGGTTAGCATGCCTACCGGCCGCCAGCCGCCACTAGCACTACACCCAGCAGGATCAGGCCCACTGCGCCGATCTTTGCGCGCGTAATCGGTTCGCCGAAGAACAGCCGCGACCAGATCAGGGTCCAGACATAGCCCAGCGACACCATCGGGTAGAGCACGGTAAGCTCACCCCGGCGAATTGCGAGGACGAAGAAGACCGACGACAGCAGAAACAGCGCCACGCCCACGGCCAGCCGCCAGTTGCGCAGCAGGGAGCTCAAGCGGATCTCCGCCCGTTCCGCGCCCGCCTTCAGGCCCACCATGCCGAAGGAGCCGAGGAAGGAAGCCACCAGCACCAGGGCGATCGATTCCGGAGACGTCTTCACGTCTGGCCACTTTTCCCCATCACCCCCACGCCGGCGACGATCGACATCACGCCGGCGATCTTCCAGGCGTTCAACTGCTCGTTGAAGACGAATGTGGACAGTATCATCACCCAGACATACGTCAGCGAGATGATCGGGTAAAGTACGGACAATTGTCCGCGCCGCAGCGCCAGCACCATCAGCACGGTGCTAAGTCCGTAAAGGGCGTAGCCGCCGATCAGCGGCAGATTTCGGAGCAGCAGGGCCGGCTGGCGGACGATCTCCGCCGCGGAGTAGGCAGATAGCCCGTTGCCGCCTGTTTTCATAAGGATCTGCGCCGCCGCGCCGATGAAAGTGCACAGCAGGACAAGGACAATGGCAGATCGCTGAGGCTTCATGCGGTAGGGGCTAGGCGGTCAACTCCAGAGTCGGCACAGCCCTCATCATAACGGAGCGAAGGGCGGGAGGCAGACCAGTCCTAGAACCAGCTCAGGCAATTTCGCGGGACATTCCAGGGATTTTCCCAATGTAACGAGGACGGCATCCCGCACTAAGCTGGGTCATCGTGATTCAAAGGCAGTCCGAGGCCAGACTATTTGGCGGACATTCCCGGCGCAGGCGGGGCAACACGCTGGTTGAAACGGCACTGGTTTTCGTGCCGACGCTGGCCATGATGCTGGGGATTCTGGATTTCTCGGTGGCGATCTTCCTGCGCAGCACTTTTCAACACGCCTGCCGCGAGGGCGTGCGGTATGCGGTTACCTATCAACTGGTCCCCGGAATGGGACACGACGATTCCATCCGGAGCGTCGTGCAGCATCATTCGATGGGATTCCTTGCCGGTACTGCGGCGACGGAGAAAGTCCGCATTCGATACTACGACTCGGAAAGCTTTGTCGAAACGACGGAAAATGCGCCGGGCAACATCGTCGAAGTCTCGGTGGAGAACTTCAACTGGGGCTGGATCATGCCGCTGCTGCGGGCGAATACGCCGCTGCAGTTGAACGCGCGTGCGACGGACCGTATGGAGGGGCTGCCGGGCGGGACGGCTGCGCCAGAGCGATGACGAAGGAGCCAAACATGAGATCCGCGAACACGAGATCCATGCCGCGGCCGGTGCGGCGGAAACGTGGCCGGGAACGAGGCAACGCGATGATCGAGTTCGCGTTGTGCATGTCGTTTCTGACGCCACTGCTGTTGGGGACTTTTAATGTGGGCATGAACCTGGGACGCAATCTTCAGGTGACGCAACTGGCACGAAACACGGGCCACATGTATGTGCGATGGGTAGACTTCTCGCAGCCGGCAAGCCAGGATCTGGTGGTGCGCCTGGCGCAGGGGTTGAATCTACAGCGGTCGGGCGGCGACGGCGTCGTGATTCTTTCGCAGATTACGATGGCCAGCGACGACGATTGCACGGCGGCCAGCCTGTCGGGCTCAGCCTGTGTGAACCGCGATCAGCCAGTGGTGATCCATCGCGTGCAGTTCGGCAACGCCTCACTGCATCCCAGCCGGTTTGGTGATCCTCCGTCGTCGATCATCGATTCCGGTGGAACGATTTCGCCCACTGAGTATCTGACAAACGGCTCGGCGCGGGCGACGAACTGGACGGGCGTTCTAACGCTTGAAGACGGCGAGGTGGCCTACATCGCCGAGATTTACGTGAAGTCTCCGAACTGGAGCCTGAATGGAGTGGCGGGAAGCGAGGGAGTTTATGCGCGAGCGATCTACTAAAAATCTACGGGCGCGGTGGAAGCGGATGAGCCGCCGTGAGAAGGGCGTCGCCGTCTTGATGACCGCCGCCATGCTGACATTCGTGATTCCAGCGGCGGGTCTGGCGGTGGACGCCAGCATGCTGTACGGTGTCCGCGCGCGGCTGACGATGTCGGCGGACGCCGCGGCTCTCGCGGCCGCGCGTTCCCTCTCAAACGGGGAAACGCTGGGCGCGCAGGAGGCGGCCGCGGTCGACACCGCGCAACGCTTCTTTACCGCCAATTTTCCCACCGGATACTTGTATTCCAGAAACCGGTCGATCGGCGTCGCCGTCGCCGAGACCGCCCTGCGCACGCGAACCGTGACGGTGGACGTTTCTGTCGAAGCGCCCAGCTACTTTCTGCGCTACCTGGGCAGCGACATGACGCGGCTCCGGGCCTTGGGCCAGGCGTCCCGGCGCGATGTCAACCTGATGGTTGTTCTCGACCGCTCCGGCTCCCTTTCGACGTCCGGCGCCTGCACGCCGATGAAGAATGCGGCGACAGCCTTTGTCCGGAAGTTCGCGAACTACCGCGACCGGGTTGGCCTGTTGACATATGGAGGAGACTATCGCGTCGACTTTGCGATGCAGTCGACGCCCGGCAATTTTCTAACCGGTACGGGCGGCATCCCCGACCTGATCAGCCGGATCAACTGCAACGGTTCAACCAATACCGCGCAGGCCCTTTGGCAGGGCTATGGGCAGTTGAAGACCATCAATGAGCCGGGCGCATTGAACGTCCTGATGCTGTTCACCGACGGACAGCCCAACACCTTGACGTTCGACTTTTCCGCCGCCGACGCGTTACGAACCGTGGCCCGGGGTTACACGGGTCCCGCGCCCACTTTGGCGACAACCGCACAGATTAACGACACCAGCCGCACACCCTGTTCCAGCACCAGCGGCAAGACGGGCTGGGTGCAGTACCACAGCAGCACCGGGCGAACCGTGGGCCTCTACAGATACTTGGCTACCGCGATGCCGGCGCCCAATTCGACGCTGATTTCTTCCAAGGCCGGTTGCGTCTTCAACATGGGCTCCGGAACCACTTACCTTTACGGCGACATGGGGTTCATGCCAACTCAGGACATCTACGGCAACAACGTCCGCGACGATTCCTATAAGACGCTGCAGTTCATTACGTCCGTGGGCAGCCCGGATGTGGGCAAGATCCGCATCAACCATGCGGCCACAATGGAGAATGCCGGCATCAACGCGACGAATCACGTTGCGTACCGGATCCGCAACAACGAAACGGCGCCGCTGGGGCTGGACGCCGTGATTTACGTAATTGGCCTGGGCGGCGTTGGCGCGGCCGAGGATCAATTGCTAAACCGGATTGCAAATACGGAGCTGAGCCCGGTGTACGACGCGACCAAACAGGAAGGCCTGTATGTCTTTGCGCCCGGCACCGCACAGTTGAGTGAAGCGTTCGCCCGCATAGCCGGCGAAATTCTCCGAATCGCCCGCTAAGCGGTTCCCCAGCCTCCCCCGCCGGGCGTTTCGATCCGAACGCGATCGCCCGGCCGAAGCTGCAACCGGCATCGCCCGGCCAACGGTTTGCCGTTCAGAAAAGCGGCGCCGCACTGGCCGGGTTTTCCGCCTTCGAGGCCGTATGGCGCCCGGTCCCGCCGGTCGGCGAGAAGCGTGAATTCCACCGGCGACAAGAATTCAAACTCCCGCACGATTCCATCGCCGCCCCGGTTTCGCCCGGCGCCGCCACTGCCGCGACGCAGCGAATACTGCCGGATCCGGACTGGATACAACTGCTCAAACGCTTCCACCGGCGTATTCCAGCTATTCGTCATGTGCGTGTGGACGCCATCCTGCCCAGGTCCCGTCACCGACGCGCCCATGCCCCCGGCAATCGTCTCGTAGTAGGCGAACCTGCGGCCAGTGGAGGGGTCGACGCCGCCGAAGCTGACATTGCTCATCGTTCCCGAACTCGCGGCCGGAATTCTATCCGGCACCGCCTGCGCCAGCGCGCCCAGCAGCACATCGGTGATCCGCTGCGACGTCTCGACGTTCCCCGCAGCCATCGCCGCCGGTTCCCGCGCGTTGACGACAGAGCCCAGGGGTGCGATCACCTCAATCGGCTTCAGCAATCCCGCCGTGTAGGGAACGTCCTCGCGGATCAGGCAGCGGAAGACGTACATCGCCGCCGACAATGCGATGGCGTAGTTCGCATTCACCGGAGCGTCCGATTGCGGATCGCTTCCCGTAAAGTCCACCTTCGCCCGCCCGCCGACAATCGTGATCGCAACGCGCACCGCGATTCCACCGTCGAGAAAATCCTCGAAGCGGTAGACTCCCGCGGGAATTCGAGCCAGCTCCGCGCGCATCATCCGTTCGCTGTAATCCTGCAATGCCGCGATCTGGCGTCGCAGGGCAGCAATCTTCGACCGCGCGGCCAGCGCCTTCAGCCGCGCCGCGCCTCGTTCCAGCGAGAGAAATTGCGCCTTGAGATCGCCCTCGCGCTCCACCGGCGTTCTCACATTGGCCAGAATCAGCTCCAGCAGCGGACGGTCCAGTTTGCCCCGGCGCTGGATGCGCACCGGAGGAATGCGAATGCCTTCCTGAAAGATTTCGTTGGCCAGCGGCATGGAGCCCGGGCTCATTCCGCCGACGTCGGAATGATGGGCGCGGCTGGCAACGTAGAACTCGGGAGTCCTGCTTCGCAGAAAAACGCCGCTGACGGCGGTGATGTCGGGCAGATGGGTGCCGCCCCGGAACGGATCGTTCACCAGAACGATATCGCCCGGCTCCAAACGAAATGCCCGGATCGCCTCCGCAACCGAGAGCGGCATTGCGCCGAGGTGCACCGGCATGTGATCGCCCATGGCGATGGTTTCGCCATTATGGTCGTACACAGCGCAAGAGTAGTCGCGGCGCTCCTTGATGTTCGACGAGAAGGCGGTCTTGCGCAGCACCGTGCCCATCTCGTCGGCGATAGAAACCAGGATCTGGCGGAACAGCTCCAGCTCAACCGGATGCGGCTTCATTTCTTCCGAAGGCTTGGCGCGGTCTTCTTGGAAGCGGGTGAAGGTGGGGGCGCGGCGGGCGGAGCGTCGGGTTCTGGCGGAGCGGCTAGTTCCTTCAATCGAATCGAACAGTCCGGCAGCCGGACACGGAAGCTTGCCAGCACCGTCCACTTGTTGGATTTCAACTGCTCAATCCGGTAGCTTTTCGTCGGGCCATCGGCGCGCAGCCGCACGCCGGCGGAAGGGGGACGCGTCTTCTTCAGCTTGAGAGGTTCTCCGGACGATTCGCGCAGCATCCACGTGTCGCCAGCGGTTCTTGTCTCGTAGATCTGATACCGCGCATTCGGTTCGCCACTGCGCGAACGGTCGACAATCATCCAGCCCTCCGTACGCGACTCAAAATAGAAAGCGTCGATCGCCGCAACCTGCGTGTCGTCGGAGAGAGGCCGCTTCTTCCATGTCTTCCCGCCATCAGTGGTAACCAGAAAGAACGGGTCGCGCGGAAGCTGCGCCAGCGTTTGCCCGCTTACCCAGCCGGACGAAAAATCGGCGAACTGAATCTGGTCAAGCACCACTTGCGGCAGACGATCGTGCGCTTCACTCCAAGTCTTTCCGTGGTCGTCGGACGCCAGCAGGATGCTGGAAAAAGTGTTGGCCGACGAGTGCAGATTCCCAGCGGCGATCAGGGTTGTCCCGAACGACTCAAGCGACGACAGTTCCAGATAGACGGGGCAGGGTTCCGATTCCGGGCAGGTTAGGCCAGCGGCGTGAATCGACTCTTCACTGCACGAAAAGGGAACGACGATGGGCTTGCCGGCAAATTCCAGTTTGGGAGGCGGGGGCGGTTCGGCGGGTTCGACTGCGGCCGCGGGTGCGGGCGTGGGGCCGGCGGGCGGAGCCGTCTCCTGGGCGGCCATCAACAGCAGGATGGATATTGCGACCACTGTCCCGATCATACTGAAGCCATGCCGCGACAACGCGCACAAGGCGCCGTGCGCCGTCTGAAAACTTACAGCGCCCAATCCGGCTACGTGTGGGAGTACTACTTCGCGGGCCAGAAAGGCGCCGCCTACACGTTCGAGGCCTCGGCGACGCGAACGGCGTTTCGCCCAGTGATCGTGTTGATCGATCGCGCGGAACTGGAGCTCGCCGCCCGGCGCGAAGTGTCCGCGGTGGAAGAATACGCCGTCGCGAAAATGTCGCTGATGCAGGCGTTCGACGAGTGCGAACCGTCGGCGATGCCGGAGCCGGTTCGTCCGTGCCGTGCCGACTTTCTCTCGATTCTGACAACACTCGATTTGCTCTAATACGGATAGGAAATGCCGGCGCCGCCAGTACCACCGCCGTTTGAACATCTCGGGCACCGGCCCTTCTCGTTCTACCCCTCGATCATTGGAATCGCCCACAATGAGTGGCGCTACAAGCAGGCGACATGGTCCGAGGTGCTGGTGGTGAACAGCCAATCGAATCAGGAACTGTGGGTTCCCCGGCGGTACCTGGGCGAACTTGCCAGTATCGAAGAGCCCGTCATGATCTGGGGCTTGACGAAGGAGTTGGAGTACAAGGGCAGCGCGCTGATCCCCCACGTGCGCCGCGTGCTGCAAATGCCGCGTGCCGTCGGTGAAGTGCCGCGGCCGCCTGCGCAAAGTCCCGCCGCCGCCGCGCCGGCGCAGGTTGTCAACATCAGTCTGGAATCCGGCACGGAGAGCCGGATCGGACGGCTGATCGGCGCGGTGCTGGTTCTTTCCATCACCGCAACGGCGTTGCTGATCGGCGTGTATTCGCGCGTCACCTCGGGCAAAGCCGTGGTCTACAAAGGCGTGATGCAATCCAGCCTGGGTCTGAATGCGAAGGACGACTATCACTCCATCGTTCGCAAACTGGGCCAGCCGTTGGGCGATCAGTGGCGCGACGAAGCGGGCGAAGTGCAGTACCGCCGGCTGAAGTACGACGACAAGAACATCATTCTTATGGGCCGCGAGCGCGGTTCCGCCGTCTATATCGGAGCGTTGGACAACGACTGGAAAGTGATCGACTCCGTTGAGTTGATTGGAGGCGTGAAAACGTACTCCATGCTCGCGTCGCTCTCGCGTTTTTAGCAACAATTACCGGCCTCGCGACGTTTCTTCCTCTGTTTTCACGGCGGGACATTCAGCATCGGGAGACATGTGTAAGTAACCAAAGGAATGGCCCCCCCATTGCACTAACGATTGCGTCCGCGTCAATCAAGAAAACAGGGCGCGGGAAGACTGTTAAACCATGGAGGGTTTATGAAACTGAAAGCACTTGTGCCGTTTGTGGTTGGTGGTTGCTTCCTGGTGGCCGCCCCGTTCCAAGAGCCGGTTGAGAAGTCGACCGAAAAGCCTGCTGTCACGGAAGTCGCGCAGGCCGAGAACAACGACATGCAGATGGAGAAGAAGATCCGTCAGTCTCTCGCCGACGAGACAACCCTGTCGCCCGATGCGAAGGCGGTTACCGTCTCCGTGAAGAGTGGCAAGGCGATGTTGTCCGGCATGGTTTCAAACGAAGCCGCGAAGAGCAAGATCGAAGCGATTGCCGTTACCGTAGCGGGCGCGGGCAACGTCGAAAACAAATTGGAAGTGAAGAAGTAGTCACTTCTCGAATCCAAATCTTCGACCGGGGCGGGATGGAACCTGCCCCGGTCTTTTTTTGTCAACTCTCGTGCGCGACACTGCCAGTGCCTTATGCCGGCTGAATGCCAGTTTTCGCGAAGTCTAATCCTTTGTAAAGAAGTGGAACCTGCCTTGCCTTAGCCAGCGCATAGGCGAAACAATCGCCCAGGTTGAGACGGGCGGGACCGCCCCGGAACCGGAGGCTCGCCTCAAATGCAGTGGCGGCATGAGCGGGGGTGATCGGTTCTACGATCAGGCGAACTTCGCTGGCCATCCAAGCGGCGGACACTCGCGCGGCTTCATCGCCGAACTCCCGATGGATGCGAACCTGCACCTCCCACCAGTTGACCGGGGAGATCCAGGCCTTGGAAGCAGCCATCAACTTCGTCAGGTAGAGCGTGGCATCAGGCTCCCGCAAGAGGATCGCCAACACGGCGGAAGCGTCAACCGCGATTCTCACTTCGGCAAGCCCTCGGCGTCGTAGAGGTCGGTGTCCGTAAGCCTGGGACCAATCGAAGGAAAGCGGTAGAAGTTCGCCAGCGACTTCTCGGCCTTGCGGATGCGCCGCTGGAGCGTCTTATCGGATTTTGCCCGCTCCACCGCGAGGCTGGCGCGGACGGCATCGGCAACCGCGTCGGTGATGGAGGCGCCCGTCAGGTCGGCGAGTGCGCGGATGTCGGCGGCCACATCGGCTCTCTTGATTTGGATCGGGGTGGGCATGATTGAAGGGTATCATGATCAAAGCTGTTCATGATGCAGACTATGCCCGCTTGCGGCGCGCGGAGTCAGCCGCCGTACCGCGCGAAGACTTCCTTCGACTTCTCGAGAAAGTCGCGCCGGTCGGCCACGTAGAGCAGCTTTACCGACGCCGCGCCAGGATCCAGCGAATCGACGAGATTCTGCAGGAACTCCAGCGGGTCGTCACCCTCAATCGCGTGATGGCGCGCGTAGCCGCGCAGCCGGCGCAGCAACTCACCGATCGTCATCCGCCCTTCCAGCGTCAGCCCGCCGGAGCGGTGGGACCGGCTAACCAGATACTGCACCAGCAGCGCTTCGTAGTAGAGCTCCGGCGCGAGGTACAGCCGGATGGCATCGCGTTCCCAACCGCCATCCAGCCGCTGCGACTTCCGGACATGGCGAATCCCATCGAACGCCGCGGCCCAATCGGTGTTCGGCTCGCGCTTTTGAAGAAACGCGCGCGTCGCCTCCAGCAGCCACGCGGGGTCGTCAAAGTCGTACTTGCGGCCGAGCGAATCCAGCCACTCGAACAGCAGATCGCGCCGGCTGGCCTTCGTCTCGATCGTAATCACGTGCCCGGCGGTTTTCGGCAGCGTCTTCAATAACTGCTTGCGGGCGTCCAGGGTCGCGCGACCGCCTTCGATCCGCACCAGTTGTATCGCGGCCAGCCAGCGCTTCGACGACTCGCAATAAGGGCAGCGCAGGTTCTTCCCGTCGGCGGCGAAGTAAGGCCGCACAGGAGCGCCAGTAAGTTCCTGGACCTCCGGTTGGTGCGCGCGGATGGCGGCATAGGCCGCTTTCGGAGCCATCTTCAACTGCTTAGTGAAAATGTCGAAAATGCAGGCGAGGCAGACGAATCGCGAACCCGCCGTTGCCGTGCCCGGAGGAAACGCGGAAAGGTCAAGTTCCGGCTTCTTGGGGCGCGCTGCCACGGTTGCTCTGCGAGTTGGCTGGTTACTTTGGACTCTTGCTCGGGTTCCGTTCCGGGCTGGTGCTGATGCCGATAAAGATGACGACGAACGCCACGATGACGACGGGGATGATGATCCACCAGATCGAGAAGCCTCCGGGCTCCTTCGCTTTGCCGACGGCGTCCGGATTCGCGGGCGGCGGATCCGGGTGGCCGGGCTG
>JBGTFZ010000011.1:0-70907 GCA_041746955.1 Bryobacteraceae bacterium
GTGCGAAAACTGAACAGCCGCGCAACATCGCGGAGTTCAGTGATTCACCTGGAAACCGGCGAGGAACGAGTTTATTGCTCCGGCTTGTGCAGCGACGGGCTGATCGCAGACGTGGCGAACGATGGGACAGCCGCAGTCTTCAATCGAAGATTGCAACTTCTTTCCCCGGGTCAGGACGCCAGGCCGATCGTCAGCGACGCCAGAGACGTGCAGATCAGCGAGGATGCCCGAGTGGTCGCGTGGGAGGCCGCAGGCGGCGTTTACGCGCTCTCGTCACCACTGTCGGGGGGCCAGGGACTGCGCCTGGGTGGACCTGGAAGCCGCTTGATGACACTTAGCGACGATGGGCGCGACGTGCTCTTTCTGTGGGCGCCTGCGAGCCTGCCCCGGCAAGCCTATGTGGCCAAGACCGACGGCTCCGAACTGCGGCAGGCAACGTTTGAAGACGGCGGCATCGAACGCGCCGTTCTTTCCGGCAACGGCCGTATACTGTGGGCTCTCACACCCGAGGGACGCCTGCTGAAATTCAACCTTGTGCGCGCTGAGCGAGACTTGATCTCGAGATTCCCCCCGGACTTCAGGCAAGCCATCACCCTCGTTGCCCCTGGCTCTATCGTGAATGTCCAGGCGACAGTCGTCCAAGGTGAACCGCTGCGCGTTCTGGTGAACGGGCAAGAGGCGCCCGTGATTCAGGTCAATCAAGGCGACGCGCTTTTCCAAGTGCCCTGGGAGACGCCCGAAGGCGAAGCTACGTTGGAACTAATCCGGCAAGGCGACTTCCCCTGGCGCAACCGCGCGGCGACAACCCGTGTCGAACCGCTGCACCCGCAATTCTTCCTGCGAAACGGCTCCACGGTGATTGTGCATCAGGACTTCCGATCGCTGATCGATGAACGAAGTCCGGCGCGTCCAGGCGAAGTCGTGCACGTCTATGCGACGGGCCTGGGTCCAGTGATTCCGCAGCCTCGCACCGGAGAAATGTCGGCTGCGGGATTTGTTCAGCAGCCGGTCGTCTGCAGTTTCGATGGAGTGCCCGCCCAACTGCGGTACGCCGGTCCCGCTCCAGGCACGATCGGCTTCTATCTGGTGAGTGTGATCGTCCCCGCCACTCCGGGCGTGCCCTCCTTGACGTGTTCGCAACGTTCGCTTAGCTTTTCGACGCGTCTGCCGGTTCAAGCGCCGTAGCTGCCCAGTGCGCTTGTATTTTGCGTGCCGCGGCGGGTCCGGCGATCGTCTTCAATTCCGCTTCGTTAGCACTACGTACCCGCTCCAGGCTGCCGAAGTGACGTAGCAGCTTGGTCACCGTCTTCTCGCCCACGCCCGGAATTTCGGCCAGTTCCGACGTTAATCGCGACGCGTTCCGGCGAGTGCGGTGGAAGGTTACGGCGAAGCGGTGCGCCTCATCGCGAATCTGTTGCACCAGGTGCAGCACGGGCGAAAACCTGTCGAGGACGATCGGCTCATCTTCCTGGCCGAGCACGTAGATCCACTCCTCGCGCTTGGCGATGGACGCCAGCGGCTGCGTGGTCACCCCGAGCGCCTCCAGTGCCTCGGCGGCCGCGTGTAGCTGCCCGATACCCCCGTCGATGAGCACCAGGCTTGGGAATGTCTGACTCTCTTCCTTCAGACGTCCGTAACGGCGCGTCACCACCTCCCGCATGGACGCGAAATCATCGTTGCCAACGACGGTGCGAATGACAAATTTCCGGTAATCGGCCTTTTTCATCTTTCCGTCTTCCCACACCACCATGCTGGCCACTTTGTCGGTGCCCTGGATGTGCGAGATGTCGAAACACTCGATACGCTTTGGAGCCGCGGGAAGGTTCAGGGCCTCCTGAAGCGCTTCGGAAATCTGTTTCGACGATGGCTTCAACACTCTGAACCGCTGCGCGAAGCTGTGCTGCGCGTTCGTTTGCGCCAGCAGCAGCATCTGCTTCTTCTGGCCGCGCTGCGGCGTCAGGATCTCCACCTTGCGGCCGCGACTTTCCGCCAGCAGAGTCTCCAGCGGTTCGCGATCCTCGAAATCCACGGGGATGTGGATGACGCCCGGCACGTATGATCCATCCAGATACAACTGCTTCAGCAGCGAAGAGAACAATTCCGCGGCGTCGAAGTTTGCGACGTCCTCCCAGAAGAACTCGCGGCGGTCGACGACGCGCCCGCGGCGCAGGTGGAACAGATGCACGGCCACCAGCGGAGGCTCAGCGTGATAGGCCAGGATATCGGTGTCGTCGCCTTCGGCTGCCGCCATCTTCTGGCGCTGCTCCATCTCTTCGACAGTGGAGATGCGATCGCGCAACGCAGCCGCCTCCTCGAACCGCAATGCTTCCGATGCAAGATCCAGACGCGCCCGCAACTCCGTGATTAGTTGGCGATGGCGGCCTTCAAGGAACAGGCGAACGTCGCGCGCATGGCTCGCGTAGATCTCATCCGTGGTCAGCCCCGCCACGCACGGGCCCAGGCAGCGATGGATGTGGTATTGAAGGCAAGGATTCTTGTGCGTCCGCGTCAGATCCACCTTGCACGATGGCACCTTGAAATGACGGTGTATGAAGTGCACCAGACGATGCGCAAGATTACCGGGAAAGTAAGGCCCGTAGTAAGTTGATCCGTCCTTGCGAAGCCGCCGTGTCACATAGACGCGCGGGTACTTCTCCGCCGTCAGCTTGATGTACGGATAGGTTTTGTCATCGCGCAGCAGAATATTGAAGCGCGGTTTCCACTGCTTGATGAAGTTGTTTTCAAGCGCCAGGGCTTCCTTCTCGTTGTCGACCAGGATGTACTCGACGTCGGTCGCCTCCGCAACCAAAGTGCCGGTCTTGCGGTCCGCCAGCTTGTCGTCGCTAAGGTAGCTGCGGACGCGTGCGCGCAGACTCTTCGCCTTGCCGACGTAGATGACTTTCCCAGCGGCGTTCTTCCACAGGTACACGCCAGGCAGCGCGGGGATTTGCGCCACTTTGTCGCGGAGCATTTGGTGAGGAACGGGCTTTATACTTTAAGTGTGACACGCAGGTTCTTTCTCGTCCTGCCGTGGGCCTTGACCGGCGGGATTCTGGCGCAAGCGAAGCCGCAGAAACCCGAACAGGAGCCGCCGGAAGAAGACGAATCCTTGCAGCCCAAGGAATATACGTTCAATCCCCTGCAAGCCGAGAACGAGATTCGCGTCGGCAACTTCTACTGGAAGAAGGGCAGCTACAAGGCCGCATCACGCCGCTTTGAAGAGGCAACGCGGTGGAATCCTTCGCTGCCGGAAGCGTATCTGAGATGGGCGGAGGCGCTGGAGAAATTGCGCGACAAGGCCGGCGCCAAAAAAGCGTACGCGAAGTATCTGGAACTCGCGCCCGACGCGAAGAACGCCGGCGACGTTCGAAAGAAGATTCAATCCAAGTCCTGACGAATCGGGATAAAGTTGGTGGGACATGTTGACCCGCCGAACTTTTACGCACGCAATGGCCGCGGCCCCAATGCTGGCGCAGTCAAAGCCACGCAACATTCTTCTGCTGATCGCCGACGACCTTGGGCTTCACACAGGCGCTTATGGCGACCCGACAGCGAAAACTCCCAATCTCGACAAGCTTGCCGAAGAGGGTGTTCGCTTCGATCACGCCTTCTGCACCACCGCCAGTTGCAGCGCCAGCCGAAGCGTTATTCTCAGCGGTCTGCAAAATCACGCCAACGGGCACTACGGGCACGCACACTCCATTCACAACTTCAGCTATCTGCCGAAGATCCAGCCGCTGCCGAGCCTGTTGAAAGATGCGGGCTACAAGACCGGCGTGATCGGCAAGCTGCACGTCAATCCGATTGAGCGGTTCCGTTGGGATCTCAATCAATCGAACGACGGCGGCCGGAATGGAAGCGTGATGGCGGACAAGGCGAAAGGCTTCATTCAGGCGGCGGGCGGCAACCCTTGGTATCTGCACGTCGGGTTTACAGACCCGCACCGCGCCGGCGCCGGATTCGCAAACAAGGATTATCCCGGTATCGTCCGTACACCTTTCGATCCGCAGAAGGTTCGCGTGCCCAGCTTTCTGCCGGACAACACGGCCACGCGCCAAGAGGTGGCCGAGTACTACGAAGCAAGCAATCGTCTGGACCAGGGCGTGGGGCATTTCATGCGCGTGTTGCGCGAAACGGGGCAGTTGGACAACACGCTTGTGATTTTTATGAGCGACAACGGCATGCCGTTCGCCAATGCCAAAACCAACGTATACGACGCCGGCGCGCGGCTTCCGCTGATCGTCCGTCATCCGGACGGCAAGAAACGCGGCATGGTGAACAACGGCATGGTCAGTTGGGTGGACATCACGCCCACGTGCATCGACTGGGCTGGCGCGAAGTTGCCCGAGTATGCGCTCCATGGCCGCAGCATCCTACCGATCCTTGAACAGGAGTCGCCCGCCAGGTGGGACGAAGCGTATTTCTCGCACACGTTTCACGAAGTGACGATGTACTACCCTATCCGCGGTATCCGCACGCGCCAGTTCAAGTACCTGAGGAACCTCCAGAACAAGATGGAATTTCCTTTCGCCAGCGATCTGTGGGGTTCGAAGACCTGGCAGAGCCTGAGGCCCGAAGGGATGAACGCACGCGTCGGCAAGCGTCCCGTGAAGGACTACCTTTACCGGGCGGAAGAAGAACTTTACGACATCACCGTCGATCCAGACGAGTTGAACAACCTCGCGGCCGAGCCGTTGCATCGCGCGTCGCTGCTGGCGATGCGGGCGCGCGTCCAGGAGTGGCGCAAGAAAAGCGCCGACCCCTTCATGATCCTGTCGAAGTATTCGGGCGAGGATGAGTCCGTCACGCCGCCGATGTAATCTAGTAGGTATGAAAAGCCTCGTGCGTCTGCGGGGATTGGTGTTTGTGCTGGCCGCGTTGGTAGTGGCGCGCGCCGCCGACGATTCCATAAAGGTCGATTGGCGCACCCTGCGCGGGCTGAACTACCGCACGGGCGAGCAGAACGACGCTCTTCAGAAAGTTGCCGGCAAGCAGGTGAAGGTGCCGGGCTTCATGGTGCCGCTGGAGGATGAAGACGAGTACGTCACGGAGTTCCTGTTGGTGCCCTATGTCGGCGCGTGCGTTCACACCCCGCCTCCGCCGCCCAACCAGATTGTCTATGTGAAGGTGGACGGCGGCAAGAAAACGAAGGTCAGCTTTTGGGACCCAGTGTGGGTCCACGGGAAACTTGAAGTTTCCCTCGTCAAAAGCCCCTACGGAGACGTTTCGTTCAAGCTGGGCTCGACTTTGATTGAGCCGTATAAGGACTAGTCATGCGCATTCTGTCCTGTTTCCTGATTCTCTCGGTGGCGCTGTTTGCCGACGACAAGAAGGGCGCGAAGGAGTCCCATTCGCACTCCCAATCAAAGACGCAGAAGGCTCACGATCATGGCGCGGCGGAGATCAATTTCGCCGTTGAGGGCAAGACCGTCGATATCGAATTTCACGCGCCCGCAATGGCGATCGTCGGCTTCGAATACGTTCCAACGACGGCGGCGGACAAGAAGAAACAGGCCGATGCGCTGGCGGCTTTGAAGGCGAACTTTTCGAAGATGGTGATCTTCGATCCCGCGTTGGGTTGCCGGATGGAAGCGAAATCGGTCGAGGTGGAGAATCCCGAACCCGACCACGCCGAGATCGATGCCGATTTCTCCGCGACGTGCGCAAAGACGCCGGCCGGGACCAAGGTGGCGTTCGCCGTCACGAAGGCCTATGCAGGAATTGCCGCCATCACGGTCCAGGCTGTCGGCGCGGCTGGCTCCACCGGAGCCGAAATCAAATCCGACAAGGGCACAGTTACTCTGCCGAAATAGCGGATGGCGGATGCGATCGCACTCGCGGATCTGAGATTCGGGTACTCGGCGGATCGCGAAATTCTGAACATCCCGGCGCTGAAGGTTGAGCGCGGTGAGCGTATCTTTCTCTTCGGCCCTTCGGGTTCCGGCAAAACCACTCTCCTCGGAATCGTCGCCGGTGTGCTGGATGCCAACTCTGGCCGCGCGGAGATTCTCGGCCGCGATTTGAAGGCGATGACCTCCAGCCAGCGCGACGCGTTTCGGGGCTCCCACATCGGCTACATCTTTCAACTTTTCAATCTGATTCCATATCTCACTGTGGAGGAGAACATTACGCTGCCGTGCCGTCTGTCGGCGGAGCGCCGGCTCCGGTTGAATGGCCGGGACTTGCACGCCGCGGCTCGCGAGGTTGCGGATCACCTGGGCATCGGCCAGTTGCTGGGCGAGAACGTCACACGGTTGAGTGTTGGGCAACAGCAGCGGGTGGCGGCGTCACGCGCGTTGATTGGCTCACCGGAACTGATCGTCGCCGATGAACCCACTTCATCCCTGGACCAGGATCATCGCCAGCGGTTCATCCAACTGCTGTTTGAAAGGTGCCGCCAGTCCGGCGCAACCCTTCTGTTTGTCAGCCACGACCGCACGCTGATGCCGATGTTCGACCGCGCGATCTCGCTGCCCGAGGTTAACCATGCGGCGGCGATGGAGGTGGCCTGATGCTCTTGCTGTCGCTCGCCTGGAGTTCGCTGAAGAACCGCAAGCTGACAACGCTTCTAACGATCGCGTCGATCGCGCTTAGCGTCGCGCTGCTGTTGGGCGTGGAGATTGTACGCAGCGGCGCGCGGGAAAGCTTTCGTGGAACGATTTCCGGCACGGACCTGATTGTTGGGGCCCGGGGCGGTTCGCTTCAATTGCTGCTGTACGCGGTCTTCCGCATGGGTTCCGCGACGAACAATATCACCTACGACAGTTATCAGCACTTCGCACGGCATCCGGCGGTGAAATGGTCGATCCCATATTCCCTGGGGGACAGCTATCGCGGCTTCCGCGTTGTTGGAACGACGAACGATTTCTATCAGCGCTACCAGTACCGCCGGGACCGCAAGATCGAGTTTGCCTCAGGCCGGCTTCCCGACGGAGTATTCGACGTCGTGCTGGGAAGCGACGTCGCCGCCACGCTGAAACACAAAACAGGAGACCGCCTCGTCATCACGCACGGCGTTTCCGGCACACAGGGAATTCTCGATCACGACGATAAACCATTTACCGTCGTCGGCGTTTTGGCGCGCACCGCAACGCCCGTGGATCGCAGCCTGTACATCTCGCTCTATGGAATCTCCGCCGTCCATGCGGATTGGCAGGAAGGCGCGCCGCCAATGCCCGGCGAGGAAATTCCAGCCGCGGAACTCACCAAAGACAAGTTGGAGATTCGCCAGATCACCGCTCTGCTGTTGGGTATGAAATCGCGCATCGACGTTCTCCGTCTTCAGCGTGACATCTCCACCTACGAAGCGGAGCCGCTGATGGCCATCATTCCCGGCGTCGCGTTGGATGAGCTGTGGCGCACCATTGGCTTCGCGGAGGACGCGTTGCGTGTCGTTACGTTCTTCGTTCTTATCGTCGGACTGCTGGGAATGCTGGTGTCGCTGTATACCTCGCTGAACGAACGCCGCCGGGAGATGGCGATTCTGCGCGCGGTGGGCGCGGGACCGCGCAAGATTATCGCGCTGCTGGTGCTTGAATCCGGGATCCTGGCGCTGGCGGGCTGCGTGGCCGGCGTCCTTCTGATTTACGCGGCGGCCGCTGCCGCGCAGCCGACGGTGGAACGCTATTTCGGCCTCTACCTTCCCGTTGATCCGCCAACCGCTACGGGATGGGCCTATCTCGCCGCCGTCGCCGTTGCCGGCATTCTGATCGGCTTCGTACCCGCCGTAAAGGCCTACCGCAACGCGCTGAGTGATGGACTCAGCGTGCGCCTGTGAGGCTGGCCGCACTCGTTCCGCTGCTGCTGTGCGCATGCCAGCCGAAGTTCAAGATGGTGGAGGCGGAGCCGGAGAAGCGTCCGCCGCTGGAGAAGCAATCTGCGCCGCCGCAAAGTTTTCCAGACCCCGCCCAGCGCCCCCGGCGCGACAACTTCCACACGCCGCTCGACTGGCGCGCGCTTCGCGGGCTAAACGTCAAGACGGGCGAACTAACGCCGGCGCTTCGGAAGCTTGAAGGCGGCGCAGTTCAGATCAAGGGCTATATGGTCCCGTTCGACGACGAGTATCAAAACGTCACTGAGTTTCTGTTGGTGCCGCAGGCAGGCATGTGCGTTCATGTCCCCGCGCCGCCGATGAATCAGATCGTGCTGGTGGAGACCACGGCGGGCGCCGCACGGGTTTCCTGGTCTAAGCCCGTCACCGTTTCCGGAATACTCGAAATCGCGCAGGCCGACAGTCCCTACGGAAAGGTGGCGTTCCGCATGAACGCAACTCTTGTTGAGCTGCCCGAAGATCCGATGGGCTACCGGTAGATATCGACGCGCGTCGCGGTCATCACGTACTCTTTGGTAGATGAACTTGCGAAGCTTGCTGGCCCGCTCAGCCACTGCCGCCGCAGCTTTTGGAGCGACGCCCAATGACGGGTCCGTCCTGCCGTTTCCCCCTCCGCCTTCGACGAGCATTGCGAAACAAAGGCTGCAAGATTCGAAGATGCAATGGCCGGCGGTGCCGGATCACCTTCCCAAGGACGCTCCAAACATCCTCATCGTGCTGGTTGACGATGTGGGCTTCGGCATCGCGGAAACCTTTGGTGGAGAGGTGCACACGCCTACGTTGACGAAGCTTGCCAATGAAGGGCTCCGCTACAACGCGTTTCACACAACGTCCATATGCTCGCCGACACGGGCGTCGCTGCTGACGGGCCGCAATCACACGCGGGTCAGTTCCGGGACGATCGCGGAACGCGCCGTAGGATTCGAAGGATACACCGGCGTCATGCCGATGACCGCCTCAACCATCGCAGAGGTGTTGAAAAATTATGGCTACCACACCTCCGCCTTCGGAAAGTGGCACAACACCCCAGCCACCGAAACCACCGCAATTGGGCCCAAGGACCGCTGGCCCAACGGCTACGGCTTTGAGTATTTCTACGGCTTTCTCGCCGGCGAGAGGTCCCAATGGGAGCCGCGTCTTGTCGAGAACTACGACACCATCGAGCCGCCTCACAACGATCCGAAGTATCACCTTACTTCTGACATGGTCGACAAAGCGCTCTCCTGGGTCGACAAGCGCCAGTCTTACGCGCCGGACAAACCGTTTCTGATGTACTGGGCGACCGGAGCCGTTCATGGTCCGCATCACATCTTTCCGGAATGGACCGCCAAGTACAAAGGCAAGTTCGACGACGGCTGGGACGCCTATCGGGAACGCGTCCACCGGCGGCAGCTCGACATGGGCATCATTCCGGCGGGTACCAAGCTAACGCCGCGCGACAAGGAGATGCAGGCGTGGGCGGACATCCCCGAAAACCAGCGCGCGTTCCAACGGCGCGGCATGGAGATCTTCGCCGGGTTTGTGGAGCACACGGACACCGAGGTCGGCCGTCTCGTCAGCGGTCTGGGGACGCGGGGGCTTCGGGACAACACGCTGATTTTCTATATTTTTGGCGACAACGGGTCCAGCTCCGAAGGGCAGCAGGGCTCGATAAGCGAACTGCTGGCGCAGAATAACATTCCGACAACGGTGGACCAGCAAATCGCCGCCCTTAACCGCCTCGGGGGCCTGGACGCGTTGGGCACACCCAAGACCGACAACATGTATCACGCGGGATGGGCCTGGGCCGGCAGCACGCCTTTCCGCAGCACCAAGCTTGTAGCCGCCCATTTCGGAGGCACCCGGAATCCGATGGTTGTCTCGTGGCCAAAGGGGATTGAACCGGACAAAGCCATCCGCAGCCAGTTCCACCATGTCATCGACATCGCCCCGACGGTCTACGAGATCCTTGGAATCAAACAGCCGAAGATGGTCAACGGCTACGAGCAGATGAAGATGGATGGGCAGACCTTCGCCTACACCTTCGCGAATGGCAATGCCGCTGCACGGAAGCCGGTACAGTTCTTCGACAACAACGGCAGCCGCGGCATATACAAGGATGGCTGGTTCGCCGGCACGTCCGGCCCATTCGTGCCGTGGAACACCGCCGCCTCCGTCGCGCGTGTCGCCAAATGGGATGCGGCGACCGACGAGTGGGAGTTGTACAACCTGAAGGAAGACTTCTCACAGGCTAACGATCTCGCCAAAGCGAACCCGAAGAAACTGGCGGAGTTGAAGAAAGACTTTCTCGCCCTAGCCGAGGACAACAAGGACTTTCCCATCGGCGCGGGCCTCTGGCTTCGCACTCACCCGCAGGACCGCATCCGAACTCCCTACACCAGCTGGACGTTTACGCAAAATACCCGCCGCATGCCGGAATTTACCGCGCCCGGAGTTGGAACCGTAAGCAACAGGGTGGTGATCGACCTTGAGACCAAACAGGGTGCGAATGGTGTCCTTTATGCCCTAGGCGGCTCGGGTGGCGGGCTTACGCTGTATCTGGACAAGGGACACTTGGTCTATCTCTACAACCTGTTCATTATCGAGCGATACACGGCCCGCAGCCAGGCTCCTCTTTCAGCGGGCAAGCATAAGGTCGAAGTCGTTACTGAGATCATGGCTCCGGGTAAAGCCGGAACTGCCACTCTAGTCGTGGACGGCAAGGAAGTCGGCAAAGCCGAACTGAAGCGCACGGTGGAAGCAGCCTTCTCGGCTAGCGAGACTTTTGACGTCGGAATCGACCTCGGTTCGCCAGTCTCGCTTGACTACTATGACCGGCGGCCATTCGCATTCGAAGGCAAGATCGACAAGGTTGAGGTGACTCTGACCTCGGCGAAGTAGCGCGGCGGCTACCGGTAGATATCGACGCGCGTGGCCGTCATGGCGTAGAAGGTGGGGCCGAACGGGCTGCCGCGCCGCCCTACGAAAATTCGGCCCGTTACCCACACACCGTCCATCAGCGCGAAGCGGGCGCGCTCCCCGTGCGTCATCTTTACGTAGATCATTTGATTCGGCGGCGGCGGAGGTGTGTGGATGCAGGCGCCGACGTAGGGCACCAGAAGAAACTCCGTCAGCTCGCCGGCATCGTCGTCGAGAGGCACGATGTATCCGGCCACTCGAACCGGCTGCCCGTCGACCCGCTGTATCTCTTCGTTGGTTTTGCCGGTGCGCGGGTCCAGGCCTCGCAGCATCGCCCAGGTCAACTCGGGTGGCCCGTCAGGCGCTATCGAGGCCACTGAGGGTGGAAGCGATTCTTCCGGCTGCCGGTTGACGGCGAAGACCAAGAGCACCAGCGTCAACGACAGCAGAATGAGGGTCTTGATCCGCATGCCGGTATGGAGCGGGAGACGAGAATCGAACTCGCAACCAACAGCTTGGAAGGCTGTGACTCTACCATTGAGTTACTCCCGCCCAAGAGCAGGCAACTCCACGCTTGATTCTATCAGACCGGGCGCAGTGAAAGTCGCTCCACCGCGCCCGGTGTGTATTGGTCCTGGTTTACCAGGGTCCGGCCATCGGGGAGTCGCCTGGCGAACCCCATCTTAGGAAACGGTCCGTCACCGCGCCGTCCCAGAGGAAGTTGCCATTGAAATCGATGACCCACCAACCCTGGGCGGGATTGAATACCGATACTTTGGTAGCGCCCGACGTATCCCAGTCCCCGACTACCGGCGTATCGCCGACGGAACCCCACACAAAGAACCGGTCGAGTGCGGGTCCCTCCCAGACGTAGTTGCCGTTGAAGTCAAGAAGCCAGACGGCTTGTGTTGGATTGTAAGAACCCAGCATGGATCGCCCACTGCCGTTCCAATCTCCAACCAGCGGCACGTCACCGGGCGAACCCCAGCGCAGGAAGCGATCAATTCCCGCACCCTCCCAGGCAAAGTTGCCGTTGTAGTCCAGCACCCACCAGCCTTGGCTAGGATTGAACACTCCCAGCTTGGTGCTTCCGGAACCGTCCCAGTCGCCCACCATGGGAATGTCACCCGGGCTGCCCCAGAACGCCGACCGGTCCGTCGTCGTGCCGTCCCACACCAAGTTCCCGTTGTAGTCCAGCAGGAAGTTGGAAGTAGTGGGATTGTATGTCCCAATTTTGTCCGCTCCAATGCCATTCCAGTTTCCGACGACGGGCAGGTGCCCCGCTCCGCCCCAGGAAACCTGACGGTCGATGGACGCCCCATCCCAAACTCCGTTTCCATTGAAGTCCAGCCGCCAGACTCCGTTTGTGGGGTTAAAGACACCGAGCTTCTTGGAGCCACTGCCGTTCCAATCGCCCTTTACGGGGATCATGCCGACGCCGCTGAAAACCGTGAAGACATCGGTGGGAGTGCCATCCCACGTATAAGTGCCGTTCCAATCCGATAGCCAGACGCCTTGCGACGGCACGAAAACAGAGAGTTTCGCCGGTGTGACGAAAATCGGCACACTCAAGGTCGGAATGGTCGAGTCGGTCGGCGACGCGGCGCCGAACTGGCCGGTATTGTTCTTTCCCCAGCCCCAGATGGAGCCGCCGCGCTGCGCCGCCACCGTGAAGTTTTGCCCGCCTGCGGCGTACATCACGTTGTCCAGCGAGGACACCAGGGTCGGCACCGTCTTGTTAGCGCTGGTGGCGTCGCCAAGTTGCCCATCAGTGTTGTATCCCCAGGCCCACGCGGTGCCATCGAGTTTGACTGCCAAGCTATGGTTCTCGCCCGCGGAGATAGACACTATGGAAGTAAGATCGCTCGCTCGAGCGGGATGGTACTGATACGCCGTCCCCCCGTATCCGAGGCCGCCGTAGCCCCCATAGCCCCAGGTCCACACGGTACCGTCGCTCTTCAACGCCATGCTGTGAAAGTTGCTGGCGGCGATTGCGACGACGCCGGTCAGCCCGATCACCTGTACCGGGCTGGTTCGTTGGGTTGAAGTACCGTCACCCAACTGGCCATAAGCGTTGGAGCCCCAAGCCCAAACTGTGCCATCATTTCGTATCGCCAAGCTATGGCTGCCTCCCGCGGCAACGGCAACCACGTTGTTGAGGAGAATGGTCTGCGCGGGAGAAATGCGCTGGTTTGTCGACCCGTCTCCAATCTGTCCGTTGCCGTTATATCCAAAGCCGTAGACTAAGCCGTTATTCCTCAATACCAAGCTGTGATACTGTCCGGCCGCGATGCCCACTGCGCCAACAATGCCCGGAACCGGGAGGGCGACGAAACGGTCGGATTGAGTGCCGTCGCCGAGACGGCCATACAAGCCCTCACCCCAGGACCACACCGTCCCATCGCCGCGCAAGGCCAGGGCGTGGTCGTATCCCGCAACAACCTGCGCGATATTTGTCAGGCCCGCGACCTTGTCGGCAGAAGACCGGCTGATCAACGTGCCGTCTCCCAACTGTCCGCTCGCATTCGATCCCCATGCCCAGACCGTGCCGTCCTGCCGAATCCTCAGTGTGTAGCTCTTGGATGCGGACAGGCGATTGATCGGGGCGAGGAAGTTGGTAGCGGGGAACACGCCCGAGGATCCGGCCAACGTAGCCACCGGAATGATGCTGGTGGTGTTCCCATTGTTGCCGAGCTGGCCATCGGCGTTCCCACCCCACGATTGAACAGTATTGTTGCTGAATAGCGCGGCGCTGTGAGAAGTTCCGGCGGCAACCGCAACTGCCGTCGTGATTCCGTTTGTTTGGACGGGAGATGGTCGATTGACGGTCGATATGTCGCCCAACTGCCCCTCATTGTTGCGGCCCCATCCCCATACCGTTCCATTGTTGAGAACGGCCAGCGTGTGGCTTTCGCCTGCGGCTACGCCGATCACGTTGGTGAGCGTGCCCGACCGGGAGGGATTCTGCCGGGTCTGTGTCGCCCCATCGCCGATCTGGCCGTATGCGCCGTAGCCCCAAGCCCACACCTGGCCGTCGCTTCGCACGACGACGCTGTGGTACCGGCCCACCGCGATTCCGGTAGCGTTCGTGATCAGATTCGTCTTGACTGGGAGGTTCCTGGTGGTTGTCGTGCCATCGCCTAACTGGCCGTAGGCGTTGTAACCCCACCCCCAAACTGTCCCGTCGCTCTTCACGGCCATGCTGAAGTATTCACCGGCCGAAATCGCGACGACATTCGTCAAGGTGAGAACTTGAACGGGGGTAGTGGATTGCGTTGTGGCTCCGTTGCCGAGTTCGCCGTAGGCGTTGTAACCCCAAGACCATACCGTGCCGTCGCTCTTTAGCGCCAAGCTGTGATAACGGCCCGCCGCGACGGACACAAATCCAGTCAGGCCCGGTATCTGAAAGGGAACGGGCCTGTCGTTGGTGGAGCCGTTGCCCAGGCGTCCGTAAGTTCCCTCACCCCATGCCCAGACTGTTCCATCAGATTTGATTGCCAAGCTGTGTTGCTGTCCCGTCGAGACATAAGTCGCGCCTGTCAGCCCATAAGCCGCCACGGGGCTCCGGCGCAGGACGACTGTGCCGTCACCCAACTGGCCGCCGTCGTTCTTTCCCCACCCCCGGACGGTGCCATCGGTCCGGCGGAGCAATGTATGGTTGTCCGACGCCGTTATTGACGCGGACGAGGAAGAGGTCGGTTGAATGGTGCCGAACGCCCTCGGACCAATCTTGCGCTTTGCGTCGATGCCTTCAGCATCGTCTGCCTTCCCAGAGCCCTCGTCGGCGTCTTCGCCGCGAGTCGCGGCGTCGCGGCTGGTGATGACGCCGATGGCCCAACCCGAATCGATGTCCACGATCACACCTTCCAGCTGGTGCAGGGTCGAAGTGCCCCTCAGCGACAAGGTCAGCGACGAACCGGCGGCGGCGATGTGGCGATCTTCCTGGTTGAACAGGCGCCAAGTTAGCTCAGAGCCTCCCGAGCGCGCCGACTCCGAAAGCCGTAGGTCCAATTCCGCTCCGTAGTGCGCGATCTGGTCGGTCGCGAGTAGACGTGGCTCCGCCGAAAGGTCCGAGTTCTCGGCTCGGCCCCATGTCCAGATCCGGCCCTCCGCATCTCTTGCAAACGGGCGATCTTCGAGGACGGTTATGGCTGTAACCGCAGGCAGACCATCCACTCGCACCATCTCCGGAATCATCTTTCGCGAGTCGCGGGGCGCGCCACCGCCCCAGTTCGATCCGGCCATCCAAACCGTGCCATCGGCCAAGAGAACGAAAGTGGAAAACCGGCTGGCGGCGATCCGAGTCGCGCCGCTAATTCCAGGGATCGCGCGGGGTTCCGACCGGGCGATCAAACTGCCGTCGCCAAGCTGACCCTGTTCGTTAGCGCCCCACGCCAAAACCGTGCCATCCGTCTTCAGCGCGATCGAATGCACCGCTCCGGCGGCGATGCCGGTAGCGCCTTCGACCAAGCGCACGGCGGCCAACTCGCCGGTGCGAGCGGACGCGTCAATACCCAATTGGCCATAACTGTTGTCGCCGTAGGCCCAGACCTTGCCTTCCTCCGTCAACACCAATAGGTGGCGGCCTGCCTCCGACATGGACAAGCGCCGGGCGCCGTCGACCTCGCCGATCGGCTGCCTCGACACGCCAGCGTTGTCGCCAAGCAAATTGAGAATTTGAATCTCTTCACCTTGCGCGGCGGACGAGACCAAGACGACCGCCAAGAAAGGAACAAAAGACCCAAACCGCCCTATTTTGGGCAAACGACACGTGACCGCTAACATTTTCTTCATCCTCCGATATGCCTAGTGCTTTAGTTTAGGTATTCGCTACACGCAGACAAGGTATATTTATGGGCAAGTAGTACTGGTACTTTATGTTTACGGAGCGCTTATTAAAAATCGCTTGCTACAACCGCCCCCATCCGGTAGGCTCTAAAGAAGCGTTGGGAAAGGCGAAGAAAAGGAGAAAATATGCACCCTATGACATCGGAGCAGGCGATGTTCCTGCTTCAATTCAACATTCACGACTACGAGTTCGAGATGCCCTCGACAAAGGCCGCCCTCGCGGCGATTCCCGAATCGGGCGCGGACTTCAGACCCGACCCGAAGTCTCGAACCGCGCGAGAGCTGATCTTCCACATCGCGGGAACCGACAAATGGTTTGTGGATTCGCTAATCGCTGGCGCCTTTGGGCCGGAGGAGCCCAACATCCCCCAGGATCTGAAAACTCACGCCGATCTGGCGAACTGGTGGGAAAAGGAAATGAAGGAGGGGCTTGAGAAATTGAGGAAGCTGACCCCGGAGCAGGCGGCCAACGTGATGGACTTCTTCGGCGCATTCCAGTTTCCGGCGGCTGTTTTCGCGGGATGGATGACAAAGCACACCATCCACCATCGCGGGCAACTGGCGGCGTACATTCGCGCGGCGGGCGGCAAGGTGCCCAACATCTACGGCGGCAGCGCTGACGAACCCTTTACGCCCTAGGGCGTAGACCGGTGGCGGACTACCGGCCCGATGGACGGATACGGTAGTCCGCCACCTGCGGCATTCGGATGACGCGGCACATCTCGAATAGACGGCTGCGGGCACGCATCCCGATTCGTTCTCCCAACGTCATCTTGACGGTGGGCCGCTCACCCGGGCCTCCGGCGCGCTCCACGATTGTGCTGCCCGCATCGGCGTCGGCAAGATTCGTGGTGACGATCGTCGGCTTCTTGTTGTTGCACCGCCACGTGATGATGGAGGTAACGGTGTCCTCCACCCAGTCCGTGACGCGATGCGCGCCCAGGTCGTCCAGCAGCACGATCTCGGAATCCAGCACCGCCCGGTAAGCCTCGCGGTCGCTAGACCCCGACGTTTCGCTGTAGCTGGCGCGAATGCGGTCCAGCAGATTCTGATAGTCGAAGAACACGCCCTCGAATCCCCGCGCGATCAGCGCCTTCAAAACCGCGACGGCCAGATGCGTTTTGCCAATGCCGGGGTCTCCGATGAAGAGCAGCCCTGGCTTGTCCGTACCCGGAAATTCCCGCGTGTATGCGCGAACGTCCACCATCACCTTCGCCATGGCGGAATGCGCGACCGGGTTGTCGCGCGGCAGGCGGAAGTCTTCGAAGGACTTCGTTTCGTACAGGGGAGGAACTCGAGAGTTTGCCGCGTTGCGGGCGGTACGGTCAACCGCCAAGCAGTCGCAAGCCTCCGCCGCAAGCACTCCATCCCGGTCGTGAAAGATCCATCCCGACCCGCCACATTTTTCGCAAACCAGAACCGGCGCCATAATTCCTCTATTCGATCAAAGCGATAAGATCGCCGGCGGCGACCGTGCCGCCGTTCTCGGCGCGAAGCGTTTTAACCACTCCCGCGCGTGGGGCCTTCATTTCGTTCTGCATCTTCATCGCCTCGACGACGACGATTCCTTGCCCGGCGGACACTTCGTCGCCGATGCGGACCAGGACTCGAACCACTTTTCCCGGCATTGTAGCGCTCAGCTTCGCCGCGCCCTCCGTCGCACGGGCGTGTCCGTTTTCTATTTGCGGCGGTGCGGCCGAGAACTTCTGGCCGCGCCAGAATCCTTGCTCGCCCTCGATGCGGACCTCGTAAGCACGGCCCTCGACAAGCACCGAGTACACGCCGCGCTCCACTTGAACGATGTCCGGTTTCATCGATACTGCGCCCTTCGGTTTTCGAGGCGCCAAAGCGATTGCGCGCCGCGTCCATTCGTCTCCGCCGGTGCGCTGGCGGCCAATGTTCTCGCGGCTTCCATCACTTCCTCTGGCACAGGATGCTCGCTGGGTCTGCGAGCAAAGTAGCGTTCGAGAAAACCCGTATCGAGATTGCCCGCGCGGAACTCCGCGTCGTCGCACAGGCCCAGGAACAGCGGAAGGTTGGTCTGGATTCCGCCGACGTGCGTCTCTTCCAGTGCGCGCTTCATCCGGCGAATCGCCTGTTCCCGGTTCTCGCCCCACACTGCCAGCTTCGCCAGCAGAGGATCGTAATCCATTGGCACGGTCCATCCCGGGTAGACTCCGGAATCCAATCGAACGCCCGGTCCCTCCGGCCGGTCGAACCGCGTGATGCGCCCGGGCTGCGGCAGGAAATCCACCGGATCTTCCGCGTAGATGCGGCATTCGACCGACCATCCGCGCCAGCTGATGTCCGGTTGCGTGAACGGCAGCTTGCCTCCCGCCGCCACATGCAGTTGAAGATGCACCAGGTCGAGGCCGGTAACCAGTTCCGTCACCGGATGCTCCACCTGAAGCCGCGTGTTCATCTCAAGAAAATAGAACCGCCGGTCTGCATCGACAAGAAACTCCACCGTGCCGGCGTTGTGATAGGCCGCCGCCCGCGCAGCCGCCACCGCGGCTTCTCCCATCGCCCGCCGCATCTCCGGATACTGCGCAACCAATGGGGAAGGGCACTCCTCCACCACCTTCTGATGACGCCGTTGGATGGAGCACTCCCGCTCCCCCAGATACACCAGATTGCCGGCATGGTCGCCGAAAATCTGAACCTCAATATGGCGCGGATTCACCAGAAGCTTTTCGATAAACACGTCGCCGCACCGGAACGCCCGTTCGGCTTCGCTTGAAGCGTCGCGCAGCGCCGCCGCCAGGTCTTCCTCGCGGTCTACGCGCCGCATTCCTTTGCCCCCGCCACCCGCCGCCGCCTTCAACAGAATCGGATACCCGATTTCGCGCGCTATCTTCCTGGCGGACTCGGGATCGGATATGGGATCTTCAGTTCCCGGCAGCACGGGCGTGCCCGCGGCCTTCGCGAGCTTTCGCGCTTCGGTCTTCGAACCCATCATCCGGATGGACCGGGACGAGGGACCAATGAATGCGATGCCGGCCGCTTCACACGCCGCCGCGAAGTCGGCGTTCTCACTGAGGAAACCGTAGCCGGGATGGATGGCTTCCGCGCCGGACTGCTGCGCCGCTTCGAGAATGCGATCAATGCGCAGGTAGCTGTCCGCCGATGGCGCGGGTCCGACCGGATAAGCCTCGTCCGCCAGCCTTACGGCAAGCGAAGCGCGGTCGGCATCCGAGTACACCGCGACGCTTGCGATGCCCAACTCCCGCAGTGCGCGAATCACCCGAACCGCTATCTCTCCGCGATTCGCCACCAGCACTTTCGCGAACATTCCACCCGAGTGTAGCCCAGCCCGCAAAGCGGCCTGCGTTTATGGGGTGTATCACGATTTTCTATCGCTGGCGTACGCGGTATCGATGGTACCCTCGGAGTCAAGTTCAGGGCGCTCGTTTCGGGTTCCGGACCACGTCGGCCTCCTACCCTCCCGGCTCAATCGAAAGGTGGAGGCAACATGTTCCGACTCCGGCGGTGTCTCGTTTTCTCTCTCCTCGCGTCGTTTGCGGCGGCTGTTTCCGCGCAAAGCTTCCGGGGCTCAATCACTGGCAGCGTGGCCGATGCGTCCGGCGCGGCCATTCCAGAAGCGACGATCAAAGCACAGAACAACGCCACTGGCTTGGTCCGGGAAACCGTGTCTACGGGAACGGGCGACTTTACTATGGCCGACCTGCCGCTTGGCATCTACACGGTGACTGTCGCCAAGAGCGGGTTCCAGACGACGAACATCCGGGACCTTGAGGTGGCCGTCTCGCGCGTCACCAATATTCCCGTGCTGCTGGGCGTTGCGCAGCAGGCGGCGGTAGTCGAAGTATCCGCGTCGGCGGCAACCGTCGAGACCAGCTCAACTGCGCTGGTGAATGTCGTCAACCCGCAAGCAGTGCAGGACATGCCGATGAACGGTCGCGACTTCCGCCAGATGGTGAAGCTCTCGCCCGGCGTTACCCCCAACGGCGGCAACTCCGTGAATGGCATGCGAACCTCCGGCAACAACTATCAGATCGACGGCGCCGACAACAACGACGCGTTCCACAACACGTCGGCCGTGAATCAGGGTGGCGTCAGCGGCATCGCCGGAACGCTGCTGCCAGTGGAAGCCATTGACCAGTTCGCGATCGTGACCAACGCCAGCGCGGATCTCGGCCGCAACGGCGGATCGAACGTCAATCTGGTGATCAAGTCTGGGACCAATGAAATCCATGGCTCCGCGTACTATTTCAACCGGAACGAGGCGCTGGCATCAAGAAGCCCGTTTCAGCTTCCCGACGCTTCAAAGCGCGTAATCCGCAACGACCAGTACGGATTCTCCTTGGGCGGGCCGATCGTGCGCAATAAGCTCTTCTTCTTCATGACGGGCGAGGCGCAGGATGCGATCGCCGCCATTTCCCTTCGCGACACGCATCCGTCAACAGCTTGGGTTAGCCAGGCCCGCCAGGTGCTTGCGCGATACGGCGTTGGGGAATCTCCGATTGCCACCAACGTGCTTAGCGCGTGGCCAACTCGGTTTGCCGGCCTTCCGGCAACGACCAACAATCTTCTCGGAAGCGACCAGAACATCTACGACAGCTACAACGGAATCGCCAAAGTGGACTACAATGTTACGGACCGCCATACGCTTGCCGTCCGCTATTTCGGAGGCACGGGCAAGCAGAAAGCCACAACCGGGTCCGCCTACCAGGAGTATTTCCAGGTGGCCCCCAGTCGCATGCACAACGTCAGCGTGGTCGCCAACTCCACTTTCTCGCCGCGAGTCGTCAATCAACTCATCCTCGGCGCGAACTATTTCCTGCAGGTGTTCAACGATTCCGACACCAGCTTCAATCCCGTCGCGCTGGGTTTGAACACCGGCGTAACGGATGAATCGCTGATCGGCACGCCTACCCTGCGCATCACTAATTTTGCGGGCGCTGGATACACTCAACCGCTGGGCCGCATCGACAGCACGGGCCACATTACCGACAACCTCAGCTGGACCGCCGGGCGTCATCAGTTGAAACTGGGCGGGGAATACCGCCGCGCGCACCTGGACGTGTTCTACGACACGAACAAGCGCGGAAGCTTCACGTGGGACGGAACGGCCGGGCCGTGGGCCACCGACACCAGCCTCAGCCTGCCGCTGCGTTCCCTATCCGACTTTCTCGCCATGCGCGCCACCGCGAACAATGGCGCGAACATCACGCGCGGCCAACTCCAGCGCGACTACCGCCAGAACAGCTTCGACTGGTGGATTCACGACAATTGGCAGATCAATTCGAAGCTCAACTTCAACTACGGCGTCCGGTACACGTTCCACGGAGTTCTGAACGACACGCGCGATTCGATCACGAATTTCATCCCGGGCCGCGGATTTGTCACGCCCAGCCAGAACGGCGGGCTGTATCCGAACGACCTGAACAACTTCGCTCCGCGCATGGGCATTGCGTTCCAGCCCAGGCGCCAAGGTGGAACCGTCATTCGCGCTGGCTGGGGACTTTATTACGACGTGCTTCCGCTGAACTTCATCGTTGCGAATACGGGCGCGGGCAACGGTGGAGCCGCGGGAGTCCATGCCAACCCCGGCGGACCGGACCCCGTGTTCAACGTCAACCTTACCGGCACGCCGACGCAGATCGTTCCCAACCAGCCTATCTTCGGCACGGCGCAGCCGCGTCCACCGTTCGGGTCGTACGCCATCAATCAGGATTTACGAATCCCCTACATCCAGAACTACAACCTGAACGTTCAGCAACAACTGGGCGGGACAACCGTCGTGCAAGCCGGATATGTCGGTTCCACCGGACGCAAGCTAAGCCTGTTGACGAATATCAACGCGCCCATTCCGGGAACTACGGGCGCGCTGCAATCGCGCCGGCCCTTCAACGGCGACTATCCGGAGATTGCCGCCATCAACATGCTCGGCACGATCGGCAACTCGCAGTACCACTCGCTTCAATCGTCGATCCGTACCACGCGTTGGAAGAACGTGGTGCTGAACGGAAATTACACTTGGTCCCGCGTGATCGACAACGGCACAGATGTGCGGAACACCCTGCCCCAGAACAGCTACGATTTGCGCAACGAGCGTGGTCCGGCCGGCGTCGACATGACCCATATCTTTACCGGCTACGCCAACTACGACCTTCCGAAGTTCACCCAGCGTTGGAAATACATCACGCAGGGCTGGCAGTTCAACTCTCTGATGACGTTCCATTCGGGGCGGCCCCTAAACATTGCCGCCGGCCAGAATCGAAGCCAGTCCTTTGACAATCGCGATCGCGTTGATGTTGTGGGCGGCACCAGCGTCGGCGTGCAGGATCCCACGGTTCCGGCGGGTGCGCGCCGGTACTTCAACTCCTCGGCTTTCGCGCTGCCCGCGCTTGGCACTTTCGGGAACATCGGCCGCAACGCGCTGCGCGGCCCGGGATTTGGATCTGTTGATTTTTCGGTGTTCAAAAACACTCCGATTACGGAACGGATTTCGACGCAGTTCCGTGTCGAGATTTTCAATCTGTTCAACCGCAACAACTGGGCCAATCCCGGCACGACGCTAAACTCCGCTGCCAGCTTCGGCCTGATCACGAACACCCTGAACGGCGGCAGTGCCCCCGGCCTGGGCTTTGGTGAGCCGCGCAATATACAGCTTGCCCTGAAGCTGATCTGGTAGGCCGGCGGGGACGCCAAATCGCCGCCGGTGGTACAGTCACGGTTGAAGGCCTTCCGATGAGTATTGCCGCAACTAAGGAGTCCCTAAAAAAACGTGGTGTCCGGCTAACGCGCCAGCGCCAGATTCTGCTGGACCTGATCGACCAGTCCGGTAAGCATCTCGACGCCGACAGCCTTTACCAGCTGGCGAAGGAGCGCGATCCGAAACTGAATCGCGTGACGGTCTACCGGACGCTGAAGATGTTGAAAAAGGGCGGCCTGGTGGACGAGCTCGACCTGATGCATTTCACGGGCGACCAGCATTACTACGAGACCCGCATGAAGCAGGAACACGCCCACGTGATCTGCCTGCGGTGCGGAAACGTGGAAGAGTATTTCGGAGAGCCGCTACAGAAACTTCGCCGCCAAGTGGAGACGACGTTCGGATTCCAGATTCTACTGGCGCGCACCGAAATCGGTGGCTACTGCGCCCACTGCCAAGCCCTGCGGACCCAGGAAATGCAGGACGCCGCTCAACTGGCGTCGTGATTTCTAGTCCAGCGTAAAGCTCTGCCCCCGGGTCGGAATCTCCGTCGGGACACCGTAGCGATCCTGAATCGCGGTGCGCAGCGCCTCCTGTTGTTTCAGTTCCCCGTGCACCAGGAAGATACGCTTCAGCCGCGATGCCGCCGGCGCGATCCATTCCAGCAGTTCGCGTTGATCGGCGTGGCCGCTTAGCTCGTTGATGACGTCCACTTCCGCCCGCAGATCGTAGATGTCGCCGAAGATGGGGATCTGCGGCTGGCGTTCAACGATCTTTCGGCCCAGCGTGTGCTCCGCTTGAAAGCCGGTAATCAGCACCGTATTGCGCGGGTCGCCGACGGAATTCTTCAGGTGGTGCAGGATTCGCCCTGCCTCGCACATTCCCGATGCGGAGATTACGACGAAGGGCACACGAAGGTCGTTCAGGGCCTTTGAATCCTGGACCTCGCGGACGTACTTCAGCAGCCTGAAGCCGAACGGGTCTTCGTTCCGGCGCAGGAATTCCTGAGTCTCGGCGTCGTAAAGGTGGATGTGCCGCCGAAAGACCTCGGTGACGTTTACGGCCAGGGGAGAATCGACGAAGACCGGGATTTTCGGGATGCGGTTTTCATTTACCAGTTCGTGGATCAGCAGCACCAGCTGCTGTGTCCTTCCCACCGCGAACGCGGGCGCGATCACTTTGCCGCCGCGGGCCGCCGTGCGGATGATGACGTCGGCCAGCTTGTCCTTCGTATTCGTTGGCGGCTGGTGCAGACGGTCGCCATATGTGCTCTCGAGAATCAGGTAGTCGACCGGAGGAAACGGAGCGGGATCGAGAATGATGGGCAGGTCCTTGCGGCCGACATCGCCGGAGAAGCCCAGCTTGATGCCGTCGCTTTCGATCGCCAGCGCGTACGATCCCAGCATGTGCCCGGCCTCGAACGCCTCCAGCCGGACACCGGAGACCGATTGAGGACAACAGGGCAGTAGGGACTGGAACAACGGCAGCGTCTGTTCGGCATCCTGAACGGTGTAGAGCGGCTCCACCGCCGCACTATCCTCGTTCTCCGGCAGCACGCGCTTTTTCCGAGCCGCCCTGCGGTTGAGGTACTCCGCGTCTTTCTCCTGGATGAATGCCGAATCCAGCAGCATCTTCTCGCACAGGTCGGCAGTTGCGGGTGACGTAAAGACCGGCCCCTTGAATCCATTGCGGACCAAGTTCGGGAGATTGCCCGAATGGTCGATATGGGCATGAGAGAGAAAGACCGAGTCCACCTCCGAGGCGGGAAACGGGAACTCGCGGTTTCTCGCGAAGGCTTCGCTGCGCCGTCCCTGAAACAGGCCGCAGTCCAGCAGAATCCGGTGGTCCTTCACTTGCAGTTCGTGCATGGACCCGGTGACGGTGCGCGCCGCACCCCAAAACGTGAGCTTCAACTTGACGCCTCCCGGGCCGATAAGTGGAAAGACAAGGGCAACATGCGATTATTGCGCGTCGCGGTCTGGCTGGTTGCGCTGCTGCCTGCGTTCTGGCTGGCGGTACAGTTCTCGGGCGTGCCACATCTCGGCGACTTTCACGACGATGCGCTGTATGTCGTCTCGGCGAAATCGCTCGCCGAAGGCACGGGACCCAAGATCCTCAGCCTTCCCGGCGAACCGTGGCAGACCAAGTATCCGCCGCTGTTCTCCGCCTGGCTTTCGACGGCGTGGCGCGCCAACCCGGACTTCCCCGGGAATCTTTCCGGATTTCTGGTTCTGGTGTGGGTGTGGCTGCCGGCGCTGGCGTTGATCTGCCGGACCGTCTTCCGCGATCTGGGATTCGACGACAACTGGGCGCTGGGCCTGTCAGCCGCCGTCCTGCTGAACCCGCTGGCCGCCTACTTTGGAGTCAGCCTGATGGCGGAACTGATGATGACCACTCTGCTGATGGCGGCTTTGGCGCTGGCGGAGCGGGGCCGCGCGGGCGTATCGGGAGTGGTGGCTGGCCTCGCGTTCCTCGTGAAGTCGGCTGCCATGCCCGCGCTGATCGCCGTTCCCGCGCTGTACGCATTGCGGTCGCAGTACCGGCGCGCGATCTACTTCGCCATTCCCGCGTGGGCGTGCTTCCTTGGATGGGCGTGGTGGGCGGGAGTACACCGGGACCCGATGTCCGCAGCCGACTATTACATCGACTACATCGGATTCCACAAGGCGAATCACGAACTATCCGACATCCCGCAGCTAGTAATCCGCAACGCGCCCATCGCGATCATGGGTGCGGGCCGCCTGCTGGCTTTCACGCCGGAATACACCGGATTCTCCATCTATCTCGCGACACTGCTGGGCCTCGTCAGCCTGCTGAGTTTCACCCGCGTTGCCGGGCGCGTCACGATGTACCACGCCTTTCTGGTTGGCTTCCTGCCGATGCTGGTGGTTTGGAACTTTACTCCGCATGAGCGCTTTCTTCTGCCCGTGCTGCCGCTGCTGCTTGCTGGCCTTGCAGCCGAGCTTCGCAAGGTTCCGCGAATGTCCCGGTGGATGCGCCCGGTCGCGCTGGCGTTTGCGTCCACCATCGTCTGGATGAATCTCGGGGCCATTTTTGGCCACATGCCGAAGATCGCTGAAGCGGGCAGGCAACGAGAGAACCGCATGGCGCCAGTGTATGCGTGGATTCGCGAGAACGCCCCTGCGGACGCGCAGTTCGCGGCGTCGGTTGACCCCATGGTTTACCTGCACACGGGACGCAAGGCGCGCGGCATGCATTTTCCGACGCGCTATTTCTATCACGGCGAGCGAAGCGAGATTCTGAACTACTTCTCCGATGTCGGCGATTTTTCCCGGGACAACGAACTGAACTGGGTGCTGCTTCTCGACGACGATCACTCCATGGATTTGTCGCCGGAGGAAACGCGTCAGCGGGCGCAGCGCGCGGGCGCCGATCCCGCCCTGCACGCCGAGGCGAGGTTCCCCCGCGCAGCCATATTCCGGATTCGAGAGACACTGAGAACAGAACACCATGCTTCTCCGCAGTCTCGTTCTCCTTCTTCCTCTGCTGGCATTCGCCCAGACGAAAAAGCCCGTCACGCTGGAGGCGCTAACTAACTCGGGCGCCCCGTCCGCCGGCGCTCCGCGCGTTGTATGGTCGCCCAAGGGTGGCGAGTTTGTGCATCTTGAAGACGGCAAGCTGCTGCTGTACGACGCCGCCACGCAGCAGTCCAGCGAACTGCTGGACAAGAAGGTGCTGGAGAGCGCCGCCGTCAAGCCCGCGCCCGCAAAGCGCTTCGACTGGCAGAACCGCCGCGTGACGGAGCAGGCGATCCAATGGCTGCCCGGCGGCGACAGCGTGCTGGTGGCGGAGCGAGGCGACCTCTTTCTCCTCAATGTGCGCACGAAAGAATGGAGCGCCCTTACCGCCACCGCTTCCGCGGAACGCGACCCCAAAATCTCGCCCGATGGAAAGCAGATCGCTTTTCGAGTGGAGCACGACCTCTACACAATGGACATCGAATCGAAGAAGACAACCCGGCTGACGAACGACGGTTCTGAGAATCTTCTGAATGGCGAGCTTGACTGGGTGTATCCGGAGGAGCTGGAGCTGGGCACGGCCTTCTGGTGGTCTCCAGACTCCAGCCGCCTCGCATACCTGCAATTCGACACGTCGAAGATCGGCACTTACCCGCATGCGGATCTGGGATCGCAGGCGGCATTCGCAGAACCGCAGAAATATCCGCAGGCTGGCAAATCGAATTCCGACGTCCGCCTGGGCGTGATTGCGGCGGGTGGCGGCGACACGAAATGGATGGATCTGGGCGACACGCGCCAGCGGCTGATCGCACGCGTCGAGTGGGCCGGCGATACGCTGCTGGTGCAGAAGCTTCCCCGCGTGCAGGACCGTTTGGATCTTGTGCAGGTGGACACCAAGTCCGGCGATTCGAAAACCATCCTCACCGAAGCCGCACAGAAATGGGTGAATGTCACCGACGATTCGCGATTGCTGCCGGGCCAGGACAAGATTCTGTGGTCCAGCGAAAGAACCGGTTTCCGCCACCTCTACTTGTACGATCTCGACGGCAAGAACTTCCGGCCGCTGACGTCCGGCGAATGGGAAGTGTCCGATGTCGCCGCCGTCGATCCCAAGAAGGGTAAGGTCTGGTTTACCTCGACGGAGGCCAGTCCACTGGAGCGGCAGTTCTTCGTGAAGGACCTCGAAGGCGGTCCGGCCAAGCGGCTGACCGAGGGCGCCGGCACGCATTCGATCGCGATCAGCCCGTCGGGCGACTATTACCTGGACACTTACTCCAGCTTGAAGACCGCTCCGGTGACCACGCTTCATCGCGGGGACGGCGCGCGCGTCGCGGTTTTCAAGGAGGCTAAACCGGTGGAGTTCGATCTTCTGCCGGTAGAGATTGTTCAAGTGAAGACCGACGATGGAGCCACGCTCTACGCGCGGCTGATCCGCCCTTCCGGATTCGACCCGAAGAAAAAATACCCGGCCGTCGTCATGGTCTACGGTGGTCCCCATGCGCAGACGGTCCGCGATGCGTGGGCCGGCGCGAATTGGGAGCAGGCGCTTGCACAGCGCGGATTCGTCATCTGGGGCCTGGATAATCGAGGGTCGTCCGCGCGCGGACATGCGTGGGAAGCCAAGCTATACCGGCGCTTCGGCAAGCAGGAACTGGAAGATCAGAAGAAGGGTGTCGACCACCTTACCGGAATGGGCTTTGTCGATCCGGCGCGCATCGGAATGTACGGCTGGAGCTACGGCGGCTACATGACGCTGTACTCGCTACTGAACGAACCGGACCTGTTCGCGGCGGGCATCGCGGGCGCGCCCGTGACCAACTGGCATTTCTACGACACGATCTATACGGAGCGCTATCTCGGCCTTCCGGAAGAAAACGAGAAGGGTTACAAGGAAAGTTCCGCCATCACGTATGCGGAGAACCTGAAGGCAAAGCTGCTATTGATTCACGCCTTCGGAGACGACAACGTTCTGTTCCAGAATTCGTTCCAGATGGCTACCGCGCTTCAGAAGGCCGGGAAGCCTTTCGAGATGATGATCTACCCGGACAAGTCGCACGGAGTTACGGGGCCTCAGCGCACCCATCTGAATGCGCTGATGACCGATTTCTTTGAACGAACGCTGAAGAACTAGTTTCCGCGGCCACCGCCGCCGGGACGTCCAACCGCTCCGCCGCCAAGGCTGCCGCGAGACGCCGGCGCCGAAGGCGCTGCGGAAGCTCCACCACCGCCACCGTTGCCGGACATCACTCCGCCCGGAGAACGCATGGGCACCGTGCTGTACCCCAGGTTGGGGTTGTAGCGCGGAATGCTGGGTCCGACGTTTCCGCCACCCCAGACGCTGCCATAGGAAGGACTGAAGACGGCGTAGACCGCCGCCGGCGAATAGTACGACCATCCAAACGGGCTGGTCCAGATGCCGCGCCGCGGAATGAACGTGTACATGTTCATGTAGGGGTTCCACAGCCAGTTGGAAATTCCGCTGTTGTAGTTCCACCGGTCCGCGCTACGTGCGCCGGAGATGCTGGCCATCGCCAGATAGCTGGAGCGGCGCTTCGCCCAGCGATACAGCGCGTCAGTGTCGTCCTTGTCGAACTTCTGGGCTTTCTCCACCCCGTCGAGATTGAAGATGCGTCCACCTTTCACTTCGGTGGTTTGTCCGTCTTCGATCACGTCGGCCTCACCATCCCACGTGCGCACGGAAAGCGTGGGCCCGGTCTCGATTGTGTACAGCCCGTCTTTCTTCGGAACCACGGTCGCGCCCTTGTGCAGGATCGTCGTACGATTTTCCTTCACCGTGTCGGCGGCTTCGACAATCACCGTGCCGGAAATCAATTCGACGCGCGTGTCGGTGACATCGTTGTTCACCAGCTTGACGTTGGAGTTTTCCGCAACGCGAAGGATGACGCCCGGGCCCAGCAGAACTTCCGCCCGGCCCTCAGCCGTGGTCAGGGTCTCGCCGGGTTTGATCGTCGTAAAGAGACTGATCTTCTGCTCCACCGCCTTGCCCGCCACCACCACGTCGCCCTCGGCGTAGTGCACCAGGCCCGCTTTCGCCGATACCAGGTTCTGGGCCATGGCCGTCGAGGCCGCTATACCCACCAGTCCGAACGTTGTGATCCAGCGCATGGAAACTCCTTCCCTTAGATGGTCCTGCCAATTCAGACGCGGGTCAAGCGGGGCCCGTTTCACTTTCCGTCCTCAACGATCTCCCGCGCGCAGTTGTGGCCGGGCGCGCCCATGACGCCGCCGCCGGGATGCGCGCCCGATCCGCACAGGTAGAGGCCGCGAACCGGCGTCCGGTAGCGGGCCCAGCCGGCAACCGGACGGAGGAAAAACATCTGGTCGAGACTCATCTCGCCGTGGAAAATATTGCCGCCGGTTAGGCCGAAGCGCCGCTCCAGATCGAGCGGTGTCAGCACCTGCCGGCCAATCACTTTTCCGCGGAAACCCGGCGCGTACTCCTCAATCAGGTCGAACACGCGATCCGCGAAGGGCTCCCGAAGCTCGTCCCATGTCGATTCAGAAAGCGTGTACGGCGCGTATTGAAGAAAGATGCCCAGGATGTGCTTGCCCGCCGGCGCGAGAGACGGATCGTACATCGTGGGGCAGGTGAGTTCCAGCAGTGGCGACCGCGAAGGCCTTCCGTATTTCGCGTCGTCCCACGCCTCCTCGACATAGCGGATCGACGGGCAGATGTGCATCGTGGCGCGGTGTTGCGGGCCGGGCGCGCCGGGCAGGCAGCTGAATTCTGGAAGACTGTCCATCGCGAGGTTGATCTTTGCCGATGTGCCTTCGATGCGGAACTTGCGGATCGAGTCGAGAAATTCCGGCTCCAGCGCCGCCGGATCCACCAGCCGAAGAAACGTGGCCTTCGGATCTAGATTGCTGGCCACCACGGCAGCCGGGATCTCCTCGCCGCCCTCCAGCACCACTCCGCGGACGCGTCCGCTATTGACGAGAATCCGCTGGACGGCTGCTCCTGTGCGGATATGCACTCCGGCGTGCCGTGCCGACGCGGCGATCGCCTCCGACACGGCGCCCATGCCACCGCGCACGAAACCCCACAGCCCGCGACGTCCGCCGACCCCGCCCATGCAGTGGTGCAGCAGAATATAAGCGGTTCCCGGCGAGCGCGGTCCACCGTTCGCGCCGATAACACCGTCGGTGGCCAGCGTAACCTTCACCTCGTCTGACTCAAACCACTCGTCCAGAAAATCCGATGCGCTTTGCGTGAAGATCTTCACCAGCCCGACGATCGCGGATCGCGAGAGGCCGCGGAAACGGCCAAGCAACTTCAGATATTCCGGCAAGTCGCCCAGCCGGGCAGGCGGAAACTCGGGAGGCGTGGTCAGCAGCAGCGATTCGACGACGCGCGCCAACCGCTCGACATGCTGTTCGAAGCGTGGGAACGTCTCCGCGTCGCGCGTGGAAAACTTGGCGATTTCGGCCAGCGTGCGCCGCTCGTCGCTCCACATGAACAGGTGCCGTCCGTCGGGAAAGGCGGAAAAGAACGACGGGTCCTTCGCATCAACGGCGTAGCCGTAGCGCGGCAGGTCAAGGTCATCGACGATTTTCTGCTGCAACAGCGACGTAAGATAAGCGGCGGTGGAGACGCGGTATCCGGGCCAGATTTCTTCAGTGACGGCGCAGCCGCCAACAAGCTCTCGCCGCTCCAAAACGCAGACGCTGCGGTCGGCCCGCGCCAGATAAGCCGCCGCAACCAGTCCGTTGTGGCCGCCACCGGCGATAAGAACGTCGAACTGGCGCGCCATCAGGCATTGGCCTCCAGCCACGGACGCAGCGCCGGATCAAGGAAGTCCTGAACCCGGAGGTCTACATTCTCAAGGCCCACGCGTCCAGTGTCCACTCCGATGACGCGCATACCCGCCGCGCGCGCAGCCGCCACGCCGGTGGGCGAGTCTTCAAAGACAATGCACTCCTCCGGCGACGCGTCGAAACCGGCAGCCAGGCGCAGATAGATGTCCGGATGCGGCTTGGCCCGCGCCACCTGATTGCCGTCAACGACGGCGTGGAACGCGTCATGAAGTCCGGCGCGGCCCAGTGTGAAATCGATATTCTCGCGCTCGGCGTTGGAGCCTAGTCCAACGGATGGCACACCCGCGTTCGTCACGAACTCACACGCGCCGGGGACCAGGTGGCGCTGAAATACCGGCCCCATCATCTCGCGGTACAGCGCCTCCTTCGCCGAGCCGTGCGCGAAGTTCTCGTCCGCTGCCAGCGCGCCCCAATACGCCTCGACAATCTCGTCGTTGCGCCGCCCGTGCATTCGCTCCCGCAGGCCGCCGGGCGGAAAACCGTGCCGGGCGAGATATTGCTCCCACGCCAGGATGTGCATCGGCATGGAGTCGATGATGACGCCATCCAAGTCGAAAAGAAAAACGCGAGTCACTTACGTTCAAATATCGCAGACGCATGGTCGCGGGAACGTCCCGTATACTTCGGAAGAGTGGACATTTACGACGAAATCGTGCGTCTGCGGAAGCTGGGCCAGAAGTGCGCCATCGCGACGATCGTCGAGGTGAACGGATCGATTCCCAGCTATCAGAGCGCGAAACTTCTGGTGCGGGAAGACGGGTCCATGCTGGGAACGATCGGCGGTGGATGCGTCGAGGCCGAAGTGTGGAACGCGGCCCGCGAAGTGATGCAGCTGGAGCGCAGCCGCAACCTCAGCTTTAACCTGGGCCATGACGCGGCGTACGACAACGGCCTAATCTGCGGAGGACAACTGGATGTTTTCGTGGAGCCTGTAATTCCGCAGCCGCGCGCGCTGATCTTCGGCGCGGGCCACATCTCAAAGAGCCTCTGCCATCTTTCCGCGGTGGCGGGATTCGATGTCACTGTGGTTGACAATCGCGAATCCTACGCCAATAGTGAACGGTTTCCGGAAGCGGGCGCCGTCTTTGCCGACGAGTATGAAGACGCATTCCCGAAGCTTGCCGTCAACGAGACGACCTACATCGTCATCGTGACGCGCGGACATCGCGACGATATGCGCGTGCTGCGCTGGGCGATCGATCAACCCGCGCGCTACATCGCCATGGTGGGAAGCCGCCGCAAAGTGATTGGCGTTGTAAAGGAGTTTGAGCGCGAAGGCGTCCCGCGCGCAGCCTTTGAGCGTATCTTCGCCCCGATGGGATTCGACATCGGCGCCGTCAGCCCTGAAGAAATCGCCGTCAGCGTGGTGGCGGAGATGATCGCCTGCCGCAGGCTTCCGGAAGGCGACTGGAAGGCCCTTTCGAAATCGATCTACGCGGGGCAACGGGCAGCGTCCGTTTCCTAGCGTGCTTCAACCGGCCGCAGTAATTCTCGCCGGCGGCGCGTCGCGCCGCATGGGACGCCCGAAGGCCCTGCTGCAAGTGGACGGGACCACTTTCGCCGGCAAGCTTGCCCTGACTTTCTCGACCATCTGCAGCCCGGTCATCCTGGTTACTGGCGCGATGCATAAGATCGATGCGCCTCCCGCTGTCGAGATTCACAACCCGCATTGGCGCGAAGGCCAGTTGAGATCGTTGCAAGCGGGACTGCGCGCGGTACCTGTGGATACGCTCGCGTTCTTTGCCCCCGTTGACTGCCCGCTGTTTCGCCCCGAAACCGTGGCCGGCCTATGGGCGGCTTACGACGGCGAAGCCACTTTCGCGATTCCACGCAGCGCAGGCCGGCGCGGTCATCCGGTGCTTGCAAGTCTGCGCGCGATTGCGGAGATCCTGGCGCTTGGGCGGGGCGCGCAGGCGCGTGACGTGGTCCACCGCCACCGGGACACCACGCTTTATGTCGATGTGGACGACGAAGGCATCTTTGCGGACTTCGATACTCCGGAAGACTACCGCCGTTTGGTATCCCGATGAAGCGCGTGCTGATCTTTCTGTGTCTCGCCGCCGTCGCGGGCTTTGCCCTCACACGTTTTTTCCGGGCTGAGCGCTTGCGGTCACGCGTTCAGGAATCGCTGGAGCGCGCGCTCAACCGCAAAGTCGAGATCAACGGCCGGATCGACTACAAGTGGCTAACCGGTCCCGGCATCGAAGTGCAGGATGTCGTCATTCACGAAGACTCCAGCCTCGGCTTGGAACCGATCGCGTACGTCGCATCGCTTGAAGCCACGCCGCGCTGGCTGCCGCTGTTTGCCGGACGGATGGAGTTCTCCACGCTGCGGCTGATCAACCCCAGCCTGAATCTGATGCGCGCCGCATCGGGTGAGACCAATCTGCGGCCCTTCCTCGATGGCTTGTTCGCGGTTCGCGATTCCGGCACGGAATTGCCGGAGATTGAAGTGCGCGGTGGACGAATCAACTTCAAGCAGGGCGTGACGAAGTCGGTGCTGTACCTGACTTCGACGGACATGGATCTGCGGCCTACGGAGTCCAATGGATTCAATATCAGCCTGGGCACCGAGATGGCGCGGACCGATCGCGCACCGGCCGGCTATGGAAGCTTTAGCGGGCAGGGGCGTCTGGTGCTTTCCGCGGCGCAGGAGCCGGAGCTGGACCTGACGCTGGACCTTGACCGGACGGCCCTTGGCGATCTGCTGCTTCTGTTCAGTCCCCGCCGCCTCGACCTTGGCGGAAGGATCAGTGCGCGCGCCCGCATCGCCGGCCCGCTTTCCGCCATGCTGCTGGATGGGCGCGTGGATCTTGAAGGCTTCCAGCGTTGGAACATACCCGGGTTTCGTCCGGGCGGCATCACGATCTTCTATCGCGGAGTGGCCGACGCGGCAGGCCAGCTTCTGAAGCTGGATAGCATCCCGGGCTCGCAGAACGCAGTGCCGGTGAATGTGCGTGTTCGTGTGAATGGGCAGACCTTGCCTGCCCGCTGGGGCATCGTGGCTGCGGCGGAAGAACTGCCGCTGGCCGTGCTGGCGGACTTCGCCCGCGCCACCGGATTCCGGCCCTTTGAAGCGGACTCCATTCCGGGCAGCGCGGCGGGTGCGATTGGCGTTTCCAGCGGTTATCCATCGCCCCGCGGAGGCTTTACTTTCGCCGGACCGGGTTTCGAAGGAGAATACCGGATCCTTCCCGGCGAGGCAAAGCCACAGCGGCTGCGGATTGAGGCGGACGAAGTGGTGTCCGGGGATCTTCGCATGCGGGGTTTGAAAATTCAGGCGTCGGGCAAGGAGGCGGACTGGGGCGCGGCACTGGAATGCCGCAGCCTGACGGGAGCGAAGGAACTGCGTGGCGTGCGCGCGGCGATGAACGTGACGGTTGGGCCCGATGGCTTTACCGGACGCCTGACCGATTTTCGCGCCGGCGAGTATGCGGGAACCGGAGAGCTTCTACCGGACAACCGCTTCGAGATTACCCTTGCCGGAGGAAAAAAAATAGGCGGGAGGCAGTGGCCCCCCGCGCTGATCCCTTAGCAGCCGTTCAGGCGCGCCGGGAAGACCGGGCCGCGGCTCGTACCTGTTCGGAAGCCGTGGCGCCGGCCAATAGAGGCATCGTCAGTGATTCGTCCACCATCTTCGCCATACGGTTTATGGACAGGCCTTCCTCCTCGCGAAGGAACGTCATCCGGCCATCGACGCAATCCACCTGAATCCAATCGCCGGCGTGGATCTGGTCCGTCGCCAGCAGGTTGGAGACCGGCTGAACCAGCAGCCGCTCGATGGCGCGCTTCAGGTGCCGCGCCCCGTACTTCAGATCCGTGCCCTGCTCCAGCAGATGGTCCTTCGCGGATTGGGTGGCGGTGAAGACGAAGGCGCGCTCACTGTTGGTGTTGAAGACGCGCTGCTGCACCTGGTTCAATTCCAGATCGAGGATTCGCCGGAGTTCCTTTTCGCCCAGCGATTGGAATACGACGATCTTGTCCAGCCGGTTGATGAACTCGGGCGTGAACTTCTTCTTTGCCGCGTCCATCGCCGTGCGCGCGATCTTCCCGTCCATATCCGCCGAAAGGACTTCCGGCGTTGCCTGATTTTTCAGCGCCGCGCCAAATCCCAGCTTGGACGTGGTCAGGTTGCTCATCTCCTGCGCGCCCAGATTGGACGTCATGAAGATCAACGCCTGGGAGAAGTCCACCTTGCGGTTGTCTCCCAGCGTCAGCGTCGCTTTGTCCAGAATCCCCAGCAGCAGATTCCATAGCGAGTCCGACGACTTTTCGATCTCGTCGAAAAGAACGAAACTCACCTTTAGTGTTTCGGTGTGGTGCTGGTTCAACGTCTCCTGGGAGAGCAGCGGATGCGTCTCGCGATGTCCCAGATAGCCGGGAGGCGATCCGATCAGCTTGGCGATCTCGTGGCTGTGCTGAAACTCCGCGCAGTCGATCTTGATCACGGCCTTGGGATTATTTAGAAGCGCCTCGGCGGTCGCCTCGACGATGCGGGTTTTGCCTGAACCCGTCGGGCCCAGGAACAGGAAGTTGCCCACCGGCCGGCCCGGCGCGTTCATCCCCGTCAGGTGCATCTGATAGATGTTGACAATCTCGTCGATGGCCTGGTCCTGCCCGACGATCAGCCGGCGCAACCGGGCATCGAGATCCGCCGCTTCACGGCCGGTCTTTGATGGATCCAGCACCATGCTGGGCCGCCGCCGGGGTTCTCCCGGCTCGTCGGCTCTACTTCTCACTTTGGCTGTGTTCGTCTCCGTGCGCCACATGGGTCCTTCCCGTGCCTCCCGCCGCGTCCTGCGGCTAGTTTTTCTTGGGTTTTGACGGCCTCAACTCCACCAGAGACATCAGCGTTCGTTCTGGCATCGTCAATACCGCCCTTACCGCATCGGCGACGTCGTCTGGCGAAATCTTCCAGTCTGCGCCGCCTTTGTCCCCCGTCCTGGGGCTAAACTCCGTATCGACGCTGCCCGGCGCAATGAGACTCACGCGGATATTTTCTTGACGATGGTCCAGCATCATCGCTTCCGAGAAACCGTTCAGTCCGAACTTGGACGCGTTGTAAACACTGCCGCCGGCGAACGGATTCTTCCCCGCGAGGCTGGAAATATTGACGATCTGGCCGCCACCCTGGCGGCGGAAAACAGGCAGGCACGCGCGGCAAAAATAGAACACTCCCGTCAGGTTTGTGCCGATCACGCGGTCCCAATCCTCAGAGCTTAGTTCCGCCACCGGTTCGAAGACGCCAATCCCCGCGTTATTCACCAAAATATCGATCCGGCCAAAGCGTTCCTCCACCATTCCGACAAAGCGGTTTACGCTTGCCGCATCCCTAACATCGGCGGGAGCGCCGAAGGCTTTACGGTCAACTCCGGCGGTTGACAACGCCTCCTCCACCGACGATTCACTCTGCCCGCAGAAGGCCACCTTGACGCCTTCCGACAACAGATCCTTCACCACGGCCAGCCCGATCCCGCGGGTGCCGCCGGTTACGATCGCGATTTTTCCTTCAAGTTTTGTCGCCATCCCCCGATGGTACGCGCGGGATCCGTCGGCGGATGGGCTCTTCCGCACATCTTCCGGCGAAGTTCATGATCCGGTGACATTTGCGGCAAGCCAAACGTGTAAGATGAAAACTTCGATGCTGGATCTGCTCAGTGCCCTTCCGCCCGGAGGCGAGGAATGGCGCTTGGTCTCGAGCCTAGACCCGGAACGGATGCCCCGCCATGTCGCCGTAATCATGGATGGCAATGGCCGTTGGGCGCAGCGCCGCCGGTTGCCGCGCGTCGCCGGACACCGCGCCGGAGTCAGTTCCGTCCGCGAAATCACGGAGACTTCCGCGCGCCTTGGATTGGATGCCCTTACCCTCTACGCCTTCTCGGTGGAGAACTGGAAGCGGCCCCGCACCGAAGTGGATACGCTGTGGCTCCTTCTGCGGCAGTATCTTCGCGAAGAATTCGCCACGCTGATGGAGAACAACGTCCGCCTGCATGCCTTCGGACGTTTGGAGGCGCTGCCCCGCGCCGTGCGCCAGGCTCTGGATTCGACCATTGAGTCCACCGCGTCGAACACCGGGCTCCGCCTGAATCTGGCGATCAACTACGGAGGCCGGGCGGAGATCGTCGATGCGATCAATGCGTGGATCGAAGACTTTCGCGCAGCCGGGCATCCGCTTCCCGCCATCACCGAGGAAGATATCGCCGCGCGGCTGTACACCGGTGGACTGCCGGACCCCGATCTTCTGATTCGCACGTCGGGCGAAATGCGCGTGTCGAACTTTCTGCTGTGGCAGATTGCGTACGCGGAACTGCACGTGACGGACACCCTGTGGCCCGACTTCCGGCGGGCGAATCTTCTGCACGCCATCCTGGACTATCAGACACGCGACCGGCGTTTTGGCGGATTGGGTGCGGAGCCGGCGTCGCCGGAGGACCGGCTGGAGGTCGTAGTCCCCGCCCGATGAGGCGAGTCCTTACCGCGCTTGTACTGATTCCGGTCGTCACCTGGTTGATCTTCTTCGCGCCCTACCCGCTGTTCTGGGCCGCCGTTGGAGTGTTCGCCGTTCTCTGCTACCGCGAATTCCTGAATCTCGTCCGCGCCCACGGGTTTCCGCCCATGTCCGTCGCGGGCTACGCCACCGGACTGCTGGTGCTGGCGGAGCTGGGCCGGTACACCGCATGGCTGCCGGTGCTGGCGGCGCTGGCAGGCCTCGCGCTGGCGCTGCGTTGCGACGACAAGCGGCTGGTACTCGGAGCCGCTGGCGCTTTCGCGCTGGGCATTCTATACGTCTTTGGAGCATGGTCGTCGGCCTTGAACCTGCGCCAACTGAACCCGCACTGGCTGTTCTTCGCCATCGCGCTGAACTGGGCGGGCGACATTTCCGCTTACTACGCCGGGCGCGCCTTCGGAAAGCGAAAGCTGGCGCCGTCGATCAGCCCTGGTAAAACCGTGGAAGGCGCCATGGCCTCCGTCGCGGCCAGCGTGCTGTTCGGTGTCCTGTATCTGGGATGGGCACTGCCCCCTGTCCCGATGTGGCAGCGCGCCGCTCTCGCCCTTGCGGGCAACGTAGCGGGGCAGTGCGGAGACCTTGCCGAATCCGCCTTGAAGCGCGGAGCGGGCGTCAAAGATTCCGGCACGATGCTGCCCGGACACGGCGGATGGCTGGACCGCTTAGACTCCAGTTTATTTTCCATGCCCGTCGTCGCCGCACTTCTATCTCTGATCCAATAGCAGGGTGATTTCCCGGCGGCAGATCTTCGGCGGCGCTTTCGCGCTTTCCGCCGCCGGACAGTCGAAGCTGGATCGCGACCGGATCGACACCGCGATGCGGGACGAACTGGCCTCCCAGAAGATTCCGGGTATGTCCGTAGGTGTGCTGTTGAACGGCGAAGCCTATATGCAGGGCTACGGCGTGCGCGCCCTGGGTTCGCGATCTCCGGTTACGCCGCAGACTGTTTTCGCCACCGGCTCCGTGACGAAATCTTTCACCGCCCTCGCGGCCGCCATGCTGGTGGAAGACGGCAAGCTGGATTGGGATCGTCCGGGGCGGGACTATCTGCCATGGTTCCGGATGTACGATCCGTTGGCGACAGCGCAGATCAACATCCGGGATATGTTGTGCCATCGCTCCGGATTGCCCCGCTACGATTTTCTTCGATTCGGCATGATGCTGGACCGCGCGGAGCTGGTCCGGCGTATACAGTTTCTTCCGCCCAACGCCGGCTTCCGCTCCCTATGGCAATACAACAACCTGATGTACGCGACGGCGGGGTTGATCACGGCGCAGGTGGCCGGCGTGGCCTGGGAAGATCTGATCGAGAACCGCATCTTCAGCCGGCTGGAGATGGGCGGGTCCAACGTTCGAGTCGCCGACACGATGAAGCGGGATGACTACGCGATGCCGCACGAGGTGTCCGGCGGCGGCCTGAAGCAGGTGGACTTCTACGACTACCAGAAGTTCGGCGTCGGTCCCAATGGGGCGGTTAACTCGACGGTGGAAGATCTGTTGAAGTACCTGCGCTATCACCTTGCCGGAGGTCCGCTGTTCGAACAGCTGCACTATCCGCAAATGGTGGTGGACCGGAACAATACCTACGGGCTGGGCTGGTGGATCCATAACAACGACGGCACGCTGTCACACGGGGGAAGTATTACGGGCTTCCGGTCCTGGATCTCGATCGACCGGCGCCGAAACCTTTGCATCGCGGTGCTGGCGAACGGCCCTTCGAACACGACCCGCATCGCGTCGCGCGTTCGCGAGACGATCACTGGCGAACCGATTCCCGCTCCCGGGAATCCACCTGGGCCTCCGCGGCCGGCACCCGCCGAACCCGGACCGGTTGGCCAACCCGCGAATCCGCTATCAGCCTATGCGGGCCGCTATGAAAGTCCGGCCTTCGGTACTTGCGAAGTGGCCTCTTCGCGTGATGGCTTGACCCTCCGGTTCCCCAACTATTCGTCGGCGCTGCGACACATTCGCGCGGATCTGTTCCGTACATCGGACCGCCGTGACGTTCAGTTCCTTGCTCCATCTGGCGGCATGGATTTTCGCGCGGAGCCCGCAGTAGAGATGTTCCGGTTCCGCCGAACCCGCTAAACCGCACGAAAGTGTCATTGACTCCGGGCAGGTTCCGGCCTACCATTATCCAAACGTCTGTAATGCGACGTCGATTGGCTTCATTTCAAAGGGGTTAAAAATGAGAGTTCTTCAACACTTCATTCTGTCTGCCCTATGTTTCGGCTTTGCCGTCTCTCCCGTAGCCGCGCAAGTGCTCTACGGAACTGTTGTCGGCAACGTTGCGGACCCGTCCCAAGGGGCCATCGTTTCGGCAACCGTCGTCCTGGAGAACAAGTCTACCGGCTACCGGCTGGAAGTAACCACCGACGAGCGCGGAACCTACAATTTCCGCAACGTGCCGCCAGGAACCTACGACGTAAAGGTCACAGCGCCCGGTTTTGCAACGTTCGATGCCGTGTCGATTCCAGTGACGGCGAATACGGTCGCGCGTATCGATGCCACTCTGCGCGTCGGCCAGGTTAGCGAGACCGTTACCGTTGGCGCTGAAGTGGCGCAGTTGCAGACCGACAAGTCCGATCTTCACACCGACATTTCGGCCCGCGAAGCGTCGCAGATTCCCCTTTCCGGCTACAGGAACTTTCAAAGCCTGATCGATCTGGTTCCCGGCGCGAATCCGTCGAACTTTCAGAACGCCTCGACTGACACGCCCGCGCGTGGCCTGACGACCAACGTCAATGGCGCGTCGCGCAACAACAACAACAACCGGATCGACGGCGCGGCCAGCGTCATGACGTGGTTGCCCCACCACTCCCTGTACGTCCCGCCACTGGAGTCGATTGAGACCGTCAATGTTTCGACAAACAGCTTTGACGCGGAGCAGGGACTGGCTGGCGGAGCGGCGATCACTGTGATCACCAAGTCCGGAACTAACCAGTTCCACGGCGTTGGCTTCTGGTACACCGCAAATCACAAGTGGGGCGCGAAGAACCTCTTCTTCAACCCGAACACGCCGGCCGGACCGAATACTCCGCAGCGCATTGACAACCAGTACGGCGGCACGCTGGGTGGTCCGATTGTTCGCGACAAACTGTTCTTCTTCGGCTCCTGGGAGGGGACGACAACGGCGGAGCGCGGCAACGGCTTGCAGAGCGTTCCCACGCAGCAGGTTCGCGACGGGAACTTTGCCGGACTGGCGACGATCTACGATCCGCTGACGGGAACCTCTACGGGAACGGGACGAACGCCGTTTGCCGGAAATCTTGTTCCGGCAAATCGCGTAAGCCCCATTGCCACCCGCCTTCAGAATCTTCTGCCGCTGCCAAACACCGGCGCTGCACAGGCCAGCAACTACTTTGCATCCGTCCCCTACTACTTCAAGCGGGACATGATCGACGGCAAGTTGAATTGGACCCCGAATTCAAAGACCAACATCTTCCTGAAGTATTCGATGATGCTAGCGCCGGTCACCGCCGCTGCCGCGCTGGGTGATGCCCTGGGCGGCTATCCCGGTGGAGCGGCCGGCGCGGCGGGAATCGGAACCGGCAACAACACGACGAAGGTTTTCGGCGGCGGAATCAGCTACGTGATCTCGCCCACAGTGTTGTTTGACGCCAACTTCGGCGGTACCCACATGGATCACAACACGGAGGGTCCGGACTATGGAACGAATTTCGGACTGGACGTGCTGGGAATCCCTGGCACGAATGGCCCCGATATCCGCCAGAGCGGCTTTCCCATCTTCGACATCTCCGGCTACACCACATTCGGCAATACGAACAATTGGAGCCCGGTAGTCCGAAACGATCGTGTCTATACCTACGTCGCCAACCTCTCCTGGACGCGCGGCGCGCACAGCATCCGGTTCGGGATGGATTTTATTCAGCACCAGATGAACCATTGGCAGCCGGAACTGGGAGGCTATGGCCCCCGCGGCCGCTTCAATTTCCGCAGCGGCATCACAGGCCTGAACGGCGGCGTGGCGTCGAACAACTTCAACGCGTATGCGTCTTTCCTTCTGGGCTTGCAGGCCACGCATGGAAAGGCTTACCAGTTCTACGATCCGATGCGCACCCGCGAGTTCCAACAGGCTTACTATTTCCGCGACAACTGGCAGGTAAACCGGAAGCTGAACTTCAATTACGGCATGCGGATGGAACACTTCCCAATCATGAACCGGGGCGAGTTTGGCATTGAGCGCTACGATCCCACAAACAATCTTGTCTACATCGGTGGACGTGGCAACGTCGATCGCAACGCCAACAGCTTCCCGGTACCCGTTATGTGGGCGCCCCGCCTTGGCATGGCCTACCGCATGACGGAGAAGACCGTGATCCGCGCCGGCTACGGCCTCACCAACGATCCCTACCCGATGAGCCGTCCCCTGCGCAGCCCCTATCCGGCTGTAATCGTGGACGAGTACATTCAACCGAATAGCTTCGCGCCGTCCGGCTCGCTCGCGACCGGCATCGCACCTGTCGTGTTTCCCGATGTATCCAGCGGCGTCATCACGATTCCTAATACCGTGTCGACCAATTCGCTTCAGGAAGGCGAGTTCCGGCGCGGCTACATCCAGTCCTACAACCTGACCATCCAGCAGGATCTAGGCGCGGGCTTCGTCATGCAGGCGGGCTATGTCGGCACGCGTTCCATCCGGCAGGCGGTGACGTACTTCAACGGCAATGCTGGGCTGGTTCCCGGCGCGGGAGTGAATGGACGTCCGCTGCGCGCGCCCTTCGGCGTCGGCGTGGACCGCAATTTCTTCATCCCGATGGGCTACCAGCGGTATGACGGACTGCAGGCGAACGTGACGAAGCGCTATTCGGCTGGCTTCTTCATGACCGCCTCCTACACCTGGTCAAAGACCATCAGCACGGTTCCGGGCGGCGCCAATAACGGTAACGCACTGGGACAGTCGGGCGGAAATAGCGACAACGGTCTGGCGTTCTACGTTCCTTCGGTGTTCGACCGGAACCGGGCGCTGGCGGCGTTCGACCGAACGCACGTCTTTTCGGCGGCGGCTACTTACGAACTGCCGTTCGGCAAGAACAAGCCGATGGCGAAGTCGGGATTTGCGGCAGCCATTCTGGGCGGCTGGCAGATCAACGGCAACCTCAGTTCCGTTACCGGCAATCCGTTCACGGTACTGAGCGATGGAACCTCGTTGAACGCACCGGGCAACGTCCAGGTGGCTGATCAGGTATCGGAAGCGAGGAAACTGGGCGGCGTGGGACTTGGCGCGCCATACTACGATCCGTCATCCTTCGCGGCGGTTCGCGACGCGCGGTTCGGGAACCTTGGCCTCTACAACCTTCGCGGCCCCGGTTTCTTCAACCTGAACAGCGGACTGTTCCGGTCATTCGGTTTCACAGAGCGGGTAAGCCTGCAATTCCGGGCCGAGGGGCTGAACGTTACCAACACGCCTCAACTGCAGAACCCGAACGTAACCGTCACCAACCCGGCGAACTTCCTGCAGATTACTGCCGCTAATCAGACCCAGCGGACTCTCCGCTTCGGTCTGCGGCTCGGCTTCTAGTCTCCGGCTTGGGGTACCGGTTGCGGTGGCGCGGCCGGTACCTTCATCTCCTGATCCTTGTACTGCAACTGGTAAAGGCGGTAGTAAAGCCCGCGCTCCGCAAGCAGTTGCTGGTGGGTTCCGCTCTCCCTTAGCTCGCCCTTGTGCATCACCAGGATGCGGTCCGCGCGCTGAATCGTGGACAGCCGGTGGGCGATCACGATGGACGTCCGGCCTTCCACCAGATGGTCAAGCGCCTCGCGGATCTTCATCTCCGTCTCCGTATCGACGCTGGATGTCGCTTCGTCCAGGATCAGATAATGCGGGTCGTGCGCCAATGCGCGCGCGAAGCCGACCAGTTGCTTCTGTCCGGTCGAGAGACCCGCGCCGCGTTCGCGGATCGGATGCTCAAATCCCTCGGGCAGCGACTCGACATAGTCGAGCAGATTCACTTGCTCGGCCGCCGTGCGTATCCGGTCGTCGGTGATCGATTCCGTTCCCAGCCGTACGTTGTCCGCCAGCGTTCCGGTAAAAAGATAAGGGTCCTGCAGGACGACCCCGAAGGTGTCGCGAATGTGTTCGGGATCCATCTCGCGCAGATCGACGCCTCCGATGCGGATAGCGCCCTTCTGGATGTCGTAGAACCGCATCAGCAGACTCGTCAGCGTCGTCTTGCCTGCGCCGGTGTGTCCCACGACGGCAACCGTCTCGCCCGGCTCGATCCGGAAGCTTACGTCGCGCAGCACCCACTCCGGTTCGTTGTAGGCGAACCATACCTGGTCGAACTCAATCGCCGCCCCGGCGGGCATCGGCTTCGGCTCTGCGGGAGCCGTAATCCCGGGCGCCGTGTCCATCAACTTCAGAACGCGCTCCGCCGCCGCCATCGCCGACTGCAAGATGTTGTATTTCTCGCTGAGGTCCTGGATGGGCCGGAAGAAGCGCAGCCCGTACTGGAAGAACGCCACGACGACGCCCAGCGTCACCTCTCCGCGTTCAGCCTGATATCCGCCATAGCTCAGCAGTAAGGCCAATGACAGCATGCTGAGAAACTCCACCACTGGGTAGAACCAGCCGTAGGCGAAGATGGAATCCTTGAAGGCGTCCATGTGCTCGCGGTTGATCTTCTCGAAGTCGGCCGCGCTGCGGTCCTCGCGGTTGAACAACTGAAGCACGGCGATGCCGTTCACGTGCTCCTGAAGGAACGCGTTGATCTTCGCCACCGCCACGCGCGTGCGCCGGTAACTGGCGGAAACGCTGCGGCGGAAGATGGCGGTGACCAGAATCACGAACGGCATCACGCCCAGCAGAAGCATCGTCATCCCCGGGCTAAGCGTCCACATTGCGGCGATAACAAACGCCAGCATCAGCAGGTCGGCGAGTATCGTCACCAGTCCGGAAGAAAACAGCTCGTTCAGCGAGTCAACATCCGTCGTGATCCGCGTCACCAAACGGCCGACCGGCGAACGGTCGAAGAACTGGATGTCTAAACGCTGTACATGGGAGAAAATCTGCCTGCGCAGATCCAGCATCGCGTGTTGCCCCGTCCACACCATCAGATAGCTCTGCGCGAACTCGAAGAAGGTTCCCGCCAGCAGCGCGCAGAAGTAGATCAGCGCGATCTGCGCAAGGCCGGTGTAAGGATCGACCGACAGCCATCCGTCGATTGGCGTCGAGACCGGTGGGTCCGCTGGAACCAGGTATTTGTCGATAGCCGTCTTGGTTAGCAGCGGTCCCAGGACTTGCACCGCTGAGTTGAACAGCAGCAAAACCAAAGCCGCGAGCACGCCCTTTTTGTAGGGCAACAGGTATCGGAGCAGACGCCGCAAAATGCGGCTATCGTATATTTTTCCTCCGGAATCCTCTTCCACAGCCTTCATTGTAAGGGTGGCCGCTACACTGGCTGATTGATGAACGGGCTGGTGGTGGTGGACAAACCGCGCGGCGTGACGTCGCACGATGCGGTGAACAAGGTCCGGCGGTATGCGGGAACGCGCAAAGTCGGGCACCTGGGAACGCTGGACCCGATGGCAACCGGAGTGCTGCCCCTGCTGCTGAATCGCGCCACCCGGCTTGCCCAGTTCTTCACGCGCAACGAGAAGGCCTACGAGGCGACCGTGCGCTTCGGGTTCGCGACGGATTCCTACGATGCCGACGGCGCGCGGGTTTCAGACGAAGCCGTGCCGCAGTTCTCGCGCGAGGAATTGGAAGGGTGGTTGAACGCGTTCCGGAGCACGTTCCAACAAATCCCGCCCGCTGTGTCCGCGAAAAAGATCGGCGGCGTCGCGGCGTACAAGCTGGCGCGGAAGAACCTTGAAGTGTCGCTGGCTGCGGTGGAGGTCACGATCACGCGCCTTGAAATTACGAGGTTTGAACTGCCGGAAGTTGATTTGCGCATCGAGTGCACAGCGGGAACTTACGTCCGGTCGTTGGCGCACGATGCCGGAGTTCTGGCGGGCTGCGGCGCGCATCTCATCGCGCTGCGGCGGTCGCGATCGGGCAGCTTTAGCCTGGAGCATTCGCGGACCCTCGCCGATCTTGCCACCTTGGCGGAAGCGGGACAGTTCGATCAGGCGGTGATCCCGGCGTCGCAGCTTCTGCCCGGGTTTGAAGCCGTGTCTGTCGATGCGCTGACGGAGAAGCAGATTCGTGATGGCCGGGATTTTCGTGCGGAGTGTGAGGGGCCTTACGTCCGCGCGATATCCGGGTCCGGCGAACTTGTCGCGATCGGAAAGCCCGTCGCGCCCGGCCTGTGGCATCCCGAGGTAGTGCTGTAATTACTTCGGCGCGCGTCCATCCTTGTTGATCTGACGGCTGCGCCCGAAGGCCAGCGTTCCTGCTGGCACGGCGTCCGTAATCACACTGCCTGCGGCAACATAGCCGCCGTCGCCGATCTCAATCGGCGCGACCAAAGTGGAGTTGCTGCCGATAAACGCGCGTTCGCCGATCTTCGTCGGACTTTTCTTCTTTCCGTCGAAATTGCACGTGATCGTGCCTGCGCCAATGTTGGAGCCGCCCCCAATCGTCGCGTCTCCCAGATAGGCCAAGTGCATCGACTTCGCTCCGGCGCCGAGGCGCGTTTTCTTCAACTCGACGAAGTTGCCGATGTGCGCGCCCCGCTCGATATGGTTTTCCTGGCGAAGGCGGGCGAACGGCCCCACGTGCACCTTCGTTTCCACCACCGACGTGCGGATCATCGTGAACGGATTTACGACTACCGCATCATCAAGGCGCGAGCTTTCGACGATACTGCAAGCGCCGACGACGCAATCCTCCCCAATCGTTGTGTCGCCCAGGATCTGCGCGAACGGGCCGACAATCGTATCGCGGCCCACCTTCACTTGACGGTCGATCGTCACCGTCTCCGGCTTTTCGATCGTTACGCCTTCCAGCATCAGCTCCCGCGTCTTTCGCTCCCGCAAAATCCGGTCGACGATCGCAAGTTCGACGCGCGAATTGATCCCCAGCAGTTCGCCCGCGTCGGACACCTTCAGCGTCACCGCACGGCCGCCCGCGCGGCGCAGGATCTCGATCATGTCCGTTAGATAGTACTCACCGGCTGGATTGTTGGTTGTGATCTCGCCAATGTGTTTCCAAAGCAACGGCGCGTCAAAGCAGTAGATTCCCGAGTTGATCTCCCGGATCGACTTCTGCTGCGCGGTTGCGGCCTTGTCTTCGACGATGGCGGAAATGTTTCCCGCTTCGTCCTGCAGGATGCGCCCATAGCCGCTGGGGTCGTCCAGATCCGTCGTGATTACGGTTGCCGCGGCACTGGCCTCAACGTGACGCGACAGCAGCGCGCGCAGCGTGGACTCGCTCAGCAGCGGCGTGTCGCCGTAAAGCACCACCAGCTTGCCGTCGAGATTCTCAAGCAGCGTCGCGCCCATGCGTAACGCGTGGCCAGTGCCCTTCTGCTCCGTCTGCCTGAAGTGCCCCACGCCGTATGGCGCGAGAACCGACTCCACCTCTTCGGCCTGATGCCCCGTGACAACGAAAACGCGCTCCTTTGGCGCGACGGCCAGCGCGGAAACCACGACGTTTTCCACCAGCGTCAGGCCGCCGGCCTTGTGGAGAACTTTCGCTTTTTTGGATTTCATCCGTGTGCCCAGACCGGCCGCAAGGATGACGATTGTAAGGGAGGAGTCCATCGAACTCCAGTTTATCGGGCGGAGGTTACAGCCGCGATTCGGACAGGCGGCGGCGCAGGCGGGACTTCTTCGCAAGCTCCACTGCGATTTCGGCCACCACCTCGGAATTGTGGCGCACCTTCTCGGCGCGGGCCAGCAGGTTCCGGCCGATCACTTCGACGCCACGATCCTGCAGCCGCGGCAGATCAATGGCCACTGGATACACCTTCTGGGCGGCGTAGCGGCGGCGGCGCTCTGCGCCAATCGGACGCGTGTTGACGACGACGATGTCCATCAGGCCACGGCCGGCGTGCCGTTCAATAGCATCCAGATGGTCGGCGGCGGAGAACTGCATGGTTTCCCACGGCTGCCACATCAGGTTCGAAAAATAGACCTTCACCGCGCGGGACTGGCGAATCGCTTTCGGAATCCCGCTAACCAGCAGGTTGGGAATGACGCTGGTGAAAAGCGACCCCGGCCCCAGCGTAATCAGGTCCGCCGCCGCGATCGCGTCAAGCGCCTCCGGCAGCGGCCTGCATTTCTTTGGCTTCAGGTAGAGCTTGGCAATGCGGCTTCGCGCGCGGCTGATGCGGCTTTCACCCTCCACCGTCTCGCCATTTTCCAGTTCCGCCCGCAGCACGACATCGCTGCGCGTCGACGGGTAAATGTGGCCGTGGATGGCCAGCACTTCCGACGAAACGCGAATGGCTTTCAGGAAGTCGCCCGTCACCTGTGTCAGCGCCGTAAGGAAGAGATTGCCGAAGCTGTGGCCCTTTAGGCCGCGCCCGGCATCGAAGCGATACTGGAACAGTTCGGAGAGCAGCGCATCATCCTCCGAAAGCGCCACCATGCAGTTGCGGATGTCGCCCGGCGGCAGCACTTCCAGTTCGCGCCTTAGACGGCCGGAGCTTCCGCCGTCGTCCGTCACCGTCACGATGGCGGTGATGTCGATGCGGGGACGGTCGTCCACTTCGGAGCGGAGGTACGAAAACTTCTTCAGCCCGGAGAGCAGGGAAGCCAGGCCCGTGCCTCCACCGATGGCGACGATGCGCAGTGGGGTGTCCATCGAATCGTGCGGGGGAGCGCGGCCGTTTAGGACGCAGCCGGTTGAATGATGGCCTGTAACGGCGGATTCTTCAGAAGCTCGGCAAAGTCGGGATCGTTGCGAACCGCGATCCGGTTTCGGGGATCGAGGCGCACCGCAGCCTCCAGGTGCTTCGCCGCGCCATCGATGTCGCCCGCCAAGCCCAGGCAAAGGGCAAGGGCGTACTCGAAGTGGTCGGCCTGGCGCATCGAAAGCGCCTTCTCCAGATGCTTCCGGGCCTCATCCAGACGCCGCTCGTTCGTCAGCGCGACGCCGTAGTTGTAGTTGTCGTCGGCCGTCTCCAGCCGGACTCCGGATTGCTGCAGGCGTTGTTCGCACATGCGCTGGTGGCTTTTTGCCGCGAAGCCCATGTCGCGATTGGGCCCGGCGGAGGCCTGCTCGAACAGGTCGCGCGCTTTCTTGAACTCCCGCGAATGGAACAGTTCCATCGCGCGATTGAACTTGTCCACTTGCGCGTTCAGTTCGGCGTTATCTGCGCCGCGGGGGCGGCTGGTGGTTTTCTCGGCGGGTTTGGTCGTCTTAGACACTGTCGTTGAATTCCGGCGAGACACCGTTGTGTCTCTCCTATTCAGATTACTAGCATTCCCGCGCTGAGCTTTTTGGGAAGCTTTCGGGTTACTGGACTGCTTCGACTTCGTAGACTGCAACCTTTCCCGGCGATGGGCCTATTTTACTGGTTCGCGTTTTGAAGTCGAGCGCCGCCAGATTGGCGGGGCCACCGCCATCGCCGCCACCGGGATGTAGATCATCCAGCGAATCTCCGGAGATTGGGTCCATTCGCCAAGCAGGCTCCAGCGGATGACGCTTTCATACGCCAGCGGCATCAGCGCCGCCCACAGAAAAGCCCACGGCAGCGGATGGAAAACCAGGAACGGCAGCGGCCATGCCAGGTACCAGGGATGCACGTTTGCGGACACCGCCAGCATCACGAGGACGACGGCAAGCGCCTTCCGCTCCCGCGGCCAGGGGAGCCACCGGACGCCCAATGCGGCGGCGCCAAGAATCGCGAAGGCAGCGTACTTGGCCGGATACTGATCCCCGGTTAGCCACAGCAGCGCGGAGTAGATGGAGTCGTTGTTCCGCCAGCCTCCCAGGAAGCCACTGGCGAATCGGGCGTTTTCCGTGGTCAAGCCGGGCAGGAACGGGATCATCAAAATCGCCGGAACTACGGCGGCCACCAGCCAGTCTCGCCAGTTGCGTGCCAGCGCCGGAACCAGCGCCAGCGGCCACCACTTCGCCGCCCCCGCAAGGCCCAGCCACAATCCCGCCCCGGGCAGCAGCAGCGCCCCTGCCAGGAACAGAATCGCCAGCGCGTCGTTGTGGCCCTGCCCCCAGAACTCCATCACCGCCACCGGCGACCACGCATAGATCAACAGGCTTCCCGGAGCCATGCGCGCCAGCAGTGCAATCAGCAGCAGGTCGGCCAGCATGGCCGGAGCTTTCAGCGCCAGCAGACGGCCCCCGGAGACGGAGTACGCCGCCCGCGAGGCAATCTCCGCTAGCGGACCATAGATGGCTTTGAAGTCCTTGCCCGGCACGTCCATCTCTCCCAGATCCTCCGGCCGCGTGGTGTAAGGATTCAAACCCCCGGTCTGGATGCGGCCCTCCCATTGATACCGGCGCAGGTCGTCGGACAGGTTGGGCGGCATCGGCGCCAGGGTGATGCGGAACACAAGCGCCGCCCCGGCTATTAGCCAAACCGGAGGGCCGGAGCCGCGCGCTTTCAGGCGGAGATACACGCAGGTCAGGTATACTGCGTGTAGGAGCAAGAGCACGAAAACCGTGTCTGTTGTGTTGGTTGCGCCTCCGGAACGGATCAGCGCTCCGATCCAAAGCGCCTCCGTCACCAGCGCAGCGAACGCGTACGTTAGAATCGTTTACCCATGGTAGCAACGTCGCTTACAGCGGCCCTTCTTCTTGCCGTGGCCCCCGGCGCGGGGTATTCGGACTTTCTGTTCGACGATACCTTTGCCGGTATTCACCAGCTTTCCTGGTTCGACTGGTCTTTGCTTGTCCCATACTTTGCCGTGATGGGCGTGCTTTCGTTCTACGGAATGCACCGCTACCACATCATCGCCGCCTATTACAGGAATCGCGGCAAGCTGCCCACGCAGCCCGCGATGCGCTTCGAGAATCCGCCGCGCGTGACGATCCAGCTTCCGCTGTACAACGAGCGCTTCGTGGTGGAACGGCTGCTGGAAGAAGCGGTGAAAATCCGCTACCCGCGCGAGAAGCTTCAGATCCAGGTGCTGGACGATTCAACCGACGAGACGCATCCCTTCACCCACGCGCTTGTCGAGCGCTATCGCGCCATGGGCCACCCCATCGAGTACCTTCACCGGGAAAACCGGAACGGCTTCAAAGCAGGCGCGCTTCAGGAAGGGCTGAAGACGGCCACTGGCGAATTCGTCGCGATTTTCGACGCCGACTTTGTCATTCCCGCCGATTTTCTTGAACGCACAATCGACCACTTCACCGACCCAAAGACCGGCGTCGTGCAGACGCGCTGGACATACCTGAATCGCGACTACAACGTGCTGACCGAAGTGCAGACGATGCTGCTTGACGGGCACTTTGCGCTGGAGCATCCGGCCCGCGCGGGCTCCGGCCTGTTCTTCAACTTCAACGGCACGGCGGGCGTTTTGCGCAAATCGATGATTGAAGACGCCGGTGGCTGGCAGCACGACACGCTGACGGAAGATTCCGACCTTAGCTATCGCGCGCAGTTGAAGGGATGGCGATTCGTCTACCTGCCAGATGTCGAGTGTCCGTCGGAACTGCCGGTTGACATGTACGGCTTCCAGGTTCAGCAGTCGCGTTGGGCAAAGGGATTGACGCAGTGCGCCAAGAAACTGCTGCCCCGCATTATGCGCTCCGGCATTCCGCTGAAGAACAAGGTGGAAGCGTTCTGCCACCTTACCCCGAACATCTCGTACCCGCTGATGCTTGTCGTTTCCGTGCTGATGCTTCCTGTCATGATCGTGCGGTTCTACATGGGCTGGATGCACATGCTGCTGATCGACCTGCCCCTGATCGTGGCCTCTTTCTGGTCGATCTCCGCGTTCTATCTCGTTGCCCAGCGGGAATTGGACCGCAAGGGATGGAAGCGAACCATCGTCTTCCTGCCAGCTTTGATCTCCGCCGGCGTGGCGTTGACCCTATCGAATACCCGGGCGGTGTTCGAGGCCCTCTTCGGCGTCCAGACCCCCTTCGTGCGAACGCCAAAGTATGCACTCTCTGGGGCCGCGAAGGGCAATCCGGCGGAAGCGAAATACCGGGCGCGATCCGGTTGGCTGCCGTACCTGGAACTCGCCGCCGGCACGTATTTCCTGGCTATGGCCGGTTTCGCGATTGACACGTTCAACTATCTTGCCGTACCGTTCCTGCTGATCTTTGTCAGTGGATACTACTGGGCGGGGGTCGCTACGCTGGCCGGCGAGTTCCGGGGCCGCCTTGCGTTTGAGCGTCAGCGCCAGTTGGCTCTTCGCGAAGGCCGTTAGGCGTTTTCCTCACCACGGGTAAACGCAATCGATGGATCTCAACAAATTCACCGAAAAAGTTCAGGAGGCGCTCCGGTCCGCGCAAGGAATCGCCCTCCGCCACTCTCAGCAGCAAGTGGATGCGGAGCATCTTCTGCTGGCACTGATCGATCAGCCCGCCGGGCTCGCCAGCACGATTCTTCGCCGCGCGGGCGTTGCACCCGATTCGGTGCGAACGCGTCTTCAGGCGGAGATCGACAAGTTTCCGAAAGTCTCGGGACCGTCCGGCACGCCCGACCAGGTGTACGTCACCACGCGCTTCTCCAAGTTGTTCGCCGATGCGGAGGATGAAGCGAAGAAGACCAAGGACGACTTTGTCTCAGTGGAGCATCTTCTGCTGGCCGTGATGAACGATTCCGGCGCGGCGGGGCGAATCCTGAAGGAGACTGGCCTGACCCGCGAGAAGCTGGAATCCGCCGTCGCGCAGGTTCGTGGCGCGCAGCGCGTGACCACACAGAATCCCGAAGCCACCTACGAGGCGCTGGAGAAATATGGCCGCGACCTGACCAAGATGGCGGCAGACGGCAAGCTCGACCCGGTGATTGGCCGCGACGAAGAGATTCGCCGTGTAATCCAGGTGCTGTCGCGCCGCACGAAAAACAATCCCGTTTTGATTGGCGAGCCCGGCGTGGGCAAGACCGCCATTGCCGAAGGACTGGCCCAGCGCATCGTCCGCGGCGACGTCCCGGAAGGGTTGAAGAACAAACGCGTCGTGGCGCTGGACATGGGTGCGCTGATCGCCGGTGCGAAGTACCGCGGCGAGTTTGAGGAGCGCCTAAAGGCCGTGCTGAAGGAAGTGACCGACGCCCAGGGCGAGATCGTTCTGTTCATCGACGAACTTCACACCGTCGTCGGAGCGGGGAAGACCGAAGGCGCCATGGACGCAGGCAATTTGCTGAAGCCGCTTCTGGCTCGCGGAGAGCTTCACTGTATTGGCGCAACCACGCTTGACGAATACCGCAAGTACATCGAAAAGGACCCGGCGTTGGAGCGCCGCTTCCAGACCGTCCTGGTCGATCAGCCGTCGGTCGAGGATACGATCTCCATCCTGCGCGGATTGAAGGAACGCTATGAGGTCCATCACGGCGTCCGCATCAAGGACACCGCGCTGGTTGCGGCGGCCGTTCTATCCAACCGCTATATCTCCGACCGGTTTCTGCCGGACAAGGCCATTGATCTGGTGGACGAGTCCGCCGCGAAGCTACGGACGGAGATCGATTCCATGCCGGCGGAGCTGGATGAGATTACGCGCCGCATCATGCAGCTGGAGATTGAGCGGCAGGCGTTGAAGAAAGAGACCGATGCGGCGTCGCGAGACCGGCTGGACAAGCTGGAGCTGGAACTGTCCGTACTTCAGGAGCAGGGAGGCGCGCTGAAGGCGCAATGGCTGGCCGAAAAGGGCGGCGTAGACAAGCTGCGCGGACTGCGGGAAAAGTTGGAGACCGCCAAGCTCGACATCGAACGGGCCGAGCGCGAGTACGATCTGAACCGCGCGGCGGAGCTGAAGTACGGCAAGATGATTCAGCTTCAAAAGGAAATCGACGCGGAAGAGAAGCTGATTGCCGAGAGTGAGCAGACCAACCGGCTGCTGAAGGAAGAAGTAACCGAGGAAGACATCGCGGACATCGTTTCGCGCTGGACCGGCGTGCCGGTTAGCAAGCTGCTGGAAGGCGAGATGAAGAAGCTTCTTTCGCTGGCTGACGAACTGCACCGGCGCGTGATCGGGCAGGACGAAGCGGTAACCGCCGTTGCCGAGGCGGTGATGCGTGCACGTGCGGGATTGAAGGATCCCAACCGCCCGATCGGCAGCTTCATTTTCCTGGGCCCAACCGGCGTCGGCAAGACCGAGCTTGCGCGGGCGCTGGCCGAGTATCTTTTCGACGACGAGCGCGCGATGATCCGCATCGACATGACCGAGTATCAGGAGAAGCACGCGATCTCGCGTCTGATCGGCGCGCCCCCTGGCTATGTCGGCTATGACGAAGGCGGCCAGTTAACGGAAGCGGTCCGCCGCAAGCCTTACAGCGTGATTCTTTTTGACGAGATCGAGAAGGCCCATCCAGACGTGTTCAACGTTCTTCTGCAGATCCTGGACGATGGCCGGCTGACCGACGGCCAGGGCCGCGTGGTGGATTTCAAGAACACGATCATCGTGATGACGTCGAACGTCGGCAGCCACCGGATTCTCGAATATCGCGGCGACTACGCGGGTGGCCAGTACGAAATGATGAAGCTCTCGGTTCTTGAGGAGTTGCGGAAGGTCTTCCGGCCCGAGTTTCTCAACCGCGTCGATGAGGTGATCGTCTTCCACTCGCTTACCGAGGAGCATTTGAAGGACATCGTCGAGATCCAATTGGGCGGGCTGCGCAAGCGGCTGGCCGAGCGGAAAATCTCCCTGGAACTGACGGACGAGGCCAGGCAGCACTTGATTCGCGTCGGCAACGATCCGGCATACGGAGCGCGGCCCCTAAAGCGGGCGATCCAGAAAGAAGTGGAGACGCCCGTGGCGCGGAAGCTGCTGGCGGGCGAGATCCACGATGGGCAGCATTTGGTGGCCGACTACCAGCGTGGCGACGGGCACCTGGCTTTCGTCGCCTCGCCGGTGGAAGCCTAAAACTTCGCTAGAGGCGCACTCCCAAGCCTTCGGCACGAAGGACGCTTTCCTGCGGCCCGCGCGTCGAACAGAAACCGGCCAGCTTGCCGTCGATCACCACCGCCGGCACGCTGAGAATGCCCAGTTCCTTGGCTCTGGCGGCGATGTCTTTCTGGTGCATGTCGTGAATGATCACGTCGCACGATTCGCAGGACACCCGCTTGATTAGCGCTATCGTGTCTTCGCAGGTTCCGCACCCGGCGCTGAATACTTCGATCTTTCGTTTGTTGGCAGTCATTTATTCTTTCTCCTTAACGTTTAGTTGAACCAATCCCCCGGCGGCAAAGTTCTGCGGGCGCTGGGCCGCAGGGCGCGGCCAGCTATTCCACACTGAAGCGGCGAACAGCAGGGCCAGCGCGACATAGGTGACCGCGCGCAAATCTGAAAAGAACTCGCTGAACACGATGGCGGCTGCGGCCACCAAGCCCAACAGCATCGGACCGAACCCGCGCCGGCTCCTTGCGCGAAAGCCAAGGGCGGCAATGGCGATCGTCAAAAAGGCAACCGTCAAAGGCAGCAGATAGGCCGCCGATATGAGAAAGCCAAGTCCTACCGACGACAGAAGCCCGGCGTATGCGGGCCAGCACAAGGGGCAGGCGAGTTTCGGAAACAGCGACACGCCCATTCCGGGCAGGACAGTTAGAGTCCGTTTCCACATCACGCGATCATTCCTTTGGCGTCGAGCGCGTCCAGAATCGGGCAGTCGCTTAACGGTCCGCAACCGGGGCATCGTTCTGCCAAATCGTTCAGCGCCTTCTTCATCGCCCGCAGGGTCCGAATCTTGTAGTCGATATCGGCTACCTTGGCTTTGGCACGCTCGCGCAGGTCTTTCGCGCCGGACGTGGTATTTTCGCGCAGCGACAAAAGGTCGCGAATCTCGGCCAGAGAGAAGCCAAGTTCCTGCGCACGCCGGATAAATCGCACGCGGCGAATCGCGGATTCAGGAAAGGTACGGTAGCCGGAAGGCAGGCGCGGCGGCGCGGGGACAAGCCCTTCACGTTCGTAGTACCGGATCGTTTGCAGGCTGACGCCACCCCGCTCGGCAACGTCGCCGATCTTCAAGCCCATGGCCACATTCCAGCTATCACGCTACAAGCCTAAACCCGGTACCAGGGTATAGAGTCAAGTGATAAATCTGCGGCGACTTGCCGCGTTCACGTAGACGGACTATTTCGCCGTGACGGGTCCGCTGGGAGACCCGGCTTCCCGTTCGCGGGCGGCGTCGTAGTTGGGATTTGACGCGGGAATCTGGGCTCCGGTTTCCTGAAGCCATCCGAGCAAGCGCGTGCGCAGGTCCACCGCCTTGGCGGGCTGTGCTGCGGCGAGGTCGCGCGTCTCCCCAATGTCGGACTTCAGGTTGTAGAGCTCGGCGTGCCGGTCTTCGAAGAAATAGATCAGCTTGTCGTCACCCCTTCGGATCGCGGCGGACGGCCTTCCCAACTGCGGGCTGTAGTGCGGGTAGTGCCAGAAGACCTCGCGCCGGTTGAGTGAACGCGCGCCTTCCAACAGCGGCATTATCGATACCCCGTCAATGGCGGGCAGCGCATCATTACTCAATCCGGCAGCGGCGGCCATCGTCGGCGCGTAATCGACGCTAAGGACCGGGTCGTCGCAAACACTGCCCGGCTTCGTCACTCCTGGCCAGCGCGCAAGCGTCGGCACGCGAATGCCGCCCTCATAAAGGTGGCCCTTTCCCGAACGCAGCGGCAGGTTGGAAGTGATGGGCCGGTTCTTCCATTCCTTCGACGTCACTCCGCCGTTGTCGCCCGTGAAGAGAACCATGGTGTTGTCTTCGAGCCCATTCTCGCGAAGCGTGGCGAGAATCTTGCCGACGCTTTCATCCACGCTCTCGATCATCGCGGCGTACTCGCCGTAGTTCTGCGGATCGTCCGGACGGGACTTCGCGTCGTACTTGCGGACCTTATCGGGCTTGCCTTCGATCGGCGTATGCACGGCGAAGTGCGGCAGGTATAGGAAGAACGGATTGTCCTTGTTCTTCCGGATGAACGCCGTCGAAAGATCGGTCAGCCGGTCGGTCAGATAGTCGCCCTCGCTGCCGTCCAGGATCACTTTCTTCTTCCAACCGGGGTAGAAGAAGCTGGAGGTGGAGCCCGCCTCATCGCCCGCCAGCGCAACTTCGAAACCTTGATCGGATGGCAGAAAGCCCGTCTTGCCCAGGTGCCATTTTCCGATGCAGGCGGAGCGGTAGCCCGCGGCGCCCAAAGCCTCCGCGATGGTAACTTCGTCCAGCGGCAGCGCCAGTCGAGCGTTCGGTTGAATCACTTTGGTGAAGTGCAGACGGTTGCTCGCACCCTGTAGATGCGACGTCAGGTGAAGGCGGGCGGGATAGCGTCCGGTCATAATAGCGGCGCGCGTGGGCGAACACACCGGGCTGGCCGAGTATCCGTTGGTGAACGTCATGCCGGAGCGGGCCAGACGGTCGATGTTCGGTGTCTCGTAGAAGCGGCTGCCGTTGTATCCCGTGTCGCGCCACCCATAGTCGTCAATCAGGATGAAGACGAAGTTCGGCGGACGGCGCTGGGCCAGCGCTGGTGTGGCTGCAAGGGTAGAGAGAAACTGTCGGCGGGTTGGCATGCGAAGCTACTTGGCGGGCTCCGATACCGCGGCGCCCTGATCCTTCACGAAGAAGGCGAGGAACTTCGCCGGCTTAGTCGAGCTGGCATTTCTGCCGCCTACGTGAATGTCCTCCGGATTCTCATAGAACGTCTCGCCAACGCCCAGCGTCACTTCCTTGCCGCCCTTCACCTGCATCACGATGGAGCCTTCCAGCACGTAGACGAATACGTGGGCGTTGTGGCGATGAACCGGGCTTGATGCGCCGGGCGCAAACTCCACTGAAACCAGCAGCCCTTCCTTACCTGGAATGCCGGTGAGATTCTTGGCAAGAAGCGGACTTACTTTCGCGGGCTCGGCGAACGGCACCGCGGCGGCGAGGCATAGGGTGATCAGGGCTTTCTTCATGGCTGATCGCTAGTCTACCCTCTCAGGTTCATTTTCGTTCGGGGCGTTTTTGCTAACCTAAGCCATCGCCGGCAAGGCGCAAGGAAGAGGGACAGACGTGGCACAAATATTGATTACTGGGACGAGTAGCGGTATCGGTTTGGCTACGGCGCTGGAACTGGGACGGGCGGGACATCAGGTCTACGCCACGATGCGCAACCCGGCGCGCTCACCGGAACTCAGCCAGCGGTCTGCGAGTGAAGGCCTGCCGGTTTCCGTTCACGTCATGGATGTGGATTCGGACGCGTCGGTGGAGGAGTGCTTTGCGGCTCTTCGCGCGCAGGGCGCCCGGATCGACGTGCTGGTGAACAATGCAGCGATTGAGCGGCAGTAGAGAGAAAGCCTCGCCGCCCCGCGTTAACGCCACTTTGACATTTCCCTCCCCATAGAGCGATAATTCTCGGATGGGGGAGTTAGACCCGGAAACGGCACGTGTGCCTCCGCGTCAACTTCCAGCCGTAGTCCTTGAGGTTCTGCCGCAGGGTGGCTTCTCGGTTGAGTTGGATAGCCGGGAGAAGGTTTTGGCGCACCCGGCGGGCATGTCCAAGACCAACTTCGTCCGGCTTCGCCCGAAGGATCGTGTCCTGGTGGAACTGGCGCCTGGGGATCGTACCCGGGGGCGGATCGTGAAATTGTTGAGGTAGAAATGAAAGTCCGAGCGAGCGTCAAACCAATCTGCGCGAAATGCAAGATCGTCCACCGCTATGGCGTGGTGCGCGTGATCTGCGAGAATCCGAAGCACAAGCAGCGGCAGGGATAGGAAACAAAATTTATGGCACGTCTAGTTGGTGTGGATCTCCCGCCGCGCAAGAGAGCGGAAATCGGACTCACCTATATCTACGGCATTGGCCGCACGCGCGCAAAGTCGATCCTGCACCGCTGTAACGTCGACCCCGGCAAGAAGATCGCGGATCTGACCGAAGAAGAACTGAACCACATCCGAGTCCTGCTGGAGAACGAAGGCGCCATCGAAGGCGATCTTCGCAAGGAAACCTCACTCAATATCAAGCGCCTCATGGAAATGGGAAGCTATCGCGGACTGCGTCATCGCCGCGGACTTCCGGTTCGTGGCCAGCGCACCCACACCAATGCCCGCACCCGCAAGGGTCCGCGCCGCGGCACGGTGGCAAACAAAAAGAAGGCTTCGGCCAAGACCTAACCTGGAGTTTCATTAGTGGCGAAAGCAGCAGCGAAGACCGGCAAGAAGAAGAGTTTCAAGAAGCGCGAAAAGCGGAACGTTCCCGTTGGAATCGTTTACATTCAAGCTTCGTTCAACAACACGATTGTGACGATCACCGATCAGGCGGGCAACGTTCTGACGTGGTCGTCCAGCGGTTCTCTCGGTTTCCGCGGCTCCCGCAAGGGCACGCCGTTCGCCGCGCAGCAGGCGTCCCTAACCGCCGCCACCAAGGCGAAGGACATGGGTCTGCGTACCGTGGAAGTTCGTGTCGCCGGACCGGGCGCGGGCCGTGAATCGGCCGTCCGCGCGCTGGCGTCCGTGGGCATCGACGTGCGTCTGATTAAGGACACCACGCCGATCCCGCATAACGGCTGCCGCCCTCCGAAGCGCCGCCGCGTCTAAGTAGTCGTCAGTCAAAACCCAAGCGGGACGAAGGCTTTCCTATAGCCGTAAACCGCACCTTGGATCGAAGCAGTTTGGAAAGGTATTAGACAAGAACATGGGACGTTATCTTGGCCCCGTCTGCCGGCAATGCCGGCGCGAGGGCATGAAACTTTTTCTTAAGGGCGACCGCTGTCACACCGACAAGTGCGCCATCGAGAAGCGCAACTTTCCCCCTGGCCAGCACGGCAAGGCGCGTAAGCCGAAGATCGTCGGATACGGCCTGCAACTGCGCGAGAAGCAGAAGGCGAAGCGCTATTACGGCGTCGCCGAGAAGCAATTCCGCAACCTCTACGAAAAAGCCGCCGGCATGAAGGGCGTCACCGGCGACAACATGTTGAACATGCTGGAGCGCAGGCTTGACAACGTCATCTACCGCCTGGGCTTCGGGACCTCCCGCCGCCAGGCGCGCCAGGTTGTCCGCCATGGCCACATCATCGTCAACGGCACCCGCGTCAACATCCCGTCCTTCCTTGTGAAGCTGGGCGACGTCGTCGCGGTGGCCGAGAAGTCGAAGAAGAATGGCGGAATCGTGGCGGCCATCGAATCCACCGCAAGCGTTCCAACCCCCAACTGGCTGGACGTAGACCGTCAGGCGCTATCCGCGAAAATCGTCACCAGCCCACAGCGCGGCGACCTGGTTCAGATTCAGCTCAACGAGCAGTTGATCGTCGAGTTGTACTCCAAGTAATCCCCGTCCGAGCTAAAGGAGCAATCAATGTTTAAGGGCTTTCAAAAACCCAAGCGTCTCGTTGCCAATACCGAAACCCTCACGGAGCGTTACGGCAGTTTCACGGCGCAACCGTTTGAGCGCGGTTTCGGCACGACGATCGGCGCCGGTCTGCGGCGCGTCCTGCTCAGCTCCATCGAGGGCGCGGCGATCACCGCCGTGCGCATCGAAGGTGTGGCCCATGAGTTCAGCCCGATTCCGGGCGTTACCGAAGACGCCACCGACATCATCCTGAACCTGAAGCAGGTTCCCTTCAAGATGATGTCCGGCGAAATCAAAACCGTGCGGCTTCGCGCGGACCGCAAGGGCGAAGTTCTATCCGGCCAGATTGAAACCGACGCCGACGTCGAAGTGCTGGACCGCAATCTGCACATCGCCACCATCGGTGAAGGCGGCAAGCTGGATATCGAGATGCGCCTGCGGCTGGGCCGCGGCTACGTTTCCGCCGACCGCAATTTCGATCAGGATCTGCCCATCGGCTATATCCCGATCGATTCGGTTCACTCACCCGTGCGCAAGGCCAACTTCACGGTGGAGGCGTCGCGCCTGGGCCAGATGACCGACTACGACAAGCTGACGCTGGAAGTCTTTACCAACGGCGCCATCTCACCGCAGGACGCCATCGGCCATGCGGCGAAACTGGTGAAGGACCACACGACGATTTTCATCAACTTCGAAGAGCTGGTTGAAGCGGTTGAGGCCCCGGCCGAGCATTCGACGGGCCAAGCCAGCGAAGTGCTGAACCGTTCCGTTGAGGAACTGGAACTGTCCGTTCGCAGCTACAACTGCCTGAAGAACGCCAACATTCAAACCATCGGCGATCTGGTGCAGAAGACCGAAGCGGAGATGCTTCGCACGAAGAACTTCGGCCGCAAGTCTCTGAACGAGATCAAGGAAATTCTGAACACGATGAGCCTGACGTTCGGTATGAAGCCCGACGCCACAGGCCGACTGGTTGCGCCCGTGGGCGTGCCCGCCTCCGACTATCCGGACACCGAAGAGGAAGAAGAGACGGGCGATTTCGTCTAATCGCGCCCGAAGGAAATCAAGATGCGACATCGTTACGGTAATTCCAAGCTCAAGCGCGACAAGGGAGCGCGCAACTCCCTGCTGAAGGGCCTTGTCACCAGCGTCATCGAGCACGAGCGTGTGATTACGACCGTGCCGAAGGCGAAGGCAATCCGGCCGCTGGTGGAGAACATGATCACCCTGGCTAAGGAAGGCACGCTGCATTCGCGCCGGCAGGCGGCGGCGTTTCTTGAAACTCCGGCCAGCGTTCAGAAACTGTTCGACAAGCTGGGTCCGCGTTTTGGCCAACGCAGCGGCGGCTACACACGAATCGTGAAGCTGGGATGGCGCAAGGGCGACGGCGCGGAGCAGGCGATGCTTGAACTTGTCGGCTCCGAACTGGTCCGCCGCGCAGCCGAGCGCGCCAAGCGCCGTGAGGAGCGTTTGGACGCCCTGAAGCAGGGCCGCGACGGCGAGGACGCACCAGAGTAGTTTTTCTCCTTTGTGAACTTGCGGGCCGCGCGGGGATTCGCCCCGGCGGCCCGTTTTTCTTTGGACCGCACGACTCCATCCGCGACAATAGGCCTATGCGCCTTGCCGCCTTCTTTCTCTGCGCCGCAGCTTTCGGACAGACGGTAAAAATCCAGGTGCTGGCCACCACGGATATGCACGGCAATCTGCTGCCGTGGGACTACTACACGGCTCGCGAAGCCCCTCGCGGATTGGCTGCTGTGGCAACGCTGATCCGGCAGCAGCGCGCGGCGAATCCGAACACGATTCTGTTGGACAACGGCGACACGATCCAGGGAACCCCTCTGGAATCGCTGCATCAGAACGCCGTTCAAGACGCCACCGCCAAGCGGCCTGACCCAATGATGGCGGCCATGAACGCGCTCCGCTACGACGCGATGAGCGTCGGCAACCACGAGTTCAACTTTGGCCTGACGGCGCTGGACCGCGCCCGCGACGAGGCGAAATTCCCGTTCCTCTCGGGCAACACCGTTTCGTCGAAAGACGCCCGCGCGTTCCAGCCCTACATCGTGAAAACGGTGGCGGGCGTCCGCGTCGGCATTTTCGGGATTACCACGCCGAACATTCCCAACTGGGAGAAGCCCGAAAATTTCGAGGGCTACACGTTTCGGGAAGGGGTGTCCGCTTCACGCGACTTGGTCCGGCGTCTGCGGGCGGACAAGGCGGACCTCATCATCGGCTTGGTGCACGCCGGGCTCGCGCCAAAGAATGGACCGGCGTTCGAGAACATGGCCGATCACATCGCGCGCGACGTGCCGGGCATCGACGCGATCATCTTTGGGCATACCCATCAGGACAACGCCGATCTGCGCGTTAACGGGGTCCTGATGACGCAGCCGGGGCGCTGGGCGGAGCGGCTAAGCGTTCTCGACTTCACGCTCGAGAAGGAAGGTGCCTCCTGGCGCGTGGCGGCGAAATCGGCAAGACTGTTGAAGGTGTCTCGCGACACCGCCGTCGATCCGGAAATCGCCCGGATCGCCGAACCCTACCATCGCGATACGGAACGGTGGCTGGAAACAAAAGTCGCCACCGCGCCGGTGGCGCTGGACGCGCGTCTGGGCCGCGTTCAGGATACGGCGATTCTCGATGCGGTGCACGAGGTTCAGCTCCACTACGCCAAGGCGCAAGTATCGTTTAGCTCGCTGTTCAATCCACGGGTGAGGATCGACCCCGGTCCGGTGACTATCCGCCAGATTGCGGCGTTGTATCTCTACGACAACGAGCTTTACGCGATCGACGGCACCGGAGCCACGATCAAGGCGGCACTTGAGAACTCTGCCCGGTACTACCTGCAGTGTCCGGACCCGACATGCTCCACCGGACCGCTTACCGACCGGGGCCGGCCCGGTTACAACTTCGACATCGCGCAAGGCGTCGACTATGAGATCGATTTGTCGAAGCCGGTGGGTGACCGGATTCGGAACCTCACGTACAGAGGCCAGCCCCTTCGCCCGGAACAGATCTTCCGGATCGCGGTGAACGACTATCGGGCGGCGGGCTCCAACGGGTACGGGATGTTCAAGGTGTCTCCCATCGTCTGGAAATCACATCGCGAGATCCGGGATCTGATCGTCGACTATTACGCGGAGCGCAGCCAGCTTCCTGCGGCGCCCGACAACAACTGGCGCATCGTTCCCGACGCCGCGCGGAAGGTGATCGAGAGCGAAGCCGCTAAGCCTTGACGGAAGTTTCATCGCGCTGTCACGACGCTGTGATGGCACTGCGCAATTGTCGTAACCAGTGGAACGTCCCGTTGCCGCACGCGTCCTCCGGTTCGCCGAACTGGAGAAGATGTACACCGAGATTGCCCCCGCGGGCGCCGGACGCCCGTTCTTCCAGGCAATGCTCGACGGCTTGGGAGTGGAACTGAGTCTGGCTCCTTCGGAACTGGCCAAGATTCCAATCAAGGGTGCGACTGTCGTCGTCGCGAATCATCCGTTCGGGTTGCTGGAGGGCGCGGCCATCATGTCGCGGCTGCTCACCGTCCGCGACGATGTGAAGGTTCTAACCAACGACGTCATTGCGACGGTCCCCGAGGTTCGCGACTGGTTTATTCCCGTCGATGTCTTCTCCGGCGCGAATGCCGCGCAGGCGAACCAGCGCGGGCTGCGGCGCGCATTTGAATGGCTGAAGAAGGGCGGCATGCTGGTGGTGTTTCCAGCGGGCGAAGTCAGCCACATGCAGTGGAGCCGCCTGTCCATCACGGACCCGGAGTGGAGTTCATCGGTGGCCCGATTGATCCGGCGCACCAACGCGGCGGCCGTACCGGTGTATGTCCGGGGATCGAACAGCGCGCTGTTTCAGGTGTTGGGACTGATTCACCCGCGCGTCCGCACGGCTTTGCTGCCGCATGAATTCCTGAACAAGAGAAGCCGGAAGCTCGACATCCGAATCGGGCACGCCATTGCTCCGGCGCGCTCGGCTGGAATGTCCAGCGACGACGCGCTGACGCGCTATTTACGCTGGCGCACCTATCTGCTGGGCCACCGGAAAGAAGCGCAGTCCTCGGCGGCGCCGCCTTCGACTCCGGTTTCGCGCACCGCACTTTCGCTGCACGAGGAAGTGGAAGCGCTTCCCGGCTCGCGGCTGTTGGTGGAGTCCGGATCGACGCAGGTGTTCGTCGCCCACGCCAGCGAAATTTCACGCACGCTGGACGAGATCGGCATCCTGCGCGAGGCAACGTTCCGGGCGGCGGGGGAAGGAACGGGCAAGGAACGGGACCTCGACGAATTCGACCCTTACTATCTGCACCTGTTCAGTTGGGATCGCGAACGGCGCGAGGTGGTCGGGGCGTACCGCCTGGGCCAGACCGACGAGATCGTCAGGCACCGGTCGCTGCGGGGGCTGTATACTTCGACGCTGTTCCACTATTCGAAAGATTTCCTGTTCGAGATTCAACCGGCGCTGGAGATGGGGCGGAGCTTCATCCGCGCGGAATATCAGAAGAGCTTTTCTTCGCTGCTGCTTCTCTGGAAGGGCATCGGAAGTTTCGTCGTTTGTCATCCCCGGTACCGCCACCTGTTCGGGCCCGTATCGATTTCCGCCGGCTATGGCGCGCTGTCGCGAAAGTTTCTGGTTTCCTACCTGGAGGCGAACGCCAGCGACGAACGCCTTAGCCGGCTGATCCGGCCCCGCAAGCCGTATCGCACCTTTCCGCTGCCAAAACAGGCCAACTGGGGAGTGGGCCTTGATGAGCTGTCCGAGATCATCGCCGACATGGAACCCGATGGAAAGGGAGTACCGGTGCTGCTGCGGCAGTACCTGAAACTGGGAGGGCGGCTGTTGTCATTCAATGTCGATCCGGCGTTCTCGCGATGCCTGGACGGCCTGATCGTCGTCGATCTGGCCGCTACCGCGCCGGCAATCCTGAACCGCTACATGGGCGTCGACGGAGCGCAGACATTCCTGCGCCACCATCAGGCGCTGGTGGCTTAGGGGCGGGTCTGGCTCGCAAACTCCGCGTACAACTCCGCAGCCCCCGTTACTCCCAGCGGCGTTACGTATTCCGGAACGCTGAAAGCGACCGCCGAGCGGTAGCCGCACTGCGAAGCCGATTCCAACTGGCGGCGAATGCGATCCGCATCGGCGGAACGCGCCTGAAACGGATCGTCGCGAATCTGCGTGAAGGTTTCGACCACCGCGCCGGAGCGGTGCCCAAGCTGGGCCTGCATCGCGCGTAGATATCCGGCGGCCTGATCGATCGTCAGCTTGCCGACACCCACTCCGTCCTGAAATAGCACTTCGTCCAGCTTCGCGTGGCGCACCACGCCGCGCCATAACCGCGCATAGTCCGCCGGGGGCTGGACGCCGTTGGCGAAAGCCGAAACGCTAACCCGGCTGCGGGGCGTTTTGTCGCGAAGCGCGCGCGCCATTCCGCGAAGAAAGTCGCCACCCGCCTGGCGGTTGTCGATGCGCGACCAGTTCACGTCGTCGAACTCCTGAGAGATGTACCAGCCCTCGAACGCGGGCCGTTTGGCGTAGGGCGCCAACTCCGCGATCAGCGGTTGAGTGCGCTGGTAGATTCCGGCGAAGGCCGCTGCACGGTTGGAAGCGTTGCGCCTCCAAAACGACAGTTCGTTTCGCAGGCCGATCGTCACGCGCATCCCGGCATCGGTGGCCAACGCGAGGATTCGATCGAGAACAGAGACGAAGCTGACGTCTTCATCGGCAGTCCACTGGACGATCAGGCGATCCAATCGAAGAGCCTTGAAGTAGCCGAAAAGCTGCTGCCACCGGCTCTCCGGCCACTCCAGGTGGCCAGCGGATAGTTGCAGGAAAGTTCCCGTCAGGCGCGGCTGCGTTAGCGCGGCCAGCATCGCCCCGAAGGTTCTGCGCGTCACGCCGCTTTGCTGCGCAGGGCACCCGGCCGCCGCGCTCCCATTTCGCATAGCAACGCGGCCCCGGAAAGAACCGCCGCCGTGTAGAACGCCGCATCGTAGTTCTGATACCGGTCGAACAGCACGCCCGCGATACGCGGCCCGATGATGCCGGCCACGCCCCACGCCGTGAACAGCAGCCCGTAGTTGACGCCGGCGTTCTTGGTCCCCCAGAAGTCCGCAGCCGCCACGCCATTGACGGACAGCTGCGTGCCGTAGCACCAGTAGATGACGAACACCGCAGCGTACAGCAGCGCGACGTTTCCGCCGGCCGCCGGCAGCAGGGGCATGGCCAGCATGCTGATGCCGATCATCACGCGAAGTACGTTGATGCGCCCCAGCCGGTCGGACATCCAACCCGACAGGATTCTTCCGGAGGCGTTTCCCACCGCCCCCACCACCAGAGTCATGGTGGACAGCGCCGCCGCCGTGATTCCGGCGCTCTTGGCCAGCGGAACCAACTGGCTGATCACCATCAGCCCGGCCGAGCAGCCCAGCGCATAGCCCAGCCACATCAGATGGAACGTCCGCGTGCGCAGCATCTGTTGAGGGCTGAAGTCGGCACTGGCGGCTGAGGCGCTGGTCAACGCCGGTTGCCAACCCGCGGGCTGGAAGCCAGGCGGCGGATTTCGCAGCAGCAGCGCCCCGGCCATCGTCATCACCAGGAAAATCGCGCTGAGGATTTGAAACGTCGCGGGCAGGCCATAGGCCGGAATCAACCTCAATTGAGCCAACGGGCCAAAGATCGCGGACCCCGCGCCGTATCCACCGACGGCCAGACCCACCGCAAGGCCACGCTTGTCGGGGAACCATTTCGCCATGACGGGAATCGGCGTCGCATACCCGAATCCATTGCCGATGCCGCCGATCACTCCGAAACACAGGTAGAGGTGGTTGAGGGTTTCAGTAAAGGAGCAGAGGTAGAATCCAAGGCTGACCAGAATTCCCCCCGCTATGGAACACCACAGCGGCCCGAACCGGTCCTGAAGCCTGCCGGCGATGACGAAACTGATGGCAAAGGCGACGACGGCAATCGTGAAGACGTTCGATGTGTCGGCGCGCTTCCAGCCGAAGCGTTCTTCAAGCGGGGCGACGAACACGCTCCAGCCATAAAGGGTTCCCAGGGCCAGGTTCATGGACAGCCCGCCCGCGACGCGCCACCAACGGCTAATCTGCACTGTTGTCTATGCTAGGCGATCGGCTTGTCCCGTCCGTGGAGCTCCAATAGTGCGGCTGCTCGCCAAACGGCAACGCCAGCGCGCGTAGCAACGTCAGCTGGTTCGGGTCGCTGAGCGGCGGAACTCCGACGACGATCTGCGACTGCGGAACGTTCAGCCGCAAAGTCCCATGCAGCCGGTCCCAAACGGTCAGTCCGCTCGACCAGTTGCTGTCGGTCTCCTCCCGGACTTGGGAGTGGTGAATCCCATGCATCCTCGGCGTCACCAGCACCACGTTGATCCATGGCTCCCAAGCAACCGGCAGCCGCAAGTTCGAGTGGTGGAACATCACGCAGAGGACGAACCATGCCTGCCACAGCACGAACGCACCGGGAGTCAATCCGATCAGCAGAACCTGCATCGCCCGCCAGGGCACGGAAGCGATCATCTCGCCGAAGTGGAAGCGGAATGCGGTCGAAGCATCCATGTCGAGATCGACATGGTGAACCGCGTGGAAGCGCCACAGAAACGGCACGCGATGCAGGAAGACGTGCCAGAGGTAAAAGGTGTAGTCCATTAGAAGCAAAGCCACGCCGGTTTCGACCCAGCCGGGCAATTCCAGCGCGCCCAGCATTCCCCAGCGCTGCCGTTCCACCAGATCGGCCAGCGGCCGGAGGAGCGGGTACTCGAAAGCGGCCAGCGCGAGAGCGCTGATGGTGGCGATGGCGAAATTGCGGGCGCCATGTCGAAGGTCCGGCTCGACACGCCGGCGGAGTGGCCTCCGCCTTTCGAGCCAGATCAGCGCTAGGAAGGCCCCGGCGACGACAGGCGCGGCGATCCAGGGCAGGGCAGGGTTCATCGCTACGCTTCCGAGCGTACCTTGGTGGCAGGATCGAGCATCCTAGCAGGGTCTGCAGAGACTTCTATCCAAGTTAGCCCGAAATTTGACATCCCCGTGAACTACTGTTTACACTGGTAGGGTTTGGCGAGTTGATTCAGTTCCCGAGCTACCACCACTCAGCAGTTTAGGGTGGTCCGGCCGGGGGCCGGCCCCGAGGTTCCACCGGCAACGCCGATCTGGAGCATGGGCTGTTTCCGAAGACACTCCAACCGCGCGCCGTTCTTGCGGCGCCGTCTAATTGAGTCCGGTCAGCCGCGTTTTTTAGCGGTTGTCGAAGTTTCCGCAAAGTAAATCCGGTTTTTCGGGTAACAAGCGGTACTTGTCCTGGCCGTTGTGCGTGGGTGGCCCAACACCCGAAGCCCGGCCCTTTTGAAGAGTTTTGTGAAGTTGAAGAGGGGTATTCGTGCCGACGTTTAACCAACTTGTGCGCAAAGGCCGCAAGCCGACCAACTATAAGACGGCCAGCCCGGCCCTGCAGGCTTGTCCGCAGCGCCGCGGCGTTTGCACGCGCGTTTATACGACCACGCCAAAGAAGCCGAATTCCGCGCTTCGGAAGGTCGCGCGCGTCCGCCTGACAAATAAGATCGAAGTTACGACCTACATTCCCGGTGTCGGCCACAACCTGCAGGAGCACTCGATTGTGCTGATCCGCGGCGGCCGCGTGAAGGATCTGCCTGGCGTTCGCTATCACATCGTGCGCGGCACGCTCGATACGGCCGGCGTGGCCAATCGCAAGCAGAGCCGGTCGAAGTACGGCGCCAAGCGTCCGAAGGCGTAAAGGAAATTCAGAATGTCACGACGTCGCAGAGCTGAAGTTCGAGAGGTAGCGCCGGACCCGAAGTTCGGGTCGCCCCTGGCGGAGCGGTTTATCAACTGCATGATGTGGGAAGGCAAGAAGAATACGTCGCAGCGGATTTTCTACTCGGCGATGGACCTGCTGGAGCAGCGCGCCGCCGACGAGCCGCTGAAGGTTTTCAAGAAGGCCGTCGAGAACTGCAAGCCGATGCTTGAGGTAAAAACCCGCCGTGTGGGTGGCGCGAACTACCAGGTGCCCATCGAAGTGGGTACGAAGCGCCGCGAAAGCCTGGCCATCCGCTGGCTGCTGCAGAATGCCCGTTCCCGGCCCGACAAGGGAATGCCGGAGAGGCTGGCGAACGAGTTGAACGACGCCGCAAACCTGAAGGGCGGCGCGGTGAAGAAAAAGGACGACGTCCATCGTATGGCGGAGGCTAATAAAGCCTTTGCCCATTACCGCTGGTAACGGGAAACGGTTCGGTCTAAAGAGAACTTATGCCACGCACGGTACCGCTGCAGAAAATGCGCAACATCGGCATCATGGCCCACATCGATGCCGGCAAGACCACTACGACCGAGCGAATTCTCTATTACACGGGCCGCACCCATAAGATCGGCGAAGTGCACGAAGGCACCGCGACGATGGACTGGATGGCGCAGGAGCAGGAGCGCGGCATTACGATCACGTCCGCCGCAACCGCCTGCCAGTGGAACGATATTTTCATCAACATTATCGACACGCCCGGGCACGTCGATTTCACGGCTGAGGTGGAGCGTTCGCTCCGCGTGCTGGATGGCGCGGTGGCCGTGTTCGACGCGGTTGCCGGTGTTCAGCCGCAGTCGGAGACGGTGTGGCGGCAGGCGGATAAGTATGGCGTTCCGCGAATCTGCTTCATCAATAAAATGGACCGCGTCGGCGCGGATTTCGATCACTCCGTCGCCACCATCGTTGAGAAGCTGAAGGCGCGGCCGGTGGCCATTCAGATTCCCGTTGGAGCTGAGGACAAGTTCCAGGGCATCGTGGATCTGGTGACGATGAGGGCGCGGATCTGGCGCGACGAGACACTGGGCGCCGAGTACGACGACGTGGAAATCCCGGCGGACCTGATGGCCGTCGCGAAGGAACACCACGACCGCATGATCGAAGCGGTGTCGGAGACGGACGACGCGCTGATGGAAAAGTACATTGGCGGCGAATCGATCACGCCGGAAGAGATCAAGGCCGGGCTTCGCGCGGCAACCATCGCACAGAAGATCTTCCCGGTGATTTGCGGTTCGGCATTCAAGAACAAAGGCGTCCAGAACATGCTGGACGCGGTCTGCGACTATCTTCCGCATCCGCTGGACGTTCCGCCCATCGAGGCGCGGTCCGCCGACGATCCAGAGAAGACGTTTGAACGCAAGGCCGACGACAAGGCGCCATTTTCGGCCCTGATCTTCAAGATCATGACCGACCCGTTCGTCGGACAGCTGGCCTTTTTGCGAGTGTATTCCGGTCGTCTGGCGGCGGGCGAGACCGTCCTGAACGCCTCGAAGGACAAGCGGGAGCGCGTTGGGCGGTTGGTGAAAATGCACGCCAACAAGCGCGAGGAAATTACGGAAATCCTGGCGGGCGACATCTGCGCCGCCGTGGGATTGAAGAACGCGCAGACGGGCGACACGATCTGTTCCGACGTCGAGCCGGTGCTGCTGGAATCGATCGATTTTCCGGAGCCGGTGATTCAGCTGGCGATCGAGCCGAAGACTAAGGTCGATCAGGAAAAGCTGGGCATGGCGATTCAGAAGCTGGTGGCCGAGGATCCGACGCTGCGCGTAAACACGGATCAGGAAACCGGGCAGACGATTCTCGCCGGAATGGGTGAGCTTCACCTGGAGATCATCGTCGACCGGATGAAGCGCGAGTTTAACGTCGAGGCGAACGTCGGCAAGCCGCAGGTGGCGTACCGCGAGACGATTCGCAAGGAAGCCGAGAGCGAGTACACGCACAAGAAGCAGACCGGCGGCAGCGGCCAATACGCGAAGGTGAAGCTGCGCGTTGAGCCGAAGGAAGGCGAGTTCGAGTTTGTCAACGAGGTTTTCGGCGGCTCGATTCCGAGGGAATTTATCTCGGCAGTCGAAAAAGGCGTGACAGAGTCGCTGGAGGCCGGAGTGCTGGCTGGGTTCCCGATGTCGGGCGTCCGGGTAACGGTTTTCGACGGCAGCTATCACGAAGTGGATTCGTCCGAGATGGCCTTCAAGATCTGCGCGTCGATCTGCGCGAAGGAAGGCTTCCGGAAGGCCAGGCCGGTTCTGCTGGAGCCGGTGATGAAGGTGGAAGTGGTGGTGCCGGACGATTACCAGGGCGCGGTGAACGGGGATTTGATTTCCCGGCGCGGGCGTCTGGAGGGCACCGAAATGAAGGGTTCGACCACTCTGGTTCACGCGATGGTTCCGCTGAGCGAGATGTTTGGTTACGCGACGGATTTGCGGTCGCGCACACAGGGGCGCGGCGCGTTTACGATGCACTTCGGGCAGTACGAGGAAGTACCGAAGAACATCGCCGAAACCATCGTCGCGAAGTCGTAACAAAGATTTTTGACGGGATTTCGAAGGAGACATACAGTCCATGGCGAAAGAGAAATTCGACCGCTCGAAGCCGCACGTGAACGTGGGGACGATCGGGCACATTGACCACGGGAAGACGACGCTGACGGCGGCGATCACGAAGGTGCTGTCGAAGCACAATCCGAAGAACCAGTTCCGGAGC
>JBGTFZ010000012.1:0-10282 GCA_041746955.1 Bryobacteraceae bacterium
CCCGGAAAGTCGTACTTCGACAAGAGCTCGCGCACCTCGAGCTCGACCAGCTCGAGCAGCTCCTCGTCGTCGACCTGGTCGCACTTGTTCAGGTACACCACGATCGCCGGCACCCCCACCTGGCGCGCCAGCAAAATGTGCTCGCGGGTCTGCGGCATCGGCCCGTCCGCCGCCGACACCACCAGGATCGCGCCGTCCATCTGCGCCGCCCCGGTGATCATGTTCTTGACGTAGTCGGCATGCCCCGGGCAGTCGACGTGCGCGTAGTGCCGGTTCTTGGTCTCGTACTCGACGTGCGCCGTGTTGATGGTGATGCCGCGCGCCTTCTCCTCCGGGGCCTTGTCGATCTGGTCGTAGGCGGTGAACGTCGCCCCGCCCGACTTCGCCAGCACCTTGGTGATCGCCGCCGTCAGCGTCGTCTTGCCATGGTCGACGTGGCCGATCGTGCCGATGTTCGCATGCGGCTTGGTCCGCTGAAATTTCGCCTTGGCCATCGCCGAGGGGTCCTGCCTGCTGTTGGAGGTGAACGGTCGTGGCGCGCTCGCCGGCCCGGCCGTGGAGCGGGTGACGGGGATCGAACCCGCACCGCCAGCTTGGAAGGCTGGAGCTCTACCATTGAGCTACACCCGCGAGAGCTTGCGGCCCCTCGTAAAAGGAGCGGCCCGCTCATAGAGCAACGCCGCCGCCCATGCAACGGCAGTCGGCGGCCGACAGCCTGCGCGTTCGACCCGGCGACCGCCTGGGCGTCAAGGCTTGGTGGGTGCCGCAGGCGTGCGAGGGAGCAATATGGTCACTCGCACGCCTTTGTCCGGCGAGGATTCCACATCGACTCGCGCGTTGGCGTTCTGCCGGAGGGACTGGACGATCAGGGCACCCAGCTTGCCCCGGTTCGGCCACTCGATCCCCTCGTCGAAGCCGATGCCGTCATCGGCGATCGTGATCCGGCAACCGTCGTCATCGACCAGGCTGTGCAGCGTGATCGTACCGCCGGCCCGCCCGGTGAAGGCATGCTTCAACGCGTTGGTCAGGACCTCGTTGGCGACGAGCCCGGTCGGCATGGCGACGTTGACGGATACCGGCCAACTGTCCACCCGAAGGTCGAGACGGATGCCTTCGACGGCATGGGCCTGCATGACGGCCGAGGCGATCTGGCTGAGATAGGCGCCGAGATCGACCGTCTCGGCGGAGGGCACCTCCGACAGCGATTGATAGAGCAGGGCCAGTGAGTTGACCCGCCCCGCGAGCCTGTCGAAACGCTGGGCCGTGGCCTGATCCGGCAGACTGCGGGTCTCGAGCCGGATCAGCGCCGTGATCATTTGGAGATTGTTCTTCACCCGGTGCTGCAGCTCACGCAGCATCGTGTCCTTCTCCCGGATCAGCCGTTCGAGATCGTCCGGATCCGGCAGGCCGCGCCTGGCGATCCCGGCCAGCGCCACCAGCCGGAACATCGGTGTGCCGTCATCGTCCTGGATGATGTTCGACCATGCATCGAAGGCGACCGGACCATCGCCGTGCTCGATCTCGAACGCGCCGACATAGTCCTCGTCGCTGACGATGGCCTGGCTCAGCTGTCGCCCGTCCTTCGCGACGGCGGCGCCCACCGTGACGCTCTCCCAGGTCCTGCCCTCGATCTCCGCCGCCGCCTGCCCGGCCAAGCGCTCGAACTCGATGTTGGCATAAGTGACGCGTTCGGCCGGGTGGAGCTCGGAAACGGCAACCGCCAGCGGGACGTGGTCGAGAAATTGCCTGAAGCGATCGCTCTCGAGGGCATCGGCCAGATGCGGCGTATCGAGTATCTTCTCTACCGGCTTTGCAGCCTCGACGTCCGTCGCCATCCCGCCTCCGTCCCGTCTGTTCGCCACGCACCATACCGACCGGTTCGGAACTCGATAGAGCGTCGCGGGCTTCGATGACCGGACCGGACCATCGTAGGCTACCAGCTCACCGGTCCTGCGGGGCCGAGGACGCGGGGTCGACCGGCGATGACGCGAAAGAGGGGCCGGCTCGAGCGGCAGCCTTGACCACCCCGGCCGAGAATCCTTACATATCAACGCTTTAGGGGTGAAAGTGGTGGAGGGAGAAGGATTCGAACCTTCGTAGACATAAGTCGGCAGATTTACAGTCTGCTGCCATTAACCGCTCGGCCACCTGTCCAGGTTCGGGGGCACATTCCGCCGCGAAAGTCGTGACGCAATCGTGCCGCAGATTCAAAGATAACATGCTGAATGTTACCTTCCGGGTATGCGAAGCCTTCTCGCCGCCGTCGCCGTTTTACTGCTGGTCCTGATCGGCGGCTACTGGTGGGGCTCGCGAACCACGCCCCCGCCGGACAATGCAAGTGTCGTGGCGCAAGTCCAGCGGCTGAATCAACTGACGACTGTACGGTACACCATCCAGCGCGTCGTCGGCGTGCGCGAGCCGAAGCAGCCAGTTGGCGAGGAGTCGATCCTGCTGATCGTGCAGGCGACCGTGGAGGCGGGGATCCGCATGGACGAGATTAAGCCGTCCGATGTCACGCGGTCCGAAGATGGCAAGCTGGTGATCCGAATTCCGCCGCCGGAGATCCTTACCGTCGCGATCGACGAAAAGGCGACACGCGTCTGGGATCGCCAGAAAACCTGGTGGACGCCGTGGATTCCCTACAGTCCAGACCTGGAAGGACGCGCGCGCCGCGAGGGTTTAATCAGCGCCCGCAACGCTGCGATCGAGATGGGAATCCTGAAGCAGGCTGAGGCCAACGCGCAGGCGGCTATTCAAAGCCTGTTAACGCTGTCAGGCGCTGCGGAAGTGATCGTCCTGTCGAACAAGACCAGTTAGCTATTGCGGATCGAGTTTCGGATCGCCGCGAGTCCAGCGCAGCGCAAGGTCCAGTGCGTCGAGAGTGATATCCATCAGGGGCTCGGCGCGCCCCGCATGGCCCTGCGGACCTGCGACGAAATCATGGTAGCCATTCTCGAAAATATCCAGGCGGACTTTCTTGCCTGCCTTATTCATTTCTTCGTAAGTTCGCCTGCTGACGGGCAGCAGGCCGTCCTTCGTACCCACCAGCAGCATCAGCGGAGTCGTCACCTCTTCAAGGTTCTTGCGCGTCCGCTCCGCGTCCACCGTGCTGCCATCGCGCGGCATGCCGAAGAATGCCATCGGCGCGCCCGCGCCGAGAATTGCGCGCCACGGCTTCGCCCGCGTCAGAAGATGCATCGTTACGCTGCCGCCCAGGCTGACGCCATACACCGAGATCCGGGACTTCTCGACATAAGGCAAAGCCTCAACATGCTTGAAGACCGCCACGGCATCGTCGGTATAGGTGGCCATTTTTTCAGGAAGAGGATCGCCGAGATTCGCACCGGTTGGATTGCGGTAGTCAGCCACAACGACGACGTAGCCCTCCTGCAGGAATCGCTCCCATAGCGGTCCGCCGGTCGACCCGCTGGACCAGGTGACCAGCTTCTCCATGCCACGCCCGCCCGGGGCGCCGTGGAGGTAGATCAGCGCGGGAAAAGGTCCGTCGCCTTTAGGCTTCCGAATGGCCGCTGCGACGTAGACTCCGTCCTTCGACTGGATGTAGGTCTGCGTAACAGGCGAGTCTTTTTCGGATACGACGCGGACGTACTTATCGTGCGGAAGTTCCTTCCCGCCGGGATGGTCAAAAATCTGCGCCAGCGTGAAGACGGCAACCAGGGATGCAAAGGCCATCCGATGAACATACAATATGGCCATGTCTTCCACCCGACGAACCTTCCTCGGAACCACGGCGGCCCTGGGCTCGCTCGCCGTTCCCGCCGCAGCCGCGACTGCTGGAGGCCCACCCGCGCTAAAGCTGGGCGTCGCCAGCTATTCGCTTCGCGAGTTCAGCCGCAACCTTGCGATCAAGATGATCAAGCAGATGAACGTGGAGTACGTGAACATCAAGGAGTTCCACCTGCTGTATCGCGCGACGCCGGAGGAGCGGGCGAAAGGCCGCGCGCAGTTTGAGAACGCCGGCCTGACGATCACGGGCGGGGGCACCATCAACCTGCTGAACGAAGATCCGGCCGACGTGCGTTTCTACTTCGACTACGCCAAGCAGTGCGGCATGCCGCTGATGGTGATCCATGCGTCGCCGAAGACGCTGCCCATCATCGAAAAGCATGTGAAGGAATACGACATCAAAGTTGCGGTCCACAATCACGGTCCGGAAGACAAGAACTTTCCCAAGCCTTCGGATGCGATGAAGATCGTCAAGGACATGGACCCGCGCGTCGGACTGTGCGTCGACATCGGCCACACGACACGCACCGGCGCCGACCTAATGGAGGAAATGGAGCGTGCCGGAAATCGCGTCCTTGACCTTCACGTCAAGGATCTGAAGAACCCCCGCGACGGCAAGAGCCAGGTGGCGGTGGGCGATGGCAACATGCCTATCGTCGCCCTATTCCGGCATCTGATCAAGATGAACTATCAGGGCGGCGTGATGTTGGAGTACGAGATTGAAGGCGACAATCCGATGATGGGCATGCAGAAGTCCTTCTCCTACATGCGCGGAGTGCTGGCTGGAATGAAGGCCTAATTCAGTCTTCCGGACACAAATCAATTTACTAATTCGCTTGTAATGTTGGGGACGAATGGCGCACAATCCTCCAAATGGCCCGGGTTGATGCGAAGACGGTTGGCGCCGCCGCTCTTGTAGCGCTGATCGGCCTTAATTACGGCGGTCGTCCGGGTGGAAGTGGCGGAGCCTCATCCGGCGTCTCGGATCACGCGGGCGAGACTCCGGACACAACCACTCCGGTTCAGTTCGATCTCGATCAGGAATTCGCGGAGGAACTTCGTCCCTACCTGCTCCGGCCGGGGCACGCCATGCGGTATCTGCTGGCGACAATGCCAGACCCGGACTCGACCACGTTGCGTCTTTATACCGACCGGGCGATTGACTCACTGATCCTGGCCGCTTTCGACAACGGGTTCGTCCTCGTTCATCACTGGCTCCCGTGGCGGCACTCCCTTGAGAACCTGGACTCGCAATACGCGCAGCGAAAGTCGCAGCTGGTGGAGTTCAAGGAGCGTGCGCGGCTGCCGGGCATTCTTATCTTCGAACGCAAGGAAGAACTGCTGATCACCTTCGTCGTTCCGGAGCACCCATCGGCCGGAATCAAGCGCGACGTGATGCGGCGTGCCGTACGGTACGTCTTCGCGCCGGAAAAAGCCGCCAATCCGAACGACAACACCGCATGCACCGGCGAGGGAAATCGAGCGCCGCTAGTGCATACGTTCTTCACCGGCAGCCTGGAGAGCCTGGACGAATGGTTCGAGTCGGACCTCTGCGCCGCGAAGGTCATTTCGCGAGTCGTAAGTGGAGCGGTAAGCGGCCTAAGCACGGAACGCCGCGGCGCAACGAAAGGAGTCCTGACACACGTTCCGTACCATTGGGCCCGAGTTCAGCTTGGCGATCTGAAGGAACAGACTCAAAGCTATCTTACCCACTACCGCGGCAGCCGGCAGAGCGAGATCACCAATCTGACGGAAGACTCTACCGGATTCGGAAAGTCGGTGACCGCGACTGACGACATGACTTTCCCGTGGCAGATCTCGCGGGTGCGGAATGCCATGCCTGAACCGGGCGCGCAGGGCTCCGGCCTGTTCGGCCTCCCGTTGAAACTGCGCGACCCCAGGAAGCCCCACGGCGCGCTGCCCACGTTCGCGCCGGAGCAGACGCCCGCAGTGGAAGAAGTGGTGCTGGCGCAGATCACGGCGCGCATGGAACGAATCACGGCGGACTACGTCTTCGTGACGGCCACGGATCCGCTGGACCTAGTCTTTCTCTCCCGCCTGTTGCGGACCGCCAACCCCGGGCAAAGGATTATCGTCAACTCACCCGACATGATGCTGCTGCGCGCCAGCGAAGTCGCGCCCGGCACAGGCATTCTCGTCCCGGCTACTTTTCCGTTGTCGAATCATTTACTGCTCGACGATCAGCCGTCTAAGGTCTTCGATAGCGAAGTGTCAGCCGCAATCTTCACTGCCGCGCGCGACGCAATCGACAATCCAACACGTGTGGGCCGTGGTCCACTTCAGAAAAGGTCGTCGTGGTTGATGACGATGGGTCGCAACGGCTTCTGGCCAGTGGCGCTGCTGGAAGAAGGAGATTCGACGACGGCGAAGAACGACAGGCCGGCGTTGAGCGCCATCGCGGGATATACCGCCCTGTTCAGTTTCTGCATTGGATGGATGGGCATGCTGATGGCGGCCCGCTATCAATGGTTCAACGGCCTCGCCGACTTCCGCGCGAAACACCACTGGCCCGGTTGGACGTTGCGCGCATCCTCGCTGACGAGAGTCACCTCCGCCATCGCGGTAATGACGATCGTGTGCGCGATGCCGTTGTGGTTTCCTCACCGGCAGGACGCTGGATGGTTCTGGTCGGGCTTCTTCTGGGCCGCGATGGCATCGTTGACCGTTGCCGGATTTCTTCCGTGGTGGCGCAGGAGGATGGGTCTCCGGCGGCATTGGCGCTTGGCGGCGTTGGCCCTGTTCCCGATCACCGCGACCCTCCTGGCCGTAGTCTTCTTTTGGGCATTCCCGATTCAAGACCCGCATGACGTCCTGCGCTTTTTCCTGATCCGGTCGCAGGACTATCTGAACGGCGTCGCTCCGCTGCTGCCGGTGGTCCTGCTGCTGGCGGGCTACACGGGTTGCGCGTGGGCAAGCCATCTGGCGTCGATCGCGACAACGGAACGCTTCGTGACTCTTGGAGCGCCGGCGCATCCCCCGGCGAATGCGCGGCAAAAGTTTTCGGTGGGCACGGCGATGGCGGCATTGGCAATTTCCTTTCTGACGTTCGCCGCGATCTGGCGTCCCTTGCATTCGCTGGAGCCGCAACTCTACGACGTGATTTACCTGCTGATCGCCGCTGGACTGATGGCGGCGACGCTGTACGCGTGCTTCGATATGATCGCGCGCTGGTCGGCGCTGAAGCGTTTTCTAGACCGGATGGAGCTTCATCCGTTGCGGCTTGAACTAACAGAGATGCCGTTCCACAAGGAGTCCGAACCCATCTGGGAATCCAATCCGCGCCGGCGAAGTACGGTGTTCTATGGCCGCGCGTCCGACTGTCTGCGGCGGCTGCAGATCCTGGGCGGCGGGTCGGACCGCATCGACGAGAGCATCTTGGCGATCCGGCAATTTCTCGACTCCAAGCGGGGGTTCCGCAGCGATCACCGGCGGCGAGTGGAGCAGACTCTCTCGAAGCTGGCCGTCGAATTGTCTGCCGACTTGAATCGGGAGGATGGTCCTTGGCAGTGTGGCGCGTCCGATCTTCTCCCAAGCGAGAAGGCGCCGCCGGTCGACCGTTTGAAACAGGAATTCCTAGCGGTTCGGTTGGCCGCTTTTCTTCGAAGCCGATTTCTGGTGTTGCGCGTCCGGATGACAGCGATGGTGGCCGGGTTCGTAGCGCTGACGTTGTCGCTGAACTCTTATTGCTTCGGGCCGGAACGAATCATTCAGGCGTTCACGCTGGTGCTGCTGGTGGCTCTGGGAGCGGCGGTGGTGATGGTATTCGGGCAACTACATAACAATCCCGCCCTGCAACGGATGAGCGGTGCGAAGGCGGGTGAGATCGACTGGGGATTCTGGGGCAAGGCGGCGTCTGCGGCAGCCCTGCCCATTCTCTCAATTCTGGCTTCCTACACGCCGGCCCTGGGGAACCTTCTGGGCTCGTGGTTGCAGCCCGCGTTGGAAGCTGTGGCCAGATAAGACAAACTGCCGGACTAGTCGGCCGCCTGCTCCGCCTTAAGCTTGTCGCGCTGCTCTTTCAGGATGGCCTTGCGGCTCAGCTTGATTTTGTTGCCTTCCAGCGCCAGGACTTTCACCATAATCTGGTCGCCTTCGTTCAACTCGTCCCGGACCTCCTTCACGCGGCTCTCGGAAATTTCCGAAATGTGCAGAAGGCCGTCCGTGCCGGGGAAGATCTCGACGAAAGCGCCGAAATCCGCGATTCGCACGACTTTGCCCAGGTAAGTCTTGCCCACTTCGGCCACCGCGCAAATGTCGGTGATCATTTGGATCGCGCGGTCCGCCGAGACGCCGTCGGAAGCGTACACCTTCACGCTGCCATCGTCCTCGACGTCGATCTTGACGCCAGTCGCCTCGGTAATGCCGCGGATGACTTTGCCACCCGGTCCGATCAGCTCCCGGATCTTGTCGACCGGAATGGTCAAGGAGTAGATGCGCGGGGCGTACTTCGACAGCTCGCCGCGAGGCTTGCTGAGCACGGCATCCATCTTGTCTAACAGGAAGAGCCGTCCTTGCAGGGCCTGCGCCAGCGCTTCGCGCATGATGGCGATGGTGACGTTGGTCACCTTGATGTCCATCTGAAGCGCGGTGATACCCTTGCGGGTGCCCGCCACCTTGAAGTCCATGTCGCCGTAGTGATCCTCGGCGCCCGCGATGTCGGTAAGAATCGCGTAGTCCTTACCTTCAATCACCAAGCCCATTGCGACACCGGCAACCGCTGCCGATACCGGCACACCGGCATCCATCAGCGCCAGGGAACCACCGCACACACTGGCCATGGAACTGGAGCCGTTCGATTCCAGAATGTCCGACACAAGGCGAATCGTGTACGGGAAGTCTTTGTCGGAAGGAAGCACGGCGGAAAGCGACCGCTCCGCCAGCGCGCCGTGTCCGATCTCGCGGCGTCCAGGACCCGTGTTGCGTCCGGTTTCGCCCACCGAGAACGGCGGAAAATTGTAGTGCAGCATGAAGCGCTTGGCGCCCTGCGGCGCGTGCAGCAGCTCAATCCGCTGCTCATCGTCCTTGGTACCCAGCGTCGCCGACACCAGCGCCTGCGTTTCGCCGCGCGTGAACAGAGTGGAGCCGTGCGTTCGCGGCAGCAAGCTGGTCTCGATCGTGATCTGGCGAATTTCGTCGAACTTGCGTCCATCCGGGCGGCGGCGCTTCTTCAGCATCTCGTCGCGGAAAACCCGCTCCTTCAACGCGTCCAGCAAATCGCCGGCTTCCGACTGCGCGGCTTCGTCGCCTCCAGCCGTGGCAATCGTTTCCACTGCCTTCGCGTGCAGTTCGTCGATCTTCTTATAGCTGTCGATCTTCGAATACTTCTTCGTATCCAGCGCATCGGTAAGGTCGGCGCGGAAGGCCTTGTCGATCTTAGCGGCCATGTCCTTGTTGGACTCCGCTTCCTTGAATTCGCGCTTGGTCTTTCCTGCAAGCTTGCAAAGCTCAACCACGGCCGCAACGATCTTGCGGCACATTTCATGGCCGAACTCGATTGCGCCAAGAATCTCTTCTTCAGACGCTTCGCCCGCGCTTGCCTCCACCATCGTGATGCCTTCGGCGGTGCCGGCGACAATGATGGACAGTTTGGCCGACGCGCGCTCTGCGTAAGTGGGATTGGCGATGTAAGCGCCGTTCAACAGGCTGACGCGAACGGCGGACATCACATGATGAAACGGAATATCGGATAGCGCAAGGGCGGCGCCCGCACCGGCCATGGCCAGCGTATCGGGATCGCGCTCCGCATCGGCGGAGTGGACGAGACTGATAATCTGCGTCTCGCACATATAGCCTTCGGGGAACAACGGGCGAATCGGACGGTCGATCATTCGGCAGGTCAGTACTTCCTTCTCGGAAGGACGCCCCTCGCGCTTGATGAATCCGCCGGGATAACGTCCGGCTGAGTAAGTGTACTCGCGATAGTCGACGGTAAGCGGGAAAAACGCCTGCCCCGGACGGGGCTTGGACGCTCCGCAAGCGGAGACGAGGACTAACGAGTCATTGCAGCGAACGACAACCGAGCCATCGGCCTGTTTGGCCATCTTCCCGGTTTCGATCGTGATCTTCGTGCCGTTGAGATCGATCTCTACGGTGTGCATATTTATTAACCTCCTGACGGACCGGCTCCAGCCGGACGCGCCAATGCCTCCCGGATTTTGGCAACCGGGGCGGCGTTTGATTGAGCGGACCCGAAACATTTCAGGTCCAAGCTCGACCAAGGAGAGATGGTTGGGGGTGAGGCGGCTGGTGAAAGCCGCTACCGGGTAGGATGATCCTAACGGCGGATCCCAAGGCTCTGAATCAGAGTCTGGTAGCGTTCCGGGCTGCTAGCCTTCAGATACTTCAACAGCCGGCGGCGCTGTGCCACCAGCGAGAGAAGACCACGCCGGGAACCATGATCCTTTTTGTGCGTTTTGAAGTGCTCCGTAAGCAGCTTGATCCGCTTGCTTAGGAGCGCCACCTGCACCTCTGGCGAGCCGGTATCCGACTGATGGACCCGGAACTTCGAAACAAC
>JBGTFZ010000013.1:0-43559 GCA_041746955.1 Bryobacteraceae bacterium
CGACGCGCGTCTCCCGCGCACCCTGGTTCAGCAGGACGGGAAGATTCGCGATCACCGGAGGCGCGGAAAGCACATTCAGTTCAAACGGCCTTGTCCGGCCGTCCACCTGCGTGATCTCCAGTTTGTAGACACCGGCCTCCAGATCGTCCGTTTGGATTTGCAGATCCACCTTGTCCTGCGGCCCTTCCCTCAAGCCGTTCGGAAGCACGAACGGAACCGCCGAGCGCTGGAAGAATTTGTCGTCCGGCCTTGCGATTTCCATCTTCATAACAAACTCGAAATCCGTCCCGACCAGGGTCAAAGCCTGCTTTCCCGAACCGGCCACCAGCCGGTCATGCGATTCGGGAGTTAGCCGAATTTGTTGAAGACCCGGAAGACGCCGCACGGCAACGTCACCCTGCACTTCGAAGCGCCTCCAATCCCAATCCGCCGACAACTTGTAGTCGCCCGGCGGCAGCGATTCGGGAATGTCCAGTTCCAGCTTGCCCTCGGGACCAAACTTGGTCACGCGAATCGGCGTCACAACCGCTTCGGCGTCCGTCAACCGCCAGTTCAGCGCACGATCCGCAAAGTCCCAGTCGCGCTTTTCGGCGGCCACCGGAAGCGGCGATCTCACGCCCACGGCGGCCGACACGCCCGGCCGAAGCGTAAGCGACGGCGGATCGGTGTTGGGAATGCGCGCCGCCCAGATATAGGCCACCTTCGTGTGCGGTGGCGGGGAGTGCCGCTGTCCACAAAGCGCCATGCCATCGCCCGGCAGACTCTGCGCGAACGTCGAACGAAACTCCGCATTCGGAAAGGCCATCGCTCCCAACTGCAGCAGCATCGCCGTTCCACCGGCAGCCAGGCTAACCGGGTTGCCGAAAAACAGAGCCGCTACCGATGTTGCCAAGCCCGCCGTCTGCGCGACAATCTGAGTGCGCTGCGGAGTGTTGATCGGGTCGTACTGAGATATGGCGGGATTTAGCGTGCGGAACAACATCAGCGCCTGCTGGTCCGGCGGAGCGTCGCGGTTCAACTGAACGTTGAAACCATACTGGCCGGAGAAGCCGCGCAACGCCGACTGCACGCTATCGACGGAACTGGCAGGCGACGCCAGCGCGGCAATCAATGCCTCCGCCTGGGCCGTTTTCTCCGCATAGTCGGCCAACTGCGCGATCAGTTCATTGTCGCGTTCCAGAAAGCTGCGAACCTTCTTCCGGCTTAGGCCGGCGGGTCCGTAGACGAATCCCACGACGCCAATACGCCTCGGCACCTCCCACTCCGCCGCCTCTTTCGCTTTCTGCGGATCCAGGATCAGAAGCGTCTCCGTAGGCGTCGCGGGGTTGGTGGGAACCAGAACCACCGTTACCTCGCCCTTCCGTTGCTCGCCGTTGCGGAGGACCGGCTTGTACACGATCACGTCGCCTTCCTCCAGGCGGTTGATCGTGCGCAGGGGCTTCGTGTCGCCCTGCCCACGGGGGGAACGGACCGACAGTTCCACCGCACCAACGGGGCCGCCCGCAGGGCAAATAACGGGAGGCAGGGCGGCTTGCCCGCTTAGGCACACGGCCAGCGATAAGAATAGGGGTTTAAGGAATGTCAAACCTTAAGCTTAGACGAGTTCAACCGGCCCCAAGTTTCACCCGTAACCCCATGATTCTTATCGGCCCATCAGTACGCAGTCTCTCTTCATCAAAACGCAACAATACCGAAATGCAATGCAGCTACCCTGAAGGTATGAAACTCGGCTGTCTGATCGACATGGACGGGGTCATCTACCGGGGATCGGAAGTGATTCCCGGTGCGCCGGAATTCATCCGGTATCTGGGAACGGCTGGTATCCCGTATCTCTTCCTGACCAACAACTCGGCGCCCACTCCGCTTGACATCATCGTCAAACTGCGGAAGTTCGGCATTGAAACAGACACGAGCCACATCTATACGTCGGCCATGGCCACTGCCGACTGGATCCGCAAACAACGCCCGAGCGCCACCGCGTACGTCATCGGCGAAAGCGGACTCCTGACAGCCCTGCATGAGGCAGGCGTGGCAGTCACCTCCGACCATCCCGACTTTGTCATCGTCGGCGAGGGTCGCACTCTCAACTTCGAGATGCTCGAGATCGCGCATCGCGCCATCGAAAAGGGCGCGGGCTTGATCTCCACGAACTCCGACACGTGGTGCCCCACCGACGCGGGACCGCGCCCCGGTTGCGGCGCCATCGCGGCGCTGCTGGAAGCCGCCACCTACCGCGAGGCCTACCACGTTGGCAAGCCGAATCCGTTTATGTTCCGCGCCGCCCGGAAGCGGCTGAATCTGTCCACCGACGAAGTGCTGATGATCGGCGACACGATGGAGACGGATATTCGCGGGGCGACAGACCTGGGCTTCAAGAATATTCTCGTCCTGACGGGCTCCTCACGAACGGAAACCCTGCGCGAGTATCCATTCCGCCCCACCCTGATCGTCAATTCCATCGCGGCCCTGGTGCCGCAAAACGGCAGCGGCGCCGCTTCGATTCTGAAGCTGATCGAATCCCTGCGCGTCGAAGATGTGGCATCGCGCGGCCCTGTGGTCCCAGAGTTGGCGGCTCCTCCGGCAAACGGACGCCGTGCCCGCAGTCCGCGTGGACAGCCGGTTCAGATCTAGCGCGACGCCCGAGTTGGTAGACTCACCGGAAGGTGCCTTCTTCCAAAAATCCAGGGCGCATTTCCCGCCGCCAGCTTGGGCTTGCGGCGCTGGCCAGCTCCGCGGCTGCCCAGGAATCCGGCTACACCGGGGCGCTGGACGGGTTTAAATCGAAGGTGACGCCCAGTGCGTTCGATCCAGTTGAATGGACGCGGACGCGCTGGGAGTCCGCGCCTCTTCGGCTTACCTACAAGACTTCATCCGCACGAGAGACGGCCGCGTGGCAGCGAAAGCTGCGCGCGAAGATCGTGGAGTTGATCGGCGGCTTCCCGCAGGACCGGACGCCGCTTCAGCCCCAGCGGCTGGAGTCGCGGGAGTTCGACACGTATCGGCGCGAGAAATGGGTTCTCACCACGCGCCCCGGTGTCGCCGTTCTGCTGTACCGGCTGACGCCGAAGTCCGCCACGGGAAAGTTGCCGGCGGTGATCTGCGTTCCCGGACATGGGCGAGGCGTAGACGATATTGTCGGCATCGACGCCAGCGGCGCGCAGCGCACCAACAAAGCGGGCTACCAGCACGACTTTGCGCTGCAGGCGATGGAGCAGGGTCTGGTGGCCGTGGCGATTGAGCCGATGGCTTTCGGCTGCCGCCGGGATGCGGTAACCAGCCGCAAGGGACTGGGCAACTCCGCGTGCCAGCCGGCCGCCGGAGCGGCTCTGCTGCTGGGCGAAACGATGCTGGCGTGGCGGATCTGGGACGTGATGCGGGTGATCGACTGGATGGAGACGCAGCCCGGTATCGACGCCACGAAGATCGGCTGCATGGGGATCTCGGGCGGCGGGACGGTGACGCTGTTCGGTGCCGCGGTGGAACCGAGAATTCAGGCCGCGTTTGTCTCGGGCTACTTGAACACCTTTCGCGACAGCATACTCAGCCTTTCCCATTGCATCGACAACTATGTGCCGGGAATTCTGAATTGGGCCGAAATGTACGACGTTGCCGGACTGATCGCACCCAGGCCGCTGTTCGTCGAATCGGGAGAGCGCGACAACATCTTTCCGGTTGCCGCCAGCCGCGATTCGTTTCAGCGCGTACGGAAGGTCTATGCGGCTCTCGGCCATTCGGAACGCTGCCAGCAGGAAGTCTTCGATGACGAGCATTTGTTTCACGGCCGCCAAGGTTTGCCCTTCCTGAAAAGTGCACTCAGTTAGTCGATTCCGCATCCAACAACATCATGAAAGTAACCATCATTGGAACAGGCTACGTCGGCATCAGCACCGCCGTCTGCCTGGCTTACATTGGCCACGACGTGGTTTGCGTGGATACCGACGCGAAGAAAGTGGAGGCCATGAAGCGGGGGAAGGCCCCAATCTTTGAGCCGTTTCTTGAAGAGATCATGGCTGAAGTAAGCGGCAACCTGCGGTACACCACGGACTACTCCGAAGGCATGGCGTCGACGGAAGTGGTGTTTCTCGCTGTCGGAACGCCTCCGCTGCCGGACGGCGGTCCGAACCTGCAGTACCTGCGGGCCGCCGCGACGACCCTGGCGCAGCACCTGCAAGACCGCTTCGTCGTCATCGTCAACAAATCGACCGTGCCGGTTGGCTCTGGCAACTGGGTGCAATCGATCGTCCACGAGGCGAATCCGAATGGGTCTTTCTGCGTCGCCTCAAATCCGGAGTTCCTGCGCGAAGGCTCCGCGCTGAACGATTCGCTCTATGCGGACCGCATTGTTGTCGGCGCCGACGACGCCCGGGGTCTGGAAGTGTTGTATCAGCTCTACCGGCCGATTCTTGACCAGAGTTTTATGGCTCCGCGCGGACTTCCCCGCCCCGAGAAGCTTACTTCGGTTCCCATGATCCAGACCGACCTGACGTCGTCGGAGCTGATCAAGTACGCGGCGAATGCGTTCCTAGCGCTGAAGATCAGCTACATCAACGAAATCGGCCGCCTGGCTTCGCGCGTCGGCGCGAACATACAGCACGTGGCGAAAGGCATCGGGCTTGACCAGCGAATCGGGCCGCGATTCTTGAGCGCTGGAATTGGATGGGGCGGCTCCTGCTTTGGAAAAGATACATCCGCGCTGATCGCCTCGGCAGCCGAGTATGGCCTGACCATGCCAATCGTAGCCGCGGGCCGCGATACCAACTACCGCCAGCGGGCGTTGGTGGTGGAGCAACTTCTGAACGGTTTGAAGATTTTGAAAGGGCGGACCATCGGGCTGCTTGGGCTGGCCTTCAAACCCGATACCGACGATCTGCGGGACGCGCCGGCCATCGATATCGCCAGCCGCCTGATTGAGCGCGGGGCGAAGGTACGGGCGCACGACCCCGTGGCGCTGGCGAACGCCAAAGAACAGTTCGGGAAGATGGGCATCGAGTGGTGCGACAGCGTCTCCGACCTTGCCCGAGACGCCGATGCGCTGGTGCTGGTCACAGAATGGCAGCAGTATCGCGATCTCGATTGGAAGGCGCTGGCGTCGGCCATGCGGCCGCAGCCGATGATGCTGGATGGACGGTTGTATCTGGACGCCGGGGAACTGCGCGCGGCGGGCTGGAACTACGTCCCTGTGACATAATCGCGGGTTCATGCCATCGAAGAAGGGCCGCTACCGCAATGGCGTACTCGGCCTGCTGTTCACGCTGTCGATCATCACTTACATCGACCGCGTCTGCATCTCCGTCGCGGGTCCGCGAATGCAGGAGGATCTGGGCTTGGGTCCGGAACAGTGGGGGTGGGTGGTGGCCGCCTTTACGCTCTCCTACGCGCTTTTTGAGATTCCCACTGGCGCGCTGGCCGACCGGATCGGCGCTCGAAAAGTCCTGACGCGGATCGTCCTTTGGTGGTCGGCCTTCACCACCCTCACGGGTTTCGCAACCAGTTTCCCCGCCTTGCTTGTGACGCGCTTCGCGTTCGGCGCGGGAGAGGCCGGAGCCTATCCCGGCTCGGCTTCGAGTGTGTCCCGGTGGTTTCCAACCCACATGCGTGCCCGCGCTACCGGTATCGTCTGGATGGCAAGCCGCCTGGGAGGCGCTCTATCGCCGTTGCTGGTTGTACCGATCCAGCAGGCCTATGGCTGGCGGATGTCGTTTTACGTTTTCGGCGCCCTCGGGGTGATTTGGTGTGTGGTTTGGTGGCTTTGGTACCGAGATAGACCGGATCTCAAAGAGGGGGTTTCAGCCGAGGAGATTGCCGAAGTCGGGAACGCCCCCCAAGGCGCGCATCACTCCCTTCCTTGGTCGCAGGTACTGCGGCAGCGTAACTTCTGGATGATCCTGGCGATGTACCACACTTACTGCTGGGGATCTTACTTTTACCTGTCTTGGCTTCACACTTACTTAGTCAAGGGGCGTGGTTACTCCGAAGACGAAGTACGCAACCTCAGCTGGATGCCGTTTGTGGCTGGCGCAATCGGCAATCTGGTGGGTGGGTTCGCCAGCGACGTCATGGTGAAGCGCTATGGGCTTCGAAACGGACGCCGGATAGTCGGGTCGCTGGGCCTGCTGTTTTCGGGGATTTTCATGTTCCTGTGCGCCGTCACTCCCGGAAAGCTTCCCGCCATCATCTTCCTCAGCCTCGGCTACTTCTCGATGGATTGCATGCTTCCCGTAGCGTGGGCGGTATGCCTTGACGTGGGACGCCGCTACGCTGGCGCGGTAAGCGGATCGATGAACATGGCCGGGCAACTGGGGTCTTTCCTGTCGTCCATCGTGTTCGGCTATCTGGTGAAGTATTTCGGCGATTACGATCTGCCGCTGATCCCGTTTTCGGGAATGCTGGTGGTCAGCGCGCTTCTTTTCACTCGAATTAATCCGGAGCTCCAACTTGTGCCAGAGGACGATCTCCAGGCACCGGCCGAACGCCGCGCCGCGTAAGCCAGGCTTCAAACATCAGGCGGCTCCAGACCCGAACGCAGCGGCTGCCCGCCGGGATCTGATCGGTGATTCCGGGGACAAGTTCCTCCGCCCACGGGCGCAGCGGTCCGCGTAGCCATTCCGCGATCGGTACGCGGAATCCGCGCTTGGGACGGTCCACCAGGTGCGGTGGAAGATGGCGGCGAAGCAACGCGCGGGGGATTCGCTTTCCGAGGCGCAGGCCGCGTGGCAAAGACTTGGCGAAGTCGACCACACCGGGCGCGAGGAAAGGCAGCCGGCTTTCAAGCGCAACCGACATTGTCGAACGGTCCAGCTTTACCAGAAGATCGTCGGGAAGGTAGTTCGATAGATCGTGGCCGCACATCCAGGCGACGGCATCCGGTGATTCTTCCGGCTGAACGGTGCCCCCCATGATTCCGGAGTAGAGGCTGGCGAGGTCTTCCGCGCGTGCGGACTCTGAAAGCAACAGCGATTTTTCGCCCGCGCCCAGGCTGCCTGCCGCCGCCAGGGCCTGCCGCATCCAGCGTGGAATCCGGTGTAGCCGCTCAATCTGCCGGTATCGGGGATAAGCCGCGAACAACTCATCGCCACCGTCGCCGCCCAGCGCAACGGTGACATGCTGCCGCGCGCGGCGGGCCAGCAGCAAGGCTGGAATCTGCGACGAGTCTCCAAAGGGCTGATCGAACACCGCGGGCAGATCGGGAATGACGGTCAGTGCTTCGGTGGGACTGATCCTCCACTCGTGATGCTGTGTTCCCAGAACGCCGGCGACTTCGCGGGCCTGCGCGGATTCGTCGAAGTCTCCCTCCTCGAATCCAATCGTGAAGGTGCTGACGCCGGGTGCGTAGGCCGCGATCAGGCTGGAATCGACGCCGCCGGAAAGAAACACGCCCGCCGGAACGTCGGCGATCAGGCGCGACCGGACCGACTGTTCCAGCAACCGACCCAACTCCGACACGGCCTCGGTCTCGCCGCCTGAAAATCGACCGGCGGGGCACAGTTCCAGATAGCGCTGGGGCGCGCCTTCTCCCCGAAGAACGTGCCCCGGAGGAAGGCTCTCAATGCCGCGCCACATTGTGCGCGGACCGGAGATGTAGCCGAAGTTCAGGAAGTGCTCACGTGCAACCGGGTCGATGGAGAGCGAAAAGTCTGGCAGCGCTTCGAAGGCCCGGGTCTCGGAGGCGAAGTAGATGCCGTGCGCGGAACGGGCAAAGAACAGCGGCTTCTCGCCCATCCGGTCCCGCGCGAGGGCAAGTTCGTGAGTCTGGCGGTCCCACACGGCGAATGCGAACATGCCGTCCAGGCGGGGAAGCGTCCGCTCCAACCCCCAGCTTTCGATGGCGGCGACGAGAACTTCGGTGTCGGTCCGCGTCGAAAACGGGTGGTCGAGTTTCTTCCGCAGTTCCACGAAGTTGTAGATCTCTCCGTTGAAGGTGACGACGAATCGCCCGGAAGCGGAGAAGAACGGTTGATGCCCTGCGCTTGTGAGGTCGAGAATCGCCAGCCGCCGGTGTCCAAACGCGAGTCCGGATTTGTGATCCAGCCAAATGCCACCGGCTTCCGGTCCGCGATGATGCAGGCTCCGCGTCATTCGCGTGACGGCATCGCGCAACCCGTCGCGATTGCGGCCTCCGGGGAAATAGCAGCCGGCGATGCCGCACATCAGGCGGTCCTTCCTGCCTGCGGAGCGGGGTCCAACAGCGAAACGCGGCGCTCGTCGAGAAGGGCGTGGTACAGGCGGTCGAGATCCTGAATCAACCGGGTCTGCGCAAACGCCTCGCTCGCGTACGCCGAGCCGGCCCTCCCCATCGCCATTCGTTCTTCCGGGTGGCTGGCAAGATGCAAAATTCCGCCCGCCAACTCGCGCGCGTCCGGCGCGAAGCATGTGCCCCGCGTGCCGCCGCCTGAAAGTTCTGGCAGTCCGCCGGCCTTCGTCGACACAAAGGGCCGCCGCGCCGCCATGCCTTGGACAATCGAAACCGGCGTGCCTTCCTGCTTGGAAGTAAGTAGCAGAATGTGACTTCGAGAGAGCACCGGGCGCACGTCCTCGCGCCAATCCATAAGCTCGACGTTGGCCGGATATTTCTTCGCCGTGGGTATCAGCCGCACTCCCTCGGGTCCCGATCCCGCGATGAGGAAGCGTATGTCCGCTCTTTGGCGGAGAGTCTGCTCGACGACTCGCCGGAGAAGGTCGATGTCTTTTACCGGCACGAACCGGCCCAGCCAACACACGGTGAAGGGCTCGTCCGGCGCATCCGGAAGCCTTTCGAAGCGGCTTACATCGAACCCCAGCGGCACCACGGCAATTTTCCCGGCATCCGGCAGCTGCAACTCCGCCGAAAGCTCCGCCGCCTGCGACGAAGACAGCACGCAGATCCGGTCGGTCAGCTTGGCAAGCGACCGTTCGGCAATTCGAATCATCCGGTTCAGGCGCTGCGAGAAATAGCCTTGAAGTACGTGCCCGTGAAACGTGTGGACGACGACGGGCACTCCGGCTAGGCGAGCGGCCAAGCGGCCCAGGGCGCCCGCTTTCGCCGTGTGGGTATGCACAATGTGAGGCCGGATTCTGCGCATCAGAACGATCAGTTGGAAAAGCGCCATCAGATCGTTCAGCGGCGAGATGCGGGCGCGAAGACTGGGAATCCGGACGACGGGATCGTCCGCCTCCAGAAGATAAGTCATCTCGCGCTCGTCTGCGGAACAGTGCCCCACCGCCAGATGCGTTTCGTAGCCCAGCTTGGGCAGCTCGCGCGTCAACAGCACGCTGTGCGACGGTGGCCCTCCGGCGGCAAGCCGGGTGAGAATTCGCAGCACCCGGATCTTCATGCGCGCCCGTCCTTTTTCGCAACCAGGCAGATCTCTTCCGGCCTATAGACAAGACGCAGCGCCGCAAGAGCCATTCGGTAGGACATCTCGCCGAGACCGAGGCGCGAAATCTGCACCGATGCAAATCGCTCGTAGCCGGTACTGTGGCAGCCGCTTTCGACCACTCGAAATCCCGAGCATTCGATCAGATTTCCCAGCGTCTGGGGGTTCCACGAATAGAGATGATGATTCGGCTCACCCCGGTCGAACCGACGGTAACGCCGTTCTTTTTCGTAGGGAACGTAAACCAGCAGAGTCCCGCCGGGGTGAAGGAGGCGATGAAACTCCCTCAACGGACCGGTGGCGTCGGCAACATGCTCCAGCGAATGATGGCTGACTACGGTGTCAAAGCTTCCGTCCGCCAGGCTCGACAGATCGCCGGTGAAGCGGATGCCATGCCGGGCGAGTTCTGCAGCGAGGTGAAACGCGATGTCGTGGCCAACCTTCTCCGACGCTTCGAGGCTGGCGAGATTCAACCCGGTTCCAGCGCCGAACTCCAGCACCCTATCCCCGGGCGCGACATAGTGGCCGATTTTCCGCGCTCGGCCACGCGCGATGAGATCGAACGCCGCCGGCGAGACTTCGAGTTGCGACGCGTGATAGCCGCTCTCTGCGGTGTAGAAAGTCTCAGCGCGCATACTCAAGCCGCTCCGGCCGCGCAAGGCTTGCGGCCCCGCGAATCTCTTCAAGAAACGTCTTCCTCTTCAGCGCCACCGCGCTCTGCGCGTACTCACGCGCGGTTTCAAGGCCGGCCTGAGACAGTCGCGCATAGCGATCGGGATCGCTGAGCGTGGCGTCGATCAACTTTGCTAGTTCCGGTGCATTCTCCGGCGCAGCCAGTTGCCCGGGCGGCAGCAGCTCCGGAATGCCGCCGACGCGCGTCGAGACCGCGGGGATTCCCAAGGCGATCGCCTCAATCAGCGCGCGAGGCATCCCCTCCGTTCTGGATGCGAGCACGAAAAGGTCCGCTTGCCGAAGCAATTCCCGAACGGCTGCGGCTCCACCAAGCTGCCCGGCGAAGTGAACCTGAATACCCAGTCGTCCCGCCAGTGCCTCCAATTGCCCACGCAACCGTCCACCCCCAACGACGGTGAGTTCGACCGGCCGCAATCGGCTGGCGGCATGGAAGAGAATGTCGTGCCCCTTGAACGGATGATCGAAGCCGCCTATCGTGACGATCCGGTAGCGCTCTTTCATTGGCAGCGTGCGGTGGGCCGAAGCAAAAGCTTCGGGCGGCAGGTCCGCGTCGAGAAGACGATGCGGTCTTGGCGTCGGATAGCGCCGTTCGAGTTCCCGGGACACAAATCCAGCGGCGGCGGCATGACGGCATTGGTATTCGAGATTCTGCCGGAACCACGACCGGTGGAGCGGCCGGCCGGGGTACAGCATCTCCGGGTTCCCCAGCACCTCGATTCCGAAGGGAATGCGCGGCGTCAGGTGGAACACGAGATTGCCGAGATGTGACGGGCCCCGCAACAGCATCGCGTTGGGGCTCCGGCGTCCACCGAGGATGGCGCGCAGAACTGCCGGCAGCCGTCCCAGAAAACTGGGCAAGCCGGAATATCCCGCGACGGGCCACCAATTCACTCCCGGGCCGGTTGCCAGGCGGCTGCCTTCAGGCGGGGACGGGACGCGCGTGGTTCGGGCAACCACATCAATATCCGAAAAGGCGGCCAAATGACTTTCGAAGAACGGATAGGCGGGCGGCATTCGCGTCCAAACCTGGCCATCCGGGGTCTGCCAGTACTGCTGATCCACGACGATCAGGAGTCGCACTCGGATGCCTCCTTCGGAAAAAGCAGCGTCCACAGCCCCACCGCATAGAGCCACCAGACCAGGTTGACCGTCGTGTTCTTGAACAGAAACAGATCGAAGAGAAAGCCGAACGCCGTTGCGAAGACTGCCCCGGCAAGCGCGCTCCACGCGCCTTGGCTCCGGCTTCGCGCCAGCATGCGGAATAATGCGGCGCCCAACGCCGCAAAGCACACGACACCGGGAACACCCAACTCAACGGCCATCTCAAGAAGGGTGGAATGCGGGTGATAAAGCGAAGGACCTTGCGAGGTCTGCATCAGGTTGTCGCCAGCCGCCAGCCGTTCACCTTCCTGGGCGTCGCGAAGGTACCAAGGCCATACCGAGCCGTAGCCCGCGCCCATCAGCACGGACGATGCGGGAGCCGCGCGGATGACCCGCCAGCCCGTCTCATAAGTCATTTGCCGTCCGCTGTCGTCCAGGCTGCGCAGCCTTCCTGGGTCTGCCTGTGCAAAGATTGCGAGACCGCCGACGGCGGCAAGCCCGGCGATTAGCACTAGTCCGGAGAGCTTGCGGTTCGCCCCTCGGAGAAGAAATCCCAGTAGCACAAGAAACACGGCGAGAAGAAGCAGTGCGGCGCGGGAACCCAAGCCGATGAGGGCGGTGAGGAGGACGCCCGTTGCGACGACGCCCAGAAGCCTGTGGCTGTATCCCTCCATCGCATCGTGCACGGCGAAACCGAGAGCGGGAATCAGCGCGAGGTATCCGGTGGCCGCGCCGTAGAGGGGTCCCCGCACTCTTTCGATGCCGAAATCGAGCAGAGTGTTGCGCCCGATCTCGCTCCGCAAACCGAGCGAGAAGACCGATTCGGCGACATACAGCGCGCTGATCGCCGCCAACGCGATCGTCAGCCGCCATAGGAAGTAGCGAACGTCGTGAGGCTGCATGGCTCCCAAGAGAGACACGGCCAGAAGGGGAGACGCGGCAGCGAATACCAGCGTGGCCGCCATGCCGGAATGATCGACGCCGTTTAGAGGTGACAGCCCGAGGGTGATCGACGCCCACACCAGCGCAACCAGGAACGGCGTGGCGGGACCGCGCAGACTCCCGATCGGCGACGACCGGCCGATCAGCAGCCCGGCGCCCGCGTAGAGCAGCGTCGTCAGGACGATCAACGCCTCTGTCCCGCGAATAGGCAGTCCACTAATTTCGAACCAGGGGACATGCGCGCCCGGAGTCAGCGCGCACAGCAGGAGGGTTGCCCAAAACGGCGCTTCGGCGAGCAGGTTTCCGGGTGCAGGAAGGCCGCGAAGATAGGTTCCGGCGGGACTAACGGCCTGCATAGATTTCCTGGAGCGCCTTCGCGCCGCGGTCTAACGTGAAACCACCCGCCATCACACGTTCCCGCGCCCCATCGACGCGAGGCTCTTTCGCACGCTCTCGCACGGTCGCGGCCCAGACCGCCGGTGAGGCGTGCAACGGGACGACCGTGATCAAGTCCGGAAGGTAGTGGGCTTCGGGAGGCACGGCATCGGAAACGATACACGGTATTCCCGCGGCCTGCGCTTCGATAACGGCCAAGCCCAGCCCCTCGCTCCGCGAAGGAAAGACGAAGCAATCACAGCGGCGATGCACCTCCTGCGGAGTCGGGGCAAACTCGACGCGGCGGTTTCGCTCGAGAGCCGCGCGTTCCGGACCGTTGCCGCAAAGCAGCAGCCCGAACCGGGGATCCTCATCCAGCAGCCTCAGCAGCAAGCTGTGGTTCTTGTCCGGAACCAGCCTGCCAACGTGTCCGATCACGATCGACGTTCCGTTGCGCTCATAAAGCGGCACGGGCGGCAGTATCCTCGCGCAGGAGAGAATGTCGAAATTCGAGGCGGGACGAAAGAGCGACTGGCCGGCCCGCGCGCTTACGGCGAGACGATGAGTCGCAAATGCGCCGATGGCGAGCCGCATTGCGGCGGCGTAGGCCCGTCGAAAAGGACCACGGTTTGTCTCGGTTGTGTGGCTGTGCGCAACCCGCACCCGAACGCCGGCGAGAGCGGCGGCGGCCAAAACAACGCCGCTGAAGGAGTGCACATGAGAGTGCACAGCCTCGCACCCCTGGAACAGCCGCCACAGCTGTATGAGGTTCCCCAGCGCCCAACGGTGCACTGGAACGCCAAGGTCGCGGAAGTCGCGCTCCAGCAATCCGGCCTCGGCAGTCTCGAGAAGTATTTCAGTCTTGTAGCCGGGGATTCCTCCCTCGCGCTCCAGATCGAGGAGCCAGGTCTCAATGCCCCCAGGATCCAGCTTGCGCAGGACGTGCACGACGCGCTTCATTCAAGCTCCGCCGCCGGCTCCCGGCCCCGCTCGTAACGTTCGAGCCTGAACTGGAGCATGAGATAGGCACAAACCAGTTGCGTGCCGCTTACCGCGAGATAGACCAGGGCCGCACCTTCGGGTCCTCGCGAGGGTATCCAGAGCCAGCTTAGGATCATGCACAAGATGGTGAGCGGAATGAAAAGCACCAACTGCTGGCGGAACTCGCCGAGGGCGGTTAGTCCGAACCCGAAAACGCCCGCAAGACCCGACAGTCCCGCCGAGACGAGTTGCAGCATCATCAAGCGGTCCTCCGCACCGGTGCCGTTTGAAAGAAAGACAGCTAGCAGACTCGCGCCCAGAAGACGGTGGAGCGACAAAGCGACGATCACTACCGAGACGCCGACGAAGAGTACACGCCCCAACTCCGCGCGAAAAGCTCCAAAGTCGCCCTCGTGGGCGTTGCGCGCGAGGCCGACGCTCGACGCCTGCCCCAGCGCATTGATGACTAACGGCAGCGCCTGTGCGAGAGCCGCGGTGGTGGCAAAAAGTCCGAGGCTTTCCCGGCCTGAGAACCGCTCCAGCGCAAACCGGGGCAGGCTGGCTGTGAGCGAAATCAGCATCGTCGCGACGCCGAGGGGAAATCCTCCGGCGAAGAGCGATCTGTACGCAGTCCAGGGTGGAGGCCAACCCAGGCGCGCAGAACCCTCACCAGCGGCGAGGGCATTGCCCTGGGCCCGGTCGAACCAAAGAAGAATCAAAAACGACCCCACCGCCGATGCCGCAACGCCCCAGCCAAGCGCCTGTCCCGACCACGCCGAACCCAGTACCAGCGCTATAAACAGAGCCGACCGGGTAATGACCGCCTGCGCGACCCAATCCACCCGTCCGGCTTTTTGAAACGCGCCGTGATAGATGTCGGCGACCGCATCCACGGCTTTCCATGCGAGCAGCCCTAGTAGAAGAGGCAGCGTAACGCTGGTCAGGGTGCCAAACTGGACCACGACCATCGAGGCGAGTAGCACCATCCAAATACGAAGCGTCAGGACATCGTTGAAGCGATGGCGGCCCGCTGCGTCCGCTACGTGGATTGGCCGCAACTGGAGCTGGGCAAACAGGAGCACCGGGTTGATGATCGCCAGCGCAAGAGCGTAGTCCCCAGCGACTTTGTAGCCCAGCAGGCGCGCGATGAACAAAGCTGTCGCCCACTGCGCGAGCCCCGCCGCGGAGCTGGCGAATAGAAACCACAGCGAATTTGTCCACCGGTTGGGGTCCACGATTGCCTTAGCTCGCCGCCCGCTGTGCGTAGTACTTTCCGTATTGGCCGTAGTAGGCGTAGGAGTCGCTCATGTCCTTGTGCACCTGATTGAGGACGATTCCGACGACATTCGCCCTCAAACGCCGCAGAGCCGTGATCACCGCGCCCACCTGCTTCCGGCTGGTTGCGCCAGCCCGGGCGACCACGATCACCCCGTCGGCAAGCGCCGCCATCTGCATCGGCTCCGCAAATCCAAGTAGAGGAGGTCCATCGAGAATCACCAGATCGAACTCGCCGACGGCCTCCTGCAGAATCAAAGCGAGCGAGCGCCCGAAGAGATCCGCCGCGCGCGTAGAGGGCGGTCCCGCCGGAAGGATTGACAGATGGTGGTGAGCTTCGCTGTGAACGGTGGCCTCCCGCCATTCACACTCACCCGTAAGAACGTTCGTAAGGCCCCGCGTGCCGTCGATTTTGAACCGCCGGTGAACGCTCGGCCGGCGCAGATCCGCGTCTACGAGCAAGGTCCGGTGGTTCTGGCAGGCGTGTGCAATCGCCAGATGCCCGGCCATGGTCGACTTTCCTTCGCCTGGAGCCGCGCTGGTCACCAGCAGGCTGCGGGATCGTTGGCCCATCTCCGAAAGCAGAATCGCGTTTCGCAGCGACCGGATGGACTCCTCATAACCGTCCTCCATCGTTTCGTCCCGCTTGCTGCGCACCACTAAAGCCGTCCCGCCGCCCGAGGGCATCTTGACCCTCAGCCGCCACTTCCGCACCGCGGGCAGCGTGCCGATCACCTCAGTTCCAAGGAGCCGGGATGCCTTGTCGGGATCTCGAATGGTGTCGTCCATGGCGTCCCGGGCGACAGTCACCAGCAGACAGATCGAGAACGCGGCGAAGAATGCGGCCAGCAGATTCAATCGGAGGTCGGGCGAGACGGGCCGAACCGGAGCCCGTGCCCGATCCGCGATCCGGACCATCGAGTTCTGAAAGCTCGCATTGATGCTGGCCTCTTTGATTCGCCGCACCAGTTCCTCGTAGAGCTTTTTGTCCGCTTCGGCCTCGCGCTTCAGCGACTGGTATTCGAAGCTCCTCGCGTTCAGTGCGTCGAACTCCGATTTGGTCTCGCCTACCGCTCTACGCAGCAGATCCTCCCGATTCTTCGCCTCCGTGTACTCCGTCTCAATCTGACGGACGATCTTCTCCTTCATCGTCGCGATCTGCCGCTCGATCTCGAAAGCCTTTTCAGAAGCCTTCCGGTGCTCCGGATGATTCTTCCCAAAATGCGCTTGAATTTCCGCAAACCGCTCCCGGGCCTCGTTCGAGCGCTCCGTCAGGCGGCGCAGGCTCTCCCCTGGACCGGCACCTTCCGCAGCCTCAAGCGATCCATCCAGAATCGACTGCCTTGCAGCCTCTTTCCGCACGCGGTCCGCTTGGGCTCCCGTGTACTCGGTGTTCAGTTGGAGCAGCCGCGCAGACACGATTCCCGTCTTTTCTTCCGGCGAGATGATGTTCAGCTCGCGCTCAAACGCCAGGAGAGCGGCCGAGCTGCGCTCCATTTTCGACCTGAGTTCGTCGAGCTGAACCTCCATAAATTGGGACAGGTTCGCCGTCGAACGGTACCTTACCTGGAAGCCGTGATCGATGTAGGAGTCAGCAATTGCGTTCGCCACGTTGGCCGCCAGGGCCGGATCGGGCGAACGATAGCTGAGCAACAGCAGATAGGTGTTGGGAGGCCGCGTGACCTTCAGCTTGCGCAGTTGCACTGGCCCCGCTGCCGAAGACGGCACCGGAGTGCCCGACTCGTGGCGAAGCAAGTCGTACTTGACTGCAACCGGCCGTAGGACCGAATCGGACTGAATCAGGCGGATCTGCGTCGCCAGATACTGATCGGAATCGTTCCAGGCCCCCCGCATGGACTCCTGGCCGATGACTCCCTGCGGTGTCTGCCGGTCAATATCCACGGTAACGACGGCCTCGTAAATCGGCGTCATACGGTTTGTAACCACCGCCGTCAGGCCGAGACACACCGCCACAAATGCGGCGATTCTCACGCCGTTGCGGCGAAGAAGCCACCAATAGTGACCCGGAGGAACGATCGATTCCCGCTCTTCGGCGGGTAGAACCGGAGTTACCACCGCCGGCAGGCGCGATTCGCCCACAATGCGCGGGCCGATTTCACGTTCCTTCGGATCGGGTAGGATCATGCGTCGCGCCCGAACTAGTTGTGGGCCGGATCGTGGCCGTTGGCGCGGGCCTCTGAGCCAAGCGCGGAGAGAATCTGATCGATCCTGCCCTCCAGCGTTTCGACGCTGCGGCTGAGCCGGGCCAAAGGTCCGAGACTCTGTTCGCCGCGCACGACGCCGCCTTCTTCCACCCGTTCCATGGAGAGCAGTACAGCGCTCCGGGCGAAGTCCGACAAGCTTCGGGCCCCGCTGTTCTGGCAGGCGGTTTTCAGGCTGTCGAATTCTTCCTCGCTAAGGCGGAAGTTGACCAGCCGGGTCCGTGGCTTCAGAACGCTCATGTGAATCACCTCATTGGAGCGATGCCTATTGGCTCTCCAATCAAGTAATCGGCGGCTGCGAGGTTTTACTTAATACCGTTGTGAGATCAAATATTCGCCCGGTACCAGGCGAGCGTACGCTTCAGTCCTTCTTCCAGGCTGAACCGGGGCTGGTGATCCAGATCCCGGGCCGCCGCGACCGTATCGGCCTGGGAATGGCGTACGTCTCCGGCGCGATCAGGCCCGTACTCCGGCTCGATCCGCGTCCCCTCGATCCTGCAGAGCGTATCCCAAACTTCGTTCAGCGTGTACCTGTTTCCGTTGCCGGCGTTGTAGACGGAACCGGAAACACCGTCCTTGGACGACGCTTTCGCGCAGAGGGCTGCCACATCCTCGACAAACGTAAAGTCGCGCGACTGCTGGCCATCGCCAAAGATCGTCGGAGCCCGCTTCTGCAAGAGAGCCGTCATGAACAGCGAAAGCACTCCGGAATATTGACTAGTTGGATCTTGTCTTGGGCCATATACGTTGAAGAATCTGAGAGATACTGCCTCAATATTAAAGCATTGCGCGAAGATGCTTGCGTAGTACTCGCCCATCAGTTTCTGCCCCGCGTAGGGCGACTTGGGGTTGGGAGGCATCGTCTCCACCTTGGGCAGAACCTCCGTATCGCCATATGCCGAGGAAGACGCGGCATATACAACACGCCGGACGCCCCCATCCGCGCACGCGCGGAGAACCTGGAACGTGCCGTCGATATTCACTTCGTGCGATGGCTCCGGCGCCGTGATGGAGCGCGGGACCGACGGAATCGCAGCCAGATGGAACACCGCGTCAGCCCCCTTCAGCACAGGCGCCACCGCCTCGTAGCTGCGGATGTCGACATGAAAGAAATCGACGGAGTCCGCCACCTCGTCCAGATTGCCCAGATTGCCCGACGACAAATTGTCGATCACTGCGACGCGGCCCGCCCCTTGGTCGAGCAGCGTCCGCACGAGACACGATCCAATAAACCCGGCCCCGCCGGTAACCACGGTCTTTTTCATTCTGCTGAGATTGTCCTGATGATTGAATTCAGATGGCGAATCGACTCATTGGCGATTGCCTCCGCCCCGGGCTCGAAGTGAAACGCTTCAAGCGAGATCCAGCCGGAGTATCCCCGCCGGGCCAGAGTCTGGAGCAGCGGACCGAAGGCGTAGCCGCCAGTACCACAATGCCCTCCGTCGGTTTCGTTGACATGAACATGCCGGATGAATTCAAAGTAACGATCGACAAGTTCCGGGTGCGGCGTCTGTTCGTCCACGGCATTGTGGGTGTCGAACATCGTGCGGACGGCGGGGCTGCCGATCTGCTGTACGATCCCGACCGCCTCGGCCAGCGATAGGACGACGTCCGTCTGTTCAAGCGGCAGGGCCTCCACCAGAAGCGTGACGCCTCGCGCAGCGGCATCCGGAGCCACCGAAGCCAAGCCGTCAATGTAGTTCTTCGTCGCTTCTTCGCGAGTTAAGCCGCCCGTCGTATGGCGCTGTTTCGGCGATCCGAAAACCATCACTCCGTCCGGGCCAAGGTCCGCGCACAGGTCGATCAGACGCCGGATATGGTTCCAACTTCGTTCGCGCAGCGCAGGATCGGGAGTGGTGACATGAAGGCCCTTTGGCGCAACCATCAGCCAGTGCAATCCCACAAACGTCAGCCCGCTGTCCTGAATGATCGCCCGGTACCTGCGCCTGTCATCGGCGGAAATCAGTTCTGGTTCTTCGGCAAGGGTGAAGTGGGCAATTTCAATACCTTCGTATCCGCTGGACCGGATGTAGCGGCAGGCCTTTCGAAAATCCCAGCCTTCGAAGATCTCGTTGCAGATCGCGTGTCGAAACTTCAACCCTTTCATCGTAAACGGTCCTGCATAGGCTCACGGTTTGCGGGCGACGACAATCAGCGTGACACCCGGCCAGGGCAGCAAGCCGTCAATCACCTTCCACAGCCAGACCGTCTTGTCGAAAATCTTCAGCGTCACCTTATTCACGTTCGTCTTCAGAACTTTGCCGAAGAACCACCAGAACGGCGCGCCGACCCGGTTAAGCTCAATAGTTCTTTCGACCGAAAGCCCCAAACTCCTTAGACTTGCCGTAAGTTCTTCCGGTCGAAAACGGCGCCGGATTCCCAACTTTTGATCTACCACTCCTGCCAGCTTCGGGTTATTTGGCACCAGGATCAGAATCCGCCCGTCCGGCTGAAGGCGGTCTACCAGCGCGTCCACGCTGCGACTGGGGTCGTCGAGATACTCCAGAACGTTGATGCACAGGATCGTGTCGAACTCACCCGGCAGAGCCGCAATGGTGGCGGGTTGCTCCGGGTCCATACGCTCCACTCGGACGTTCGGCGTGCGCAGGAACCGGTTCCGCAGCGCGTGCAGATAGAGGGCGTCTTTCTCCGCCGCGACATACTCTGTGCGGCGTCCCATCAGCAGCCCAGAGAAACTGCCGATGCCGGCGTTTACTTCAAGAATGCGGTCGCCCATGAAGGGACGCATCTGCTCGACGATCCAGTTGACGTACTGGGGCGTGCCGCTCATGTTGTTCAGGAACGCCCTTCCGTAAGGCTGCGCGTACAGATCGTCGATCAGCCAGAACTTCAGGATGACGCTAAGCGCGTTCAGGCCATCCCTCCACCCGATCTTCTTTCCCTCTTCGTGGGTGCGCCCGTGATAGCTGATGGGCACCTCGTAGATCCGCAGATTCCGCTTGGCGCATTTCATGGACAGCTCCGGCTCGATCCCGAAGCGGTTCGAACGGATGGGGATGCTTTTCAGCAGGTCGGTCCGGAAGACTTTGTAGCAGGTCTCCATGTCGGTGAGGTCCAGATTGGAGAACAGATTACAGGTCCATGTCAGGAAGCCGTTGATCCGCGAATGCCAATAGGGCAGCACGCGCCGCTGTTCGCCGGACAGGTATCGGGACCCGAACACAGCATCTGCGCGACCGTCCAACAGCGGTTTCAACAGCCGAGGATATTCCGACGGGTCGTACTCCAGATCGGCGTCCTGAATCAGCGTGAAATCGCCGGCGGCATGATTGATCGCGGTGCGAATGGCGGCACCCTTGCCCTGGTTCACGCTGTGCCGCACCAAGCGAACGCAAGGCCGCTCCGCAGCGAAGTTCGCCAGGATCTCGGACGTTCCGTCGGTTGAACAGTCGTCCACTATCACCAGTTCCCTGTCCAATTCCTCCGGCAGGGGCGCCGCAAGAACCTGTTCCAGGCAACTGGTTACAACGGCACGCTCGTTGTAGACCGGGATGAGGATGGAAAGCTTCAAAACATCTCAGTATAATGGCGCGATATGGAACCCCGGCAGGATCGCCGTACGTTTGTGGCTGGCTCCGCCGCCGGCCTGCTGATTTTGAAACCGCACGTGGCATTCGGATCGCAAGCCAATTCGGCGCTTTCCGTAGGACTTGTCGGCTGTGGAAACCGCGGCATGTACGTCAGTGGCATTTTTGCCAAGAACGAATTTGCGCGCGTTTCCGCGGTGTGCGATATCTACGACGAGAAGATACAGGCCGCGACGGCGAAGTATTCCGGCGCGAAGACTTTCAAGAAGGCCGAGGAGCTGGCGAACTCCGACGTGGATGCGGTGCTGATCGCCACGCCGATCGTTTACCATCCGGAGCACCTGGAATTGGCGGTGAAGGCGAAGAAGCACATTTACTGCGAGAAGGCCGCCGGCGTCGATGCGAAAGGCTGCCTGCGTTTCAAGGCCGCCGCGCAGAGGGCCGACAAGTCGAAGCGCATTTCGATGGGCTTTCAGCAGCGGTATGGCACGGACTACCGGACCGCGTTTGAGCGCGTCCAATCCGGCGAGTTCGGCGCTGTGAAGATGATCCGTGCCGCGTGGCTGGGCGGCGGACCGCCCATCAAGGAAGGCCATCCCACGAGCGAGGAAAAGATCCGCAACTGGTTTTTCTATCGCGACATGTCCGGCGACATCATTGTGGAGCAGGATTGCCACAACTTCGACGTCATCCATTGGTTCATGGGCAAGACGCCGGTGAAAGCCAGCGGCTACGGAGGACAGGCGATCCGCAAGAAGGGCGACGTGATGGACAACCTCAGCGTGTCTTTTGAGTTTGCCGACGGCCTGACGTTCAGCTATTCCGCGAATCAGTTCGGCGGACCCATGGCGTTTCAGGATGTGTCCGAAACGTTTATGTGCGAACGCGGTACGGTTCGGACGTCGCGCCAAGGGATCACGATCTGGAAAGACCGTACGCAGCCGCCGGAGGAGATCCCCACCAAATACGACATCACGATCGACGCGGTGAACCAGTTCATCGAAGGATCGCGTACCGGAAAAATGGAGAATGCGGCGCTGTGGGGCGCGGATTCTACGCTGATGGCGATCATGGCGCGCGAGTCCATCTACAGCGGACGCGAGATGACCTGGGACAAGACACTCAAGGCGTGAAGGCGGTCACCCGGACCGAGCTTCCCGGCCTACCATCCCCTTATCGCGGCAAGGTCCGCGACGTGTACGACCTCGGGGACGACCGGCTGCTGATCGTCGCCACAGACCGCATCTCCGCGTTCGACCATGTGCTGGGATCGCCGATTCCCGGCAAGGGCGTCGTGCTGACACAGCTGTCGCTGTTCTGGTTCGACTTTCTAAAGATTCCGAATCATCTATTGGCCTCGCGAGTGGACGACTATCCCGCCGCGCTGGCGGAATTCCGAGATCAGTTGGAAGGCCGTTCCATGCTGGTGAAGAAGGCCCGCATGGTGGATGTTGAATGTGTGGCGCGGGGATACATTTCCGGCTCCGGCTGGAAGGATTACCAGACAGATGGCGCGATCTGTGGAATTCCCCTCCCCGCTGGATTGCGTGATTCCGACCCGTTGCCCGCGCCAATCTTCACACCCGCCAGCAAAGCGCAGGGCGGTGAGCACGACGAGAACATAACGTTCGAAACGGTGGTCCAGCAGGTGGGGCGCCCCTTGGCGGAGCGACTGCGGGATCTCACCCTGGACATCTACCGGCGCGCCAGCGACTACGCCAAAACACGCGGCATCATCCTTGCCGATACAAAGTTCGAATTCGGCTTCGTCGGCAATACTCTTCTGCTGGCGGACGAGGTGCTTACTCCCGATTCGTCGCGGTTCTGGCCCGCGTCCACCTATTCGCCCGGGCGGCCGCAGAACTCCTACGACAAACAGTTCGTGCGCGACTACCTGGAGTCGATTCACTGGGACAAGAAGGCTCCGGCGCCGCCGCTGCCCGAGGAAGTTTGCCTTCGGACGCTGGACAAGTACCGCGAGGCATTCCGCCTGCTGACAGGCCGCGATGTGGTGATTCCATGAACTGGCTGGACTGGATGCTGGTGGTCATTCTCGTAGGATCGATTTTCACCGGCGCGGCGCGCGGCTTGGCGCGGGAGTCGATCGAACTTGCCGCCACTGTCTTTGGCGTCGTGTTCGCGTCGCGCTTCTACCGCCAGGGCGCGGTGCTGTTCGCAAGCTGGATCGAATCCGAATCGATACGCAATATCGCAGGCTTCGTGGTTGTGCTGCTGGCGTTCATCATCGGCGGCGCGGTGTTGAGCCGTGCCGTTTCGGCGGTGTTTCGCTGGGCGGGCATCGGCTTTCTGGACCGTCTGGCCGGCGCGGCCTTCGGCGTCCTTCGCGCCGTGCTGTTGGCGATCGCGCTGGTAATGGTGCTGATGGCGTTTCCGAACCGGCTGGTGTCGCAGGCCATGGTGGAGTCGCGATTCGCGCCCTACGTCGCCGAAGCGTCGTCGGTTCTTTCGTCCGTGACGCCGCCCGAGCTGAAGGAAGCGTTTGCCCGCAACTACGACGACGTTAAGCGGGCGTGGTCGGAAGTGTGGAGCGATCAGGCCAGGAAGCTGCCCGAGTCGGTAATCTAGAGATTGCTTACAAACGGAACCCGTTTCGACCTCGCCATCTTCGATCTGGACGGAACCCTGATCGACTCCAAGCTAGATCTGGCCCACTCAGTGAATGCGGCCCGCGATCATCTGGGCCTGCCGCCGCTTGACCCCGCGCTGATCTTCAGCTTCGTCGGCAACGGCGCTCCGATGCTGATCCGCCGTGCGCTGCCGGATTCATCCGACGCCGACCGGGAGCGCGCGCTGGATTTTTTCATTCACTACTATCACGACCATCGGCTGGACCATACTACGCTCTATCCCGGCGTTGAGGCGACGTTGCACGAGCTTCACTCCGCCGGTGTCCGCATGGCCGTCCTGACGAATAAGCCAGTGAAGATCAGCGAGGCGATCGTCTCCGGACTGGGTTTGAGCGATATGTTTTTCCGAGTATTCGGTGGTAACAGCTTCGCCGAGAAGAAGCCGCACCCCATGGGAATACTGGAGCTTCTGAAGGAGACCCAAGCCGAGCGCGCGCGCACGCTGATGGTAGGGGACAGTTCGGTGGATATGGAGACGGCGGTGAATGCCGAGGTGCCCTCTTGCGGGGTGACGTACGGGTTTCGTCCGGAAAGTTTGAAGTCGCCGGTACCGGCATATTTAATCGATAGGTTCGCGCAGCTCCGGGGAGTAGTGTTGGGACCGGCTACCGGACGCTGAATCGCTTTCGGCTGCATCACGACAGCAGATTCGATGATGCTATGATGCGGCCATGAGAACCACGGTAACTCTCGATCAGGACGTCGAAGCCCTCCTGCACGCGGCGATGAGAGAGCGCGGGATAGGTTTAAAGGAAGCTCTGAACTCCGCCGTGAGAGCCGGCCTTACTCAGGGCAAGCCAAGGCGGCGCGCGTTCCAGCAAAAGTCCTACTCCCTTGGAACCGAAAGAAACTTCCGGTGGGACAAAGCGCTGGAGGCGGCCGCGGCTATTGAGGACGAAGAATTGGGCCGAAAGCTTTCCTTGCGCAAGTGATCGTTCTCGACGTCAATTTGCTGATCTACGCGGTAAATGAGGATGCGCCGGACCACAAGCAGGCGAAGGCCTGGCTGGAGGCCACGCTCTCAGGAACGCAAACCGTAGGTTTAACTTGGATGGTCTTGCTGGCGTTCCTTCGCCTCACTACCAGAACCGGTCTGTTTGCGAAGCCCCTGACCGTGGAAGCGGCTTTCGATCTCATCGACGCTTGGCTGCATCAGCCACCGGTCGTCGTCCTTGAACCTGGCGTGCGGCACCTCCAGACGATGCGCGACCTGCTTTCGCCTTTAGGCACGGCCGGCAATCTCACCTCGGACGCACACTTGGCGGCGTTGGCCGTCGAGCATGGAGCCGAGCTTTGCTCTACCGACGGCGATTTCGGGCGGTTCGCCCGCCTGCGCTGGCGCAACCCGCTATCCCGGTAACAGAAGGGCGGCGCTATACTCCCCGCATGCGGGTCCTGATCTTCTTTCTCTTAGCCATTGCGGCTTCCGGCGCCGAAACCTATTACCGGACCTTCTACCACAAACACCCCGTGAAGCAGCGGATCAAACCGGGCGAAGCGGTCGCGACCAAGACGCTCGATTCCAGCGGAAAAGACTGGAACAGCCAGGAGGTGGCAGACCCCGGCAATCCGCTCACCGGGCCGTTCTACATCGAAGGCGCGGAGCCGGGCGACGCCATCGTCGTGACGTTCCATAAAGTACGGCTGAATCGCGACTGGGGCTACTCCGGCTATCGCCTAGGCCTCTTTGCCATGACACCGGAGTACATCGAAAAGACGTACCCTCCCGTCTACAAAATGGACTTAGTGCGCAGGGGTTACGCCCACTACGTTCCCTGGGACCTGGACCGCGAGAAGGGCATGGTCAAGCTGCGGGAACCGGGCAGCCAGGCGATCCGGATGGAGTTCGCGGCGAAACCGATGCTCGGCTGCGTGGGTGTGGCCGCACCCGGCGACTGGGCGCCGACCTCCGGCCCCTCGGGGAGCTACGGCGGCAATCTGGACTACAACCGCATCAGCGAAGGCTCGAAGATCCTGCTGCCGGTTTACCATCCCGGAGCGCTGCTGTTCCTGGGCGACGGGCATGCATTGCAGGGCGACGGCGAACCCACCGGGAATGGCGTCGAGACGTCGATGGATGTCGAGTTTTCGGTCGCCATTCGCAAGAGGGCAAACCTGACGGGCCCACGCGTGGAGACTGCGGATGCGATCATCAGTATCGGTTCGCAACCGGAGTTTCAGAGTTCGCTCGACCGCGCGCTCGAAATGGCGACGACGGATATGGTGCAGTATCTGATGCACGAGCATGGCCTTGAAGAATGGGCCGCCCACCTGCTGATTGCGTTTCAAGGCAAGTACGAGGTGGTAACCGCGCGAGGGTCGATGGCGCTTATGATTCCGCGTTCGGCCCTACAGCGAAAGTAGGGGATGAAGGAGGGGTCGATCAAGCGAACTAGAGATGCCTCTGAACGACTGACCTGCCTCGAAGCGCTCAGCCGGTCATGACTTGGATTGTTTTGCTGGTGGCAGAATCTCGCTCGGTCGTCAAAGGACTCAGTCCACTCGCCGGAGCCTAAACTGGCCGATCAAATGTGGCCGCGCGGCGAGAAGGCGTTCGAGATGGCTATCGGGCCACATATTGATGGCTAGAGCGCGGTCTGACTGATTGTGCGTTTCGACTAGGGACACGGCATCTGCTGTAAACCGACCGCTAGTCGCGAAAACGAGTCGGTCTACGCGCGGTGGCTGCCAGAGTGCCATCTGGTCGCGAGTGACGCTTACTTCCGTTGCACTTACGCTCTTGCTAAGCGAATGTTTACATTGAATGATCACTCGAAAGCGGCGCACACCAGAAAGTTGATCGTTTTGAACGTGGACGACAGAAAGATCCCGTCCTTTGTCCGGCGCTCTCGTCTGTTGCAACCACTCCGGGTTTTCGTAGCCCGGAGTGTCTGAGATCAGAGCAAACATCAAACGCTCAAAGTTTTCATCTGACAACGCTGGCCAGTTGAGCTTAGTTGCGACATGTCCTCTGGGACGGGATGCAACAACCTCGCCGAGATCGGCGACAGCCACCGGAACAGGCTCGTTGTCCGCATAGAGGTTCAGGCGAAGACCTGCTTTGACACTGGGCCAGTCGTGTTCGTAGATGGCGTGCAGGTCCGTCACCATTCCAAAGGCCAGATGACGCTGCAAGAGTTTCCACTCCGATGGCCGCTCACCGCCTCCGATTAGAGCGTGCAACTCAGCTATAAGCTCCTTAACATGTGTCCATTCTGTCTCAGCGAGCGTCGCCAGATCGACACCTATTGCTATGCCATTGCTCACAGACATCAGGGCAGGCAGGAGATGATCAACTTCGTCGATCACGCCTTCGATACGATCACGGACGAGTTCGCGCCGCTTGGCATGCAGCTTCAAACGATACTGCTGTAGCTGGCGACCCTGCTCGGATACCGCCCTCTGGATGGACGCGTAAGCGTAAAATTCTTCTCCGATCTCCGCTGAGTCAAAGTACATCTGCCCAACTTCGTCGTATTCGAAAGGGCGATCCTCAACTCGGAATCCATCAATTGCAGGCAGGGCGACCAGAACCTGTCGGAAAAAAGAGCAAAGCTCATCGTAATGCGGTGGACACCCAAGGGCTGGTCCGCTCGGCATTTCCGAACTGATTTTGTCCCATAGGTCCATAAGCTTTTTGAGGTTGCCCTCCGTCGCTTCGAATAAGTGAAGTGCTGCATTTATATCCGCCATAGTCGTTCGGCACCTATTGAATTGAAGCCCAGGCACCCATCTTTAGCAGAGAGCGCGCTGGTCGTGGCGAATTAGGTCGCGAAAATATCCGCCTCCGCCGATCTGCGCCTCGATCCAATCGTCTTACACCCTTTTGCCCGCCCGCTACTCAACCTCCACCCAGCCGCGCTTCTCGTGGCTTTCGAGAACCGCTTCCAGGCACTTCATTCCCCTCAACCCATCCGCAAAGGTGGGAAACTCGCCCGCGTCCGCACCGGCAATGCGTGCGTAGAAACGCTTGAAGAGCTGCTTGTGGCTATCGTCGTATCCTTCGCTATGCCCGCCGGGCAGATCCGCCGACTGTTGCGCCGCCGGATAAAACAACGAGGGGTCCTTCATCAAAATTTGGTTCGGCGAATTGCGGTGTCCGATCCAGAGTTCGTCTGGACGCTCCTGGCTCCATCGCACGCCGCACTTCGTTCCGTAGATCTCGAACACGAACTGGTTCTTGTTGCCGGCCGAGACCTGGCTTACCGTGAAGGCTCCGCGAGCGCGGTCTCCAACGTGCAGCATCACCATCCCGAAGTCGTCGGTCTGGATGTCAATTTCGGCGTAGTCTTCCGGGTTCAGCTTCTTGCCGGTGAAAGTCTCGACGGAGTGTTTCGGCTTCTTCCGCGTTTTGTGAAACGTCGCCAGTTCTCCACAGACGGAGGTGATGGGCAGGCCGGTTGTGAACTGAATCTGATCCATCCAGTGGCTTCCGATATCGCCCATCGCGCGCAGCCTTCCGTTGGCTTCGGCTTCGATGCGCCAGTTGTAGTCGGTGTCGAACAGCAGCCAGTCCTGCGAATACGTTCCCTGCACCACCAGGATCTCGCCCAGCTCACCAGCCTCGATCATGGCGCGCACCTGCTGCACGGCAGGATAGAAGCGTAGATTGTGATTCGTCGCGTGAACCTTGCCTGCTTTCGTAGCCACGGCCAGCATTTCCGCAGCCTCGGCGGAGCTCATCGCCAGCGGCTTCTCGCAAAGCACATGCTTGCCGGCTTTCAGGAACTCAACCGCCATCGGGGCGTGCAACGAATTGAGCGTCAAAACGTGCACGGCGTCGATTTCGGGATCGGCTGCAAGCGTCTTCCAGTCGCCGGTCGATTTCGGAATGTACATCGACTCCGCAAACGTTTTCGCGGATTTCTCCGAGGATCCCGCGGCCGCCACGACATCGACATTTCCCAGCCGCCGCACTGCTTCCGCGTGCACCTTTCCCATAAAGCCGGTTCCGATCATCGCGGTTCGAATTCGTGCCATAAGCAGCCTACTTTACCATCGAGCATGGTTCTCCTTGCCGCTTTTGCGCTGCTTGCGCAGGTTCCGGTGCTGATGGAAACGGATGCCGGCAACATCGCCGTGGAACTCGACGAACGCGCCGCGCCGCTGACGGTGGCCAACTTTCTTCGCTACGTCGATGCGGGCCAATACGACGGCGGACGGTTCCATCGCACCGTGGTCTCCGCCCCGGATAATCAGCCTCAATCGCAGATCAAGATCGACGTCATTCAGGGCGGCCCTGCTGCGAACGCGGAGGCGTTTCCACCAGTGGCGCTGGAGCGTACGGACAAAACCGGGTTGCGGCACCTGGACGGCACAATCTCCATGGCGCGATCCAGCCCCGATTCGGCGACGGGTGACTTCTTAGTTTGCGTCGGCGCCCAACCGTCGCTGGATGCGGGTGGAATGCGGAACCCCGACGGGCAGGGCTTCGCCCCATTCGGACGCGTCACGGATGGCATGGACATTGTCCGGAAGATCCATCGTTCCCCGGCGGGCCCGACGAACTCAGCGTCAACCGCCGCCGCGGGAAACCAGCGCCTGAATCCGCCGGTGCGAATCATCCGGGTGAAGCGGGTAAATTAGAAGCTATGGTGGTGCGGCTGCGGTTTAGAACGGGTCCGGAGGTTGAAGCCGGCCGGACCAAAAACCAGCAACTGGCCTTGCGTGCCGCATCGCTGATCGTTCCGATGGCGTTCGCCGCCTGGGTTCTGACCTTCTGGAAGATCGCCAGCGACCTTGGCGCGGCGGGGGCGTTCGGGTTCGCTCACGGCGTTCGCGCGCACTGGCAATTCTGGTTGGGCAGTGCGCTGCTGCTGACGTTCGCCTGCACGCGGCTGAACCGCTACGGAAGGCGTCCGCGCGAAGGCGTTACTCAGAGGGCCTGACGGCTTCGGCTTTCTTCGTGGCGGGTGGCGCCACCTGGACTTTGACGCCATCGTCCAGCCTCGGCAGTTGAGAGGTGGCCACTTCCTCCCCGGTCTTCAGGCCATCGAGAACTTCTACTTCCTGATTGAAGCGGTCGCCCACTTTGATGTCCCGCGCTTCAACGGTTCCGTCCTTCACGACGAAAGATTTGTTCGCCCCCATCACGTAGTTGACGGCCTTGGTGGACACTAAAACGACGCTCTCAAACTTATCGGTGGGAACGATCGCCCGCGCGTAGCTTCCCGGTTTCAGCTCGCCGGCGGAGTTGGGCACCAAAGCCTCGGCCACAAAGGTGCGCTTCATCTGATCGACGGTGGGTGAGATTCTCCAGATCTTGCCCTGGAACTTGCGGTCTGTGAAGGCTTCCACCGAGACCTCGACGATCTGTCCCGTTTTCACCCAGGGCGCCATGCGTTCCGGAATCTCCAGCCGCAGCCGGAGCGGATCGGTTTTCACCAGCGTGATCAATGGCGTGTTGGTCCGCACGAATTGGCCAACGGTTACGTGGCGCTCTTTCAGGAACGCGGAGAAAGGCGCGCGAACCGTCGTATCCCGCAATTTCTTCCGCTGAAGTTCGACGATCGCCTTGAAGCGTTCCACTTCCTGGATCAGGTTGCGCGCCTGAATGGCCGTGGCGTCAAGGCCGGCCTGCATGGATTGAAAGCGTGCCTGCGCCTGATCGAGATCCTGCTGGCTGCCGATGCCCTGGTCGCGCAACTCACGGGTGCGTTTGTACCGCTGCTCCGCGTCAAACAGGTCGGCCTGCGCGCGCCGCATGTCTGGCGTGTTCTTGATATCGGCCACACGCTCGTTTTCCTTGCTGAGGCCCAGCCTTTGCATGGCGGACCGCAGCTGCGCTTCGTTCTGGTCAAGAAGATAACGCTGCTCTTCGTCGGACAGGCGCACCATCACCTGCCCCTCCTTCACCGCGTCGCCCAGATCGACCTTTACTTCGTCGACGCGCCCATCGATTTCCGCGCTGATAATCGCCTCGTCATACGGGAAAAGAGATCCGATACCTTCGACAATCCGCCTAACCTGCTTCGTCGTGACACGCGTAGTTGAAACCGCAATTGGGCCTGACCGCTCTTGCTTAGCTTCGACTGGAGTTTGTTTGCTGCACGACACCAGAAGCGCGAACAGGATCGAGACGGTAATCGGGCGGAGTGCAATCATGCGGGCTTATATTTCATCTTACAGACGTTCGAAAGGACGGGAAATGTTACCCCTCACGTCTCTTCCACCAGCCGGTCCACCGCCATGGAGTAAATAATGGACTTTCCCGTACGATCGCTCTGGAAGTAGATCCTCTGGCTGGATGGCGAAAAAACCGGATTCACGTTGGTGGGATTGGTGGCCCGATGCTCACAGAGCGCCATTTCGCGGCGCGTTACACGCAGCAGCAGCAGTATCAGCGGGCTGGCCTTACTGCCGCTGGCGCCCACGAAAACCGTCCCATCGGCATTGGGGCCGAACCCCACAAACTGACTGGTCTTGGCCATCAGGTCGTCGGCATTGGTATCTGGCGTATGCTCACGCAATTCGCCGCCACTGAGATACAGCAACGTCCGTCCGTCGGGCGACCACTGCGTTTCCCCGGGCGGGCCCTTGATCTTCAACCGGCGGTTCTCCGTCCCGTCGAAGCTGGCAAGCCACAGGGCATCCGGCGTTCGGTACAGCACCCCATCGCGCTTGGGACGCAGCAACGGCAGGCTGGCGTCCGGCGGGGCCTCCCCGATGGATCTTTCCCCGCCCTTGGCGACCGACACCAGCATGATCTGCGTTGCGGCTCCGCGGCGGGCGGCATAGGCGGCATAGAGACCGTCCTCGCTCATCGACAGCCCGGGCGCCCGTTCTCCAGTGGTCTGCGCCAGATCCCGCTCGCGGCCGTTGCCGAGATTCAGCAGCTTCAGTGCGGGTCCGTCGAAAAAGCAGACCGAACGCTGGTCCGGCGAAAGTAGGACGGAGCCCGTATCCAGATTCGCCGACTCAGTCAGAAGGCGGGAGCTTCCGTTCTTCACATCCATTCGGAAGATCTGCATGGAGCCCGTGCGGTCCGAACTGTAGATCAGGAAGTTGCCCTTCGAGGAGGAGCAACGGGAGGCCGACGGCGGAAGAAGGCTGGAATAATCCGGCGCGGTCAGTCGGAGAACTTCGTTCTCGGTGACTTCGTCGGCAAAGCGGACCCGCTGCGCGGGAAATGTCTGTCCCCGGGACGCGAACGCCACCGGAGCGGCGATAGGCGAGGCAAGAAATGCCCGGCGCGTCCAGCGGACGTCCATACCCTCATCCTACCAATGGGCTTCGGCTATTCAGCCGTGCGGTGGCTGTGGCGCTGCTCGTAGTGCGACTTCAAGACATCGTCGCCAAAATCGCCGTTCAGGTCGCGCCAGACGGAATGCACGTGGTTCGCGCCATTCTGCGTGTTGTCGTACTCCACCAGGAAACTTGGGCCCTGAATGCGATAGTAGTGCGGTCCGCCGCGCTCCTCCACACCGGCCCAGGCGAAGAAGAGATTCGTCCCCGCCTTCTTGATCTGTTCCATCCGCGTCTCGGCCACTTCCTCGGGAACATTCGACACGTACTCGCCCAGCAGCTTTGCCACCAGCTCCCGCTGTTTTGGGGTCATCTTTGTCGCGGACAGTCCGGAAGGCTGTCCTTCGAGAGCCGCTTTTCGCTTCACGGTCGTCAGGATATCGGGGTAGGCTTTGCCATCGACGATTGCGGTTTTCTTCTGCTCCGCAGTCAGGCTGGCCAGAACATCGCGGCCCAGATCCTCTTCGCGCGCCAGGACGCGCAGGCCCTTCCGTGGACCTTCGCGAATTTCAGCCGGATTGGTTCCGAAGAAAGTGGGTGCGCCGGAAACCTTGCCACCCGCGATCGCAAAATGCAGGCTTAGGTGGTGGCCTTCGACGCGAAGCGCCCAGCGGCCCGTCTCCGACGGATCGCCAAAAATCGTGAAGTAATATTTTTCCGGATTCCGGCGCTCGCCCGAATCGCCCTCTATTCGACGGAGTACATCTTCCAGGCTCATGATAGACACTGCCTTCACGTAGCCGCGCTGGCTTAGGCACGTGTTCAACAAGGCGTGGGCCAAGTGCTGCTGGGGCGGCGTCATCTCGCGGAGGGTAAGTCCGCGGCGCGGGCTCTTGTAAAACTGCTCGTAGTTGTTGTCGGGAACGAAGTGCCACTGCACGCGGCTCTCGGAGTTCATGTCCAGCTTCGCCTTCGACATCTGCTCCGGCGTCAGCGACGCAAGGAAGGCTTTCGCCGTCTCCGCCATCGCGACGGGTGAGTTCACTTTGTAATGGGCGGACGTCAGGACGAGGATCAGTGCTGCCGGGGCGGCAAGGCGCAGTGCTTGGCGTATCATCACTGCGGATTATATGCCAGTGCGGCTAGAAGAGGAAGTCCTGCCGCTCACGCACAGAGACGGCACTGCGCTTCAGGTACGGATACGGGTTGACGGCGACGCCGTTCATCCGCACTTCGTAATGAAGGTGCGGCGCGGTGGCGCGGCCCGACGCTCCGGAGTATCCGATCATGTCGGCGCGGCGGATGCGCTGGCCGGGAAGAACCTCCAGCCTCGAAAGGTGGGCGTAATAAGTCATGCAGCCGGCGCCATGGCTGATCATGACGATGCGTCCGTACCCGCCCAGGAATGCCGAGTAGGTGACGATTCCATCGGCCGCCGCACGAACCGCAGTTCCGCTGGGCACCGCAATATCCACGCCCGTATGGATGGCTCCCTCGCCGGAAAATGGATCGGACCGTTTGCCGAAGTAACTCATCAGCCGTCCGCTGACGGGCCACAGGCTGGGGCGTACGCCGGTCATACCAGTGCTGCCGGGACGGAATCGCGAGAAGTCTGTGCGGAGGAAGCTGTACTCAGCCAGCGATTGCTTGAGAGTTGGAACCAGGGGCGCTTCGCCTACGATACTGGCCGGACCTTCCATCTTTCGCTTAAGGCCGAAAATACTTGAGACTTCGCTTGCATACAGTTGAAAAGTAGCGAGTTGCTCGTCTTTGGCCTTGTTTTCCTTCTGTAAGCGGCCATAACGGTTCCGCAGATTCGATACTTCATCTCTTAAATCGTTGTAATTGCTGGTTTTATCCACCATCCTGACGTAGCTGGAAACGATCCCGAAAAGCGAGAAACCGCCGAGAATCGCCAAGCCGATGACGGAATAGATTACCGCGTAGGGCACGTGTATCCGGCGGAGCCGCCCGTGTAAGGAATGAGCCAGGACCAGGATGAAATACGGCTGCTGCAAATCTACCTCGAAAAAGTAGGATTCAGGGTCCAGCGGATCAATACCGCGTTTGAAGAAGTTAACAATCCCCAAGCGCCATGTCAAGGCGCGACCCTAACTTAATTGTAACCTGCCGGATCAGGTGGCCTGCACCTGCCAGCCCATACCGTGACGGTCGCTGGGACGCATGTAGATGCCCTCAGGGCCGCGCGTGATGCCGTACTCCTCCTCGTACATGCTGTAGACCTGCTTCGGCCCTCCAGGAGGCGGCAGGAACAGTTCCGCCCAGGGGCTGTTGATCGTGGCCATGATGAAATGCGCCCCTTCCAGACGCCCGCCGCTATGCGGGATTACGGGAATGTCATAGGCGGAAGCCATCGCGCCAATGCGCCTTAGCTCCGAAAGGCCGCCGCACCAGTTCACGTCGGGCTGCCAGATCTGGGCGCACTTGTGTTCCAGAAGGTGCCGGAAGCCGTAGCGGCCATACTCATGCTCGCCGGTTACGATTCGCGTGGACTTGATGGCGGCGTTCAGGCGTCCGAAGCCGGCGTAGTCGTGCGGCGGCAGCACTTCCTCCATCCAGTAGATCCGGTAGGGCGCCAGCAGCTCCGCCATTTCCATCGTGTATCGCTCCGTCCACGCCATCCAGCAATCCAGCATGATTTCGCCGTCCGGACCCAGCGCCTGCCGCGCCCGTTTGACGACGGCTTCGTTGCCCCGCATTCCCTCCCGTCCGTCGGCGGGGCCGTGCGGCATGGCCAGCTTCAGCTTCTTGAAGCCGAATTCCACATGCTGCTCAATATCGTTGCCCGTGCAGTAGGCCGGGATTCGGGCTTTCGTCTCACCGCCCAGCAGACGCCACACCGGCTGTTGCATCGCCTGCCCGGCGATATCCCAGCAGGCGAGATCGACTGCGGAAATCGCGTTCATGACGACGCCCATGCGGCCATAGTGCATCGTGCCGCGCCACATCACGTCCCAGTTGCGTTCGAGATCCAGGGGATTGCGGCCCATCAGCAGCTTCGCCAGATGCCCTTCGACAATCGGGCCTCCGCCCGCGCCGCCGGAGCCGTAGCCACTGATCCCCTTGTCGGTGGAGACTTCGATCACGAAGGCCGACACCTTGCCGCCATCGGGAAAGTAAGACTCGCGGCGTTCCTTGTACTCCGGGTAGACCGACATTGGGCTGGCGACTTCGACGCCCTGCGTCGACCAGGCCCCGGGCGCGGGCTTGTAGGCAGGTGGCTGATTCTTGGGCTTAACCTGAACCACGCGCAGCCCCGTGATCTTCAATCCAGAGGGTGCGGCCTGAAATGCGAGCGCGGGGGCGGCGGGGGCAGCCGCAGCCGCCTGTAGAAACCGGCGTCGTTGCATGCCGGAGATTCTATCGCCGTTCAGGCGCCGCGTCTCTTGACGTCGATCTGAAGACGCTTAATTTTCTGGTTCAGCGTGGAAAGCGGAATGCGGAGCACCTCCGCCGTCTCGGTCTGGCTGAAGTTGCAGCGTTCCAGAAATTCAAGGATACGGCCGCGCTCGAAGTCGGCCACCATTTCAAACAGCGAGGCGTCCGGCGGCAGCGTTTCGCCTTCGCCGTGGCGGATGCGCAGGCCGGCGGAATGCAGCAGATGCTCCGGCAGGACATCCGCGCCCGCGACGCCGCTAGCCGACAGAACCACTGCGCGCTCCACCACATTTTCGAGCTCGCGAACGTTGCCCGGCCAGTTGTACTCCACCAGGATCTGCAGCGCCTCGGCGTCGAACTTCAACGTGCAGCGGCCATCGGCATCGATGAACTTGTCGTTCTCGTGGCAGTAAAGGTCGAAGAAGTGGTCGATCAGCAGCGGCAGGTCTTCCTTGCGCTCGCGCAGCGGCGGCACCGGGATGGCGATCACATTTAGACGCTGAAACAGATCCTCCCGGAACCGCCCTTCCTCCACCATCTTTCGAAGGTCGGCGCTGGTGGCGGCCAGAATGCGCACGTCCACCTTCAGGACATCGGCGGCGCCGACGGGGCGAAACTCCTTCTCCTGAATCACGCGTAACAACTTCGCCTGCGTCTCCATCGGAACGGTGGCGATTTCCTCGAAAAAGATCGTGCCACGGTTTGCCGTCTCCAGTTGCCCCTTGCGCCCGGAAGTCGCGCCGGCCACCGCTTCGCGCACATGCCCGAAAAGCGAAGCTTCAAACAGATCCACGGGCAAAGATCCGGAATTGATCGCGACAAAGCTCTGGTCGGCCCGGGTGGAGTTGGCATGGATCGCCTTCGCGATTAGTTCCTTGCCAGTGCCACCCTCCCCGGCAATCAGAATGGTCGACCGGCTGGGCGCCACCTGCGCCACCAGATCCAGCGCCTTCATCATCCGGTCGCTCTTTCCGACGATGTTCTCGAAGCGGTAGCGCTGCTTTAGCGCGCGTTTCAACGCCAGGTTTTCGCGGGTGAGACGCGCGCCCGCGATCATGCGCCGGATCTCGATCAGCAGCTTCTCGTTATCCCAGGGTTTGGAAAAATAGTCGCTGGCGCCGGCTTTGATGGCCTCCACTGCAACCTTCACCGAGCCGTAGGCGGTGATGAGAAAAATCGGCGTCTCGCGGTCCCGATGGCGTATCTCCTGGATCAGTTCGATCCCCGACTTGTCGGGCATCATCAGGTCCACCAGGATCAGATCGTAGACCGGGCTTTCCAGGCGCTGAAGCCCGTCAGAGGCGTTCACCGCAAGGTCGACGGCAAAGCCTTCGAGACTCAGCAGTGCATCCAGACTTTCCCGGATATCGTCCTCGTCGTCGATGACGAGGATGCGCTGCGGCGTCAGGTCTTCGGGATTCTCCGTCTCAGGCATTCACGGCGACGCCGGCAAGATCTCTATTCGGCTTTCTTGTCGAGGGAAACACCAGCCTGAAGGTGGTTCCGGAACCGGATTGGCTTTCTACTTCGATGGTGCCGCCATGCTCCTGGACGATGCCGTAGGTGACTGAGAGCCCTAAGCCTGTGCCTTTCTTCGCGGCCTTTGTCGTAAAGAAGGGATCGAAGACGCGCGCGATGTGCTTGGGGGAAATTCCCCGCCCCGTGTCGGAGACCGAAACGCTAAGGTGCGCCGCGTCCTCTTGTATGCACACCGTCAGCGTTCCCGATTGTTCAATCGCGTCGCGCGCGTTCAGGAACAGATTCATGAATACCTGCTGTAGCTTTCCGGCGTTGCCGCGGATTGGCGGCAGGTTCGGACCGGCGCTGACGACGACACGAATCTGGGCGCGGTCCAACTGATGCTCAATGATCGACAGCACTTCGCGGACGACCTTCTCCAACTCGACGTCCGTCAGTTCGGTGGTGGAAGTGCGGGAGAAGTTCAGAAGCGAGTTGACGATCTCGCTGGCGCGGAACGTCTGCTTGGCGATCTTCTCCAGCAGAATGGCCTTTTGCTGATCGCCATTCACTTGTTTGGCCAGCATCTGGGCGTACGTGGAGATGACGGCCAGCGGCGTGTTTACTTCGTGCGCAACACCCGCGGCCAGCAGGCCAATCGAACTGAGTTTGTCGGCCTGAACCAGTTGCCGCTCCAACTCGCTGCGGTCCGTGATGTCGTCGAAAATAATCAGGCGTCCGATTCTCGCCAGTTCGCGCGAGATCAGCGGCGCGACGGCGATGTTCAGCACTGCCTCCCTTGCCGGACGTCCGGTGGCCAACGCTCCAACCCAGGTGTTCATCCGCACCTTGTCCAGGTGGACGATTTCGGCGGTATTTCCAGCCAAGTCCAGCCGCGCTCCAAGGTCGGAGGGCAGCAGATTGCGCAGCGGCCGGCCAATAGCGGACTCGCGGGAGACGCCGGTTAGATCCTCCATCCGGCCGTTCCAGCTTTCCACGCGGTCGCTAAGATCCACCGCCAGAATGCCGACGTTGATCGATTCGACGATGTTCTCGCTGAACTCCTTCAGGCGCTCGTACTCGCTGGCCTTCAGTTCCAAAGAACGGTAGAGGCGCGCATTCTCGATGGCAATCCCCACCGAACCGGCCAGCGTCACCAGCAGTTCCAGATCGTCGGTAGAAAGGAAGTCGCCTTTAGTGGTGCGGCTGACGCCAATCCAGGCGATCGTGCGCCCGTGAATCCGGCACGGCAGGTAGTAGGTGTAATCCAGCGACGCGATATCGCCGCCCTTCGATCGCGGAGACTCAAAAAACTGATACGGGCGGTTGGGGTCGTCCCCCAGGATGTCCAGCTCAATCCACCGGGGCGCGGGCCCGGGACGTTCGCCGCGCGTGGTGTGCAGGTCGAACCGTCCGTTCTCGTCCGACAGAAGAAACCCGGCGTGGCGAAGCGAAAGCGTCTGCAGCAGCCGGTCGCCCACGGACTGAAGCATCTTGTCGAGATCGGTCTCCGACGACAGTTCCCGCGCGAAGGCCACCAGCGTCAGCCGGTAATCGTAGCTGTCGCGGTAGAACACGTGCCGGTCCAGCAGCTCCTGGACATAGTTCCGTATTGGCTGAAAAACGAATGTGGCGATGACAATTAAGACGACGACGGCGGGGGGCGTAAGCTCGTCCACTTTGCCCAGTGCGAAGACCAGTCCGTAGATGACGCCCAGCACGGCCAGCGTCGCCACGGTGTAGACATAGCCCTGCTGGAAGATGACGTCGACATCCATCAGGCGGTAGCGGGCCAGTGCGTACGCCCAGGTGAGGGGAATGAACCCGAGGCTTAACACCGCCAGCTTCATCAGCGGTCCCGGCACCGCGCCCATCGCGTACGGCAGCACATAGAACAGCGTGAACGGCAGCACGCCCAGCACCGCGCCATTGCGAAGCCACTTCAACTGCTGGCGAAGCAGCGAATCGCCCGCGCGGCGGTAGCGCACCGAGAGCACGGCGGCGCCGGCCAGATACGTGACGCTAAGGACGGGCAGCCACAGCCGGTCAAGTATCCAGCGCGCGTCCAGCAGTGTTACCGACGTCGTAATGATTCCGGTGGAAAGACCCAGCGTGCCCAGCAGACAAACCACGGGAATGACATAGAGCAGCGCCTGCTGCCACCAGCGCCGCAGCCAGCCCGGCGGCCACGGAAATACCAGACAGAAGTGCAGGAAGACGGCGGGAGTCAGCCATCCGGCCGCGACATTGCCGAAGTAGATCAGCTTGTCGAAAGCGTTCAGCTTGCCGGTGTAGTGGAACGTCGAAAGAATAAAAGAAAGGAAACAGAGCAGGAAAAATAGCGCAGCGTTCGGCGCGCTGCCGCGGCGGAACCAGACAAACAGGCCAACCGCAAGATATGCCGCGCCGACAAGATACTGGTAATAGATCGACGCGTCGGGCGTGCGTTCGCCAACGATCAGCGTCGCCTTGGTCTCAATGTCGTTGCGCCGGATCTGATACTCGGCGCGCTGCCAGGACCCGATGCCGACCAAAATTCTGGATACGTCGGCGGACTCCTCAACGGGAACGTTGTTGATCCGGAGAAGAACATCGCCAGTTCGAATACCGGCTTTTGCGGCGGGCCGCCCGGATTCAACCACCAGCGCCTGAACCGGTGAGGACCCGGCCTTATCCACCCAGACAACGCCATCTTCAGGAAGGCGGAAGCGCGACTGCTGCTGGAAGTTGACGACCGCGCACAGTCCTGCTACGACGGTCAAAACAACGACCAGCGCGCCGGCAAATTGTGCCCTTAACTCCCGCATGGGCTATCCTTTGGCCGGTTCTGGTTGCAATTCTGCTACCAACCCCGAAGCCCCCCTTCTGAGTATGGCAAGAATATCTCAAATCCGGCCTTGCGGCAACCAATCCTTACAATTTCGGGCCCCACGCGCGGCATTCTTTAAGAAATCAGATCCCGTTTCCCGCGCAAACGCTCAGGCTTTTCACCAGCTTCTTTCGCTCCGCCTGTTACTCTTGAGGATTCGCATGGCTGAAAAGACGCTACGTTTGATTCCTTTGGGTGGGCTGGGAGAGTTCGGGATGAACTCCATGGCCCTTGAGTGCGGCGACGACATTATCGTGCTGGACGCGGGGATGATGTTTCCCGACGACGAGCTTCTGGGCGTGGACATCGTCACGCCCGACTTCAGCTACCTGAAGGACAACCGGAGCAAGGTTCGCGCCTTGGTCCTGACTCACGGTCACGAGGATCACATCGGCGGTTGTCCGTTCCTGCTGAGCGAGATTGAGATTCCGGTTTACGGGACCGCCTTCACGCTGGCCCTCGTGGAGCGGCGCCTGGACGAGCACGGGATGAGCGACGACGTGAAGCTGAACCCGGTGAAGGTGGGGGATAAGATCTCCATCGGATGCTTTTCGATTGAGTTCATCAACGTCACCCACTCGATCGTTTCCGCCGTGGCGCTGGCGATCACGACACCCCTGGGCGTCGTCATCCACACGGGCGACTTCAAGATAGATCCTACGCCGACCGACAATCTCCTCTTCGATCTGCATACGTTCGCCGAGTATGGAAAGCGCGGCGTGCTGGCGCTGCTGTCCGATTCGACGAACGTCGAACGCTCCGGCTACACGCCGTCCGAACGTGCGGTGCGCCCCCGGCTGGAAGAGCTTTTCTCGCAGACGGAGCAGCGTCTGATTCTGTCCTGCTTCAGTTCGTCCATTCATCGCCTGCAGCAAGTGCTGGACGTGGCCAAGGAATTCGGCCGCAAGGTCGGCTTCTTAGGACGCAGCATGCTGTCGTCTACGGAGATCGCGCACTCGCTGGGCCTGCTGGACATTCCCAACGGCATCCTGCTGCGGCCACAGGATATCCAGGAGTACGAGCCTTCGAAAGTCGTGGCAGTCGTCTCGGGCACGCAGGGAGAGCCGATGTCGTCGCTATCCCGCGTTGCCGTCAACAGCCACAAGAGCCTGTCGATCCGGGCCGGAGATGTCGTTGCTCTTAGCGCGCGCATCATTCCAGGGAACGAAAAAGCCATCTACCGGATGTTCGACCACTTCGCCCGCCGTGGCGCGAAGGTGGTGTACGAAACCAACGACCCGCCGCTTCACGTTTCCGGACACGCGTCCGAAGAAGAATTGAAGCTGCTGCTGAATCTGGTGCGGCCGAAGTACTTCATCCCGGTCCATGGGGAGCATCGTCAACTGGTGCGGCACGCGGCGCTGGCGCGGCATCTGCACAATCACAACCTGAAGGAGACGTTTGTCCTCGACACCGGCGATACGGTGATCATCGACGACAAGGGCGCGCGGCGCGGTCCACGGGTTCAGGTGGGGCGCGTGTGCATCGATTCCGGATCGCTGGACGATGTCGTGCAGGAAATGGTGATCCGCGACCGGAAGCATCTTGCGGAAGACGGTTTCGTTGTGCCGATCATCGCGATCAACAAATCGTCGGGCCGTGTGGAAGGTTCGCCGGAAGTGGTCTCGCGCGGTTTCGTTTCGCCCGAGGATTCAACATCGCTAATGCCGGACGCGCGACTGGTGATCCTGAAGACCATTGAGGCGTCCAGCACCGAAGAGCGCGGCGATTGGGGCGTTATGCAAGAGAAAATTCGCGTCGACCTGAAGCGGTTCTTCAGCAAGCAGACGTCGCGCCGGCCGCTCATTCTGCCGGTTGTTTTGGAGATCTGAAACTAAAGCTTTCTTAAGACAGAGTGGCCCATCCCCGCGCTATCCTTCGCGCATGATGTCACTCACTCGCCGCGCGGCCGGCCTCCTGGCGTTCGCCGCTGCAACCAGTCTGTTCGCCCAGTCCAAGCCGGATTTCTCCGGCTCCTGGAAACTCAACAAAGCGAAAAGCGAGCTTGGCGCCATGGCCGATCGCGTGCCGGAAGACTTCATGGTGAAGATCGACCACAAAGAGCCGGAGTTGAAAATTTCGCAGCCCGGGATGCGCGGCGGAAACCAGGAATCGAAGGTGACCACCGACGGCAAGGAAGCCACATCGACAACCGAAGGGCCGATGGGCGAGGTGAAGTCGAAGGCCGTCGCAAAGTGGGATGGCAGCGAGTTGGTGATGGACGTTAACCGCGAGTTCGGCGGCAACAGCATGTCGCAAAGCGACCGCTGGATGCTGTCGCCCGACGGCAAGACGCTCACGATTGCGCGGAAGATTTCGTCGCCGATGGGCGAGATGGAAATGAAGCAGGTTCTCGAAAAGCAGTAGGCTCTACGCCGCGCCGTACTTCTTGAACCACGCCTTCAACTTCGCCATCGCAGCTTCGGACGAGGCTTTGTCGTAGCTGGGGCGGTAGTCGGCATTGAAGCCATGCTCGGCTTCGTAGACGACGATCTCCACCGTCTTGCCGGCGGCCTTCGCGGCGGCGCGCATCTGCTCGACCGTGTCGAGCGGAATGCCGCGGTCCTTCGATCCATAAAGTCCCAGCACTGGGGCCTTCAAGTCCTTGACGACATCAATCGGATGCTTAGGCTGTAACTCAGAGGCCTGGCCAACGATCCGCCCGTACCACGCGGCGCCGGCTTTCACTTTCGGATTGTGCGCGGCGTAGAGCCACGTGATTCGTCCGCCCCAGCACCAGCCGGTGACGCCGAGTTTTGAAGTGTCTCCCTGGCCGGACTTTTCCGCGAATGCCACGGCGGCATCGCAATCGGAAAGCACGGTGCTATCCGGAGTCTTCGACACAATCTCCCGAATCAACTTCTGTATGTCGGCCTCTTGCGAGGCATCGCCCTGGCGGGAGAAACACTCCGGCGCGATGGCGTAGTGGCCCGCCTTAGCGAAGCGGCGGCACATGTCCTTGATGTGTTCGTGAACGCCGAAGATTTCCTCCACCACCAGTACAACCGGAAATTTTCCAGCCTTTGCGGGCATCGCACGATAGGCTGGAATTTCGCCATCGGAAACGGGAACCTTCACCTCGCCCGCCACCAGACCCTCGGTATCCGTCGTGATTGTCTCCGCAGTGATCGGGCTTGCCGCGGCCGCGAACCCAACTGGAAGCGTGGTTACACGAAGGAAGGTGCGGCGGCTATCGTCGATCACCTTCGGAAACAGGCTGGCGAGTTCGGGATTCATGGCGCGAGTGTACCAGGATCACGATACGGTAAAAGCATGATCGAGACGGGACTGCGGGGCAAGGTTGTACTGGTAACGGGCTGTGCCAGCGGGATCGGACTGGCGGCGGCACGGCGTTTTTCCGCCGAGGGCGCGGCGATTGCCGGATGGGATGTCAACGCCGAAAGGGGCAAGCAGTTTGAAGCGGCGATAAGTGCGGAGGGACAAGCTGCGTTCTGGAATGTGGACGTCAGCGATGCCGGTGCGGTGAACGCGGCGGCTGGAGAAGTGGTGGAGAGGTTCGGCGGAATCGACGTGTTGATTAACAACGCCGGTATCCTGCGCGACGCACAGTTGGTGAAGTACAAAGACGGCGCCGTTGCCGGGACGATGGAAGACGAAGCGTGGAACGCCGTTATTGGAGTAAATCTACGGGGCGTCTTTAATTGCGGCCGGGCGGTGGCGAAGCACATGGTCGAGCGGCAGCGCGGCGGCGTGATTCTCAGTGCGGCATCCGTCGTCGGGCTCTACGGAAATTTCGGCCAGTCGAACTATGTGGCGGCCAAGGCGGGAGTGATCGGTATGACGAAGGTTTGGGCACGGGAACTGGGGCGCCACCGGATTCGAGTCAACGCCGTGGCCCCGGGATTCATCTCCACCGGGATGACGGAGACGATGCCGGAGAAGGTGCTTGCAACGATGGTGCAGCACACGCCCATCGGACGATTAGGAACACCGGAGGATGTCGCGGAGGCCTATGTTTGGCTGGCCTCGGATGCGGCGTCTTTCATCCATGGCACGGTGCTGTCTGTCGATGGTGGCGTCGTAACGGGAACCTGAGGAGCACGAATGAAACGAATCTTTATCGCCGCGTATCACCAGTCGAAGTTCGGAAAACTTCCGGAAGTGACCGTGCCACAAATGGTGGAGCGGTCTATCGACGGCGCTTGCCGGGACATCGGCGTCGAAGCGTCGGCACTGGATGTGGCGTCCATCGGCGCGGCATGCAATTTCTCGCTCAACGAACAGGGCCTTCTCTCGGGGCTTGTCGCGATGATGCCGGGCATGGAAAGCAAGCCGATCGAAGCCGTCGAAAACGCCTGCGCGACCGGAGGGCAAGCGGTGCTCTCGGTGATTCAAAAGCTTCAGTTGGGATGGGGCGACACGGGCATTGCCGTCGGCTTTGAAAAGATGCGCGACGACGCTGGCAAGGTGGACGGCAAGCTGATTGGCAAGGTGCTGGGCTACTTCTCGCATCCCGAGGAACGGGTTGGCAAGACTTACGTTTTTCCGCA
>JBGTFZ010000014.1:0-2435 GCA_041746955.1 Bryobacteraceae bacterium
CCTACATCCGCGAAGGCACGATGACGGCCGCGGAGTTGGATGGCTGGTGGACCGATGCCGGAACGTTCGAGTCTCTGCTTCGCGCTTCCCAATTAGTGTCGGCCATGCGCAGCCCCGCGTGAGTGATGCCTTACCGGGGCCACGCCGGAAGCACGACTTACCTTTTTGAAGACCTGAGGACTCTGCTGGCCCGCGCCAGCCCGTCCCGTTCTGGAGACCACCTTGCGGGCATCGCAGCCGAAACGGGGCGCGAACGCGTCGCAGCCCAAAGAGCGTTGGCCGAAGTTCCTCTCGCGCAGTTTCTCGACGAGCCGCTGGTGCCCTACGAATCGGACGAAGTGACGCGCCTGATTCTGGATGGCCACGAACTGCCTGCCTTCCGTCCCATTGGCACACTGTCCGTCGGCGAGTTTCGAGACTGGTTGTTGGAGGCGAAGCCTTCGCAACTCCAGGCCTTGGCGATGGGCGTAACACCCGAGATGGCGGCGGCCGTTTCAAAGATCATGCGGTTGCAGGATCTGATTCTGGTGTCCGCCAAGATCCGTGTCGTAACGGGCTTCCGCAACACTCTTGGACTGGCGGGCCGCTTCTCCACGCGCATCCAGCCGAATCATCCCACTGACGATCCGCGGGGAATTCTAGCCAGCGTGATCGATGGCTTGGTGCTGGGCGCGGGCGACGCAGTGATCGGCGTGAACCCGGTATCGGAGGATGTCGAGAGCGTTGGCCGAATCCTTAGCCTGCTGGACCGCTTCCGCGAGGCATACCAGATTCCGACGCAGACCTGCGTGCTGGCGCATGTCACGACGCAGATGGAAGCTATGAAGCGTGGCGCGCCGGTGGATCTGGTGTTTCAATCGATCGGGGGAACCGAACTCACCAACCGGTCCTTCGGCGTATCGCTTGCTCTTCTGGGCGAAGCCCGGCAAGCGGCCCTGGAATGCAATCGCGGGACTGCCGGCGACAACGTGATGTACTTTGAAACCGGCCAGGGCAGTTCGCTCTCGGCTGGCGCCCATCATGGAGTGGACCAGCAGACGCTGGAGGCGCGCGCGTACGCCGTGGCGCGGAAATTCCAGCCCTTGCTGGTGAACTCCGTCGTCGGATTCATTGGCCCCGAGTATCTTGCGGATGGAAAGCAGATAACCCGGGCGGGACTTGAAGATCACTTCTGCGGGAAACTGCTGGGCGTGCCCATGGGCTGTGACGTCTGCTTCACGAATCATGCGGACGCGGATTTCGACGATCAGGACGCGTCGCTGACACTGCTGGCGAACGCCGGATGCAACTACATCATGGGCGTGCCGGCCGGTGACGACACGATGTTGAGCTACCAGACGACGTCGTATCACGACGCGCTGTACGTCCGGCGGCTGCTGAGCTTGAAGCCAGCGCCGGAGTTCGAGGAATGGCTTACCCGGGACCCGGAGCGCGAGTGGAAATTGATCGCCTAAGAACGCTTCGCCGCTTTACCGATGCCCGGATCGCGTTGGGTAGCGCCGGAGAATCGCTGCGGACTTCCGACTGGCTGGACCTTCGCGATGCCCATGCCGCCGCGGGCGATGCGGTGCACGCAAGGATCAAGACTCCGGTGTTCGAAGAAAGCTTCGTCGAAGTGCAGAGCCGCTGCCGTGACCGGCGCGAGTACCTGCTGCGGCCGGACCTGGGACGCCGTCTGGCCGACGCCGATGCGGAACGAGTCCCGGCGGGGCCCTTCGATGTGGCGGTTGTCGTGGCTGACGGGCTTTCTCCCATCGCGATTGAACGGCACGCCGTCGCGATGCTCGGCGCTATCGATCTTTCGGGCCTCTCGCGGACGCCGGTCGTCTTTGTGAGACAGGGCCGCGTGGCGATTGCCGATGAGATCGGCCAAATAACCCGATCCCGTCTCTCGGTGATTCTAATTGGCGAACGTCCGGGCCTTTCGGCGTCCGACTCCCTGGGAATCTATTTCACGTTCGCGCCGCGCATCGGCAGAACTGACGCGGAGCGCAACTGCATCTCGAATATCCGCGACGGCGGTTTGACGTACGAAGAAGCCGGCCGCCGCGCAACCTGGATCGTGCGGGAGGGCCTTCGCCGCGAACTCACCGGCGTGGGGCTGAAGGAATCGAACCCTAACCGAGCTTTGCCTTCAGCAGATCGTTGACGGTTGCCGGATTCGCCTGCCCGCGCGAGGCCTTCATTACCTGTCCGACAAGGAACCCGGCGACGGCGGTTTTTCCCGCCTTGTACTGCTCCACCTGTTTCGGATTGGCGGCCAGCACATCCTCGATTATCTTCTCGATCGCGCCCGAATCGGAGATTTGCTTTAGGCCGTCGCGCTCCATGATGGCCGACGGAGCGAGCCGCTCCGCGAACATTTTCGGGAAGATTTCCTTGGCGAGCTTTCCGGATATTTCGCCGCGCTTGATCAGCGTGGCCAGTTCACCGAT
>JBGTFZ010000015.1:0-82540 GCA_041746955.1 Bryobacteraceae bacterium
CCCACGCCAGTGGCTCCGGACCCGAACGATGCTGTGGCGCTGAGTTCCGGCAGCCCGAACCTGTGGGACTACTCGCTCAACGCGACGAAAGTGATGCAGTGGTCGGCGGGCATTCAACGGGAGATCGTTCAGAACCTTCTCGTCGACGTCACCTACGTCGGCACCCGGACGCTGGGGTTGATCTCCAACGTCAACATCAACCAGTCCGTACCGGGCGCGGGCGCCCAGGGTCCAAGACGGCCGTACTTCTCTCAAAACCCGAACGTCGTGAACCTCAACTACCGCACTAACTACGCCGGAGCGAAGTACCATTCGCTTCAAACGCGGGTTGAGCAACGCTACACTGCGGGCCTTACGGTGTCGCTGGCTTACACGTGGTCGCACTTCTTAGCGAATGGCGGGAATATCAACGGCGGGGGCAATGGCCCGCCTCAGGACGCAAGATGCTACGCCTGCGAATGGGGCTCTCAGCCCGAAGACCGGCGCCACGTGGGGGTAATCAATCACGTCTATGAGCTGCCGTTCGGCGCGGGGCGAAAATACGCCAGCAACGGGTGGCTGTCGCACATCCTCGGCCCATGGAACCTAAGCGGCATTTGGACTTTCTCGACGGGCGAGCATTTCACAGCGACCCTGGCATCGGCTGTTTCGAATTCTGCCGGTGGCGGTGGCGATCGTCCCAACCGCAACGCGGACGGCAATCTGCCGGTGGACCAGCGCACGATTGACCGTTGGTTCGATCTGGCCGCGTTCAGCGTGCCCGCGCAGTTCAACTTCGGCAACTCCGGGCGGGGAGTTCTAGTGGGTCCGGGCAACTTCAACGTCGACCTCGGAGTTCATCGCAACTTCCGGTTTACTGACCGATTCAGCGCGAACTTCCGGTGGGAGATGTTCAACGCCTTCAACCGCGCGAACTTCAATACGCCGAACTCCGCAATCGGAAATCCAGTTGCCGGGCAGATCTCTGGGACGGCTCCGGCGCGGATTATGCAGCTGGCATTGAAGGTGATTTTCTAGGCAGGAATCAGGGGCGGCTCGAACCGCCCCCGCTGACACGCTTACGCTTTCCTCCGCCGGCGAACTGCCGCCAGTATTCCTACGAATCCAGTCGCGAGCATCGCCCAAGTACTAGGTTCTGGCGCGGGCGCCACGCTGATATCGGCGATCTCAAGACCCAAGCCGGATCCGATCGGACCCAGCAGAATGGGGCTGGTCTCAAGACTCAGGTCCAGCGCCCAAAGGTTGTTGCCGGAGCTGACGTACGACGTTCCGGTGAAGCCGGAAATGTCGAATCCGGTGCGAGGCGTGGGATTGAATCCCAACGGACCGACGACGCCCAACACTCCCTGGTTCGGACCCTGTGCCGGAGGGTTCGGACCTTGGATCGCCAACTGGTCGAGAATAGAGTCAATCACATAAAGCGTTGTCGTTGTGGCCGTGGGCAAACTGTTGGTGTACCCGGCCGCGACAATTCCTTGCGCGGCGGTTCCGGGGACGTAGTTCAACGTCAAATCGCCGGCGGGCGATAGATTCGTGCGCACGATGCCATCCGTCGGCCCGACACGAAGGTTCTGCCCGGTATTGCTGACGATGCGCAGGAGATCGACGGTGGGATTGAAGTCCACACCGAAGAAGCTGCCCATCAATGGAACGTTGAAGGACCCCATCCCAACCTGCGAAGCCGCGCCGGTCTTCGTGTTGATCTCATACAGCTTGCTGGCGTCGCTGACGCCGTACAAGCGCCGGTTGCTGGGCCGGAAATCGATGCCCACCAGCGTCTCCCCCATGGCCAGACCCATAATGCCTACGTTGGAGATCACGGTTCCAGGGTCCATGGACGTGAATGAAATCAGAGCGCCGCCATCGGCGATCGCGAAAATAGTCTCTGCCTTTGCAGCCGGTGTTACGGCGAATAACGCCACCGCGGCAGCGGTGAACGCAAGGGTATTGCTCCTCATCTAAGCCTCCTCTGGGATTTGCGAAACTAAACTACGTTTGAAAGCGGTAGTCGTTTGGGTGTACGGAGGCGAAGGGCCTACGGATTGCCGGGGAGGAAGTTTTTTCGTTAATGAGAAAGTTAATGAGGGAAATCGATTGAGTGCAGGTTGAGCCCGCCGTCATTCAGCCAGTTGGAACGTCCGGCGGATCATTTCCATGCGATGAGCCTCCACCCGGTCATGCTGATCTTTTGCACGCACGGCCAGACCGGCAAAGTCCTCTGACCCGACGCGCCCATCCCATTTCGCAACGACCGCCAGTGTTCGCCAAAGAGAAGCCTTTCCGAGGATACCCAGCGTCAGCGTTTCGAGAGTCTCGAACGTGCCCAACTCATCGCTGCTGCCGCTCTGAAGCTTCAACCGGCTTATCTTTTCCGCAACCCAGCCGGCTGCTACCTTCAGGTCGAAAGCGCTTTCACCCACCCGGTCGGCGATTCGCTGGAGCAGTTGTTGATCCTCCCGCACTTGGCCCACCAACTCCGCAGCCAAGGCACCCAGTGGTTGGCCGCGATACCGGTCCTGCAGAGACTGTAGAAGCTCAATCGCAAAGCTCGACCCCCCGAGATGGTCCTGTAAATAGGTTGCCAGTGGTTCGCTCATCAGCGTCTCGGCTCATAGTGTAGTTCAGTTCACCAAGGGTTGTGCACTTCGTCTAAGTCCCCTGGGATTTGCGAAACTAGGCCACGTACGGACACGTACCATGCGGCTGGCCGGAAGGCGGAATTTATCGTGGGTCTGTGGTTGGCCGCCGCAGATTGCCGCCGGAAGACTGATCAACGCTAGTCTAGGAACTGGCGGGCGCGGGCCCTTAGCTCAGCGGTTAGAGCAGGGGACTCATAATCCCTTGGTCGTAGGTTCAAATCCTACAGGGCCCACCAATAAAATCAATTCAGTGGAGCCACCTCACCGTCCGCGTCCAGTGGTTGCTGGAAGTTCTTTGCCCGATTCTTTGCCCCTGCCGTTTGAAACCCGGCCGATTGACGCGTCCATCAAAGCTCCTCGGCTCGTCTAACATCGCCCGTGAGACATGACGCTCAATGGCCATAGTCGTCATTTCCGGAACTTCCGGCTTCGGCCATGGGAGAGATGGGCGTAGTTCGAAGGTCGTGCAACCCGCACGCCACCGCAGCGCGGTCCCGAACACTCTCCCACGCTGTCGCAAGTGTAGTTGTTGCCCGCGTTAGCCATAGGGGGAACTTCCTCGACAGGCTTGCCAATTGCTCGCGACAATTCGCCGACCGCCATGTTGATCGTAGGTTCGCACTTGACTGGCGCCGCCTGAGCTATACTTCGACGCCACGCTAACATGGGAGAAGGTGCGTAGGACATTGCATCTCGGCGTAATCGCTGGCTTCTTGCTCGCGTTCGCGCAGGCTCCGTTCCTGCATGTCCACGACCATGAGCCGGGCCATGAGCACACCCATGGATTCGCCCACGCTCATTGCGCAGCCGAGGACAACGGTCCCACGCTGCAGTCCGACGATCACGCGGATGAAGCCCGTTACCTAAGCTGGCTAGCCGGCGATGGGAAGTCGCCGGCTAGGTTAGCCGTATTTCTTCCGGGGATTGTTGTCCTTCCAGAGCCGGCGGCGCAATCCAGAGTCTTCGCCGAACTGATACCGCACAGCCACGATCCCCCGTGGCGGACAGCCCTAAAGCCCCGCGCCCCTCCCGCCTAACCACCCATCAGGCGCACCACTCGTGTGCGCGATCCCCTTGTAATTCCTAGAAGTTGATCTTGATGAGGTGACGCAATGCATTTGCCCAGCCGCGCCGCTACTTCTCTACTGTACGTGGCCGCTCTTGCGAGCCTATGTCCGGCACAGGAGTGGACGGAAACGAGCGTAATCCAGAAATTCCTTGAGCAAAGTCCATACGCCAGAGACGCTCGCGCCCGGGCGGCAATCGCACAGGCGGAGGCCAAAGGCCGTTCTCTTTACGCAAACCCGAGCTTCAACTACAGCCGGGAAGGGGCTGGACTCACCGAGTTCTTTCAGGCGGCGCAGGCGATCCCGATTACCGGCCGCTTGAAGCTGCTGCGCCAAGCCGGCGATTCGGCCGTTCGTGCGACCGAGGCGGAGGGTGCCTTCGACATCTGGCAAGCCCGCACCGGTCTGCGTCTGGCGTTCTATCAGCTTTTGGCCGCCCAGGAGCGGGAACGGGTCTACTTATCCGGACTGAAGGAAATCGAGAACGTCATCCGCGTCCTCCGCGATCGGGAGCGCGAAGGCGAGGGGTCAAAGTTCGACCGAATGCGCACCGAGCGGGAGAGGGCCGAGCTTCTTGCCGAACTTGCGCTCGTCCAGGCCGAGATGGAACTGGAGCGATCCCGCCTGGTGGCGTTCCTTCCACCGGCCACCCAAATCGCGGGAGTCGCGGGTCAGATCGAAACTATCCCCGGTCCACTCGACTGGCCGGTTCTGGTGGAACGGGCAATCGGTGCGCGTGAGGATTTCCGGGCCGAACAACGCCGCCTTGAGCAGTTCCGGCTGGAAGAACGTGCGGCGGACCGGTTGAAGATACCCGAGCCGGTGCTGAATGCCGGATTCAAACGCGCAGATATCGGCCAGAACAGAATCGCAAACGGAGGCGTGGTCGGCGTCACAATTCCGCTGCCTGTCTTCAACAGAGGCCAAGCCGATGTTGCCCGCTACTCCGCCGAGCAAGAGCGGATCTCGGCCCGGCTGCAGATCCTCTCCCAGCGGATTCGCGCGGAAGTCGAAGGGACCGTTCGCGCCTTCAACGTTCGTGTCCAAGCCGGCGACCGTTACCGCCAGGAACTGGCCGATAGCGGACCGGAGCTGATCAGGATCGCGACGATCGCCTACCAGGAGGGGGAAATCGGAATCTTGCAACTACTCGACGCCTACCGCTCGCAACGGCAGGCACAGTTGCGAGTGCTCGACATACAGGCGGCGGTCAAGGACGCGCAGATCGAACTGGAGCGGGTTGTCGGAGAGGAGCTGGGAAAATGAGCAGGTCGTTCATTCTTTTGCTGGTGATCACAGTGGGATGCCAGAAGCAGGAACCGGTCGCTCAGAAGGCAACTGAACCTGAGCCGCATCCGGAAAGTTACACAAGCTGGACGGCGAAAACCGAGCTGTTCGCGGAGTACCCACCACTGGTGGCCGGCCGGGCAAGCCGTTTCGCCGTTCACCTTACTCGACTGGACACGTTTAAGCCGGTTGCCAAGGGGAAGGTTGAAATTCATCTCACCTCCGCTGACGGCAAGGTCGAATCGTTCGGCGCGGACGTCCCGTCCCGTCCCGGCATTTTTGGCGTAGACGTGAAGCCCACGGCCGCCGGAGCGTTCAGGCTATCCGTGCATCTTGCAAGCGACGGCTTGAGCGATGTACACGAACTCGGCGGGATCGAGTCGTCGGCAACAAAGGCTGCGACGGTTCACGAACATGAGGCGGAAGCCGAGGAGAAGATCGCTTTCCTGAAGGAACAGCAGTGGACCTTGGACTTCGGCACGGCAGTCATTGAGAACCGGCAGTTGCGGTCGAGTATTCGGGTCCCAGCGGAAGTGCTGCCGCGGTCCGGCGGTGAGGCGGACGTAACTGTACCTTTCGATGGCCGCCTCGTGGCCGAGAACCTTCCCGTTATCGGTGCGCTTGTATTGAAGGGGCAAGTGCTGGCCAACCTGCTCCCGCCAACAAGCGCGCCGAGTGACTTGTCGTCACTGGAACTGGCGAAGAACGAAGCATCCCTGACGCTGCAACTAGCCCGCAAGGATCGCGAGCGGGCAGAGAGGCTCGTCCAGTCCGGAGCGGCGCCAGCCAAAAGGCTTGATGAAGCCAGCACAGTGGAAGCAACGGTGGAGGCGCGGCTCAGGGCGGCGGAGACGCGCATTGCGCAGTACGAGGCATCCAGCACAGCCGAAGCGAATCCGAGGGGCGCCAGATTGTTCGCATTGCGCGCTCCGATTCCCGGCATCGTGGTTGAGAACAACACGGCGCCGAACGCGAACGTGAGGGCTGGCGAAACCATTTTGAAGATTGTTGACGCCGATTCGGTTTACGTTTCCGCCATCGTGCCCGAGGCGGAACTACCACAGATGCGGAATCTCAGCGGTGCGGAATTAGAGGTTCCCGGTTTCCCCCAGCCGAGGCGGCTCAACCGTCTCGTCTCCGTCGGGAGAGTGGTGGATCCGCAGTCTCGAACGTTCCCGGTCATCTATCGATGGGATAACCGCGACCGGAGCGTTGCCATTCATCAGGCACTCTACGTTAGATTGCTCACCAAAGGTTCCGGCGCAACTCCCGCCGTGCCTGAGTCGGCCCTAGTGGACGACGGAGGCAGGCCAGTGATCTTCATACAAGCCTCCGGCGAAGCGTTCATTCGCAGGCCCGTGAAGCTTGGAATTCGCGAGGGCGGCTACGTCCAGGTGCTCGAAGGGGCCTTCCCCGGCGAGCGGGTCGTCACCCGCGGAGCGCATCTGATCCGGCTTGCGGCGATGTCCACCCAGGTGCCAGCACACGGGCACGTTCACTAGGGAGAAGCCAGATGTTCGATTTCTTGATTCGCTGGTCTCTTCAACATCGCGCAGTCGTTCTGTTCATGACGGCAGCCCTCCTGATTTGGGGCGGATATTCCATCCGCGATACTCGGCTGGACGTCCTGCCCGATCTGACGGCGCCGACGGTAACTGTCCTGGTGGAGGCGCGAGGCATGGCCCCGACCGAGATGGAAGCGTTGGTGACTTTTCCTATCGAATCCGCGATCAACGGAGCCCCCGGTGTCCGGCGTGTGCGCTCGGCCACGGCCGTGGGTGTAGCTGTGATTTGGGTGGAGTTCGACTGGGGCCAGGAAATTTATCGGGCCCGTCAGACGGTGAACGAAAAACTCGCGCTTGTCTCCGCCTCGCTGCCCTCCAATGTCGACCAGCCATTCCTTACGCCGGTCTCCTCGATCATGGGCGAGATCCTGTTCGTGACCCTGGAGTCGGATCGCCATTCTGGAATGGAATTGCGGACTGCGGCAGACACTGTGCTCCGGCGGCGGATTCTTGCCGTGCCCGGCGTTGCCCAAGTCGTGCCGACGGGGGGAGACCAAAAGCAGTATCAAGTGCTGGTGTCACCCCAACTGCTGCGACAATTTTCGGTTTCACTCAATGATGTCGAGAGCGCTTTGCAGCAAGGGAGCCAAAACGCATCCGCGGGGTTTCGGGTTGCGGGTGGGCAGGAATACTTGATCCAGGGCATTGGCCGGGCGTCTTCGGAGGAATCGATTGGCAGCATCGCCGTGACATCGCGGGACGGACGCCCGATCTTCATTCGCGACGTCGCTCAGGTGAAGATCGGATCTGCACTGAAACGCGGCGAGGGCTCGCACAATGCCGAACCCGCCATCGTACTCGGCATTCAGAAACAGCCTGGAGCGAACACGCTGGAGCTGACGCGGCGGCTGGACGCCACCCTTGATGAAATCCAACTCGGCCTACCTGCCGGGATGAAAATCGACAAGCAGGTGTTCCGGCAGGCGGACTTCATCGAGAGATCGCTCGAGAATCTCACCCATGCGTTGCGCGACGGGGCCATTCTGGTCGTGATCGTGGTTGTGCTCTTCCTGATGAATGGCCGCGCAGCCATCATCACGCTGCTCGCGATCCCCGTGTCGCTTCTCACAGCCGTGCTGGCGATAAATTGGCTCGGCTTCACCATCAACAGCATGAGTCTTGGCGGCCTCGCCATCGCGATCGGCGAACTGGTTGACGACGCCATCATCGACGTCGAGAACGTCATTCGGCGGCTTCGCGAGAACACCCAGAAGCCCGAGCCTGAAAGGCTGCCTGCGTTGGAGGTTGTATACCGCGCGAGCAGCGAGATCCGAAGCTCAGTCGTCTTCGCGACGGTGATCGTGATTCTCGTGTTTCTTCCTTTATTCGCACTGAGCAGCGTGGAGGGCCGGCTGCTTACCCCGCTCGCCTTCGCCTACATCGTCAGCCTCACCGCTTCTCTCGCGGTCGCGCTCACGGTCACGCCGGCACTCTGCTCCCTTCTCTTACCCAACGCGCGCTCGATTTTGAAAGGCCACGAGCCTTGGCTGGTGAGCCAACTTAAGCGGATGTACAGGCCGGCGTTGAACTGGTCTCTGGATCATCCGGTTTGGGTCGTCATCCCTTCAATACTGTTGATCATCGCCGCTGGAGTGGCGCTTTCCCGAACCGGCCGGGCCTTCTTGCCGGAGTTCAACGAAGGGACGTTAACCATCAGTGCGGTAACGTTGCCCGGCACGAGTCTCGCGGATTCTGACAATCTCGGGCGGGGTCTTGAACGCATCCTCCTTGGGATACCCGAGGTGGTTTCTACAGCAAGAAGGACCGGACGGGCTGAACTCGACGAGCACGTGCAAGGTGTCGAATCAGCCGAATTGGACGTCACGCTGAAAATGAAGGACCGGTCAAAGGCCGACGTGCTAAACGAAATCCGGGAAACCGTCACGCTTCTTCCGGGAATGAATGTCACGATCGGCCAGCCCATCTCGCACCGCATTGATCACATGCTCTCCGGAACACGCGCCAACATCGCGGTGAAGGTCTTTGGCGATGACCTCGTTCTGTTGCGTTCCTTGGCGCGCGAAGTTGAATCCGCGATGAAGGGGATCAATGGCGTTGTAGACCTCTCCGTCGAGCAGCAAACCGACATCCCGACGGTGCGCGTGCGCGTGAGGCCGGAGGATGCCGCTCGATTCGGCTTGCAGCCTGGCGATGTCGCAACCAAGATTCAGACAGCCTTCGTCGGCATCGAAGTTAACCGTATCCTCGAAGGCCAAGTCAGTTTTCCGCTGGTTGTCCGCTACCCGGAGACGCGCCTGGAGGATCTCGCCGTCATCGGCAAGACACTCATCGACTCACCCTCTGGCGCCAAGGTGCCGCTCGATTCTGTAGCCGATGTCTCTGAGGATCGCAGCCCGAACTTTATCAGCCGTGAGGGTGTCCAGCGTAAGATCGTCGTGCAGTGCAATGTCGCGGGCCGCGACTTGCTGGGCGTGGTGAATGACATCGAGGCGGAAGTGGGGGCAAAGGTCAAGCTGCCGCAAGGATACCGTGTCGAGTACGGAGGGCAGTTTGAAAGCGAAGCGCAAGCCTCGCGCCGTTTGCTGGTCCTCGGCGGAGGTGTGATTGCCGCGATCCTTCTGATTCTGGCGACCGCGTTTCATTCCACCCGCGACGCTCTGATCATCATGCTAAATTTACCGCTTGCGTTAGTTGGCGGGGTTGCCGGCGTCTACTTCGCTGGCGGCATTCTTTCCGTTGCCTCGATCATTGGGTTCATCACGTTGTTCGGTATCGCGACTCGAAATGGAATCATGCTCGTAGCCCACATCCGCCACCTTCAGGAGGTGGAGGGTGTTGTGGATCTCCGGCATGCGGTTGCGGTGGGCGCCACTGAGCGCCTCGCGCCGATTTTGATGACGGCCTTGGCGGCCGGGTTGGCACTCGTTCCGATCGCAGCCGGAATGGGCAAGCCGGGCAGCGAAATCCAGGCGCCGATGGCCATGGTGATTTTGTTTGGTCTGCTGACATCCACTGCCCTGAACATGGTGGTGGTACCGGCCGTTTACTTCGCTGCTGGACGACTGAGATCGCTTGACTAGGAACAGGAGAAGGTCGCCGTAACCGGGTCGAAGCATCGCGACTTACTCGGGCTCATCGTGCCTACTTCTGGGCGTCGATGTAGGAGCGTTCGAAGAAGTAGAAGAAACCGTCCTCGGCCCCTAACAGCAAGTCAGGACGGCCGTCGCCGTTCCAATCTGCGATGTTCGGCGTTGGGTTGTGTCCGGCCAGCTTCGCTTTCAGGATTGTCCCGCGCAGCCGCATCACCGGCCTCTCTTGGGTGCCGGTGTTCTCGTACCAGACCGGCCCCTCATCAGAGTCCGACACTAAGTCAAGATCGCCATCGTCGTCCCAATCGACGAAGTCCACCTTGCGCCGGCCGCTGCGGCCCGCCCGGCCCGCCGCCATCTGCAGGAACCGGCCGTTCGGTTCTAAGAAGATGCGCTCCGGCGGCAACAGCTTCAGTCCCGTGGCATCGCGAGTTCTTCGGAACAACACAAGATAGCCCTGGTGGTTCAGCATCACCAGATCAGGCAAGCCGTCGCGGTCCCAGTCAACGACACGCGGCGTGGTCCGCCATTGGGTAACAAGTTGCTTCCCCTTCGGCTCCCACCAGTTCCATTCCGGCTTGGGAGGCGTGCCGCGCCACTCCACCTCCACCGGCTGTGCCGGGGCCAGCAGCGGCCTCTGCCTCGTTCCGACGTTGCGATACCAATGAACCGCACCCCAGATGTCGTTGACGATCAGGTCCAGCTTGCCGTCCAGATCCCAGTCCGCAACCCATGGATTGGTGTAGCCCCATTTTTCCTCGGCAGGCCCCTGCACGGACCCGTTCGGTCCCGCCATCTTTCGAATCACGCTGCCGCCCACCGTCAGATAGCCACGATTCTGAAACGCGGGCGCCGCCACGGTTCCCACGTTCTCGAAGAACCGAATGTGGCCGGCGGAATTGCCCGCAATGATGTCGAGTCTGCCATCCCCATTCCAGTCCACCGACACCGGACGGGATAGCGCGCCGCTTTTGACATACGGGTCCACCTGTTCGAGGTAGCGGGCGTTCGCGAGACGGGGCGCTTCGGGTCTTGGTGCGACATTCTCGAAAAACGCCACCGTGCCGTCTTCTTCACCCACCAGCAGCGAAGGGCGCCCGTCGTGGTGCCAGTGTGTGATTCGAGGCTGAATCATGCATAGATCCAGCCGAAGCGTCTGGCCTCCGGCCTGCAGCGGGACGGGCGCCATCAGATGCGCTCCGTTGTGCTCCGCGACAAACACTTGGTCGATAAAGTTCCCCAGAACCAGATCCAACCGGCCTTTGCCGAACCAGTCCACAGGATTCGGAGCCGGGCTTCCATATTGATCGACCGGCTCGCCGCCCGCGTGTACCAGCTTTGGCTCTTCGTAGTCCGGCTGCCGGTTCGTGCCCCGGTTGCGGTGAAAGTACACGGGGCCGTGCAAAGGGCCGCGCTTCCAATTCCCCTTCTCGTTAAAGGCGTCGTCCCAGCCGTAATCGCGCCAGTCGCTGACTCCCACTAGCACATCGATTCTCCCATCGCGATCCCAATCGACCGGATACCAAAGATCGTCGCGGCCGATGTGGTAATCGCGCTTCAGCGTCACGTCTACCCAGCGCGACATCCCGTTTGCCCGCACGCCGCTGTAATACCCGCCGCTGGTAACAAGATCGATGTGTCCGTCACCGTTGAAGTCCGCCGAGACTAAGTCCTTGTGGCCGCGACCCAGCCAAAGTGCGCGATCGAACAACGGCTTGGCATTCGTGCCGGTGTTACGGAACAAGTAAGTGCCGTTGTAGGGCCGGTCTGCACAGCTGACGATAAGATCCATGTTACCGTCGCCATCGAAGTCCAGCGGGGCTGGATACGCCCACAATCCGACCGCGAGCCGGCCGCGGACGCCAGGGCGGCCATACGTCAGCCGGTCGCCGGTTCCGATCATGGCGGGCTCAATTAATCGAGCCGTCTCTCCACCGCGCGCCTCGTCGAAGTAGACGTGGTAGGCCCGTGCTCCAGAAGACAGCCACGAAACTCTTGCGTGTGGTTGCCGCCACTCGGTCTTCGCCCCCAAGGGAATCACGCTGCCCTCCGCCAGTACCCGCACCGAGTCCGGACTGAAGTTCAGCGGAAGCTCCGCGTCAACCCAGACGGGCCGGCCGACGGGCGCTTCTGAAGTTACTCGAACTCGCTGGCGATTCTTCGTCGGCCAGTCCGCCGGTCCGCGTTGCTCAATCACCGGGGCGGCTGACAAGGCCGCGGCCGCGACTGTCAACACGAACAGTGCGCTTACTGTCATGCTCGCTAGAATGTCACAGCCCTTGCGACGGCGTGGCGGCGGGCATTCCGGAGTAGTGAACATGTACGATCCGCCATTCGCCACCGGCTGCCCTCCACAGTACCTGGGTTTCGCGGCCCTTCGTCTGGAGTGGACTTCCATCTTTCCGCCATGTCGCATCGAAGGTCCAATAGAACTCGACGACGGCAAAGTCTCCGTAGAGCTTCACGGACACGTCGCGGGGCTTGAGGCTGCGCTTCGACAACAGGTCCCGCATTATCTTCTCGTATAGGTTCGCCTTGATCTCGGCCCAGCCTCTTTCGTGGCCCATCGGGTGAATGAACGAGATATCGGCGTCCTCCGCCCAGACCTGGCGAGCCAACCCGGTATCCGCGGCATTGATGGACTCGACGTATCTGCCAACTACGGCATTCACGGCCTCCAAGCTCGACGCTTCGTGCGCGGGCCGATTACCTAAGCAGGCGATGAAGCCAAGGCAGCACAGACCCGCAAAGAGTTGCTTGAACATTCCAGTAGTCTCTCTCATTGTCTGCTGCCGGCGCACCCTCAAGCACGTCCGGCCCGATTGGCTTCTACAACGTTCGTTTGTATCCGGTTGAGTGGCCTAAGGTCGCTATGTGCGAAGCGCCAAACAAGGTCGCGGCGCGCGATTTGGTGGACCACTAGCCGTCGGGACGTTCGCTGTGGCCCCGAACTAAGTAAAGAGTTCGTTCCAGCACGAAACATCCCGGACATCCCGCAACCGGGGGCTGCGGCCAAAATCCCTATCTCACAGCCCTGAGAAGCTTGCCAGGCCACCGAATACTACGTGTGGATATTGCGGGCGGTCCACTGGCCGGAGACGCTTTGGGCATTCAACGCGGTACGCCTCACCGCATTGATGCTGTGAACAACCCGGCGTACGGCACAAAGTAATACGTGTCGGCCGTTCGGCTGGGTTCGCTTGTACAATCGAGGGCTCACGCTGCCAACTGACCTGACTGTTCCTCCTCTGATGTTTAGTTACCGATAGACGACGATCCGTCGTCTGCCGGTAGGGTTATCTTCAGAGTACTGTGGGGCTCTAACTGGCGCTCTCCAATTGCGTGAAGGTATACTCTGATTCCACCTGAAACAACCAGATGGGCCAGGAAAGAAATCGTATTCTCTCTTTGATCGATTTCTCCCAGCAATCGGGCCGGACGTCATCATCGAAGCCATGGGACTTCCGGAAACGTTCCGGGCGGCGGTGGAGGAAGTGGCATTCACGGGACGCGTGGTCTACATCGGGTACGCGAAGGAACACGTCAGCTACGAGACGCGGTTGTTCGTCCAGAAGGAACTGGACATCATGGGATCGCGCAACGCCACTCCAAAGGATTTCGAAGCGGTGATCGAGATGCTGAGGCAGAAGAGGTTTCCGGTGGAGGAAACGATCACCACGGTCGTCCCGTTGGGAGAGGTGGGCGCGACGCTCAGCGCATGGGACAGCGATCCTTCGCGGTTCACGAAGATTCTGGTGGAGGTGGGTGGCTAGGGTTTGGCCGCGGGCGGCTTCGGCGGTTCTACTTTTTCTTTCGGTGGCGGCCGGCGGGATGGACGAGGAACCGGTTTTGCGCTGGCCAGTTCGATGAAGGCTTGGATGACGGCATCCTTCTGAGCCGGGTCGACGGTTAGCCGCCGGTGATTTCCGCTGCCAGGAACGAACTTCACTTTGCCCGACTCGTCGATGCCGATTGAGCCTGGCCCGGAAAGCTGGAAGTAATTCTTGTCCGTCCGCACCGCATGCAGAGCGGCCGCCATGGCGTGCGCGGGAGCGTCATATGGCATCGATCCCGATGCGCGGTACGCGTCCACCAGCGGATGGTGCGGCGTCCATGCGAAATCGTTCTCGATGCTGGAGCCGGGGTAGCGAAGCGTCTGGCCAAGCTCACGGCCTGCAAAGACCACTGGTGTCGGCCACTCGGCGAAGAGCCGCTTCGCGGCGAGAACATCCGCTTCCAGGCTGCCCTCGGCCACTGCTAGTACACGCACCTTGCGGGCAATCAGATCGGTCGCCCCGGGAAGCGCCAGCACTCCTGCCCAGTTGGTCGCCGGCCCGGTGATCACCACCACGGCATTCTCGTCATGCTGCCCGGTCAGCGCGTTGCGCAACACGGCGACAGGGTCAGCCGTATCGGTTCGCGTCTTGATTCCGTGCTCATACACCGGGCCGCCGCTGTCGTCCTGAGTTGAAAGCGTCTTGGCCAGCATCGGCGTCAGCGCGGGAAGGATGCCTTTCTCCGACATCCCGATGGGCAGCGTGCGGCCGGTAGAAGCATACGCGCCGCTAACCGCGCCGGCATAGAAGCGCGCCATCGCTTCGCAAAATCCTACGGATTCCAGATTGGACTTGCTGACGGCCATTCCAACGACGCGGCATTCCTGCTTGCCGTCGAGACCATAGAGCAGAGCCAGCGCCAGCGCTTCGCCAATGTTCTCGCCCATCGCGGAGTCGAACACAACGCCGACCGCCGGCTTGGCGGCTGCGGGGGCTTGCATGGAAGGCTAGGCCAGATCCAGGCCGTCGATTCGACCTGTGGAGTCGCCGAAATGTTCTGCTGGAACGCCCATCCGGTCCATCATCGTCAGGAACAGGTTAGACATCGGCGTCTCTTTCCGGTAGACGATGCGGCGGCCGGGTTTCAGATAGTTGCCACCACGACCGGCAATCAATGTCGGCAGATCCTCGTGGGTGTGACGGTTTCCGTCGGACAGGCCGGCGCCGTAGACGATCATCGAATTGTCCAAAAGGTTCGAATCACCTTCTGGAATCGACTTCAACTTCTCCAGCCACTTGGCGAATTGCTGGACGTGATAGGTGTTGATTTGCACCACCTTCTCGATCATCGCCGGATCGTTGCGATGGTGAGTCAACGGGTGATGCCCGTCGGGGATTCCGATCTCGCGATAGGAGCGCGACGAGCCCTCGCGGGTGACAAGGAAAGTCATGATGCGGGTCTGATCGGCCTGGAAGGCCACCGTCATCATGTCCGTCATTAGCCGGAAGTGCTCAGCAAAATCGGCGGGAATTCCGTAGGGCTTGTCGAGCGCCGGCTCCAGCCTCGCATTGTCATTCTCGGCGCGTTCCAGTTGCCGTTCGATCTCGCGGATCGACGACAAGTATTCGTCGAGTTTGCGGCGGTCGGTCGGTCCCAGGTCCGACTGCAACCGGTGCGTGTCTTCAGTAACAAAGTCGAGAATGCTGCGCCGGTAACGGCCTTCGCGCTGTTTGGCCTCGGGCGACAGCGGCTGCCGTTTGCCGAACAGACGCTCAAACATCGCGCGCGGATCGAGAACAGGGGGCAGGGGCTGCGACTCACTGCGCCACGACATGCTGTTCGTGTAAGCGCAGGAATAACCGGAGTCGCAGTTACCGGCTTGCCGCGCATCTTCAATGCCGATTTCAAGTGATGGAAAGCGCGTCTGGCTGCCGATCTTGTCGGCCACAATCTGGTCGAACGACCGTCCCAGTTTGATATCGACCGCAGACTTCTGCGGCTGAATTCCGGTGAGATAAGCGCCGCAGCAACGCGCGTGGTCGCCCGCGCCATCCAGCAGCGCGCGGCCGTTGTTGTGCGTCAGATTGCTAAGAACCGTGATGTCCTTCTTGAACGGTTCCAGCGGCTTCATGATGCGCGGCAGCTCACCAAGCGGACCCTCTTCCGCCGGCGTCCAGTTCTTCATATCGATGCCGTTGGGCACGTAGACGAACGCCATGCGAACGGGGGCCTTGCCCGGAATCTTGCTGGAGGCCAGCGCCGGCGACATCGCGTCCAGGAAAGGCAGCGCGACGGCGGCTCCGATTCCGCGCAACATCGCGCGGCGAGGCAGGGTCTTACGCGTAATCATCACTGGGCAATCTCCTTCTCTACGTCTTCACCACGCCGTGACTGGAACGGCAGGCTGTTCACCACCTCAAGCACCAGCGGCTGAAACCGGTAGCCGGACGCGGCCACGCGCCGGTTGATCTCCTTGAGCGTCCTACGATCATATCGCTCAATTCCGCGCCCCAGAGAGTAGGTCAGCATCTTCTCGGTCAGGCAGCGCGCGAACTCGTCCAGGTCGTCCTTCAAAAGGGTGCGCAGTTCGGCGGGCGTCGTGAACGACTTTCCATTCGGAAGCGTGCCCGCGGCGTCCACTTCAAACTTCCCGTCCTGCGTCCGCCAGCGGCCAATGGCGTCGTAATTTTCCAGGCCAAAGCCCAACACGTCCATGCGTGCGTGGCACGACGCACAGGTCGCATTCGAACGGTGTTTTTCCAACTGCTGCCGCAGCGATCCGGCGTTGCCCACCGATTCTTCGTCCAGCGCAGGCACGTCCGGCGGCGGCGCGGGAGGCGGCGCACCCAGAATGTTCTCGAGCACATACTTGCCGCGAATCACGGGCGAAGTGCGCGTCGGATAACTCGATACGGTCAGGACGCTGGCATGGCTGAGAATGCCTCCACGCTGTCCGGTGGCCAGCTCGACGCGCCGGAAATCCGGGCCTTCGACGCCGGGAATGCCATAGTGCTTTGCGAGAAGCTCATTCAGGTACGTGTAGTTGGAATCGAGAAATTCAGAGAGTGGGCGGTTCTCGCGCAGCAGGGACTCAAAGAACATTCGCGTTTCCGTCTTCATCGCGTCGCGAAGTTCGGGGCCCCAATCGGGAAATTTCTGCGGGTCCGGCTTGACGCTATCCAGGTTGCGGACTTCCAGCCACTGCCCGGCGAAATTCTCGGCCAGCGCTTCCGACCGTGGATCTTCCAGCATGCGTTTCACCTGCGCTTCAAGTGCGCCCGGCTCACGCAGCTTGCGATTCTCGGCGAGACCGAGAAGCACATCGTCGGGCATGGAACTCCACAGAAAATAGCTAAGGCGCGAGGCCAGCTCAACCTGGGAAATTTGGTGGATATTGGAAGGGTCTTTTGCGTCGGGATCGCGCTCGATACGGAACAGGAAGTGGGGCGACACCAGCATGGCGCGGATGGCCAGTTGCAGTCCCTGCTCCACGCTTTGGCCTTCGTCCTGGGCCAGCTTCACAAACCCGGACAGCTTCGAAATCTCAGTCGTGGTAACCGGGCGGCGGTACGCTCGACGGGCCAGGGTGCCGACGATCTTGTCGACGCACGCCGTGTCGGACGCCGGATCGCAGACCAAAATTCGCTTGCGGCTGGCCTTCTCCACCTTTGCCGGAAACGGACCGACGAAGGCGATCATGTTCAGGTACTTGTTGGTCTTGTCCTTGTACAGTTCTTCTTTGGACAGCGTTTTGACGAACTCGTCGCCAATAAATCCCGCGCGGAAGACGTGATCTCCTTCCGGCAGCACGAGGCGGAATTCTTCTTCGGAGTAGGGGTTGAAATAAACCAGTTTCGAAGGCTTCGTCTCCACCTGCTGCGAATGGATCAGCTTGCCATCCATCCAGAAGCCCAGTGTGACGGGCGCCGCATCGACAGCCCGCTCTCCCGGCAGGCCGATGCGCACGATGTACTCACCATCCCAGCCGATACGGTGCGTCGCTTCAACCGTGCTGGCATTCGGACGGCGGAGCGTCTTATCTTTGGATTGATACTGCGCCTCAACCGGCTTCTTCGGCAGCGCATTCGCGCCCAAAGCTCGCGAGGCGATGGTTTCCGCGGCGTCGAGATACCGATCCATCAGCACCGGCGAAATCGTCAGTACGTCGCCGATGTTGTCGAAGCCGTATCCGGAATCGTCGGCGGGAAAATCCTTGTCGGCGCGAAAATCGACGTCGAGAAGGTCGCGGATGGTGTTGCGGTATTCCACCCGGTTCAGACGTCGCGCGGTGACGCGGCCGGGGTCGGGAGGGATCAGGCTATCGGCGCGCTCAAACTCGCTCTCGACGAATTTGGTCAGCGCTTCGATTTGATGTCCGTCGGGGCGGGGGATTCCTTTGGGCGGCATCTCGCCCGTGCGGATCTTGAGAAGGATCTTCTCCCACTCGTCGCGATGCCCGGCAATCGATGAGGCGTCGGACAGGCTGGCGACGTTCAAACCGCCCGCCGTCATCCGCGCGTTGTGGCACGCCATGCACGACTTTGCCAGCACGGGTTTGACGGCTTCGTCGAAGCCAACGGAAGCAGGCTCCGCTCCAAACGCCAGCAGGGGCGCGGCCAACAAGCCGACGAAGAAAGACACAACAGGGGTCCGAATCGCCATCTACCTCTATTTTGTACACGTTTCGGACCGCCCGGAGGTTACTAACTTCTCAGAATCGGCTAGATTTCTCCCCGCAACGCCGCGTGAATGTCGGCCCTCACCCGCGCCGCGAACGCGGCATCCGTCAGACGGTCAGCCGTAATGTGTTCCAGCGCAATGACTTCGCGCGCCGCGACACCCATTGCCGCCAACTCTTCGCCCATCGCGTGGCGTTCCGTCGCATCCATGCTTTCCAGCAGTTCGCGAATCTTCAATCGTGTGTCCATGAGATCCTCTCCTTAGCCGCGCAGCATTTGTATCGAATCGATTTCGCGAAGCATCTTTTCGTGCTTGTCGGACCGCTCCGCAGCCTAGCGGCGATGATGGTCCGCCTGAAGCTCCAGCTCCTCGGCGTGCGCGATCAACGCTCCGGAAAGAGTGTTCGCCGGGTCGAATGCAATGTGGCCTTAAAACTCCGCCGCCTCCGCCATCAGTTGCGCCGTCTTCGCAATTCGCGTCTCCGCCTCTGCGCGAAGGCTTTTAGCCTGCGCCGCCAGATGCGATGCTGTCGCCGACGTCTCGCCAATTTCGGCTTCGGGAAGCAGCCGCTCGACTATGCGTTGGTGGGCGCGCGTGATCAGGCGGTGCTGCGCTTCGCACTGGCCAAGCGCCGCAAGGTCCGGTTCTTCACCCGCGATGATCAGATCCTCCGACGCGCGCTGCGTGTCGCCCAGCGTCCGGCTTAGATCCTGCATCCGCCGCATCAGGCGCACCTGTGCCTGCTTCAGATGCTGCGCCAGTGTGCGCGCCTGCTCCAGCGACGCAATCGCGTTGGCTACGATATCGCTGGAATCCACGCGAGCGAGGATGTCGCGCAACTGCGCCTGCATCGCGCCGCTGCGCTCCGCATGGCCCGCATAGGTGCTGACCTCGATGGGTTTGGGTGGGCTGTTCATCCGCCGAAAGTTTTCGACGGATCTCGAAACGCCTAGGGGGGCGAAAAATCTAAAGCGCTGAAAGAGCGGACAAAACAGACCGCAATCGATGGTGACTTAAGACTGTCCGGGAACCGCTTCGGCGTCGGAAGAAGGTTTCTTCTCTTTCGGCGGCGACGCCTGTTTGTTCGGGCTGATTAGGACGTGCGCGTTGCGGCCTTCCAGTTTCGGCAAACCTTCAACCGTGCCGACATCCTTCAGATCCTGCGAGAAACGCAGCAGCAGTTTCTTGCCCAGATCGACGTGCGCGATTTCGCGGCCACGGAACTGCACCACGGCCTTCACGCGGTTGCCCTCTTTCAGGAATCGAATTGCGTGATTCTTTTTAAAGTCGTAGTCGTGGTCGTCGGTGTTGGGGCGGAACTTCAACTCCTTCACCTGAATCACGTGTTGCTTCTTCTTCGCTTCGTTCTGTTTTTTCTTGTTCTCGTACTGCCACTGTCCGTAGTCCATCGCCTTGGCGACGGGCGGAACGGCGGTGGGAGACACAACAATCAGGTCAAGCCCCATATCCTTGGCGCGGCGTATGGCGTCGTTGGTGGGAAGGACCGCGACGGTCCCATCGGGGAAAATGGCCCTGACCTCAGGGAACCGGATAGCTTCGTTTACGTTTTCGCGAATTCTTACGCGTGGCCCGCGTGGCTGGAATCTTCGGGGAGGATACATTCGCTAAAGCCGACCACCCGAAAACACTACATGAGGGTAAAATCCGACCATTCGATCCGAGTGTAGCAGACCCCGCCGAATTTCGAGGATAGCAACGGGGAAGCTGATAAACTGTAGGCGATCTCAACATGGCAATCAGCAAGGAGCTGCTGGATTTTCTCGTCTGCCCGGCATGCAAAACCGATCTTGAATTGAAGCCGGACGGTAGCGGGCTGAAATGCGTCCAATGCCGGCGGGTCTACCCGATCCGCAACGACATTCCGGTGATGGTGATTGAACAATCGACCCTTGAGCCCTAGCCGGCGGCTCGACGAACTGCCCGCCGGTGCGAGAGTGCTGATTCTTCGCCTGCGGTCACTCGGTGATTGCGTCCTCTCAACGCCCGCGATACACCTCCTGAAATCGCACCGGCCCGATCTTGAGATTGGCGTGGCGGTGGAAGACCGATTCGCCGCTGTGTACGCAGGCAATCCCGGCGTGGCGCGAGTGCTTCCTCCGCGAGCTGCGGCTGTCGCCAGCTTTCGCCCGCGCCTGACCATTAACCTCCACGGCGGAACAACCAGCATGTTGCTGACGGCGTCATCGCTGGCCCCGCTCCGCGCCGGTTTCGCGCATTACCGCGGACAGTGGCTCTACAACATCCGGATCCCCCGGGCGCAGGAAATCCTAGGTGTTGAGCGGCGCGTGCACACGGCGGAGCACGCCGCCTCCGCCATGTTCCACCTCGGCGTGCCGCAGTCCGAGATACCCCGCGCGCGCTTGTTCGCGACACCAGCGAAGCGTTCAAAGCCTTACGCGGTGATTCATCCCTTTGCATCGTCGCCCGACAAAGCCTGGCCCGCCGAACGCTTTGTTGCCGCCGCCCGCAATCTCGACCTTCAACCGGTGATCGTCGGCTCTCCGAACGACGACTTTTCTCCGTTTGCGGGGTTCGATATCTCGTGCGGAACCCTCGCTGAAACGTCCTCTCTTCTCGCCGGGGCCTCCCTGTTTCTGGGCAATGATTCGGGTCCGGCGCACATGGCCGCGGCCTACGGCGTACCGGCGGTGGTGCTCTTCGGCCCCTCCGACGAAGTGACGTGGGCGCCATGGCGCACGGAGGCGAAGGTTCTAAAGGACACCACCATCGCGCGAATCTCTGCCGAACATGTGGTGGAGGCGCTGTCCGCGCTGGGGGTCCGCAGATGAAGCGGCTGCTGGCCTACGCCCGGCCCTACGCGCCCGCCCTGATGGCCAGTGTAGTTCTCATGGCGATCGTTGGCGCGGCCCAGGCGGCGCTTGCCCTGCTGATCCGCCCTATCTTCGACCGCGTTCTCGATCCTTCGTCGCCGGACCAGTCGGTCCCGCTATTCACTCTACCCCGTTTGGGCATCTCCCTTACGCTCGACAGCCTTTTCCCGGAGTCCGTCCACAACGTCTGGACAATGGTCGCGATCGGAATTCTCATCGTCTTCCTGATCAAAGGTCTCGCCGACTACGCAGCCAACTATCTGATCAACGTCGTCGGCCAAGGCGCGGTGATGGACTTGCGGCAGCGCGTCTTCGACCACGTACTGCGTCAGGATTCGCGCTTCTTCGAACTCAACGCCACGGGCCGCCTGATGTCGTCCATCATGAATGACATCGAAAAGATTCAAGTCGCCAGTTCCCACATGCTGGCGGATTGGCTGCGGCAGAGTTTCTCCGCCCTCGGCCTGATGGCGGTGCTCCTTCAGCACGACTGGAAGCTGGCGTTGGTCAGCCTGACTTTGCTGCCCTTCGTGTTGATTCCCACAGCCCGCATCGGGAGGCGTCTGCGTAAGACGACGCGCCGGGTGCAGGACGACGCCGCCGAACTGAATCAGATTCTGCAGGAAGCGCTGGGCGGCCATCAGGTGGTGAAAGCGTTCAACGCGGAGAGTCTGGAATCGGACAAGTTTCTTCGCGCCGCCCGGCGAATGCGCGCGTCCAACCTGCGCTATGTCGCCCAGCAGGCGCTGGCCTCGCCGATGATCGAGTTTTTCGGCGCCGTTACCATCGTGTGCCTATTGACGTACGCGCGCACACAGATCAAAGCGGGCTCCATGACAGCCGGCGAGTTCACCAGTTTCGTCATCGCACTGCTGATGCTGTATGAGCCCGTCAAGCGCCTCACCGGAATTCACAACATCTTTCAGCAGGCCTCCGGAGCCTCGCAAAAAGTCTTTGAGTATCTCGACACGCGGCACGAGATTGCAGACCGGGCCAACGCCAAAGTGCTGACGCGTTTTTCCGGCGGCATTGAGTTTGAGCATGTGTGGTTCCGGTATCCGGGCGCGAACGCCGATGCGCTTCGCGACGTCACGCTTTCCGTTCGTTCCGGGGAAGTGGTGGCGCTGGTGGGGCCCTCCGGCGCGGGGAAAACCACGGTGGCCAGCCTGGTTCCACGGTTCCGCGACGTCACCGCCGGACGCCTCCGCCTGGACGGCATCGACGTGCGCGACTACACTCTGGATTCGCTTCGCAATCAGGTGGGCATCGTTCCCCAGGAAACGTTTCTGTTCGACGACACAGTCGCCAACAACATCCGCTATGGGCGCGCTGGCGCTTCTGCCGCCGATGTCGAGCGCGCGGGTGGTCTTGCGCTGGCCGAGGAATTCATCCGCGCAATGCCGGAGGGCTACGACACCCGCATCGGCGAACGCGGAGTGAAGCTCTCGGGTGGCCAACGGCAGCGGCTGGCGATCGCGCGCGCGATCCTCCGCGACGCTCCGATCCTGATCCTTGATGAGGCGACCTCACATCTGGATTCCGAGTCCGAGATGCTGGTTCAACGGGCTCTGCAGAACCTGATCAACGGACGCACCGTCATTGTCATCGCGCACCGCCTGTCCACCATCCGCCGTGCCGACCAGATCATCGTCCTTGACGCGGGCCGCGTATCGGAAACCGGCAGCCACGATCAGTTAATGGCGGTTGGCGGAACCTACCAACGCCTGCACCGCTTGCAGTATTCCGGAGCCGAGCCCCTATGATCCGTTCCATGACCGGGTTCGCCCGTCTCAAGCGGCCCACCCCGCTGGGCGAGGCCACCTTCAGCCTGAAGAGCGTCAACCATCGCGCGCTCGACCTGCAGCTTAGTCTTCCACCGCTGCTCGACCCATTCGAAATCGATCTGCGCAACGCTCTGAAGCGCCACGCCTCCCGCGGGCACGTCGAACTGCGCGTATCGCTGGAACGCACCGGCGCGGGTGGCGCGATCGTACGGCGCGATCTGCTGGACGCCTACGTCTCGGCGTTGCGCGATGCGGCCGCGGCGTACGGTCTTGCTGCGGAGCCGGATCTCAACGCCGCTCTTCGGGTTCCGGGCATGATCCAGGAAGCGCCCCCGGCGGAGATGACCGGCGCGGCCGTCGAGTCCCTGCGTGCCGCGCTGATCGAAGGGGTCGAGGCGTGCTGCGGCGTCTGGAACGAATTCCGTCTGCGCGAGGGTGGTGAATTGGCGCTGGATATGCTCGCCCGCGTCGCTTCGATTCAGGAGTCGGCCGCCGCGCTCGGCCCTTTGCGCCAGTCCGCCGCGGAGGCTTTGCGGAAACGCCTGGAAGAGCGTATCTCGGAACTGGAGCTGAAAGTAGACCCGCATCGCATGGCGCAGGAAGTGGCGATTCTGATCGAACGGTCCGACATCGCCGAAGAGATTTCGCGCCTGACGATACACGCCACTCAGCTCGGCCAGTTGTTGCAGCGCGGCGGCGAGATCGGCAAGAAGCTGGATTTTCTCCTGCAGGAAACGAATCGCGAAACGAACACGGTTCTTTCGAAGTCGGCCAACGCCGGCGAGGCGGGCATTCGCCTGGGGGATCTGGCGCTGGGCATCAAAACGGAGATCGAGAAAATTCGCGAGCAGTCCCTGAACGTGGAATAATCAGGGTTCCCCGGGATGACGACCGTTTTCGTGGTTTCCGCGCCGTCTGGCTCTGGAAAATCGACGCTGGTACGCCGAGTTCTTGACAGTGATCCGCGCCTCGCTTTCTCGGTGTCCTTTACCACCCGTCAGCCTCGCGGCGACGAAAAGCAGGGTCAGAACTATCACTACATCTCGCGGGACGAGTTTCAGAAACGTCTCGCCAACGGCGAATTTCTGGAACACGCGACCGTCTTCGGCCGGGACTATTACGGCACCCACGTCAGCGTGCTGGAGGAGGCGCGCTCCCGCGACCGGGATCTGCTTCTCGACATCGACGTTCAAGGTGCGAGACAATTAAAGCTGCGACTTCCCGACGCGGTGACGATCTTCGTCCTACCGCCCTCGCCGGGAATTCTGGAGAAGCGCCTACGGGTCCGGGGCGATGTGGTGGAGGATATCCTTCAGCGCAGGCTGGATGAGGCGGCCACCGAAATCGGCAACTGCCGGGAATACGATTACCAGATCGTGAATGACGAGAACGCGGTCGAAGAGTCCGTTCAGATTTTGTCTTCGATCATCGCGGCGGAACGGGCGCGGACGGAACGGATGGAGCCGCGAATAGGCCCCATCCTGAATAGTTTTGAGAAAGCCAGCTTCGGACAGACTCCGGAGCGCGGAAAATGAGGGAATTTCGATGAGTGAACTTCGGACCAATGCGCTGAACACGATCCCGGACGACCAGGAGAACAGCACCTACCGCTTTATCATCGTGGCGGCCAAGCGCGCCCGCCAACTGCAGGCTGGCGCCCGCGGCTTTCTGCCGACTACGTCGAAAAAACCCACCGTCGCGGCCATGGAAGAAGTGCGCCGCGGGCTGGTGACTTACGAAGATTCCAACCGTGGCGAGAACACCGCCGCTCCCGCCGTCTAGCTGGAGCGTTGGCTCCTCGGCGGTAACGCCGTTGGCGCGAGAGTTCGACCTCTAACGACAAGCGTCGCGGTGATGCTTGACGCGTCGCACAAATAGCGTGTCGCCTCGTTCTTCGTAGAAGACCCGGTAGTCGCCGACGCGGAGACGAAGTGTACCGGCGAGCGTCCCCTCAGTTGAGCGATCGTTTCGGCGGTGAGTTCTTCTTCCCTAGGGGGATTCACCATGACCTCAAGGAGATTCTAGATAGCTTCCAGCTTCCCGGGCAGCAGCAGGTCGATCAGGGCGTGGACTTCTTCGCGGCTGGACGCCATTAGCTTTTTCTCTAGAGCCCGGCGGCGGGCCTGGTGCTTCAGAATCCTATGAGTAGAGATATTGCGTCGATACTTTTCTATGCGACTATCAGGATCGCATAACCTAAACTAGAAAACATGAATATCGCGCTGGGCGTGGGCGGCGGCATCGCTGCCTATAAGTCGGCGGAGTTGGCGCGGGGTCTGATGGAGCGCGGCTTCGTGGTTCAGACGATCCTCACGGCTTCCGCTCAGGAGTTCATCCGTCCCCTCACCTTCGCCGCGCTTACCGGGAAAAAGGTCATCACCGGGCTGTTCGCGGACGCCTCTCCGGAAGCCACTCTCTCCAGTTCGGTGGAGCATATCGGTGTCGCGGAGGAGAATCAGTTTCTCCTCATCGCGCCCGCAACCGCCGACCTGCTGGCGAAGTTTGCGCACGGCTTGGCCGACGACTTTCTTACCACCACGTACCTCGCTTTCACTGGACCGGTCATTCTGGCTCCGGCCATGAACACCAACATGTGGCAACATCCGGCTACGCAGGAGAACATCGGGATTCTTCGGCGTCGTGGCCACGTCATCATCGAACCGCGCGAAGGTCCATTGGCTTGCGGCACTACCGGACCCGGTCGGCTGGCCGAACCGGCGGAGATTATTGAACAGGTTCTTCGCCTCGCCAACCCGCGCCTGGATCTGGACGGAGAAACCGTACTTATCACCGCGGGCCCGACACAGGAACCGCTCGACCCGGTTCGGTACATCACAAACCGTTCCAGCGGCAAGATGGGATTCGCGCTGGCGCAGGCGGCGGTATCGCGCGGTGCGCGCGTCGTGCTGGTCGCGGGCCCCGTGCACCTTCCCGATCCGGCGGGCGTGGAAACGCTTCATGTCCACACCGCGCTTGAGATGCGCGATCAGGTGATGGCGCATGCCGAACACGCCACGATCATCATCAAAGCCGCAGCCGTTGCGGACTATCACGTCTCAATTGTCCCCACGCAGAAAGTAAAAAAGACCGCAACCCGGCTGTCGCTCGATCTCGATCCAACTCCCGATATTCTTGCCGAAATCGGACGCATGAAAGGCGACCGCCTTCTGATTGGTTTCGCGGCCGAGACAGACAATCTGGTGGCGGAGGCGCGCCGCAAACTACAAACCAAGAACTGCGACATGGTCGTAGCCAATCTGGTGAACCAGGCTGGCACCGGCTTTGAATCTGACCTCAACAAAGTCACCCTGGTCCTGAGAACGGGCGAGACGCTGGATTTGCCCGAGGCTTCGAAGCGCGAAATTGCCGACCGGATTTTCGATCAAGCTCTGCGCCTTCGCTTGGCCTTGCTCTCGTCGAAATGAGCCCGGAGAACCTCCGGAAGCGCCTGGAATTCTATCGCGATCTCGGCGTAAAAGAACTGTATTTGCGGCCAGCGTCGCAATCGCCCGTTTCGCCGGCCGCGCCCTCCACCGCCACAATGAAACAGATTCCCGATCTTCCCTCACTCGCCCCCGACAACGATACGCTCGACAAGATCCGCGAGGATATCGGGGATTGCAGACGTTGCCGCCTGTGTGAGGCGCGCAACAAAATCGTGTTCGGCTCCGGCAACGCGAACGCAAGGCTGGTATTTGTCGGCGAAGGTCCGGGCGCGGATGAGGATGCCCAGGGTTTTCCGTTCGTCGGCCGCGCCGGACAACTGTTGACGCAGATGATCGACAACACCGCCGCCAAAGAAGAGATTCCCATGCGTCGCGAGGACGCCTACATCTGCAACGTGGTTAAGTGCCGTCCGCCGGAGAACCGTACTCCGCAGCCGGACGAAATGGAAACTTGCGGGCAATTCCTTTTTCGCCAGCTAACCGTGCTGAATCCGAAAGCAATCTGCTGCCTGGGTTCGACGGCTGCGAAAGCCCTGCTGGGAACGAAGGAAGGCGTGACGAAGCTGCGGGGCAACTGGCAGCGGTGGCGCGATATTCCCGTGATGGTCACCTATCACCCTTCCTATCTTTTGCGCCCTTATAATCAGGAGGCGAAGCGCGAAGCCTGGGAGGATCTGAAGAAGGTCCTGCACTATGTCTACGACTAGGCCGTCGTTGTTTCTTTCGTTCGAGGGGATCGACGGCGCGGGGAAATCGACGCAGATTCGCCGCCTTGTCGACCGGCTGCGGCACGGCGGACATGAGGTGGTTGAATCTGTCGAACCGGGCGCCAGCCGGATCGCGCTTCAGATCCGCCAAATCCTGCTGGACCCGGCGAACTGCGAAATGTCCCCGTTTGCGGAGCTGATGCTTTACTTCGCAGCTCGCGCGCAGAATGCGGATCAGCTAATCCGCCCGGCACTCGAACGCGGAGCGATCGTCGTGTCCGACCGCTTTACCGACTCTACGATCGCCTATCAGGGACACGCGCGCGGCCTCGGCGAGGACGTCGTACGCCAGCTTCATGAGATTGCGTGCCATGGTCTTCAGCCGGATCTCACCGTGTTTCTCGACATCGATCCCGTCACCAGCGCCGCGCGCCGTGGCCAGGCGGACCGCATGGAGAGCGAGCCCGACACCTTTCGAGCGAAGGTCCGGGAAGCCTATCTACGGCTGGTCGAAGCGGAGCCGCAACGCGTGCGGCGCATCGATGGAACGGAATCTCCCGACGCCGTCGCGGGCGAAATATGGGCGCTTGTCGAGCCCCGCCTTCCCAAGTAATGTTCGAAGACTTCCATGGCAACGCCGCTGCCACTTCCGTCCTGCGCCAGATGCTGGAAGGCGAACGGATACCGCAGACCATCCTGCTCGATGGACCCGCAGGTGTCGGCAAGGCAACGCTGGTGCGGCGTTTCGCCGCCGCGCTTCTCGGCGGCGCGAACAAGATCGAGGCCGACGACCTGTCGCTTGACACCAACCGCGACCTGATTCTCGACCGGGAGAAGTGGACATCCGAGAAGCGGAACGAAGATCCACTCTTTTTCGCGACGCATTCCGACTTCCTTACATTCGCGCCCGACGGGCCGCTGCGCCAACTCTCGATGCCCCAGATGCGCTTACTGCGGGAGCGCGCGCAGTTTAAACCTCTGCGCGGCAAACGGCGGGTCTTCCTGATCGACGAGATTGACCGCGCGAACGAACAGGCGGCCAACTCGCTGCTGAAAACCTTGGAAGAACCGCCGGAGCATCTCATCGTTTTTCTGACGACATCGAACGCCTACGACCTTCTGCCGACGATCCGGTCTCGATCGATTCCCCTTCGTCTGTCGCCCCTCACGCCGGAAGAGATGAATGCGTTTCTAGCCTCGCGGCCCGGGGTCGATGAGCCTAGGCTCCGTCTGGCGCTGGCCGCCGGAAGCCCTGGTGAAGCCGTGTCGATTGACGTAGCGGCGTACAAGTTGCGGCGCGAGGCGATGCTGGCGCTACTGAAAACCGCTTCCGGAGCGGCGCCATTTTCCGCGTGGGTGAAGTATTCGGAGAAACTCGGGGCCAGCAAGTCGGAAAAGCTAGACGACCATCTTCGCGTTCTCGCCCAGTTGCTGGAGGACGTCCTGTTGTCCGCACATGGCCTTCCCGCGCCCCGTGCCGCTGATGTCGCCTCGGATATTGCGCAGATTCAGGACCGCGTCACGTTTCCCTGGATCTTACAAGCGGTTCGCCGCGTCAGCGAACTGGCCCGGCAGGTGCGCCGGAACATTCAGAAGAGCCTTGCGCTCGATTCGCTTGCGGTTGAGCTTCGCACCGTCTCGCGGCTATAGCTTCACGGTCTTGCCGGTGTTCGCGGCGTCGCGCGCGGCCAGACAAATTTCATTCACCCGCCAAACGTCCTCAACCGGAAGGATCGTCGGCTTGCCGTTGTAGACGGAGTCCAGGAAATCGATGAACAGGTGCTGAGGCGGTGGCGGCGCAACCGTTCGAGTCTTCGCTTTCTTCGTCACCAAGGTGACGCCGGTGGCGCGCTGGTACTCCGCCACGCCATCGGTACCCGCAAGCCTCAACCGGTCGTCGTCATGTGTCTCCGCCAACTCCGGGCGAAGGTAGTCCATCATCAGGCTGGCCGCCCCACCGTTGTCCATCCGGAACAGAACACCGGCTGTGTTCTCTCTCGCGCCAAGCTCTGGCCAGCCGACACGGCTCTGGTACGCCGCGCATTCCGTGAACTGCCTGCCGCTGGTCCACAGCATCAGATCCGCCATATGGATGCCCACCCATGGGATCGTGCCGCTATAGCTTTCCTTGCGATTCCGCCATTCCACATTGGCGCCGGCGCGATAAGATTTTTGACCCGCCACCAGCGCCGGATCGCCGATCTCCCCCGACGCGACAACCTGCTTCAGTGCTTGAAAGTGGGGCATGAATCGCGCGGGCAGCAGCATCGACAAGCGGCCCCCGCTCTCTGCAGCGGCCTTCCGGACAAGCTCAACATCGGCGCGGGTACGTGCCAAAGGCTTTTCCGCGATCACGTGCAGGTTTCGAGCCAGGCATGCGAGAATCGCCTCTGCGCGCGCACCGTCGTCAGTGGTGACGGCGACGACATCCAGCTTTTCATTTTCGAGAAGGTCCTGATACTTCTCATAGTGCTTCGCCGCCGCATAGGGCGCGGCGGTGGACGGGCGCGGCGACGCGTACGCGGCAAGCTCGACATCGGGAAGCAAAGGCAGCGGCCCGGTGATCTCGCCGGCATGCCCCTCAAACCCCAGGATGGCTACCCGAATCTTCTTCGGCAGCCGGATGGCGGGAACGGCGGCTGCTGAAAGAATCAGGTTTCTTCGCGAGATCATGTGGCGATCATGCCACAATTACTAGCGAGTTTCGAAATGCACGTCAGCCGGATCGCCTGTCTTCTTCTTGGTGCCTGGATCGGCGGCAGCCTGTTTATGTCCGCTGTCGCCACGCAGAACTTCCAGTCCGTTACGCGAACGCTGGGCCAAGCCGAACCCGAGGTGGCCGAGGCCGTCAAGCTTCTCGGTGGACCCGACGCCGCCCGCGTGTTCCTGCGCTATCACGTTGGCGAGCAGAACCGCTTTTACTTCGAGGCATGGGAGTGGGTGCAGATTGGGGTGGGGTGCATATTATTTACGCTGCTGCTTTTCGGATCTCATGAGCGCAAGCGTGTGATCGCGCTAAGCGTGCTGATGCTGGCGCTGGTACTGGTGATGCGCGTTTGGGTGACACCATCGATTACCGCGCTCAGCCGCGAGATGGACTTCATGCCCGCGGCCCGCGAGAGCCCAATCCGCAGCCAGTTCCGCGCATGGCATACCGCGTACGCCGTTATCGAAATGGTGAAGCTGGGGACGGGACTGCTTGTGGGGATTCTTCTTGTGACGGGAAACGGCAGACGGCGGCCGTCGCACGACGCGGAGCTGCAATACTCGGCTCCCGGCTATCGACGCTAGGAAAGCACGCCGCGCGCCCGAAGCGCGTTGTCGATCAGGGACGTCAGTTCCTCGCGGGATACTTCCACCTTGCCCGAGTGATGGCCATTGCGATCTTCCGCCACAACGGGAGCGCCCGGCTGCATCCGCGTCACCGAATTTACGCCGTAGCGTCCGCGCGATTCGAATAGCTTCTCCACTTCGCGCCGGGGAAGCACGCTGGCCCCGCCCAGCAATTCCGCGACGAGTGCGATGCGGGCAAAGTGCTCGGTCGTTTCCAGCCGGAAGAACGCCTCTCGCAAAGTCGGCGCGTAGGCGACCGCGCCGTGATTGGCCAGCAGCAGGGCGTCATAGTGCGGGATGAAGGGGACCATGCTCTGCGACAAGGCAGGAGTGCCAGGAAGACCGTAGGGCGCCAATGGAATGCTGCCCAGGTTCACCACCACTTCCGGAAGCAGCGCCTGATCAAGCGCGCGGCCGGCCACCGCGAAGCCCGTGGCGGTGGGAGGGTGGGCGTGCACGACGCTCTGCACGTCGGCACGCAGCGAATAAATCGTCAGGTGCATCGCGATTTCCGAAGTGCAGTCGCGACCGCCTTCCAGCTTCCGTCCCGACGGATCGACAACGATCAGATCGTCCGCCGTCATCATCCCTTTCGAGACTTTGGTTGGCGTGCACAGAATCCTGCCCTCGTCCAGACGGACCGAAATGTTGCCGTCGTTCGCTGCAACCCAGCCCTTCTGGTAGACCCACTTCCCGATTTCGACGATTTCCTGGCGCAGCTCCAGTTCGCGTTGAGACATCCGCTTTTCGATTGTAGCAACTGGGTTCCGCGTTCGCCGCCCCTACAATGAAGAGGTGAATTCCCGACGGATGTGCCCGAATTGCCGGGCTTTCGTGACTAGTTCAGACCGTGTCTGCCCTTACTGCGACGTGAAGATTGGCGCGCGGGCCATCGACCGCCGGACGTCGCCGTCCGGAATGATTGCGGGGTTTATTCCGAACGCCAAATTTACGATCTCGATGATCCTGCTGGTGAACTTCGCCCTCTATCTGGCGTCGATGGCGTTCGCCGCCAAGGCCACCGGATCTTCGTTCGATCTTCCGGGTACGGTGCTGTACCGTCTTGGCGCAAAGTATGGCCCCTCGATCGCCGCGGGCGAGTGGTGGCGGTTGGTGACTGCGGGTGCGCTGCACGGCGGGATGTTCCACCTACTGATGAACTCCTGGGCGCTGTTCGACCTCGGTTCTCAGGTGGAGGAAATCTACGGGTCCAGCCGGCTGATCCTGCTGTATGTGCTTTCCACCATCGGCGGCTTCTACGCCAGCTACCTGTGGAGCCCCGTTCTGTCCGTCGGTTCCTCCGCGGGCATTTTCGGGCTGATCGGCGTCATGATCGCGTTGGGAGTCGGCACCCGTTCCGCCCTCGGCGATCACGTAAAGTCGCTCTACATCCGTTGGGCGGTCTACGGGCTTCTCTTCGGCCTGATGCCGTTCTTTCACATCGACAACGCGGCGCACATTGGCGGATTGGCGGTGGGTTTTGGGCTAGGCTGGCTGGTGGGTCTTCCCAACCTGATCAACGAAAACCGCGAGGCGTTGATTCGCTGGCTATCGTATGCCAGCCTCGCGGTTGCGGTGGGATGCTTCGCGCTGATGTTCCGGCAGTTGGTGGGAAGCTAACTTCCCAGCACCTTCAAACACGCGCGGCAAAAGGCAGGCAGGTCGTCCGGCTTTCTGGACGTCACCAGATTCCGGTCCACGACTACTTCTTCGTCGGTCCACGCTGCGCCCGCGTTCACGACATCATCGCGAATGGCGAAAAAGCTGGTCGCTTTGCGGCCCTTCAGCAGGCCGTGCGAGGAACACAGCACCCACGGGCCGTGGCAGATTGCCGCCACCAGCTTGCCCTCGTCGTCGAACTGCTTCACCAGCGCACCGGCCGAAGGATTGCGGCGGATGTAGTCGGGTGCGAAGCCGCCGGGGATCACGACGCCCTCAAAGTTCTTCACCTCAACCTGTTCGTAGGACTTGTCGGCCTGGCACGGATAACCCAACTTGCTGGGATAGATCCTGCCCGCCTCGGACCCTACTGTCACCACCTTCACGCCCGCTTCTCGAAAACGGTATAGCGGATACCAGACTTCCATCTCCTGATACTGCTGGTCGACGAAAAGAACGACTCTCTTGTTTTCCAGGCTCATACTTCCACTCTGCCACTACTGCCGGTCCAGCGCCTGAAGGATCGCGGCGGAGACCGTCTTTTCGTCACCGCTGGCGTCGATCCGGATCACCTGCTTGAACGACGCGAGAACGGCTGCCTCTTCACGGCGGTAGTCGGCCAAACGGCGCTCAATATTGGCGGGCTTGTCGTCCGCGCGTCCCCGCCGCCGGAGCCTTTCTTCCACCAGCTTGTCGGAAATCTGGAGGTGAATTACAACCGGCTCCGGAAACGTAAGATCCTTCAGCTGAGCCTCAAGAAATTCCGCCTGGCCCGGGGTTGCCGGGTATCCGTCGACGACAAATCCATTGTGGCAATCGCCCTTGGAGATCCTCGCCAGCACCAGTTGGTTAATGCCTTCGTCGTTTACCAGGGCGCCGCCTTCAAGCTGGGACTTCAACGCCTTGCTGAGGTCGCTCTTGCTGCCATGGCTCTTCTTCAGCAGGTCCGCCGCCGAAACCTCCGGAACCGAGTACCGGGAACTTAACGCTTTGGCGTGCCTTGTCTTGCCCGCTCCGGGTGGGCCGAGGAGAATCAGCACTCTTCGTCCGGCGGGCTTCTGCGCCCAGGCACAGCCCGCGAAGACTCCAGCGGCTACGAAAGACCTTCGATTCATTTCACGTCTACTCTAGGCTTCCAGAGTGTAGCCTGCTGATTCGCCCAGGTGGCCCGGTAATTTTCCGGCGGAGCTTTGCTGGTAAACGCCTGTGGCGGAACGTGAGCGTCCGTCAGTGCAATCGTCGCCAGATTTGATCGCACAATGTCCTTCCCGAAAGCCTTCATGGTTCGCGCGAATGCCCTGCCTTTGGTTGCTTTTGGTTCGGTCGGCATCGCCCGGGGAGACTCGCATTCGTTCAGACGAAGCGCCGCTACTGCGCCATCGGTGACAAATCCCGGGACGTCTCCATTCTGCGCGTCCAGCAGCGACATTGCGGTCACGCATCCGGTGTATAGAAGGTCGGTGGCGATCTTCGACCGTTCGTGGTCGATCTCGGGATCGATCTCATGCGTCCAGGATCTTCCGGAGAAGTGAATATCCGTATCCTCTGTTCCGGCCACGGCCCACCGCGTCACGCCCGCCGAATCGGTTCCCGTGTTCCAGATACGCAAATGGTGCCGGCGCGAAAAAGTGTTTAGCGTTTTTTGGAATGTGTAGGCCGGGGCGGCCCCCTGGTACGTCATCGGAGCCATTGGGCCCGTCGCATAGCCCTTTCGCTGGATCAGGTGGAAGTAAGTCTTCGCCAGTGACGTGGCGTGGCGAATCTCTCCCTTCGACCATCCGGCCGCCGCAAAGGCACTCAACATCGCGGACTCGCGGCCCACGAAAACAAGATTGATCGGGTCTCCAGGCGCGCCGGACTTCCGCATAATGCGCAAGGATTCGCGGGAGTTCAGCCACTCGAGAAGCTCAGCGGCGTACGCGGGCTCAAGTGGCCGCAGACGCATCGGCTCCGGGTTGTAGTTCAGTGTCACCGGTTCGATCACGCGCAGCAGCAGCTCCGCGCCCACGGGAAGTCGAATCTCCGGATCGGGCGCGGGCGCCATCAGGAACTTCACGCCCCAGACGGCTGCGCCGATGGCAGGCTCCAGAATCACCAGCCGCCACGCGTAGGTGGCCAGGGCGCTTGAGGCCGAAATCGCCGGTGAGATTCCGTCGATCTGGCCGTTCCCATTCACGCGTTCCCTTGCCGTGTCGACGTGCACCAACGTGGTGCGTACCGGGACAGGTTCCAGACCCGGAACCACGATGCGGTCGAACAGCAGCGACATCTGCGCGCGACCGTTCTTGAACCCCATGCCCAACGCCTGGGCCTTGGCTACGCATCCCAACAGCCTGGACCCCGCCGGCGCAACAACGCCCACAGCGTCCATCACCGGGCTGATCAGGATTGCTTCCAGCCGGTCGCCCGCTTTTGAGACGCCGGTAATGGCGGCCGTGCTCAGGCGGACTTCCAGAATTTGTCCCGCTGGAATTTCCACCGCGCCCGCCAAGACAGCCATCAGGCCCGCCAGACAGGCTACGCGCCGCAACAGTTTAAATTTCAAACGGAAGCTTCTCTCAACGCCTTAGATACCGAACATACACTACCAGTGCGTTAAGTTGCAGCGAATATTACGCGAATTTTGTTTTGCCCAGCAGCGGCCGTACGGCCAGATTCACCAGTACCATTAAGGCGGAGAACGTCGGCAGCAGCAGCAGGGCGCTCTGCAGGGACGAAGCTTCGGCGAGGTTGCCAATGATGGGAGAGCTTACTGCAAGTCCGATCCAGCCAAACGTGATGACCAGCCCCATGGCCGTGGCCGTCCCTCGCGGGAACGTATTGCCGACGATTGCCAACGTCGTTGGGAACACCGGAGCCATCGCCAGCCCCGCGCAGAACACCGCCACCGTAGCCATTTCCACCGTGGATGTCTGCAACATCAGGTATGTCGTGGCCAGCATCAACACTGAGGACGCAAGCAGCACCGTGATCGGAGGAACCTTTATCAGAATCCTCGAAACCACTACCCGCCCGATCAGCAGCCCCAGCGCGAAACCCAGAGACAGAATATTCAGCGATGTCCGTTCGTCGATACCCCTGCTGATGAGATATTTCACCAGCCAGTTCCAGACGCCCACTTCGCAGGCAACGTAAAGGAACAGGAAGACTGCCAGCATTCCCAGCGCCGGGTTACTCACCAGCGCGCCCGCCTCGGATAGCTTAAATCCCCGGTCGCCGGTGGGCGCCGGCATCTTCGTGGTCAGATGCAGCAGCAGCGTCAGCCCGGTCAAAGCGGCCGTAAAGTAGCACAGCTTCACGGCGTCGCCCTCAAAGATATTACCGGCGATCAGTGGCGTTGTAAGCCCGCCGAGCCCGAAAAACAGGTTGAGGAAGTTCAGCATCGACGCGCGCCGCGTCTCGTCGATATCGCTGGCCAACGCATTGGCCGCCGTCACCAGGATGCCGCCGCCGAATCCGACAAAGAAGAAGTAGAGCCGGATCAGAACGTAGTCGCCGCCGGCTCCGGGAAGCAGAACCAGGGACAATGCGATGATGCCCAGCGCGATCAGCAGCGCGATTTTCTTCCCACGGTTGTCGATCAGGGGCCCAACGGAAACGGAGGCGATGATCAATCCGATGGCCTGCGCCAGCGCAACATTGCCGTTCTGTTCCATCGTCAGTTGGAACGTCGGCATGATGGTGCCCAGCATCGCGGCAATCATGCCGTAGACGAGGATCGCCATCACGGCGGCCAGGATCAGACGTCCAGATTGAGCTTGTGCCATGGCAAACCCCAGAATGTAACACGCCGGGGCGGCGCGCGGCTTATACGAAACTGTATTTCTGGGTCTTGGTGTCCCAGATCACCTTTTTGCCGTTCCGGTACGCCAGCGTTGCCATATGTCCGCTGACGGCGGCCTGCTGTCCTACCTCCACCGGGGCGACCAGCTTGGCCTTGCCTTGAATGGCTTCGAACAGATTGCGTACATGGTTCTGGACTGCGGGGGCGTCGTTGCCGGGCAGGCTGACGGCGATCGGCTTCCGCGCGGCTACGTCGGCAGGCGCCTTGCCGCCGAACTTCTCCGGATAGTAGTTCAGAATCTGGCGGTTCAGCACTTCAACCGTGCCTTTGTTGCCAAGGAATTGCTCCCCGTAGCCGAACCAGTCGTTCCCGAAATAGCAGGAATAGTTGATGTGGAACTTGTCCGGGTATTCGTAGATGGCCGACAGCGTATCCGGAACCTCGCGGTCGTCGTCGGTCCAACGGTAGATCCCGCCGGAGGCGACGCACGACAACGGCTCCGTCTTTCCGCAGACGAAATTGGTGATGTCGGTCTGGTGCACCAGCAGGTCGGTTGAGATTCCGCCGCTGTAGTCCCAGTACAAACGCCATTGATAGTAGCGTTGCTTGTCGAACTCGCGCATTTTGTTCACGTACGGCTCAACGCCCAGGAACTTCTTCCAATCCGTGTTCTGAGCCGTCGCGTCCGCCGGAATTGTGTAGCGCCACGCGGGATTGTCCTCAAGAGAGTTGCGGTACCAGAATGCGCGGACATAATGTATGTCGCCGATCATTCCGTCCTCCACCATTTTCTTCGCCTGGACATACAGCGAGTTCGAGCGGTTCTGCGTGCCTACCTGTACCTTCACCCCCGCCTTCTGCGCCGCCGCCACAATCTCCGCACCTTCTTCGATGGTGTGCGCCAGGGGCTTTTCGATGTAGATGTGCTTCTTCGCCTTCAGCGCGTCCAGAGCCATCTGATGGTGCAGGTGTTCCGGCGTCATGATGAACACCACTTCCACCGACGGATCGGCCAGCAGTTCTTTGTAATCGACGTAAGTCTTGGGCGTATTCTTGCCCTTCGAACTGACGTTGTCCTTGGCGCGATTCAGATTGCCGGCGTAGGTATCGCAGACGGCCACCACTTCCATCAGTTCCGCGCTGCCTGCGTAGGCCATGTTCATCACGTGGTTGCCACGGCTGCCCGTTCCGATCCATCCGGCGCGAAGGCGTCCGTTCGGGCTCTGCGCGCCTAGCAGGGCGGGCGCGGCCAACGCGGCTCCACTGGCGACGAAGTGGCGGCGGGAAAGGTTCTCTGACATGGAAGACTCCTCTACAAACGGCTAATTCTGAAAGACCAGTTTACCTAAGCCGGGATTGCCCGCGGCGTCGGTGACACGAACCGTCAGCAAGTGTTCGCCCGGCGGCAGCGATTCGATTTGAATGCGGAATGCTTCCTCGCGGCTGTCGGTAACGCCGTCCTCGGCCTCGACGACAACCCATGGCCGCGCGTCCACCGACAACTCGCAGCGCCGCAGCGGACTGGTGGCGTCGGCCGCTCGAACGGTTACGGCGTTCCCGTTGCGCGTCAGTTCCACCGTGGGCGGCGTATTGTCGATGCGCACGGGCGAGCTGATCAATTCGTCCTCCCGTGCATCCGCAGTCGGATTCGCGGGGCGGTCCGTCGCCACCACCCGGAAGAAGTAACGGCCATCGGCAAGCGCGTCACCGTCCAAAAGGAAGCTGCTGTCGGTAAGGTTGTTCTTCAGCAGTTTCCATTCGCGCTCTCCGTCGCCGCGAAACGACAGCGTGTACATCAGGGAGTCTCCGTCCAGATCCTCCGTCACCCAGGAGATCATTAGCTGCCGCAGGCCCGCCCTTCCGGGATTCTGCGTCGACGTGCCGGATAGCGTGGAAGCGCCAGTGTCGCCGGAATCCGTAACCGTAATCGAGTAGGCCGCCCCCGATGGCGTAACAGGCGCCTTCGACGATTGCGGCGCGGGCACCAGTTGCGACACCACGCTGATCGACTTCACCGACGGCGCATTATTCTGCGGACGGTATGCCACGCTTACCGAATCGATGTCCGGCGCCGCACCGGAAAAGGCGGCACGCCACTGCACAAACCGCGCGGAAGGGCTGGCGATCGCACCGGGGGCGCCAAGCGGCGTTGACCATTCGCTCCACGTGGTGTCGGGCCGGGCGGAGTTGCCGGTTCGCGTCTGAAGCGTCGTCTGTCCCGCGCCGGCGGCGTTCCAGTCGAGACGGCCCCATCGCGAGATGGAGCCCGCGTCGTGAACCGGCGATTCGTACTCGCCAGACGGACCGGGCTTTCCGGTGACCGCGAGAATGCGACCCTGATTCGCCGTCGCCGCCACGAACTTTCCGCCGGATTCCAGAAGGCGCGTAATCTCGCCCTCGTTCGTTTGCGTTATCAGCCTGATCTTGCGCGCCGCGTCCAACTGATAGATGCGTCCCGGGCCGTCGGTGGAAAAATACAACAAGTTTCCGTTCAGCGCCACGTCATAGGCGTTCTCTTCTTTCGACGACCACAGCGTCTCCACGCTGCCATCGGGCGAAATGCGGTAGATGGCGCTCTTCTCGACGCCGGAGACCTCAATGGGCGTTGCCATGGCCGATACTGCCGGCTGAGTTTTCTGAGTCTCGGCCTTCGGCTTCACTTCCATTCCGGCCTGCGCTTCAACCGTGATCGTCGTCACCGGAGCCGTCACGCTAAACGTGGGCGCGGTGACGCCCAAACCAGCCGCGTTCGCCCGCTTGGCCACCGAACCGCCCAGCGCCGCCACGTAGATCAGTCCGTCGGGACCCAGCGCCAGCGACCGTATCTCCGGTAGATCGGCGTCGTAGATCACGAATGCCTTGTTCTTGGCCGAAATGCGGTACAGGATGCCGTTGGGGTCGCTGCCCGCCAACAGCATTCCCTGCGCATCCATCTGCAGCGACGTGATGTGGGACTGGCCGCTCTCAAACCAGACTTCTCCCGCACCCGCGCCGTTGATGGCGAAGACTTTGCCGTTGTCCCCCGTCCCGGCGAACAACCGCCCGTCCGCCCCGAATTCCAGCGACCAGATGTAGCGCGATTGCGGATCGTAGTAGACCGACGCCGATCCGTTCTCGATCCGGTAGATCTTCCCGTTTGGTGACGTTCCCGCGTACAGGACACCCTTGGAATCCAGCGCCATCGCGAACACTTCCGGCTCCGGCGCAGTCCAGACCACCGTTGACGCGCCCTTCGCGTCTATCCGGATGATCCTTCCCTTGTGGCCGGTTCCGAAGTAGGTGACGCCCGCGCTTCCGCGAACCGCGCACCATACGGAGGACTGGCCGTCCTCAAACAACGTCGAGGTCGCGGGCGCCAGCGTCAACCGCCCATCCCGGGTGACCGCCACGCCCTTGAACTGGCCCTTCAGAAAATCCTGCCACGTGGTCATTTCCCACGCCTGGCTGCTGGCCGCCACTGCGGCCGAGGCGCCCAGAATCCACACGATTGCGGACTTCACGGCAGCACCTCCATCTGAATGGTTTTCAGGCCCGCCACCACGGCATCCGGAAACGGCATCTCCGCTTCGAATAGTTTCGACCCGCCCAACGCAGTCGCTGGAATCTGCGAAGGCTCGCGGCTAAGCAGCAGAGTCAGGCCCGCAGGCAGATTCGGATAGTCCGTGCCGCCCACCTGAACCGTCGGCTCAGGCCGCCATATCCGCACCCACGCGGAGGAGTTTGGCCGCAGGTCGTTCATCTGGTCCAGGATCTGCCGCGCTGGACGTCCAAAGGCGCTAAAGCCCAGGCGGTTGTCCGCCAGGTTCATGTTGATCGCGTCGGCGGCGGTGATCGAAAGCATGCCCGCTGGCGTGCCCACCGGCACCGAGTAGTCCGCATGAAGCACCGCTTCTTTTCCGCCCGCGCCAGTCAGCACCACCGAGATGCGCACCGGGTCTCCGGCCCGCACCTGTTTGCGGGACGACGAGACATGTTCGATCTGCCACAGCCGCCGCGTCTCCGCCGCCGTCACGGTAAGGTCGATCCCGGAAAGGCGCACCGGATCGGAGGCCCCTTGCAGCAACAGGGCCAGCGGCGAGGTGGAGGCGAGTGAGGCGATCACCGGCGCGTTGAAATCTCCGGCTATCGACTGATGAATCTTCAGTGGCGGAAGACCCCCGTCGAAACGTATCTCCCCACTAATGCTTACGGTCGAGCTTCCCAGCGTCCTCTCTGTCCCATCAATGGCCGAGAACAGCGCCATCTGCAGGAGAAACGGCGTCAAAACCGGGTGCGAGATTACGTCCATCCGGTAGCTGGCTTTCCTCTGCGCGCCCGCCACGTCGATCTTCACCGGTACGGTGGCAGCGCGGCGGCGCAGATCGCCGGAGATCGCGGCGTTTCCATCCTGCGTAATCGTCCCCAGCAGTTCGCCTCCGGCGGAGATCTTGAAGCTGGACGACAGGCTGGGCAGCAGCGTGATCACCTCCGACCTTGAAAATGGCAGTTCGGCGGAGCCCAGCCCCAGCAGCCGGTGCCCGAAGGCATACACACGCGACCCGTCGATCATCGTAACCGTGCCGTCCGCACCAACGCTAAGGTCGCCACTGATCAGCTGAACGCTTAGCATCGATCCGGGTTCCAGCGGGCGTTGCGACCCGCGTCCGGCAACCGATGCCCGCCCTCCGATTCCCTGCAGGGGTTCCAGGCCCAGCTTCCGCCATTCGGGGGCGAAATGCTCCACTGCGCGGCGGGTAAATCCGGAAAAGGAAACCGGCGTCGCAACCTCCACCAATTTTGCGCCGCCAAAGCCGTCGAGCTTGGCCACTGGCGCCGCCGCCACCGCGCGCGGCGGGTTCGAATCCAGCATTTCTTCAATTGGGCGGATACCCGCGATCGGGTCTTTCGAGAACGGAAATGCCAGCGCCACCGCGCCCACCAGCTTCCCGTCGATGTATACCGGGCTGCCGCTCATCCCCTGCATGACACCCGTTTTTTCCAGCGGTCCGCCGGAGAGCCGGGCCAGAATAATGTTTTGCCGGGGGCCTATGTTTTCGAGGACGCCGAGAATCTCCACTTGAAAATCCTGCGGGTCCGAACCCTGAAAAACTGTTTTTCCGGTACCAAGCTGGCCCGTCCTGACCTCGCTAAGTGGAAGAATCCCTTGCCCAAAAAGCATCGGGACAAGCAGGACAAATCGGCTGATAAACGCTAGTGGCCGCAGCAGGGGGCTATCCTTTCTCCAGATTACCTCCGATTAGAAGACTGGAAGTATGGTCAAAGTTCCCGCCCGGCTGGGTTGTCGGCTGTGACGACGTGTGATCTACTTGTTCAAGGAAACAGTTAATGGGTGCACCCCCAGACATTGCTGTAACAATTCCTGCGCCGGAACCTCTTCTCTCTGAGGCTGTCCCGGCAACGTCCGCCCCACCGCAGCCCGTCCCCTGGGTGAAGATCGCCTGGTTTGCCGGGTTGCTGATCCTGTGCTATTTCCCGGTCCTCCAGAGGCTGGTGTGGCAGTGGTCGAACGACGACGACATGTCGCACGGGTTCTTCGTGCCGTTGGTAGCCGGGTACATCGTCTGGTGGAATCGCGCAAAGCTGCAATCTTTAGACTGGCGGGGAAGTAACGCCGGCGCAGTCCTGCTGGTGTGGGCCGCGTTCCAACTGATGATCGGCACCCTGGGCGCGGAGCTTTTCCTTCAGCGCACAGCAGTTGTGGAATCGATCGTCGGGGTGGTTCTTTTCCTGGGTGGCTGGCAGGTTCTGAAAGAGATGGCGTTTCCGCTATTCCTGCTGGTGTTCATGGTTCCCATACCCAGCGTCATGTATAACCAGATCACCTTCCCGCTTCAGATTTTCGCCAGCACCGTCGCCGAGAAAGCGCTGGGCGCGATTGGCGTTCCCGTGCTCCGCGAGGGCAATGTTCTTGAACTGGCCAGCCAAAAGCTGTCGGTGGTGGAGGCGTGCAGCGGCATCCGGTCGCTGCTGACGCTTTCCTTCATGTCGCTGGTGTACGGTTTCTTTTTCGACACGCGGCCCTGGATGAAATGGGTCCTGCTGGTCGCCACCATCCCGATCGCTATCATCGCCAACGCGACGCGCGTAACCATTACCGGAATCATCAGCGAGATCGACGCCGAATTTGCGAACGGCTTCTTCCACATCCTGGAAGGCTGGGTGATTTTCATGGTGGCCTTGGCGATGCTGTTTGCGTTCCACCGTTTCATGAATTGGCTGGTGGGTAGATTCGGAGGAGAGAAAGCTCATGCTTGATTTCCTGAAGTCGCCGCGAGCTCTGGTGTTGACGATTCTTCTCGTTGCCCAGGCCGCGTTCCTCTACGGCTTTTCCCGCAAAGAAGTGACGCCTCCGTCCCCTCCGCTGGCGTCAATGCCGGCGGCAATGCCCGGCAATTGGAATCTGGTGCAGGAAGGCGTTGTGGAGCCCGAGGTCCTACAAGTTCTGAAAGCCGATGACGTCCTCAATCGCAGCTACGCCAGCGCTTCCTCGACACTGCCGGTCCACCTGTTTATCGCAGCCTTCCGGTCGCAGAGAACCGGACAAGCGCCGCATTCGCCCAAGAATTGCCTTCCGGGCGCGGGCTGGGTGCCGGCGGTTTCCGACATCATCAACGTGAAAGTTCCGGGCCGTGAAGAACCGATCGAAGTCAACCGCTTCGTCGTCCAGAAAGGCGACAACGCCAGCGTGGTCCTGTACTGGTACCAATCGCGCGACCGCGCGGTGGCCAGCGAGTTCAAAGCGAAATACTACGTTGTTCGCGACGCCCTTCGGGACAACCGCACCGACACGGCGCTGATCCGCATCGTGGTTCCCGTCGAAGCTAAGAAAATCAAAGAAGCTCAAGCGGTGGCTGAAGGCTTCATCCAAAGCTCGTTCGGAACCATCCGGTCGTTTTTGCCATCCTGACGTGTCCCGCTACACTAGCGGGATGTGTCGCTTCCTCGCACTAATAGCAGTTTCCGCTCTGCTTTTCGGCCAGGCGGCTTCGACACCCGCCACTTCCACCCCTCCCGCTTCCGGGCCCAACCATTCCGCAGATACGCTGGGCCGCTCCATGGATCGAGCCGTATTTCAGATGCGCCTTGCCGACGTGGCCGAGGTGGACGAAGTTGACTACACCAGCACGCCCCCGGCGAAGATTCCAAACCCCACCGGGCAGGGCGCGAAGAATCCCCTCATCATTCATGCGTACACTTTTATCCCGGCGAAGCTCGACCGTTCGAAGAAGCATCCGCTGATTGTCTTCGCACACGGCGGAGTCCACTCGCGCTTCACCACGTCCTATATCCACATCGTCCGTGAGTTGATGGAGCTGGGCTACACCGTGATCGCGCCGGACTACCGCGGCTCAACCGGCTACGGAGCCGGCTTCTGGCGGCAGATCGACTATGGCGGACGCGAGAACGACGACGTGTTCGAGGGTGCGAAATGGATGCTCGAAACCTATTCGTTCCTCGACCCTAAACGCGTCGGCATCATGGGCTGGAGCCACGGCGGCATGATCACGCTGATGAACATCTTCCAGCATCCCGAGATGTACACGGTCGCCTATGCTGGCGTCCCGGTCAGCGATCTTGTTGCGCGCCTCGGCTACAAAAGCGAGTCCTACCGCAAGCTCTTCTCCGACAGCTATCACGTCGGCAAAAGCGTCTCGGACGACGTTGAGGAGTACCGCCGCCGCTCCCCCATTTCCCACGTCAAGAAGCTGCAGACACCGCTGTTGATCCACACCAACACGAACGACGAAGACGTCAACGTTCTCGAAGTGGAGCGCCTGATCGCGGAGTTGAAGGCCGAAGGCAAAAAGTTCGAATACAAGATTTACGAAGACGTGCCCGGGGGCCATTCCTTCAACCGTTTGGATACGAAGGCGGCGCGCGAATCCCGGGCGGACATCTGGCGCTTTTTGAATACGCACCTGAAGCCCGATGCCCCGGCCGGTAAGAAGTAGCCGCAATGATAAGCTCGTCAGTCGATGAGACTCTTCGTCCCGCTGATCTTCCTCCTCGCGCTTTGCGGCTGCGGCGCCAAGGAGGCTGCGAAGCCCGCGCCGATTGCGCAAGCACCCTTCGGTGCGACAAGTGAAGGAACTCCGGTGACCCGCCACACCCTGCGCAACGGCACGGCGGAAGTGTCGATCATCAGCTACGGCGGAACGATTCAATCGCTGCGCGTCCCCGACAAAGACGGCAAGCTGGGCGACGTGGTCTTCGGCTTCGATTCCATCGACGGTTACCTCGGTGAGCATCCGTACTTCGGCGCGCTGGTCGGCCGCTACGCAAATCGAATTGCGAAAGGCGAGTTCAGCCTCGACGGAAAGCGCTACGTGCTGGCGAAGAACAACGGTCCCAACGCGCTGCACGGTGGAATTCAGGGATTCAATCGAGTGGTCTGGCAGGTGGAGGCGCTTCCTGGAGAGAATCTCGCCCTGCGCCTGCGCTACGTCAGCGCCGACGGCGAAGAAGGTTACCCCGGACGGTTGACGGCAACCGTAACCTACACGCTGAAGCCGGACAACGCGCTTCAGATCGACTACCTTGCCACCACGGACGCGCCCACCGTCGCCAACCTCACCAACCACGCCTATTTCAATCTTCGCGGAAGCGGCGGCATTCTCGGACACGAGTTGCAGATCCTTGCGTCGCGCTTCACTCCCGTCGATGCCACGTTAATCCCGACGGGCGAGCTCCGTCCGGTACGCGGCACCCCATTCGACTTTCTCACTCCGCACACCATTGGGGAGCGCATCGACGACAAGAACGAACAGATCGAAATGGGCAAAGGGTACGACCACAATTTCGTGTTCGACGCAGCCCGGGGTGAGCTAGCCAAAGCCGTCGAAGTCTACGAGCCCGAGTCGGGCCGCACGATGGAAGTCTGGACCACTGAGCCCGGCGTGCAGTTCTACACCGGCAACATGCTTACCGGTTCCATCTCGGGAAAGGACGGACGCAAGTACGACCGGCGCACCGGCTTCTGCCTGGAGACGCAGCACTTTCCCGATTCGCCGAACCAGCCCACGTTTCCCTCCACCGTGTTGAAGCCGGGTGAAGAGCGGCGCTCGACAACCATCTACAAGTTCGGCGTCCGCGACTAGAGCGACACTGGAGACATGCGGGCTGTCTCCATCCTTCTGTTTTTCGTCGCCGCGAACGCCGTGGCGCAGCCTCGCGTCGGGCTGATCGATTTCTACGGCCAGCAAAAGCTTTCAACCGACAAGATCGGCAAGGCGCTGGGCGTCGGCGTCGGCGATGCGCTTCCACCCTCGAAGCTGGACCTGGAGGAGCGCCTGGAAGAGCTCGACGGCGTCGTCCGGTCGCACGTCGAGGCGGCTTGCTGCGCCGGAGGCAAGGCGATTCTGTACGCCGGCGTCGAAGAGCGTGACTCGCGCCATTTTCAACCCCGCATGATCGCTACCGGTCGCGACCTGACGCTGCCTTCCGGCGATGATGCCACGGCGTTGGCGGAGGCGGTACGCGATGCCGACGATCCCAGCGTTCGCGCGGATGCGGCGGCGCTGTTGGGCGACGCGCCCGCCACCCAGGCATCCGTCGACACGCTTCAAGTGGCGGCGCAGGACCCTGACCCTACCGTGCGCCGCGCTGCCGTCCGTGGTCTGGTGCGCATGTACCGCGCCGCTCCGCAGGCCAACGATGAGCGCGTTCAGGTCCAGCCCACCTGGATCATCGAGATGCTGAACTCCGTCATCTGGAGCGATCGCGTCCAGGCCGTCGATGCGCTGCTGGCGATGACAGAGCGTCGCGACGATCTGTTGATCTCGAAGATCCGGACGTCGGGTTTTGACTCGCTACTTCAGATGGCGAACTGGAAGCATCTGGAGCATGCGCTGCCTCCTTACCTGCTGCTCTGCCGCGTGTCGGGCGTTCCGGAAAAACAAGCGCAAGCCTCCTGGAGCGCGGGCGAGCGGGACAAAGTCCTCACCCAGATTCAGAAAGGGAGTTCAAAAAAGTGACGCGCCGCACCGCAGTTGCCGCGCTTGCTTCCACGTCGATGACCGGCGCACCCGCCTACCGCATCGTCGATCCGCACGTCCACGTGTACCGCAAGGACCCGGCTTATCCGTTCGCTGCCGGCCAACCGGACCCCGGCGAGGATCGCACTCCCGAACAACTGATCGCATTGATGGAGGCGAACGGAGTCTCGAAAACCGTCATCATTCAGGTCCGCTACTACCAGTTCGACAACCGCTATCTCGCGTCTGTGCTGAAGCGGTATCCGAAGCTCTTCAAAGGCGTCTGCCGCGTCAACCCGATGGATGCGGCCGCACCCGATCATCTCTCCAAACTGGTGGAGCAGGACGGCATGGAGGGAGTTCGTTTGAGCCCGAACGGCACGCCTCCGGGCGAGTGGTTTGCCGATGCCGCGCGGATGCTGCCGCTGTGGCGGCGCTGCCAGGACTTGGGAATTCCGATGACGCTTCTGATGCCAATCGCGCAGGCGCCCAACGCGGAAAAGTGGATCGCCAAGTTCCCGGACCTAACGGTGGTGGTGGATCACATGGCCGATTGCCCGGTCGATCAGCCCGGGGAACTCGACAAGCTGTTGACGCTGGCGCGATACCCGAAAGTGTTCGTCAAGATCTCGCACACCTGGCAATTGTCGAAACAGAAATACCCTTGGCTGGACGCGCAGCAGCATGTGAAGCGTCTGCATCAGGCCTTCGGACCGCAGCGGCTGATGTGGGCCACCGATTGGCCGGTGTGTCTGCCGAATGCCACCTACGCCCAAACGCTATCGTCGGTGCGGAACGACATGAAGTTCCTGAACGACGAGGACCTGTCGTGGATGCTGTCGAAGACGATCGACCGGGTCTGGAAATTCGCTTAGCCGCTTCGGGCGTTAGTGGCCTTGGGCTTCCAGAAACCGCTCCGCCTCGATCGCCGCCATGCAACCCGCACCCGCCGCAGTAATGGCCTGCCGGTAGATCCGGTCCTGTACGTCGCCCGCGTGAAACACGCCTTCGATGTTGGTGCGGGCCCCGCCGTGGGAGATCAAGTAGCCATCGTCGTCAAGGTCTAGCTTTCCAACGAAGGGCTTGGTGTTGGGGATGTGGCCGATGGCGACGAAAAAGCCCGCCACGTCCTGTTGCCACGCCTCGCCGGTCTGCGTGTTCTTCAACTTCACCGCTGTGACCGCCTTCTTCTCCGGATCGAGAACGTCCTCAACCACGGTGTTGGTCAGCCACTTGATCTTCGGATTATTCCGCGCGCGATCCAGCATGATTTTCGACGCGCGAAAGTCTTCGCGGCGGTGCACGATCGTCACTTCGCTGGCGAACCGCGTAAGGAAGTTGGCTTCCTCCATCGCCGAATCGCCGCCGCCGATCACCATCACCTTCTCGTTTTTGTAGAACGCTCCGTCGCACGTCGCGCAGCTTGAAACGCCGTGGCCCACCAGTTTCTGTTCGTTCGGCAATCCCAGCCAGCGGGCGGAAGCGCCGGAAGCGACAATCAGCGTCCGAGTTTCCGCCCATTCGCCGTCGATCGAGATGCGGAACGGGCGCTTTGAAAGATCGGCTTCCGTTACCGACGCGTAGCGGTATTCCGCGCCGAACCGCTCCGCCTGTTTCTTCATGTTCAGGACAAGGTCCGGGCCCATGATGCCTTCGGGAAAACCGGGAAAATTCTCGACGTCCGTGGTGATGGAAAGCTGTCCGCCGGGCTCATGTCCTTCAAGGACAAGTGGCGCCAAACCCGCGCGCGCGGCGTAGACCGCCGCTGTGTTTCCGGCGCAGCCGGAACCTAAAATCACGACATTGTGCATGAGGAATTTCTCATGCTATCAGATGCTTCCGCGAGGCTTTCGGCTTCGCGATTGAAGGTTACGAGAAGATCCGGAACGCCACGAAGGAGGCGCCGTAGGCCAGCGCCAACATGTAGGCGAATTGGAAGACCGGCCAGGTCCAGCCGCCCGTTTCGCGTCGCACCACGGCGACGGTGGACATGCATTGCATCGCGAACGCGAAGAACGCGATCAGCGCAGCGGCCCCGCCCGGCGACAAGTCCCGCCGAAGCGCGTCCCGGAGGCTCTGGTTCCCTGCGCTCCCTTCCTCGTCCGCGCCTTCGATCCCGTAGATGGTTCCCAGCGTCGCAACCATCACTTCGCGCGCGGCCAGCGACGTGATCAACCCTATGCCGATCTTCCAGTTGAATCCCAGCGGCGCGATCACCGGCTCAATCGTTTTGCCAATGCTTCCGGCCCAACTGTCGCCGATCTCCGGCGGCTCCCCGTTCTTCATCGGGATGTTGGCCAGGAACCACAGCACGATCGCCACGGTTAGAATGACGGTGCCCGCGCGTTGGAGAAACACTCGCGCCCGGTCCAGCAGGCGCAGTCCTAAGGACCGCCATGTCGGCCAACGGTACGTCGGCATTTCCAGCACGAACGGAGACCGGTCGCTCTTCAGCATGGACGACTTCAGAATCCATGCGGTGACGAAGGCGGCGGCCGCACCCAGCAAGTACAGTCCGAAAAGCGTGGCCGCTTTCACCCATGCCGCCCCGGGCACGAACGCCGCGATCAGCAATGTGTAGACGGGCAGGCGCGCGGAGCACACCATGAACGGCGCAACGAAGATCGTCGCCAGGCGGTCGCGCTTGTTCTCGATCGTTCGCGTGGACATGATCGCCGGAACGGCGCACGCCAGCGCCGATACTAGTGGAATCACAGCGCGCCCTTGCAGCCCAACACGCGAGAGTGTGCGGTCGGCAATCAATGCCGCGCGAGCCATGTAGCCGGAGTCTTCAAGCAATCCCATGAACAACGTCAACAGCAGAATCTGGGGAAGAAATACGACGACGCTGCCGACACCGCTCCACACGCCGTCGATGGCGAAGCTTTGCAGGAGTCCCGCGGGCAGGGCGGCCCGAATGGACTCGCCGGAAGTTGAGATTGCCCAATCCACCGCGTCCATCATCGGCGTTGCGGCGGCAAAGATCGTCCACCAGATCAGCGCCAGCAGGCCCAGCAGAATCGCCGGACCCCAGATGCGATCCAGCAGCACGGCGTCCAGCTTGGGGGTCCATTCCGGGGGCAGCGGCGACGCGTAGCCCGCGCCCTTCGCCACGGAGGACGCCCATCCCCGGCAAGCCGTCGCGTTCGACAGGACGGGCAGTTCGACCCTCGGTGGCGGCGCGACGCGCTCCGCTAGAAAGTGCCGCACTTCATCGACACCTTCGCCTTGAACGGCGCTGACCAGTGCCACAGGCAGCCCGGTCTCCCGTGAGAGAAGACCGACATCGACCGCGCCACCACGATGCCGCAGCTCGTCCGCCATGTTCAGGACGATCATCGCCGGCAATCCCAGCGTAAGGATGGGTGCAACCATCGCGAGATTGCGTTCAAGGTTGGTTGAGTCCACGATCAGCAGCACCGCATCGGGTCTCGGAAGATCGCTCCGTTGGCCGGCCAGCACGTCGTGCGTCACACGCTCATCGTCGGATCGCGGATGAAGGCTGTAGACGCCGGGAAGATCCAGCAAATCCACCGTGCGGTTGTGATCGAGAATGGCACGGCCAATGTGCCTCTCCACCGTGACGCCCGGATAGTTCCCAACCTGCTGCCGAAGGCCGGTAAGTGCGTTAAACAAGGTCGACTTGCCGGAGTTCGGCGGACCGATCAACGCCACCAAACGGCGGCCCGTCGCGGCATAGGGCGGCGCGGCTGCTAGAGGAGTCTCAGTGTGGCAGTCGCTCATCGCACGCTCAGCGGACCTTCAGCCGGACCGCGGTTTCCAGTCGCAACGCGATATCAGCTCCGTCGATCCGGTAGATGAACGGGTCGCCGCCGGGTGCCGGGCGAACAGCTTCGACGCTGGCCCCAGGTAGAAATCCAAGCCGCATCAGGCGCTCTGCGAAATCGTCCGGCAGTTCAAGGCGGTCCAAAATAGCGTGCTCGGCTGGGCGTAAGTCAGCTAGAGTCCGACCGTTATTGACACTCATTTGCAAGACCTTCTCGCAAGACACAGTATAGCCGGACGTCGAGCCTTTGCAGCACTGAGAATTCAAGGCCCGATGCTACACTCTCATTCGTGCCCGTCACTCTGATGGCGCAGGTTTACTCTCCTGAGCAGGCCCGCCGCCAAGCGCGAGTATCCGCGAAACTACTGGGCAGTTGGCAGCGCAAGAATCTGGTCCCCAGCGACGTTCCGCTAACGGCCTCGGACCTCGCGATGATTCGCGGATTGGCCGGCCTGCACCGCGCCGGATTGCAGGGCAGCCGTCTGCAGGACTGCCTGGACTGGATTGCATCTGAATTCGGGACGATGGATGTCGTCAAAAACGCGCGCGTCATTCATCGTGGACGAAGGTCCTTCCTTCGCCTTCCCGGGCAGGAGGTCGAACTGTGGAGCGGACAGTTGCGATTGCGATTCGATGCGCCGGAAGCGTTGCGGTTCGACAGTCTGGATGCGGAGGAGGAGACGCGACGCCGCCGGTTGGAGGCGGAGCAGTGGTTTCAGCGCGGGCTGGACTTGGAACAGCAAGGGGCGGCGGTGGACGAGATCGTTTCGGCGTACCGCAAAGCGGCAGAACTGGATGAGAAATCGGCCGGCGCATATGTCAACCTGGGCACCATCTACTTCAACGCCAGGATGTGGAAGGAAGCGGAGCGCCACTATCAAAAGGCGCTGGAAGCCGACAATACCTATCCGCTGGCACACTTCAACGTGGCCAACCTCTACGATGAGCGCGGAGAGACCGAACTTGCGCTTCAACACTATGAAGAAGCGCTTCGCCTGAAGCCGGCATACGCCGACGCGCACTACAATCTGGCGTTGCTGCATCAGTCCCGGGGGCAAACGATGAAGGCGCTGAAGCATTGGCGGGTCTACCTGGAACTCGACCCGGCAAGCTCCTGGGCCTTGATCGCGCGCCGCGAAATGCGAAAGCTGATGGACTCGTCATTGATTGATGGCGCGAAATCCGGCGCGTCCGGCACGCGTCGTGGCCGCGGCGCCAACGCGGGCTAAGCAACAGGCGCGGTGTATCCTGAACGTTTCGGAGGTTTTGTTTGGGACGTATCTCGCTTGCCTTCCGCAGTTTCTTTTCGATTCTGGGAAGCGGCAAACTTTCACCTGAAGCCGCTACGGAGTTGGGTCTGGTGTCGCGCGTGGCCGCACGGACGCCTGCGCCGAAGGCGGAATCCACCGTCACAACTTCCGACGGCGCAATCCAGATTCTCGGAATTCTACAGCGCGACGCGCGCCTGGTGGATTTTCTGATGGAGGACATTTCCGCTTATGCGGACGATCAGGTGGGCGCAGCCGTTCGCACATTGCATGACCACAGCCGCAAGGCTCTGACGCAATACGTGACGATGTCACCGGTGATCGACGGCGTTGAAGGAGCTTTCACGAAAGTTGCGTCCAGCGATGGTGTTAAGTGGACCGGCAACGTGCCTCCGGAAGGCAAAGCGGAGGGCGGAGTGCTGCGCCATCGCGGCTGGAAGGTGGACTCCATACAATTGCCCACGGTGACGGCCAAGTCGAAGATCGCCATCATCGCGCCGGCCGAGATCGAAATCGAGTAGCGCGCATGGTCATCGGGATTGACCTGGGGACAACGCATTGCGGTGTCGCCGGCGCCAGCGCGGACCTTGTGGAGCTGACGCGCATCACGCAGGTGGTTGGCGCGGGCGAGGTTCGTGATGAGCCTCTGCTGCCTTCGTTCCTGTACCTGCCGCCGGACGGTGAAAGAGGGGCGCTGCCCTGGGACGAAGCTCCGCGCAACATCGCCGGCCTCTACGCGCAGAAGCGGGGTGGTGAAACGCTGGGGCGTTTGGTTTCGTCGGCGAAGAGTTGGCTTTCCTATTCCGGAATCGATCGAACCTCCGAATTGCTTCCGCTGAATGCGCCGGATGGCGTGGCGAAAGTCTCTCCGGTTGAGGCTTCGCGCGACTACCTCGCGCACATCCGCCACTCCTGGAATCACGGGAATCCAGACGCACCGTTCGACGATCAACAGATCGTGATTGGCGTCCCCGCGTCTTTCGACGCCGTCGCCCGGGAGTTGACACTGACTGCGGCGCGGGAAGCGGGCTACCCCGAGCCAGTTCTGATTGAAGAGCCGCAGGCCGCTTTCTACGCCTGGATTGAACGGCACCCGGATTGGCGGGACAGGGTTGGAGTGGGCGACCTGATTCTGGTGATCGATATCGGTGGCGGCACGACAGATTTCTCGTTGATCGCCGTCACGGAAGCGGCGGGCGAGTTGACGCTCGACCGCGTTGCCGTCGGCGCGCACATCTTGCTGGGCGGCGACAATATGGATCTTGCGTTAGCGCATCATGTTTCGCAGTCGCTGGCCGCGAAGGGCGTCAAGCTGGACGCGATGCAATTTCAAGCGCTGTGGCAGCAATGCCGCGCGGCGAAGGAGAAGCTGCTGGACACATCCTTCGAAGGCAACGAGTATCCGGTTACCGTACTGGGGCGGGGCAGCGGCCTCGTTGGAGGTTCGATCCGCGCCGCGCTAACGCGCGACGACGTCCGGACGCTGCTGCTGGAAGGCTTTCTCCCAACGGCCGATCGCGACTCGCATCCGGTGCGGACCCGCCGCGCGGGCCTTGCCGAGATTGGACTGCCCTACGAGTCCGATCCAGCGATCACGCGCCACTTGGCCGAATTCCTCGCTAAAGCCGGGGGCGCTGCGCCAACGCGCGTACTGTTCAACGGTGGCGTTCTGCGATCCGCCGCGATTCGTGAGCGCGTCCTCGACGTTCTGAACTCCTGGCTTCCGAAGCCCGCTGTTCCGCTGGAGGGTGACGACCTGATGCATGCCGTCGCGCGTGGCGCGGCTTACTATGGCATCGCGCGGTCCGGCCGGGGCGTCCGGATTCGTGGAGGAATTTCGAAAAGCTACTACGTCGGAATCGAAACGGCTGCTCCGGCCGTCCCTGGAATGTCCGCGCCGATGAAGGCCCTTGCGGTGGCGCCGTTCGGCATGGAAGAGGGAACGGCCCATGAGTTTCCGGCACAGCAGTTCGGACTGTTTGTTGGTGAGCCCGCAGTCTTCCGGTTCTTCTCTTCGTCGAGACACGATGAACCGGGAACGGTGCTGGAGGATGTACCGGCGGAGTTGGACGAGATGCCTCCCATGGAAGTGACTTTAACCGGTCAGCCGGGCATGGCCGCCGTAACGCTGGAAAGCCAGGTGACCGAGACGGGAGTGCTGGAGATCTACTGCGTTGCCCGCGACGGACGCCGCTGGAAGTTGTCGTTCAACGTTCGCGAGAGAGTGGCGGCATGAACGTCGGAATCGATCTCGGCACTACAAATTCCGCCGTCAGCTACATCGACCCGGCGGAAGCGGCCGACGCCGAATTTCCTCCCATCCACGTGCTGGACGTGCCGCAGTATGTCGCCGCCGGGCAGGTAGACAAACTCCGCACGCTGCCGTCATTCCTCTATCTGGATCAGCAGGAAACCTATGCGGGCGCCTTCGCGCGGGAGCAGGGAGCGCTTGCGCCCACCCGGTCTATCTACGCGGCGAAGTCGTGGCTGTCGAACTCGGAAGTAGACCGCACGGCGAAGATTCTGCCGTGGGATGCGCAGGAAGCCGGACGCAGCATGTCGCCTGTAGAGGTGTCGTCCAACTATCTGGCTCATCTGGCGAAGGCCTGGAGCGAAAAGCATTCAAGCGTTCTCAACGATCAGGACGTCGTCCTTACCGTCCCGGCTTCCTTCGACGAGGAAGCGCGGGAGCTTACCGTCCTTGCCGCGAAAGAGGCGGGACTGGAGCGGCTGACGCTCATCGAAGAACCCGCGGCGGCCTTCTATTCCTGGATCGCGAATCATCTTTCGCAGTCGCAGAAGTCGCTCTTCGACGGAATGATGGTTCTGGTTTGCGACGTTGGCGGCGGAACCAGCGACTTCACCCTGATCCGCGTCAATCGGGATGGAGACCGCGTCGACTTCACGCGCACCGCTGTCGGAAAGCATCTTCTGTTAGGAGGCGACAACCTCGACCTGACACTCGCGTGGCTGGCGGAGTCGAAGCTGAATACGCAGCTTTCGTTGCGGCAGCGCAGCGCACTCCGCCGTCAATGCGCGGCGGCGAAAGAGAAGCTGCTGTCATCCACGCTGCCGTCGGTTGAGATCACGGTGCTTGGTGGAGGAACGTCGTTGATCGGCGGTTCTCTCAAAACTCAAATTCTGCGCGAGGAGGCGTTGGAGCTTGCTCTGGAAGGCTTCCTGCCCGCCTGTGCATTGAGTGACAAGCCCAAGGAAGAAAAGCGCAGCGTCTTCCGTGAACTGGGGCTGCCTTATGTCAGCGACCCGGCGGTGACGCGTCACTTGGCGGCGTTTCTTGAGCCTGCCGGCGTGGCCCCGGACGCGATTCTCTTTAACGGAGGATTTTTTATTCCGGCCATGCTGCGCGAGCGTGTGGCCAGCGTCATCGAATCCTGGTTCGGCAAGACGCCGGTGGTCCTCGAGAATCAGGATCTGGATCTTGCGGTGTCGGTTGGCGCGGCCTACTACTCTTATGCGCGATCGACTGGCGCGGGTGTGATCGTGCGCGGCGGTTTGCCACGCGCCTACTACATCGGCATCGATAAGGGGCGTGCAGTCTGTCTGGTTCCGCGGGGATCCGAGGAAGGCCAGCAGCTGAGCCTGGACGACGATGGGCTGCAACTGGTCGCGAACAAGCCGGTGTCGTTTCGTTTGTACTCTTCTCTTGCGCGGGTCGACGATGCGTTGGGCGCGGTGATCGATCTGGATGAGGAACTGCATGAGCATGCGCCACTCGACGCGGTGATCCGGTTCGGCAAGCCGACGGAACAGCGGATGATTCCCGTGCGGTTGGGCGCAAGGCTGACGGAAGTGGGGACGCTGGAATCCTGGGCGGATTCGAAAATCTCAGAACACCGTTGGCGTCTGGAATTTCAGCTTCGACGCGCCAGGAGCGCGGCAGCCGCGGTCACGGCGACGGCGGTCGTTTCCAGCGATGCGCTTGGAGTTGCTGAACGCCAAATCGCGGAAGTGTTTCAGGGTGGCGCGCGGCCAGAAGAGCTGCCCGCGAAGATGGAGCAGTCCATCGGCCTGGGCCGCAACTCCTGGCCGTTAACCGCGCTGCGTCGTCTGGCCGACTCGTTTCTGGAGTGCGCTGAGGGCCGCCGGCGGTCGGCGGCGCATGAACTGCGCTGGCTGAATCTGGCTGGCTGGTGCCTTCGGCCCGGGTTTGGCTATCCGGGCGACGATCTTCGGATTGAGCAGGCGCGACGAATTTACGCAGGCGGCTTAGCGTTTGTAAGCCAGATTCAGAACGAAGCCGAGTGGTGGATTTTCTGGGGACGCGTTGCGGGTGGGCTGAACCGCAACCAGCAGGCGGACATCTACCAGCGCGTGTCGGGGTTTGTGCTGCCTCGCGGCAAGCAGATCGTCCGGATCAACACCAGCCTTCAACGCGAAATGTGGCGCTGCGCATCGGCGCTGGAACTGTTGCCGAATGGCGTCCGCACCGACCTGGGAGAAGCGCTTGCGGCGAAAGTTAAGAAGCAGCAGCACAGTGCATCCGACATCTGGTGCCTATCGCGACTGGGCGCGCGAAAGCTTTTCTACGGCCCGAACAACAATGTGCTCCCGGCGCTGACGGTTACTCGTTGGGTCGAAGCGTTGCTGAAAGTTGAACGGGCGGCGGATGCATTGGTCGCGATGGCCCGCGTCACCGGCGATAGCGCGCGCGATCTCAGCCCCGGCGTCGTTCAATCGGTGAAACAGCATCTTGCCGATCCGAAATTGATCGCCGCGTTGGAAGGCGAAGATCAGGATCTGGCGGCGCTCGGCCGAATCTTCGGAGAAGACCTGCCCAGCGGCCTAGTCTTTTCCAGTGGCGCCGATGAATGAGCGGGATCTCGTTCGAATCCTGCAGCGCCAATCGCCGCTGATTGGCGACGACTGCGCGGTGCTGCCCAATGGCCGTACCGACTTGTTGGTCACGACGGACCAGTTCATCGAAGACGTACATTTTCGCCGGGACACTCACTCAGCGTCTGACATTGGCTGGGCGATGCTCGCCCGCGGGTTGAGCGACATTGCGTCGATGGGCGGCACGCCGGATTACGCGTTTGTGTCGCTGGCGTTGCCGGAGTGGGCCGGCGCATCCTGGGTGAAAGGCTTCTATCGCGGATTTCATTCGCTGGCAAAGCGGCACTCGGTGAAACTTGGCGGTGGCGACCTCAGCCACGCCGCCTCGCTCTACTGTGACGTGCTGGTGTTGGGCGCGGTTCCGCGCGGCAAAGCTCTTCTGCGCAGCGGAGCAACGCCCGGCGACACGATCTACGTCAGCGGGCCGCTAGGAAGGCCGAAGAAGCGGCCGCAGCCGCGCGTGGAAATTGGCCAGTCGCTTCGCGGGCGCGCCACGGCGTGCATGGATCTCAGCGACGGCCTCTCGTTGGACTTGGCGAGGCTTTGCGAGGCGTCGTGTGTAGGCGCGGAAATCTCTGCCGTGCCGGTCGGACGCGGCGCGTCCATCGAGAGCGCCCTTCATGGCGGCGAAGACTACGAGCTGCTGTTCACATCCCGGCGCAGGCTTCCCTATTTCGCGATCGGAACGATCTGCACTGGCCGGGGCGTGACGTTCGACGGCACACCGCTTGAACCTCGCGGCTACGACCACTTCGCGCAACGGACCACTCGATCCCGGTAAGCTGGTCGGGAAAACATGCCGGTACAGATAGAAGAAACCCGCTATGGCGCGTGGGACAAAACTTATCGCGTCACGAACGGCGAAATTGAGCTCATCGTCACAGCCTCCGCCGGCCCGCGGATCATACACTGCGGTTTTCGCGGCGGGCAGAATTTCTTCCGCGTCTTCGACGACGGCAAGGGCTTCAGTCGCAAGTCGGCACTGGGCGAGTGGTTCATCATGGGCGGACACCGTTTGTGGGTTGCTCCGGAACTTGTGCCCGCGACATATCATCCCGACAACGACCCCGTATCGATTGAGGTGCATGCCAACGGTGTGACGGCCAGCCCGCCGCTGGAACACGGATCGGGCCTTCTAAAGCAGCTGACCGTGCGGATGGCCGATAGCGGCACGACGGTGGAGGTGACGCATCGCATCACCAACTACGGTGGCTTTCCGGTGGAGGTCGCGGTTTGGGTGTTAAGCGTGATGGCGCAGGGGGGCGTCGGCGTTACCGGATTCCCTCCGCGCGGCACGCACCCGGAGGTGTTGGCGCCGACGAATCCGCTGATCATGTGGGCGTTCACGGATCTATCGGACCCCCGCTGGGTGTTCACGAAGAAGTATGTGGCTCTGCGTCAGGACTCGAAGAATCCGGCGCCGCAGAAGCTGGGACACCTGAACGCGAACACCTGGGCGGCGTACCTGCTGAATGGCGAAGCGTTCTTCAAGCGATACACGGCGGACGTGAGTGCGACTTATCCCGACCTTGGATGCAGCTTCGAAATTTTCACAAATGCGGACTTTCTGGAACTGGAAACGCTGGGTCCGCTGAAGAAACTTCACCCCGGAGAATCGCTGGAACACGTTGAACATTGGCGCCTTCTGCGAGATGTGCACGTTACGAACATTACCGATGAAGCGCTTGACCGCTATTTTGCATCGGTAGAATAAGAGTGTCGATGCGAACTACAGCCTTATTCCTCCTATCCGCTTCTTTCTGCCTGGCTCAATACAAAGTTGAGCCGTCGGGTGCGCCACCCAGCGAACTCGCGCCGGAAGTCTCCGCCGCGCTCAACAAACAGGGCAGCAAAGTGCTCGGTGCGGATGGCAAAGAGGTCTGCGAAATTTGGGTGGCAGCGGCCGCGCCTGCTGGTAAGGAGCATGGAGAGGAGAGCGCGACTTTCACCGCAGTTCCTCAGGGTGCGCTTCTAGGCGCGATTCGATTCGCCGATGGCGGTTCCGACCGCCGCGGGCAAACCATCAAGCCGGGCGTCTACACGCTGCGCTACAGCCTCTTCCCGATCAATGGCGACCATCAGGGAGTCGCTCCACAACGCGACTTTCTCCTAATGACTCCCGCCGAAGAAGACAAGGACCCGAAGGCGACGCCAAACTTCGACACCCTCGTCGCATGGAGCCGCAAGGCCAGCAACACGCCCCATCCGGCTGTTCTCAGCATCTGGAAACAGGAGCCGGGCGACTTCAAGGCGGGGCTTTCGCTGATCGGTGAACACGATTGGGTGCTGCAAGTGAAGCTGGGCGAGAAAGACTTGGCGATTATCGTCGTCGGCCGCGCCGAAGGCTAAGCGCCTACTTGAAATTCGCCCGCAAGTCGCGAACCGCACTCTCAAGCGCCACCGACTGATCGGTTTTCGCGATGTACTCCATCGTCATGTAGCCCTTGAAGCCAGCCTTCGAAATGGCCTTGTAGATGTTGGCGTAGTTCATTTCGCCGGTTCCCGGCTGGTTGCGGCCGGGGTTGTCGGCAATGTGGAAGACGTTCACAAGCGGAGCCGCCTCCACTGCGGTCCGCGTCACGTTCCCCAACTGAACTTGCTCGTGATAGATGTCGAAGAGCAGGCGAACATGCGGGTTCGACGTTTCTTTCACCATGCGAAGTCCATCGACGCAGTTCGACAGGAAGAATCCCTTGTGGTCCACCTTGTTATTCAACGGCTCTATGATCATCGTGACGCCCGCCTTCGCGGCCATGTCGCCCGCGCGTTTGCAACCCTCCAGCATTGACGCGTACTGTTCCTCGAACGTGCGCCCTGGAATCGCGTTCCCCGACAGCAGCAGCAGCTGAGGGATTTCCAGCCGCTTTGCAAAATCGATCTGGCGCGCAACTTCACGGAGCATACTCTCGCGCTGCGCGGGATCGACCATGGAGACGGGCTCCTTGCTCCAGTTGGGCATTGCGGAGATGGTGTCCATTCCCAGCTTCAGAGAAGCGGCCAATTGCTTCATCCGCGTCATGTCGCCTGCGCTCCAAGGCAGGTGTTCGCCGACGAGTTCCACCGATTCGCATCCGGCGCCTGCGGCGATCTGAAGCTTCTCTTCGAACGTCCCCTTCAAGGTCCACAGCATCACGGACACTTTGAACGAGGGCACCGCCTGGGCCGCCGATGCAACGAATGCCGCCCCTGCCGTCACTAGTTCCCGTCGATTGATCATCCGGCGAAAGGATATCATCTGCTGAAATGCCAAGCCCGGCGAAATTGATGATCCGCCTGTTCGATGGCGCGCGCCAGCCGCTTCCCGCGGAGTCGGAACCGCTGCTAAGCATCTACTCCGGTTCCCGGCAGTTGTTCCGCGACTTCCGGCGTGGCGCGGAGATTCCATGCTTTTTCGAGGATCCCCTGGATCTGCGCGTGATCGTTCACGTCAACAACTATCGCGATAGCGGATTCGCGCCCGTACCGATGACGTCCGGCGCGTGGACGCAGCTCGACCTGATGCTGCTGCGTCGCGGTGGCGACCTCAACTTCGCGCAGGCGCGTTGGGCGAATCTGAAGCCGGAGTGGAAGGCGTTTATGGGACCCCGCGCCGACTACGAAGCGGCTTTAGAGGAACGGCCAAAAGCCCTGGCGACCATGCTGAACGTCGTCGCGGCGGCGGAGAACCTCGGTCTGATTGGGCACATCCGTTCCGCCGAGTGGGACTCACTCCGCAACGACCGCTTCTTTTGCTGGGTGGAGCCGGAGTTCGTCGAATGGGTTTCGCGATCGCCGCGTTTCAAGCCCAGCCCCGTTGGCAGCCACATCGGCGCCACGCGGACCTTCAAGCAGATCGACTTCAACGAAGCGAATATCCAGTTTTCATTGCACGAGAAAACACCCGCGCCGCCCGGACTGGAAGGACGCGTTCGCGTCGAATGCGACATGGATTACTACAAGAACCAGGGGGCGCATCTGCTGCTGGAAGTCTTGCCGAACCGCCTAACTGGCTCACGTACGAACCCGGCGATTGTCTATATGCTTCGCTGGATGGCCGCGCGACGCGCGGGCTACCCGGATTTCGCTCCACCTTACGTTTTCGTCTAACCGGCTGCCGGTGGGGTACGCTGAAAATACCCTTCAGTATGAGTGTCCTGCAGTACAAAACCCGCAGCGGAATCGAAGTCACGCGATCGGTTTCAAAGATCGGCTACCGTAGCGGACTCGACCGTCTCCTTCGTCAGCTCGACCGAAAGCGCGGCGTGTATCTGTCGTCTGGGTATGAGTATCCGGGCCGTTACTCGCGGTGGGACTTTGCTTCGGTGGCCCCGCCATTGGAGATCGTCGGAGTGGAGCGTTCGATCGAGTTTCGCCCGCTGAACCAGCGGGGTGAGCAGATTTTGAGCATGCTGGAGCCGGTACTTGCCGGGCATCCACATTGGTCGGCATTCGAACGCACCGGAGGCGTCCTCCGCGGGATGCTGAAACCGCTGCCGGGACTTTTCCCGGAAGAAGAGCGCAGCCGCCAGCCGTCGGCGTTCTCGATACTGCGCTCGCTGATCGAAGAGTTCCGGCACCCGGAAGATTCGCGGCTTTTCCTGGTTGGAACCTTCGGGTACGATCTGCTATTCCAGTTCGATCCCATTGAGTTGAAGCTGCCGCGCGATGGCGCAAGCCTTCTGCATCTCTATCTTTGCGACGAGATCTACGTGATGGACCGCCGCAAGGAACAGATTGAGCGCTATCGCTATGAGTTTCATTCCGAACGAGGCGATACGGCGGGTCTCGCCCGCGATGCGGATGAACTTCCGAAGACTCGTTCCGCCCGCGCGTCCGCCGCGAAGATCGTCAGCGACCATACGCCGGAAGAGTACATGTCCAACGTGGAGCGCGTCCGCGAAGGAATGAAGCGCGGCGACTACTACGAAGTGGTGTTGCGCCAAACGTTTTGCGCACCTTATTCGGGAAGGCCCAGCGATCTTTTCGGACGCATACAGTCCGCCAGCCCGAGCCCCTACGAGTTCCTGATTCAGTTTGGCAACGAGCAGTTGATAGGGGCCTCGCCCGAGATGTTCGTGCGCGTTGAGGGCGACCGCGTCGAGACCTGTCCCATCTCCGGAACCGCGCGCCGCACGGGCGATCCGCTGAAAGATGCGGAAGCGATAAAGGAACTTCTGAACTCCTTCAAGGAAGAGTCCGAGCTTACGATGTGCACGGACGTCGACCGCAACGACAAGTCGCGCGTATGCCGCCCGGGAACCGTCAAATTGCTGGGGCGCAGGCTGATCGAATCCTACGCGGGCGTGTTCCATACCGTCGATCACGTGGACGGCCTGCTGGAGGATCGATACGATTCGCTGGACGCGTTTCTCACGCACATGTGGGCTGTGACCGTGATTGGCGCTCCGAAGAAATGGGCCGCGCAGGAGATTGAGAATCTTGAAAAAGACGCGCGTGGATGGTACGGCGGCGCGGTCGGACTGGTTTGCCTGAATGGCGACATCAATACGGGAATCCTGATTCGCACGGTCCATCTCCGCGACGGCGTTGCGAAGTATCCGGTGGGTGCAACGCTTCTTTACGATTCCGTTCCGGCAAGTGAAGAGCAGGAGACGCGGATGAAGGCCACTGGCTTCTTCCGGGCGCTGGGCGGAGAGAAGAAAGCATCCGCCGAACCGCAAGCTCACGCTGCGCACACAGGTCCGCCGCCGAGATTGCTGCTGGTGGACAACGACGATTGCTTCATACACACGTTGGCGAACTACGCCCGGCAGGCGGGCGCGGAAGTGATCACCTATCGCGCGGGATTTCCGCTGGAGCTTCTGCGCGATGCCACTCCGGACCTGGTTCTGGTCTCGCCGGGACCCGGCCGGCCTTCCGATTTCGGGGTGCCGGATTTGGTGCGCCACGCGGCGAACCTGGGCATTCCGGTCTTCGGCGTCTGCCTGGGGCTGCAGGGAGTGGTTGAAGCGTTCGGTGGAACGCTGGGAATTCTCGACTATCCCATGCACGGCAAGCCATCCATGGTGAAACATTCTGGCGTCGGCGTGTTTCAAGGCCTTCCGGAGACTTTTCGCGTGGGCCGCTATCATTCGCTGTTCGCCGAGCGCGAGACCTTCCCAGCGGAGTTGGAGATTATCGCGCAGTCCGACGACGGCGTCGTGATGGGAGTTCGGCATCGCACGCTGCCGATTGAGGCGGTTCAGTTCCACCCGGAATCGATCCTTTCGCTCGACGGCGATTGCGGGCTTCGCCTGATGGAGAATGTCGTTCGAATGCTCGCCCGGCGGCCGGTAGCAACGCTCCCGTGACTTTTGGTTCTAGGACTTTTCAACGGGTACTGGGACGGAATCCCTAGTGTCGCGGCGCGCCCGTTCCCACATACTGATTTCACCGAGATGGAAATCTACGACCTGCTTTTATACACCGTTGTCTTCGCGATTGCGATGGGGCTCTTGGGAGACTCCGGCGGCGGCAAGCGGGGCCGGTCGTTCTCGGCTATTCCCTGCGCTTAGCGCGGAGACGCCTTGCCCTCCGTAATCATCGCGGGGGGCGGATTGGCTGGACTTGCCGCCGCTGCCGTTCTGGGCGAGGCGGGATTCGACGTCGATCTTCATGAGGCGCGGCCCTTCCTCGGCGGACGCGCGACGTCCTACGAGATTGGCGGCGAAACCATCGACAACTGCCAGCACATCCTTCTGCGCTGCTGCGTCAATCTGCTGGACTTCTATCGGCGCCTGGGTGTCGAAGACCGAATCCAGTGGCATCGCACGTTCTATTTCATTGAGCCCGGCGGTCGCACCTCTGAACTGAAGGCCGGTGCATTGCCGCGTCCTTTGCATTTCACCGAAGCGTTTCTGCAGGCGACGTGGCTATCGCTGCCGGAGAAACTTTCGCTGGCCCGCGCTCTGCTTGCCATTCAGCGGGAGCGAACGACGCGCAAAGATCTTGACCGCATCACGATGCTGGACTGGCTGCGGGAGAAGCGTCAGCCGGCGCGCGTGATCGAACGATTCTGGCGGCAGGTGCTGGTGAGCGCGATCAACGAGGAACTGGATCGCATGGCCGCCGCGCATGGGTTCCAGGTGTTCTGGCTGGGATTTCTTTCGCGCCGCGATTCCTATGAGATGGGCATTCCGGCGGTGCCCCTCGGCGAACTCTACTCGACGCAGGCGTGGACGCGGTGGCCGAATGTCCGGATTCACACACGCAGCAAAGTGGGGCGAATCACTACGGAGGGCGCGCAACTTGGCGCGGAGGTCCGGAAGGCGGATTTCTATGTCAACGCACTGCCCGATCATCCCTTCGAGACGTCGCCCATCACGGGGATTCACTTGTGGTTCGACCGTCCGGTTACCGCGCTTCCGCACGGAACGCTGCTGGACCGCACGATTCAGTGGTTCTTCAACAAAGACGGCGGACGGTACCTTCAACTGGTCGTCAGCGCGTCGCGGTCGATGTTGGAAATGCCTCGCGCGGGAGTGATCGATCTCGCAAGACGGGAGCTTGCCGAGTTTCTTCCCGCATCGGCGCGCGCACAGTTAGTCAAAGCGCACGTGGTGAAGGAAGCTCGCGCGACATTCTCGGCGACACCAGCGGCGGAACGGGAGCGTCCGGACGCGCGCACCGCGTCGCCCAATGTGTTTCTTGCGGGCGACTGGACGCGATCAGGCTGGCCAGCGACGATGGAAGGCGCCGTCCGCAGCGGCTATCTCGCGGCCGGAGCGATTCTGGACCGCGACTGCATTGTGCCCGATCTGGTTTGAAGCTTCGCTTCTTCCGCCCGGCGGTGGGATAATCGGCTTATGTTGTTGCGGTGCGTGTTGCTTTGCGGCTTGGCCCTGACTGTGATGGCAGACGACCAGATGACGCGTCTACGTGTAGACGTGAAAACGCTGGGCGGCAAGCCGATTGAGCGGGCAAGCGTCGTGCTCGATTTCGTGCAGGGACGATCCGCAGTGAAGCTGGGCAAGAAGATCATCAAACATTGGGAGATCCGGACGAATCAGGACGGTGTCGCGAAACTTCCTCCGATACCGCAAGGGACCGTGCGCATTCAGGTGATCGCGAAGGGCTATCAGACTTTTGGCGAAGTTTACGAAGTGGAAGAGGAAGAGAAAACCATCGAGATCCGGCTGAATCCCCCGCAACCGCAGTACTCCGCACACTGAGCGGAGATCACTCGACGGCGGCGATGCAGTCGATTTCCACCCGGACATTCTTCGGCAGCTTTGCCGCCTGAACCGTCGCGCGCGCCGGCCAGTGCGACGTAAAGTACTTTCCGTACACGTCGTTCATCTGCGGAAATTCATCCATGTCGCGGAGGTAGACCGTCGTCTTGACGACCGACTCCAGCGACGATCCAGCAGCCGTCAGCACCGCCTTAAGGTTCTCCAGCACGCGGATGGTCTGCGCGGTGATCTCATCCTCAACCAGATTGTTCGTCGCGGGGTCCAGGGGAATCTGCCCGCTGGCGTATACCATGCCGTTGTGCACCACCGCCTGCGAATAAGGACCGATCGCCTGCGGAGCGGTTTCCGTCTGAATGATCGTCTTCATGGAACTTTCAGTGTACCGGTGAGCTCCCGCACACTCGGGATTTTGCGGGCCGCAAGGAACTCGTCGAGTTCGCGGGCCGTTTTCTCGGGTGCGGATGGGTCCCAGAAGCTGGCGGTTCCCACTTGCACGGCGGTGGCGCCGGCGATCAGAAATTCCGCGGCATCCAGGCCGCTGGCGATACCGCCCATGCCGACCACGGGAATCTTGACCGAACGAAATGCCTCCCACACCATTCGAAGCGCGATGGGCTTAATGGCAGGTCCGGACAGTCCGCCCGCACCCGCGCCAAGACGGGGTGTGCGCGTTTCGACATCGATAGCCAACGAGACGAATGTGTTGATCAGTGAGAGCGCATCGGCCCCGCTTTCTTCAGCCGCGCGAGCGATGACGGGAATGCTTGTGACGTTGGGCGATAGCTTCACCAGCATCGGCCGCGTCGAAAGCGGCCGGAGCGTCGAAACCAGCTCACTCAGCTCCCGCGGATCGGCGGAGAAAACCATTCCACCGTGCTTGGTGTTGGGACAGGACGCGTTGAGCTCATAGGCCGCAATGCCCTCGGCGTCTTCAAGAACCTTCACTACTTCGACGTAGTCTTCGATCGCGTAGCCAAAAACATTTGCGATCACCGGTGTTTGAATCGTGCGCAACGCGGGAAGCTTCGACTCGACAAATGCGCGGACACCGATGTTCTGAAGTCCGACAGAATTCATCATGCCCGCTTCCGTCTCCCACAGCCTGGGCGCGGGATTGCCCTTCATCGGTTCCCGCGAAAGGCCTTTGGTAACGATCGCTCCCAACGCTTCCAGATGGGCGACGGATTGAAACTCCACGCCGTAGCCATAGGTCCCGGAGGCCGCAAAAACAGGGTTCCGAAGCGCGATGCCGCAGAGCGAAGCGGCCAGGCGCGGTGACGTCATCTATACGAGAGTATCCGCGATTGCCTGGAGCTTTTTCCACGTGGACGCCACGTCTTCCCGCTCCGTCATGAAATTTCCAATGGCGAAGCGAAGGGCGAACTGCCCCCCCAGCAGCGCGTGCGAAAGGAATGCGAAACCCGATTCGTTGATCGTGTCCATCAGCTTCTGATTCACCGCGTCGTCCGCCTTCAGCCGGAAACAGACCAGCGAAAGATGCACCGGCGCCACGACCTCAAACCGCGAGTCGGACGCAATCTGGTCGCGGAGCCACTGTGCGTCTTCAATGTGCCGCCGCAGCATGTCCTGGATGCCGCTGCGCCCGTAGCTGCGGAGAACGAACCAGAGTTTCAACGCGCGAAAGCGGCGGCCGAGGGAAATTGAATAGTCCATGAAGTTGACCATCCGGGGGTCCTGCGCGGTACGCAGATACTCCGGCGTCAATGAAATCGCGTCCCGCAGCGGTTCCGGGCGCAGCAGGAAAAGTACGCTGGCATCGACATTCACCAGCATCCACTTCTGCGGATTCATCACGATGGAATCGGCCTTCTCCCAATCGCGAAACATCCAGGCGCATTCGGGAAGCATCGCCACCGGGCCCGCGTATGCGGCATCCACGTGCACCCACGCGCCAAACTCGCGCGCAATGGGAATGATTTCGGACACCGGGTCGATGCTGGCGGCGGGCGTCGCGCCAATCGAGGGCACGACGCAGCAGGGCCGCTTTCCCGCCCGTACGTCGGCGGTCATTGCTTCGCGCAGCCTATCTGGCCGCATCCGGAACTCCGCGTCGCTGGCGATCTTTCGAACGTTCGCTTCGCCAAAGCCCAGCGCCAACGCGCCTTTCTCAACGGAGGAATGCGCCTGCTCCGATGCGTAGACGGTCAGGCCGGCCGGCGCACCAGCGGAGCGCGTCTCAGGACAAACATATTGGCGCGCGGCGATCAGCGCATGAAGCGTGGAGATCGACGCGGTATCGTAGAGAATTCCGAACGCCGCTTCCGGCAGCCCCAACCATTGCCGCAGCCAGCTTAGAGTGACTTGCTCCAGCTCCGTCAGCGACGGGCCGGACTTCCAAAGAATTCCGTTCTGATTGATCGCGGCTGAGAGGAACTCGGCGAGAATCGATGGCGGACTTGAGGACACCGCGAAGTACGAAAAGAAGCGCGGATGATTCCACAGCGTGGAGCCCGGCAGGATCGTATCGTTAAAGTCGTCCAGGATGCGGGAGAAGCTTTCGGGCTCGTCGGGCGCGCTCGCGGGCAGCGCATCGAGAATCTCCCCGGGCTTTACCGTTGGCAGAACGGGACGCTCCCGCACGGTTTCTAGATAGTGCGCAATCCACTCAACCAGTTCGTGGCCGCGCGCCCGGAACTCGTCGGGCGTCAAGGCTTCTTCCCCGCCGGCCCATCGGCTGGCAGGTGTGATATGGATGAGATCTCGCTGAACCCGGAAACGGCGACGGAGGCAAGCATGGATTCGAATATAACCCGGCGTTCCCTGGTCAGCACCGCAGCCGCGACCTTCACTTTGATACGCCCTGAGCTCGTCAGAGGCGCAGGTAAGGAGAAGCTGACGGTGGGGCTGATCGGCTGCGGCGGACGCGGGCGCCAGGCTGTCATTGACGCCATGACCGCCGACGAACGGGTTGAGCTGCACGTTATGGGCGACCTGTTCGAGGACAAGCTGGAGCAGAATCTCGCATGGCTTCGCGACGCACAGCGGCACCCGCGAATTCAGGAGCGGCTGAAGGTCGATCCCGACAAGCGGTTCACCGGTTTCGACTCGTACAAGAAAGTGATCGCATCCGGCGTCGATATCGTGATGCTGTGCACGCCTCCGGGATGGCGTCCAGTTCATTTCGAGGCGGCTGTAGAAGCCGGGAAGCACGTCTTCTGCGAGAAACCTTTCGGTACGGACCCCGTGGGTGTGCGCCGCTTCATGGATGCGGCCCGAAAGTCTGAAGCCAAGAAGCTGACCGTCCTCAGCGGCGCGCAGCGGCGGTTCCAGCAGGAGTATGTCGAAACCGTGGGCAAGATCCAGAACGGGGAGATCGGCGATGTCAACGCCCTCTACGCGTATTGGGTGGGCACGCCGGTGATTCAGCAAAAGGAGCGCGACCCAAAGTTGGGCGACATGACGTGGCAGCATCGCAACTGGTACAGCTTCGTGTGGATCTGCGGCGACCAGATAGTCGAACAGCATCTGCACAACATTGACGTCTGCAACTGGATCATGGGAACGCATCCGGCGAAAGTGGTGGCCACCGGCGGCGCGGTGTGGAGGCCGCGTGAAGCGCTGTACGGAAATATCTACGATCACATCTCGGCGGACTTCGAGTATCCCAGCGGCGTCCGGATGTCCAGCTACTGCCGCCAATTTCCGCGTGGGCTGCACACGAAGATCAGCGAGGAAGTTGTGGGATCGAAGGGACGGTCGAACTGCCGCGACAAGGGAACGAAGGGCGAGAATCCCTACGTGACGGAGCATCGCGCGATGATGGCTTCGATACGCGGCGATGGACCCTACATCAACCACGCGATGCCCGTTGCGGAGAGCACTATGACCTGCATCATGGCGCGTGAATCGGCATACTCCGGCGTCGAGGTGACCTGGGACATGATCATGAACTCGACGCTGGATCTGATGCCGAAGTCGGTGGGCTATGACGCCGAAGTAGAAGTTCCTCCGCTGCCAGTGCCGGGCACATACAAGTTTGTCTAGATGGTGTTTTGAAGCCGTCGGGGTGGCGGCGAAGAATGGAACTGATCGATCGTTTTCGCGGATGCTTGCTGGGCCTCGCGTGCGGGGACGCCCTTGGGGCGCCCATTGAGTTCATGGGTCCCAACCAGTTTGATCCGGTTCAGGACTTCCGGGGCGGCGGCGTGTTCAACGTGCAGCCCGGGCAGTGGACCGACGACACGTCGATGGCGCTTTGTCTGGCCGACAGCCTGATCCGTTGCCAGGGATTCGACCCCACCGACCAGATGCAGCGATACGTGCGCTGGTACTTAGAGGGCTACCTGTCGAGCGTCGGCACCTGCTTCGACATCGGCTCCACCACGAAGGAGGCGCTGGATGTTTTTCAGGCGACGGGAAATCCCTACAGCAGTATTTCGTCGGATTGGAGCGCGGGCAATGGCTGCCTGATGCGGCTGGCGCCGGTCCCGATGTTCTACTTCGCGCAGCCGGGGGAAGCCGAGCAGAAGGCGGCGTTGAGCGCTAAGACCACGCACGGCGCGACGGCCTGCGTCGATGCCTGCCGCTTTTTTTCCACTCTGGTGGTGCGCGCGCTGAAAGGCGAGAGTAAGGAGAAACTGCTGGAGGCCAACCACTGGAGCGGCGCGCCGCTTCACCCGGAAGTGGCGCTGGTGGCGGGTGGGTCCTACAAGACGAAGACGCCGCCCGAGATCAAGGGTTCAGGCTATGTGGTGGAGTCTTTGGAGGCAGCGTTGTGGGCGTTCTTCCACGGGGAAGATTTCGCCGACTGCGTTCGGCGCGCGGCGAATTTGGGCAACGATAGCGACACCACGGCAGCCATCTGCGGGCAGTTGGCAGGAGCTTTTTACGGAGAGCCAGCGATTCCGCCGCACTGGCTGAACATGCTGCACTGGACTGCGAGGATCCGCACGATGGCGGACAAGCTGCACGGGCTCGCTGTCCAGCAGTAGGCCTAGGCTGCGTTGTTGCGGTCGATCCGCTCAAGCGTCCGCTTCAGAAGCCGCCGGGGGTCCAGCAGATGCAGCGGGCGGAAGGCCCGGGGCGACCACTTCGAACCGGGATCGAACCGGATTCCGAGAAAGTATCCAATGTCCCGGTAGGCGCAGTATTGGACGATGCCGGTCAGCTCGCCTTGGGAGTGGCGTATCCGCGTGATTACGTTGAGCGGAACTTCTTTCTCCACCTGAATACAGGCCCCGCTGAGGGAAATATCTTCCAGGTTGGCTTCCTGCCGCACGGTCCTCTCGATGCCACCGGGCCCGGGCTCCGTCCACTCAATTTCGACCAGATCCGCGCACAGGAGGCGGGACTCGACTCGACGCTCGAACATACACTTTCTTTATCGGCTATCCAGCGCGGAAGTTTATATCCGTTTGAAGATCTGGACTACCTTGCTGAGCGACTTCTGCTCCTTGATGAAGGGCACCATCTTCGATTCACGCTCGTCAATCTCGCGGGCTTTCGCCAGTACTTCCTTGGCTTTATCGGCGGGAACCCTTACGACGCCGTCCTCGCCCGCCACCATGATGTCGCCCGGCCTTACCGTCACTCCCGCGCATTCCACCGGCTGTTGCAGTCCAACGCTGGCCCACCGGCCGACGGAACTGGAGGGCGCGACGCTGCGCGAGAACACCGGCAGGCCGAGACCCCTCACTTCCACCACATCGCGGACCGCGCCGTCGATCACCATGCCCGCCATGCCGCGCGCCACCGCCGCCGTCGCCATCAGGCCGCCCATGCCGGCGACATCCAACGTTCCTTCAAGTACGATGACGCCCACTTCGCCCGGCTGCGCCGTGTCGATCATCTCCACTGAGTGCTTCGCCGTCAGTTCCGGCGTCGCCTGGCCCGGCGCCGCTTGGCGCAACAGTGCCGTCCGGGCGCGTCCAACGAAGCGCGGCGGAGTGGGGCCGCCGACGGTGCGGGGGCGCATGTCGTGCGCGAGGAAACCGCGCTGGCCGGTTACTTGATCGACAGCGTCGGAGACCGACGCGATGGCGACCTTCGCGAAGCCATCCAGAATCGGGTCTGCCGCCTCGACAGGTGTGGCCCATCTCCATGCGACGCCGGCTGCGGTGGCAGCGGCAAGTGTAACAATCAGAATGGGTTTGGTCATGGGTGTTATTCTAGCGCCGATAGGTGTTTGAGGAGGCTGGCCTCCACGAAACAAAGTGCCACTCCCCGCCTTTGCTAGTATCTGAATAAATAGTCGCGGTTTTTGACCCGCAACTTACTCCTCGCTCGAAAAAATGAAATCGACCTTCCTGACGTTTCTCCTCGCTTGCGGTGCGCTTTTCGCGCAGGCCCCGCCGAAGCCTCCAACACCGGGAGGCGGCTTGTCGGCGGAACAGCTTTCCAAGGCCAACAACCCGCTGGCCGACATGAACGCACTGAACTTTCAGAACTTCTACAACCCGAGCTTGTATGGAATTCCCGATGCAAACGCGAACACGATGAACCTGCGCCCGGTGATCGTTTCGGGACGGCAGATTATCCGCGCGACCCTTCCCATCTCGACGGTGCCGCTGGGAAATGGACAGTACCGCTCCGGACTGGGCGACTTTAGTATTTTCGATGCGATTAAGGTGACCGGTGCCGGGTCCAAAACAGATGTCGCCGTCGGTCCGTTGCTGGTCGTGCCCAGCGCGACAAACTCTGCACTAGGCGCCGGCAAGTGGCAGGCGGGAGCGGCGGCGGTGGCCATTCATCCGATTCCGGGAGGCAGCCTGCTCGGTGTGTTGGCTACCTGGCAGCATTCGTTTGCCGGGGATGTGGATCGTCCCTCGGCGCACATCGCCACGTTCCAACCGATTGGGACGTTTGCCGTGGGAGGCGGATATTACGTTCGGTCCACTGCGACATGCTTATTCGATTTTGAGAACAATCGCTACCTGATCCCGTTCGGACTCGGATTCGGCAAGGCGTTCAAGGTCGGGGACGCTGTCGCCAACGCCTTTATCGAACCCCAGTTCACCGTCTATCACAAGGGCGTCGGGCTCCCCTCGCTGCAGCTATTTATGGGGCTCAATCTACAGTGGGCGAAGAAGGCCAAGTAGAACCGGAGCCCGTTGCCCGCATTCACGCGGGTGTAGTAAACTAAAGCTTCTCGCGTTTGCCTTCGTGGCGCGCGCCCATTCATCGAAGAGGACATTATGTACGCAGTCGTGGAAAGTGGCGGAAAGCAGTATCGCGTTGCCCCGGGTGAGATCGTAAAAATCGAGAAATTGCCGGGCGACCCGGGCGACTCCGTCGAGTTGAGCCGCGTGCTTGCCGTTTCCTCTGACTCTGGTTTCGCCACCGGCGACGCCATCTCCGGCGCGAAGGTGACCGGCGTCATCGAGTCACAGGGACGCGGACCGAAGATAATCGTGTTCAAGTTCAAGCGCAAGAAGCAGTACAAGCGCACGATCGGACACCGGCAGTCATACACCGCCGTGAAGATCAACGAGATTCTGGCGTAGTCAGGCAGGAAACAGATGGCAAGTAAAAAAGGCGTAGGCAGTTCCAGAAACGGCCGCGATTCAAATTCACAACGGCTGGGCGTGAAGGTATTCGCCGGCGAGACCGTCACCGGCGGATCGATCATCGTCCGCCAGCGCGGAACCAAGTTCAAGCCGGGCTTGAATGTCGGCATTGGCAAGGACGATACGCTGTTTGCCCGCGTGGCTGGCAAGGTGGATTTCCGTGACCGGGGCCGCATGGGCAAGTGGGTAACCGTCAGCGCTCTCGAAGCCTGACCCAGCATTTCAGTCCAATCGAGTTTCCAGGGGCTGTCTGGCTTAGCGCCGGGCAGCCCTTTCGTATTTCCCTATGTTTATTGACGAAGTCCGAATTACCGTAAAGGCCGGCGACGGCGGGAACGGCTGTATGGCTTTCCGCCGGGAGAAGTTTGTCCCGCGCGGCGGACCCAGCGGCGGCGACGGCGGACACGGCGGCGATGTTCGGATGAAGGCCAGCCCGCACCACAACACGCTGCTGCATTTTCGCTTCAATCCGGAGCACAAGGCGGAGCGCGGACGCCACGGCGAAGGATCGAATCGAACGGGGGGAGATGGAGGCTCCATCACGCTGCCGGTGCCTGTCGGCACGTCGGTCTACGACCTCGAAACGGGCGATCTGATCCACGACTTCGTTTCGGTGGACGAGACGATCGTCATCGCCCATGGTGGACGCGGCGGGCGCGGCAATGCGCGCTTCGCCACCGCCACACATCAGGCGCCGACGGAGCATGAGCCGGGCCGCACGGGCGACTTCCGCCAATTGCGGCTGGAGTTGAAGCTGTTGGCAGACGTCGGGCTGGTGGGCTTCCCCAACGCCGGCAAATCGACGCTGATCTCGCGCCTGTCCGCCGCGAAGCCGAAGATCGCCGACTACCCGTTCACCACATTGACGCCGAATCTCGGCGTGATGTCGTACGAAGATCCCGCCGACCCGCGGACACTGGTGCTGGCGGACATCCCTGGGCTGATTGAAGGCGCGTCCGACGGGCACGGGCTGGGCATACAATTCCTGCGCCACGTGGAGCGTACCCGGTTGCTAGTCCACCTCGTCGATGTTTCCGAAGCCAGCGGCAGGGACCCGGTAGAGGATTTCGAGATTGTTCTACGTGAACTGGCGAAGTTCAGCCCGGACCTGGCTTCAAAGCCGATGATTGTCGCCGCGAATAAGATGGATGCGGCACAGGAGCCGGAGAAAGTTGCGGCTGTTGAAAAGGCTGCCGCTGCGCGCGGGCTTCCCGTGCTGAAGATATCCGCCGTGACAGGCCAGGGATTGGAAGTGCTAAAGAATACGATCTTCGAAATGGCTTACTGCGTGCAGCAGGACGCCAGCGAAGAGCCCAGCAACTGGGCAAGTTCCGGAACGGCGGAAGCGTAGAAGTTCTGCCCGTTCAGGATGCGGTAGACGCCGCCTGCCACTCCGGATGCCACTGGGCCGCTTACCGGGCGTCCGCCCGTTAGCAGCACCACCACCACCAGTTTTCGATCGCCAACCTGATTGAACGAACCGAACCAGCCCAGGTGCGTTCGCTGGTCACGATGCGTGCAGGTACCGGTCTTACCGAAGATCGGCTCATCGGATTCCGACGTGCGGCGCGCCCGCTGGCCGCTGCCCCATTCCACGGCGCCTTCCATGCCGGGACGCATCTGATCGACGATGGCGCCCAGTTCCATCTGGCGCTTCACTTGCGGAGTGAATGTTTCCAGTTCCGCCGGTGTCCGGGGGTACTGAAGCCAGTTCAGCGTTCCGTTGTTGGCGATCATTCCCAGCATCGCGGACAGCTGAAGCGGCGTAAGATCGACGCCGATTCCGTGGGAGCACATGAAGCCAATGCCGCCCATACTCTTCGGATCGGCCTCGGGAAGCGTACCCGCCTGTTCATCTTGAATGTTGAGGCCGGCCTTCTCGCCGACGCCCATCATTCGCGCGTAGTAGACGACCTTTTCGAACCCCAACTCCCGGCCGACGATCTGGAAGTATGGATTGTTCGATCGCGCAAGCGCCGTCGTCAGCGTCATGCGCTCCCGCCTGCTGATCTTCAGCGATGTTTCCGGCGTAATGACGCCTTCGACCAGTCCGGCTACCGACGTCACAAGTTTGATCGTGGAGCATGGCGTAAAGCCGCTGGACATGGCCAACTTCTGGTTGACGATGGACAGGATACGGCCTGTGGCCGCGTCGCTGACGATAACTGATCCGTTGTAGGGGCCCAAAGCCTCCACCGCCGCACGCCGGACGACCAGATCTTCGCCTTCGACCCTGTCCCCGATCGTCGAGTCGGCGAAAGTGGGCTCGGTCCAGGTTTGCCGGTAGGTCCGCCGACGTACCGGAGCCTTCCGCTTCTCGGTGGATGCCTTCCGCACGGGCTTGGCGGTTTTCGAAGAAACAACGGCCTTTTTCGAGGAAGTTTTTGTGGTCGAAGTCTTTGACTTTACAGCGGATTTTGACGCCGTTGTCTTCGGAGCCGGTTTCCTGGCCGGGTCCGCCATCAGGATCGACGCGCCCGCGCACACCACTGCCAGAATGAGCTTATGCGCGTTCATCGCCAATGTCCTTCATTTTCTATCAAATCCATTGAATTGGTCAAGAGTTAATTTCAATTAACCCTTGCTAGGCGGCAGTCCATCCCCCGTCAATCGTCACTGCCGACCCGTTGACAAAGGCGGCTTCGTCGCTGACCAGATACAGCACCAAGTGAGCGATTTCCTCTGGCCGGCCCAGGCGGCCAATCGGCTGCCGCTGATTCAGCTGCGCGCGCACGGCCGCTTTCTCATGCTTGTGGTGCTTCTCCAGATAACCCTCCACAAAAGGCGTATCGACCGTTCCAGGACAAATACAATTGACGCGAAACTCGGTGGGGTAGTCTACCGCCAACTGGCGGGTCATCGCGATAATTGCGCCCTTGGTCGCGCAGTAGGCGAACCGCTTCTTCACACCGATCAGTCCGGCGACAGACCCAATATTCACCATCGACCCATGGGAGGCCTTCAGCAGCGGCACGGCGTGCTTCGTGACCAGGAAAGCGCCTTCGACGTTCACCCGGAATAGCCGTTGGAAATCGGCGAGCTCCGTCTCGACCACATCGCCGACGAGGCCGATTCCCGCGTTATTGACCAAAATATCCAGCTTCTCCACGCCGGCGAATGCCGCGCTTACCTGCGCCTCGTCGGTAATGTCGCAATGGATCGCCCGGCTGCCGGGAAGCTCCGCCGCCAGCGCCTTCGCCCGGTCGAGATCCATATCCAGGACAAGCAGCTTCGCGCCCGCCGCCGACAGCACCCGGCAGGTTCGCTCACCAATACCACTGGCACCGCCGGTAACCAGGGCCACGCGGGCGTCTAAACGAAAAGGAGGAGAAGACATCTCCACGATTCTAGCCCGGGCAGCCATCGCCGCACCGCCAACGCGCCGGGTGCTATAAGGGGAGTGTCTGGTGAAGAAGATCTCGCTTGGATCCTGGGCGTTCTCCTTCGGCCCACACGCCGATCATCCCGTTCCCCTGGATGCGATCGCCCGCAGGGCCGCCGAAGCAGGGTACGACGGTCTGGAGTTGTGCGGCTTTCCCCCACACGCCAGTCTGGACGTGTACGGGACCACCGAACGCCGAAAGGAACTGCGAAAACGCCTGGACGATCTGGGTCTGGCCACCTCCGGTTATTCCGCCGACCTGACCGCCGCCAACCCCACTGCCGATGGAAACCGCACCCGCTACCTGGAGCTCATCCGACAGAATTTGGAGTTCGCAGTGGACTTGGGCAGCCCGGTGATCCGGCTGGACACTGTGGCCGCGCCGGGTTCGCTTCCCGATGAGGACTACGCCGGTGCGTTCCGCAGGCTGGGCGAGACGTGGCATGAAACTGCGGAACTGGCGTCGAAGGCCGGGGTCCGCGTGGTGTGGGAGTTTGAACCGGGCTTCGTCTTCAACAAGCCCAGTGAAATTGTGGAGCTTCATGAAGAAGTACGACACTCCAACTTCTACGTGCTATTCGACACGGCCCATGCGTACACGTGCGCCGCTGTGGGCGCGCGGCAGCATGGCGAGCCGGAGATCCTGCGCGGAGGCGTGGAGGGCATGCTGGACCTTTGCGCGGGCCGTATCGGTGCGGTTCACTTGGTCGATACCGATGGCTCGCTTTACAACGACGAGACGTCCACGCACTTGCCACTAGGCAGCGGAGTCATCGATTTCGAACGGCTTGCGCTCAAGCTGAACGCGACGCGCAGCGCCGACTGGTGGACTATCGACCTCAGCTTCTGCCCCGACGCATGGGACCAGATCCAGCCAAGTCTCGCGTTTGCGAGGAAGATCGCGAAGTAACAGGCCGCGGCAACGGGTACCAGTGCGACAATAGGTGCCGGATGGTACCGATGTCTTAGTGGTTCCATCCAAGTGACGATGGCAGACCCACTGGCGAAAATCCTGGTTGTCGACGACGAACCGAATCAGCGCGAAGCCCTGTCGGAGATGATCCGGCGATGGGGATTTGAGACGGTAACCGCCGAGAACGGCCATGATGCGATCGAGAAGCTGGGCAGCTTTGAGGCCGACGCCATCGTGACCGATCTGAACATGCCCGGCATGGACGGGCGAGAGTTCCTGACGCAGCAGTTGAAGGTGGAAAACTCGCCGCCCGCTATCGTGCTTACGGGATTCGGGAACGTGGAGACGGCCGTCGAAACGGTTTACGATCTCGGCGCGTTCTGGTTTCTCGAAAAGCCGGTGGCGTCAAAGGCGCTGAAGATGGTTCTCGACCGCGCGATCCAGCACCGGCGGCTGGTGCAGCGGACCGACACCCTGGTGCGGCAGCTCTCCACGCGCGGGGAACTAGGCGACCTGATTGGGGAGTCCGTTCCGATGCGCGAAGTTTTCGCGGTCATCCAGCAGGTTGCGCCGACCAGGGCCACCGTACTGATTACCGGAGAAACCGGAACCGGCAAGGAACTGGCCGCGCGCGCAATCCACGACCTTAGCCCCCGTCGCAACGCCGCGTTTCTGGCGATCAACTGCGCGGCGCTACCGGAAAACCTGATCGAGGCGGAACTATTCGGCAACGAGAAAGGCGCCTTTACAGGCGCGGTAGAGCGGCGTGCGGGCGCGTTCGAGTTGGCGCGTGGCGGAACGCTGCTGCTGGACGAGATCGGCGATATGCCGCTGGCTACGCAGTCCAAGCTGCTGCGGGTTTTGGAAGACGGAAAGGTGCGCCGGTTGGGCGCCGCCCGGGAGATGGATTGCGACGTCCGGGTGCTGGCGTCCACCAACCGCAATCTCCGCCAGTCGATCGGGAAGAACGAATTCCGGGAGGATCTGTACTTCCGGCTGAACGTTTTCGAGATCGTGCTTCCGCCACTGCGGGATCGCATGGACGACGTATTGCTGATCGCGGCTGCCCTGATCGGCGGATTGAATCGAAAGCACGGAACGCGTGTGACGGGATTGTCGCCGGAAGTCTCCTCGCTGTTCCGCCGCCATGGCTGGCCCGGCAACGCGCGCGAATTGCGCAATGTGGTGGAGCGCGCCGCGATTCTCGCGGGCGCAGGAAATATCGGCGTGGCGCACCTGCCGCCGGGATTCATGGGCGCGCCGGAGGTCTTCTCCGACGGCTCCGGCGTCCACCTGCATCCGGGCCTTACGGTTGACGATGCGGAGCGCCGCCTGATCGAACTGACGCTGAAGCATACTGGCGACAACCGCACGCGCGCGGCGGAACTGCTTGGCATCAGCACAAAGACGCTGTTCAACAAGCTGAAGGCATACGGCTCCGAAACACCATGAATTTGCGGCTGCGCCTTCTGGTGATCCTGATCCCCACCGTCGCGGCCATCGTCCTGGGCTTGTTCGCGCTGCACCTGGATTCCGTTCTCGACGAATGGCTGGAACTGGCGCTGGAGCGCAGCAATGCCGCTGGAAACGTTTCGCGCACGCTTCTGGTCCGCCGGATCGAAGGGTTAACCGCCGTGTGGGAGCCCGCGCCTCGCACTGTCGAGGAGACTCACGCGGTGTGGCAAAAAATAGTGGCGCAGGACGAGGAAATTTCGAAGTCGCTTGAGCTAACCGTGGCCGTCTCAAAATCCATTGTTGAGATTTCCGTGGTGGATGCCAACGATATCGTCGTTGCCTCCTCCGATCAGACGCGCCGTCTTAAGCCTGCCGCAATACTGCCGAATCTTGAGGAAATTGAAGACGCCGGAACGCTGTCGCGCATGAAGCTTCTGCTGTCTTCGAAGTCGGATTATGAGGCCCGTCTGCCCATCGGCACCGACGAGCCCGTATTTACGATTCAGGTGCTGTCGTCGCCCGCGCTTTGGCGGGCGGAGTTCCTGCAGCAGTTGACGAACACCGGGTTGGCGTCCATCGGGGCCGTCGCTCTTTCGGTCCTGTTATCTTTTGCAACCGCCGGCGTCGCGCTGCGTCCATTGAAAAGGATCAGCGAATCCATCGACCGCATTGCGGGTGGCGCAATTGCCGTCGAGGCCACGCGGGACGAAGTAGCGATCGTCGAGTCGAAGCTGACGCTTCTGGGTTCCTATCTTCGCGGCTCGCAACGCGATGCCGAATCCCGGAGGCTGGCGGCGATTGGAGCGATTACCAGCGGAGTTGCGCACGAGATCAAGAATCCCTTGAACTCGATCGCCCTTCGTCTGGATCTGCTGCGCGACCGCGTTGGCGACGAGGTTCCGGGAGCGCAGGCCGATCTATCCGTGTTGACGCAGGAAGTGACGCGGCTGGATCGCGTCGTCCGCACGTTCCTGGACTTTACGAAGCCCGTTGAACTGGAACTGGACCGGGTAAATCTCACGTTGCTAGTTCAAGATGTTTTTACGCTGGTGGAGCCGGAGGCAAAGGGCTTGGGCGTCTGCCTGGAATTGAACAGCGCGCCGGTGTTCGTGCGCGCCGACGAACCGCTGCTGCGGCAGGCGATTCTGAATCTCGCGCAGAATGCATTGGACGCGATGCCGTCCGGCGGCACGCTGATCGCCACGATCGAGAAGACTAGCGAAGGAAATTGCCGCATTGAGATGGCCGACACCGGTACTGGTATTTCGCCGGAGAATCGCGATAGAATCTTCAAGCTCTATTTCACGACGAAGCCCACCGGAACGGGAATCGGTCTGGCGCAGGTGTTCCGCGCGGTTCAATTGCACGGCGGATCGATTGATGTGTCGAGTGAGCCGGGCGAGGGTACGCGGTTTTTGATCGATCTGCCAGGAGTGCTTGCTTGAGGGCCCGAATTTTTATAGTCCTGACGTTTGGCGTTCTCCAGGGTTGCTGGATGGGCAAGTTCCAGAAGAAGAGCGTTGATCCGGTTCCAGCCACCACCACGCCGCGACCGATGCCGCCCATTACCGCTTCCGCGCCGCCGCAAGATCCGGTAATCGATGCGCCCACCGTGCCGGTTCCAGCGGAGAGTCCGTCGGAGATTCAACTGCCGGAAGCTCCCCAGGTGACCACGCCGCGCCCCAGCGCCCGGCGGGGAAGCGAAAACGGCGCGTCGGCGCAAAAAAAACCGGCTGCGCCTCAAGCGCAGCCGGTTCCGGCTCCTGCAACCGTGCCCAGACTCGGTGAAATCCTAAGCCCGGAAATTCGCGCGAGCTACGAGAGGGACTATGTAGCCCACGTGTCGAGGGCCCAGGACATGCTTACTCAGGCCGCCGGAAAAAACTTGGACTCAAATCAAGAACAGACAGTGGATCGTATTCGAACGTTCCTCCGCCAATCCCAAGATCTTCGAGAGGGCGGCGATCTGACCACTGCTGTCGAAGTCGCCCGCCGGGCCGCTCTACTAGCTGAAGATCTTGGCCGTACATTCCGTTAATTGCTCGCCGAAGATACTTTGGGCGCTGCCAAGTATCCGCGAACCCTGTTCTTGCTGACATCGTTGACAACGATCTCGTAGGGCACGCGAGCTTTTGAGGTTACGTAGAACTGAACCGGCTCATTGGTGTTCTTGTCTTTCTTCTCCACCAGTTTGTCATCGGCCAGAATTTCCATGGTGTAGCGGTTGCGCTTCGCATCAGCCTTCTTTAGCTTCACGCGCACATCGCCTACACGCTGCATTTGCGCACCTTTGTTCAAGGTGAATTCGAAGATGGCCCGGTCCCCCAGCTCGCGGAGGGCCGCGATCTCCTTGGAGTTGGTTGCCACCAGTCCGCTCATCAGACCCATGTCGCCGCGCACACGGCCGAGATCAGCAAGCGTCTTTTCGACTTCGGTCCTTGCCGACGCCACGTTGGTCCGGACTAACTCTACTTCGTCCTTCACGCCAGTCAGCGACGCGGACGCATCGTCCTTCATCCGGCTGAGTTCGCTCTCGAACTCGGTCCTGGCGCTAAGCTCAGACTGCTGCTGTTTCTCCAGCCTCTCCGCCAGCGCTTTGTTCTGACGGCTCGCCGCCAGTTGCGCCTTGGTCAGAGCGGAAGAGCCCTCTTCCGTGGTGGTCTGAACCCGCTGACGAAGCTCGGCAATCTTGCCGAGAATCTCACCATCGGTACCCGAAAGCGTCTTCTGTAAAGACTGGATTTCCGACTGGTTGGCCGCCATTTCCTGACGCAGATCTTGCGTCTCCGCAAATTGATAGGCGGAAAAACAAGAGACCGCCAAAAGGCCGGCGCCGAGCGCAGGAGCCCAAAGATTCCTGGTTGAAGCGCCGGAATGGGATTGTTCGAGATTGTTGTTTTCGTATTCGTGGGACATTTGCTCACCACTCCCGCCAAAACAATAAACACTCCGAAGGCCAAAACTAAGCTATTGAAAATAAGAGAGTTAATACTCGTTACGCGAGGTAGGATCTACCGGCTGCCGGTAAAACCTACCGCAATCCCTTCATCTGAAGCCACGAAATAAGCGCTGCCGGGTCGTCCGTGATGATCGCGTCGGCCCCGGCGTCCACCATCCGCTGCCACTGGCCAGGTTCGTTCGCCGTCCATGGAACCACTTGGAGACCCGCCTTGTGGGCCTCCTCCACCCGGCCTTTGGTGACGGTAAGGTAGTGCGGCGAAATAATCGTGGCCTTTCCCGCGGCGGAGCAGAGCTCCACCCAGTTCTTCATGGCGTCCATGGCTCCGGTGGGCGTAAGCATCGACCGCCGGATTTCGGGAGCCTTCGTCGACATCGCCACCAGCGTACGGGGATCGAAGCTTTGGACGATCACTCTGGACTCCAGCCCATGCTGGCGAATCATCTTCACGACGAGATCGGCGAACGCTCCGGGGTTAGGCGTGAACTGCGGCTTGTCGGGCGAGATTTTGGTTTCGATGTTGTACTCGACGCGCGACGCTTTCGTAGCCTGGAATACTTCATCAAGGGTGGGAATCCGCGTGCCGGGAATCGCTTTCTGCTTGGGAAACTCCGGATTCGCCTTTGCACCGCAATCCCACTTTCGAAGCTGGTCCAGCGTCATCTCGCGGATCGCCTTCGGGCTGCCGGCGGGGCCCGCGCAGAACTTCGGATTCATTTCCGGATCGTGCGACACCACCAGGATGTCGTCCTTCGTCACCGCCAGATCCATCTCCAGCACGTCTACGCCCTGCTCGATCGCGTAGTGGAAAGCGGGAAGCGAATTCTCCGGCATGACAGCGCGGGCTCCGCGATGCCCGTGCACGACCGGTCCGGTGGCGGCGATTGCGATTCCCATCAGTGCCCAGCATGCCAGAACGCTTCTCATGCGCTTCAGGATATATTGAATTCGTTTCATGCCCGTGACACCAAAAATCACTCGTCGAGACCTGTCTCGCGCGGCGGCGTTGACCGCTTTGTCGTACCGGAAAATTCTGGGTGCAAACGACCGGGTCCGCATGGGCTATATCGGGCTGGGCAACCGCGGCGACCAAGTTCACGACGCTTTCCTTGAATTCTCAGGCCAGGAAACGGTGGCCGTTTGCGACTTGAAGGACAGCTATATGGATTTTGCGGTCCGCAAGTCCCGCGCGACGCCCGCGAAGTTCAAAGACTACCGGAAGCTCCTCGAAGACAAGAACGTCGATGCGGTTTCGATTGCCACTCCCGATCACTGGCACGCCCTACAGTTCATCGACGCCTGCCGCGCCGGCAAGGATGTCTACGTCGAGAAGCCGGTTTCGCTGACCGTGGTTGAGGGGCGCAGGATGGTGGAAGTGGCCGCCGAAACCAAACGCGTAACGCAGGCGGGATTGCAGCGGCGTTCGGCAAAGTACCTGCAGGAGGCGGCGGAGCTCGTCCGCTCCGGTGAGCTGGGGCATGTCAGTGTGGCACAGGCGTGGCACACGTCGAACGAATGGCCCACGGGGTTGGGGAAACCCGCCGATCAGGCCAACCCGGCGGAGTTCGATTGGGATGCGTGGCTGGGTCCCGCGCCCAAGGGGCCGTATAATCCGGCGCGCGGATACTATACCTTCCGCTGGTTCCGCGATTTTTCAGGCGGGCAGCTGACGAATATGGGGGTCCACTACATGGACTCCATGCGATGGTTCCTGGACAAGGAATCTCCGCTCGCCGTCACCGCCATGGGCGGCAAGTACGCCATCGACGATGCGCGGGAAATCCCCGACACTCTCGAAGTGCTGTGGGATTTCGGCGGCGTGATGGTCATCTTTACGCAGATCAACGCTAACGCCGCGCCCGGCAACCGGAACGGGGCGGAGATGGTGCTGAGGGGGACCAAGGGAACGCTGTATGTCGGGAGCACGGGATGGGAGGTCGTTCCGGAGCGGACCACCAGCATGGCTTTGCCCGCGCGTACGCCGCTCGACCGGGAGACGGAGCGCGGCTACCCCGCCTCCAAGCGTCCCGCGATGCAGGCGCGCAGTGTTGAAGGCCGCGTCTCCAATGCCCCGCACGCGAAAAATTTCCTCGACTGTGTCCGCAGCCGGCAGAAGTGCAACTGCGACATTCTCACCGGACACCTGTCGACCTCGGCCACTTTGATCGGCAACATCGCCCACGGCGCCAAGAGCTACCTGATGTGGGACGGCAAGGCCGAGAAGTTCACGAACAACGCGCAGGCCAACGAACTGCTGCACTACAAGTACCGCGCGCCGTACAAGCTGGGCTAGGCGGTGGGCGGTTCGGGACGGCACGTGCAGCAGTCGCTGCAGCTTTCGCAGCGGACGCAGATGTGATTTCCGCAGGCGTCCTTGGTGCACCGCACGCAGATGCGCTCGGATGGCTCCGCGCAGATGGAGCACTTGAAGGCAAACCGTGGCGTCTCGGGCGTCATGGCTTGCGCGCCGGGGGAGCCGTCATCTGCGTCCGGCACCGCTGCGCTTCCGACTCCATGATTTTCCATTCCGCTTCCCTTTGCGCCGCCACTTCGGCAATGTGCTGCTGTAAGCCTACCCGAACGGTTCCGGTCTCCGCAGCCATCGATTGAAGCAGGTCCGC
>JBGTFZ010000016.1:0-54433 GCA_041746955.1 Bryobacteraceae bacterium
AAGATTGCGGGGCTGCGATAGAAACTGACGCGTCAACCGGTTGAGTTCGCTGTCCAGATTCCCAGCGGTAAAAGCCGTTTTCGAAAGCCAAGGGCAGCTCACCGACGCGCACACCAGCCCGAAGTGAATTCGCGGGTCGCCGAATTCTTTGCGAATCGAATTCTCCTCGATATCGTCCAGCGATCTTTGCCGTCCTCCGATAGGAAACTTGCGGAGGAAAAAGAACTGCGCCTGGCCTGCCTTGTTCCGAAGGCGGTTGGCGCCTGACGGGTAGTCTTTCGCGAACGCCCACAGCACAATGGCGTTGTAGGCGTTCATCCAGTACGCCAAGCGAGCCTCACGCGACGGGAACAGCGCTGGATGCGATTGTGGGCTCACCTTGGCCAGCTGGGCAACGTAGCGGTCAAGATCCCCGAGGTTGTCGTGCAACTTCTGGTAGTACACGCGGCCATCCGGCGTGACGTACCCGGTAAGCGTCTTCTGAAACAGCTCCAGGTCCGGTGGCGACTGCGCCCAGGCGGCGCCACAAGCGACGAAGATCAGGACGGCGCGCACAGCAGCCCCTTCAGCGCTTTCCTCGCCTCGGCGAAGTGAGGGAATCGCTTCTCGGCTTCCCGGAAGCTCTTCGTATGGACGACGCGGCGGCTTCCCCGCATCTCAACGGGGTGGACGATATGCAGCATCTCGTGAAACATTACGTAGTCGACGATAAGACGGTCCACGCTCGCCGCGTCCAGGATGCCGCTGATAACGATGGCGTGATGGAGGGGGTCATAGTGGCCCAGCCGGGAATAGGAGCGCCGCAGGCTCCAGCCCAGCGCCGGCTTTTCAACCGCGCCATCGAAGAATCTCTCGTTCACCGAATCGAAGATCGCGTCGAGTGAGTAGAACGCACCGTTGGGCGGAGCGGCACGCTTCACGCTGCGCGCCCGCTGCAACAGCGCCAGCCGGTCCAGCACATCGCCGCGGTTCAGCCAGATGCGGTAGCGCTGGCGGTGAACGGCGCCAACACGCCGTCGAAAAACCTTCGAAACCAGGATGAACGCCAGCGACTCGACAATTGGCGCGGGCGCGGATTGAAACATGTCTGCCATTCGAACCGTAAGCACACCATCCGCGAAACGGATAGTCGATCTTGCGCTCGCAAACGGTGCGAAAGCGACTTCGAGGCGGGGCATTTCCCAGCCGGGCCTGACTTGGCGGATCACCCGGGCGTAGATCTCGTCCACCGTCTCAAACAGAAGGGCCGATTCCACATTCGACGCCTGGATTCCGCGCTTGAACGCGCCGCGCTCGACTTGCATCCGCCTGATAGGTAACATAACAGCTTTGGGCTGAAACCTGCCCGACACACTAAGGGGAATCTGTTTGCCAAGACCGAAAATCAGCGCCCTGGGCTGCTGGGTGCCGCCGTCCGTGTTGACCAATCAAGACCTTGCCGGAATGGTCGATACCAACGACGAGTGGATCGTCTCCCGCACCGGCATTCGTGAGCGCCATATCGCCCCGCCGGGAATCGCCACATCCGACATGGCTTTCGAGGCGGGCCGGATTGCGCTGGAACGGCGCGGAATTCCGGCTTCGGATCTCGACGCCATCATCGTCTGCACGGTCACGCCCGACATGTTGTTTCCGTCGACGGCCTGCCTGGTGCAGCATCGTCTCGGCGCCAGCCGCGCATGGGGTTTCGATCTGATCGCCGCATGCTCGGGATTCGTGTTCGGCCTGACGACGGCCGCATCGCTGGTGGCGGCGGGAACGCATGGGAAGGTGCTGGTGATCGGATCCGATACGATGTCGCGGATCATCGACTACACGGACCGCGCGACATGCATTTTGTTTGGCGACGGCGCGGGCGCGATGATCGTCGAGACCGGTGACGACGACGAAGTGGGATTCATTGGCCATCGCAACGAGATTGACGGGTCCGGTGGAGACTCCCTGAAGATGCCCGCGGGCGGCAGCCGCATGCCGGCCAGCGCGGAGACCGTGTCCCAGCGCATGCACTATGTGAAGCAGGATGGCCAGGCGGTGTTTAAGTACGCGGTCCGCAAGATGGAGGAAACCTGCCTGGGCCTGCTGCATCAGCACGGCCTGACTCCGGCGGACGTCAAGCTGCTGATTCCGCATCAGGCCAACCGCCGCATTATTGAGGCGACTGCCGAGCGGTTGGGCCTGGGCGAGGACCGCGTGGTCGTTAACATCGACCGGTTCGGCAACACCACTGCCGCTACGATTCCGCTGGCGACCGGCGACGCGATGGACGCCGGACGTTTAAAACGCGGAGACTTGGTTTTGTTCGCCGCGGTCGGCGCCGGCTTTACCGTCGGAGCCAATCTTTGGCGCTGGGCCTACTAGGCCACTTCGTCAAAGACGTAGGCGTTCACCAGCTTCAGATGCTTTTCCATCTGCGGCCAGACGCGTTGATGGTCGGCAGTGGCCACCCACGTCTCGCGCTCCTCCTCCGTCTGGAACGAAATCAGAAGCTTCCATGTCCCGGCGGCAGGAGCGCCGCCCGCACGCGCCAGGCGGAACTTTTGCAGCCGCACATCGACGAAGCCGGGCTGCTTCCGGATCGTTGGGCGAAAGACTTTTCCGAAAGTCTCTTTCAATGCGGCTTCGTGCGCCGGGTCCACCATCAGGTCCACGTGCAACACGGTGGGCCATTTGTCGGCTGCGGCGGACGGAAGCGAGGCTGCGGCCATGGCAGCAAGGGCTGTTCTACGATTCACTCTTGTGTTTCTCCTGGTAAAGTTTTGTACTTCGGAAACTGGGGCCGTTTCAACTTCTGTGGCGGGGCCTTCTCCAACTCCTTCAAAACCGTTTCCACCGATTTTTCGAGTTGAGGGTCGCGGCCCTGCCGCCAGAGCGCAGGGTCCAGTTCTACTTCAATATCCGGCGCGACACCGACATTCTCCGCAATCCACTGGCTTTCCGTCGTGTCCCACACGGCGGAACTGGGTGCGGTGACGACCCCGCCATCCATCAGTTGCGGCGCGCCCGCGCGGCCCACAAGTCCGCCCCACGTCCGCTTGCCGATCAGTTTTCCCGCGCCGGCGCGGCGGAAATACCACGGCATCGCATCGCCACCCGAACCCGCGAATTCATTGATCATCATCACCTTCGGGCCGAAGATCGCGCCCTGCGGTTGAACTTCGTCGCCGCCGTCACGCGTGGCAACGCTGGACATGCGCTTGCGCGTCAACTGCTCCACGATGTCGGTGGCCAGCATTCCGCCACCGTTAAAACGCTCGTCGATCACCGCGCCTTCCTTGCCAACCTGCGCGTAGAAGTACCGGTTGAAACTGGTCAACCCGCCAAAGGAAGTATTCGGAAGATAGACGTAGGCAACGCGGCCGTCCGTCATCTTCTCCACTTTGCGCCGGTTGTCTTCGATCCACGCCAGATTGCGCAAGCGCGCTTCGTTCGCGACGGGAACTACGGTGACTTCTCTCGATCCCGCGCCCAATGGATCGCCGCCGATGCGCAGCTTCACTTGCTTGTTCGCCAAGCCTTCAAAAAAGCTGTAGACGTTGTCGGCGGATGTGACATTGCGCCCGTTCACCTCCAACAAATACTCGCCGGACGCAACGTTGACGCCGGGTTGCGTGAGGGGCGCTTTCAATTCCGGATTCCAGTTTTCGCCATTGAACACGCGCGCGAAACGGTAGCGTGCATTGACGATTTCAAAGTCGCAACCCAGAAGGCCGGACTCTACGCGCTTCACGTCGGGAGTCTCGCCGCCAAACACGCCCAGATGGCCGACCACCATGTTGCCCATCATCTCGGCGAACAGATAGTTCAGGTCGCTGCGCGAGCCAATCTTCGCGAGGTAGGACTCGTACAGCTTCTCGGCTTTGTCCAAGTCGAGGCCGTGATAGCCGGGGTCGTAGAAGAAGTCGCGCTGGACACGCCACGCCTCCTGGTACATCTGCTTCCAGGCGTCGCGGGGCGACTGCCGCACTTCGATGTTGGCCGTTTGCAACTGGCCGGTATTGCCGCTGGACGGCGGCGGAGGCGGTGGGGCGGCGCTGCCCGAGGCGGGCGCTGGCGGCAGAGCCTTCAGAAACCAGTTGTCGCCGGTGCGGTACAGCATCTTCTCGCCATTCGCGGAAACCTCGAAGAACCGGACGTTCGCCACCGCTACATCTTCCTTGCGGCTGGAAAGCGTAAAGCGACGCGCCGTCATGCCGGCGGGAGATCCCGGCGCGGCCTCCTGCGCCACCATTGCAAACACCACGCCGGGCTTTCCCGTCTGCAGGCCCGTATATCTGCGCGGCGGCAGGGGCACGGCCAGGATTCGCTGGCCGATGTTCTCGACATCGATCCGGACCACGGGCGGCTGTTCGCCGTCTTTCGAATCCGGCTTTGCGTCGGGCTTCTTCGCTGCCCCGATCTTCTCCTCGTCGCTTTCCGGCGCGAACGGCGACGGGGAATCTTTCGACAGCACGGCAACGTAGACGCTGGACGTGCTGGTGCGGCCGGAACTGCCGACGTCGGGCTGCCGCGACGGACCGGAGTCTGTCGACGCAAGGAAGTAGAGATGCTTGCCGTCTTTGTCGAAAACCGGAGACACAGCGTCGCTCATTCCGTCGGTCACCTGGGTCTTCGCTCCATCGGCCAGCGAGTAGAGATGAATCGCCGTCAGGTAGTTGTCCAGGCGCGTGGCGTAGGCGAGATATTTCGAGTCGGGCGACCACACGGGAGCGAACGAATTCGAGAGATTCCAGAACGCTTCCTTGTCCACCTGAGTTGCCTTTCCAGACTCCGTATCGACGAACCATATGCGCATTCGCGCGTCGATGAACGACAGCTTCTTAGAATCCGGCGCCCAGCGCAACGCGCGGTAGAAGCTGGGCTCCGGCAGCGCGATCACCTTCGCTTCGCCCATGCCGTTCTGCGCCCGGATGTGCAGCGCATACTCGCCGGACGCATCGGAAAAGTAAGCGATCGTCTTGCCGTCGGGCGACCATGCCGGGTCGCGCTCCATTACGCCCGGGGTGTCCGTGACGACGCGCACATCGCCCTTCTCCGCCGGCACGGTGAGGATTTCGCCGTTCGCTTCAAAGAGTGCGCGCGCGCCGTTGGGCGAGATGTGCGCGCTGGTCAGGCGCTTCGATACGTTCAATCGCGTGTCGCGAACTTCCGGAAGATCGGCGTCGATCGCCACCGGCACTGGCTGCACCTTGCCGGACTTCAGGTCGAACAGTTCGATCGCGCCGAAGCGTTCCAGCACGATGGCCCCTGGGCCGGCGGAGGCGGCTTTGTAGTCCAACCCGGTGTTCTTGATCTCCTCCTTTACCTTCTTCGATCCGGTGTCGTAGGAGAACAGGGTCATCGCGCCATTGCGATCGCTAAGGAAGTAGACCTTCGAGCCCACCCACATCGGGCAAATGTCGTTGGAGTTGTCGCGCGGCACCTTCTCAATCGTCGAATCCGATAGCGTCGCGATCCACACCGGGGTGGTCATTCCGCCGCGATACCTCTTCCACGCGTTGAAAGCCCTTTGCAGCGGGACGTAGGCCAACCGCGTGCCGTCGGGCGAGAAGGATCCTTCGTTGCCCATCGGAAGCGGCAGTTCCTCCGGCATCACCCCGTCGAGATTCAGCGTAAAAAGTTGGCTGACAAACGTGAAGCTGGTGCGGGGCGATTGAAAAAGAATCTTCTTGCCGTCCGGGCTCCACCCCAGCGCGATGTCAAAGCTCGGATGCCAAGTCAGGCGCTTGGGTACGCCGCCAGCGGCGGGAATGACGAAGATGTCGGTGTTGCCGTCATACTCGCCGGTGAACGCGATCTGCGTTCCATCGGGTGAGAAGCGTGGGAGCCTTTCGATGCCCGGACCGGAGGTCAGACGGCTGGCTTGGCCGCCGGCGCGGGGAACGCGCCAGAGGTCGCCGGCATAGCCGAAAACGATTTCGTTCGCATTTAGCGCGGGCGATTGCGCCAGCACGGGAAGACTCCGCTCGGCGGCCATCGACAGGCTCAAGCACAGCGCAAAACAAAGAATGGCCTTCATGCGGGCCTCCTGGTCAGTCGAAAGTTTATCGCAAGCGCAATGGTGCCGCGCCACCAATAGATTCAGGCTAACCTGTGTGCATGGGACCGCTGGAATCGCTGGAACAATGGGACGAGTTTGTCGGCTCAAGATACCAAGAGGGGCGTGAGGAGAAGGACTTCCGCGACTACTCCACGGCGACCCCCGGAGTTCGCGAATTCTACTTTCTCAATCACGCTTACCAGACACGCGATTTCGCGCGCGCCAAGAAGAGCGAGTTTGCCGCGCACGACCGCCGCAACATGGGCATCTGGGAGGCGATGGAGTACCTGAATACTTTAGTTGACGACTCCGATCCAGACACGGATCTCTCGCAGATCGAGCATAATCTTCAGACGGCGGAGGCGATTCGACGGGACGGCCATCCGGAATGGATGATTCTAACGGGCCTAATTCACGATCTTGGCAAAGTGCTTTGCCTTTACGGAGAGCCGCAGTGGGCAGTAGTTGGCGATACTTTTCCGGTGGGATGCGCGTGGTCGGACAGGATCGTTTTTCACGAATTCTTCCGCGAGAATCCAGACCGGATGGAAGCCGCCTACCAGACGCTTCACGGCGTCTATGAACCTAATGGGGGACTCGACAAGGCTGACATGTCGTGGGGCCATGACGAGTATCTGTACGGCGTGACGCGCGACTATCTCCCAGAAGAAGCGCAATACATCATCCGGTACCACAGCTTCTACGCGCAGCATCGCGAGAACGCGTATGGCCACCTGATGAACGAAAAAGATCACCAGATGTTTGAGTGGGTGAAGAAGTTCAACCCATACGATCTCTACTCGAAGGGGCATGCAAAGCCCGACACGGCGAAGTTGAAGCCCTACTACGAGGAACTGATCGCATCGTATTTTCCGGGCACGCTCCGCTGGTAGCCGCATAGACGCTGCTGCTGACGCCCGCACCGATGTCATGATGGTGTATGCGCTTCACCGCGCTGCTTTTGGCAGCGACTGTCTATGCTCAACGGCCCGCTGCGATTGACATGCAGGCTCTTCCGCCCAAGACGGTATTTGAACCTCCAAAGGCCGCCGCCGCCCAGTCGCTAGCCGACTCCTCCGCCGCCTCTCCCCAAAATCTACTGACGCTTGCCGAGCGGACAGACTACCGGGAAACCGCGCGCTACGCCGAATCGCTCGCCTTGGCGAAGCGCATGGAAAAGCAATCGCCTTGGGTGAAGGTGTTGACCTTTGGCAAGACGCCGCTCGGCCGCGATCTGTTTGCGGTAATCGTTTCGAAAGACCGCGCGTTTACTCCGGAGGCCGCGCGCGCCACGGGAAAGCCGATCATTCTTCTTCAGAGCTGCATTCATCCGGGCGAAGTTGACGGCAAGGAAGCGTCCGAAATGCTGGTTCGCGATATCGCCATCACCAAGCGGTATGCCGCGTGGCTCGACAAGGTGATCGTCGTCAACATCCCGATCTTCAATGTCGACGGGCACGAGCGTTTCAGCGCATTCAACCGCATCAACCAGGACGGCCCCAACGAAATGGGATTCCGGGTTACGGCGCAGCGCTTGAACCTGAACCGCGATTTCATGAAGGCCGACGCGCCGGAGATGAAGGCCTGGCTAAAGCTGTTCACGGCGTGGCTGCCGGACTTCTTTCTCGACAACCACGTCACCGACGGCATGGACTTCCAGTACGACGTGACGATCGACATGGCGGAGGGCCGCGAGGTTTGGGAGACGGTTGCCGCATGGACGCGCGAACGCTATCTTCCGCAGTTGAACGATTCCATGGCGACCGACGGGCACATCATGGGCCCGTACGGTTCGTTGATTGACGGCGATCCCGCGAAGGGCTTCGTCACGGGCGCGTATTCGCCGCGCTACTCAACCGGCTATGCCGCAGTTCAGAATCGTCCCGGCCTGCTAGTGGAGACGCATTCGCTGAAGAGCTTCAAGACGCGAACGTGGGCGCACTACGACATCATGAAGCACTCGATTGAAGCGATCGTTCGAGACCCGGCGGCGCTTCTCAGTGCAGTGCGGGCCGCCGACAAGTCCGTCGCCGGACTTGCGGGTTCCGCCGCGGAACTTCACCTCGACGGAAAGCGGAGCACGGAGTCTGAACCGTTCACGTTTCGCGCGGTGCGTGTGACGCGAACGCCCAGCGATCTCGCGGGCACGCCTGTCGCCGTCTATCAGCCGGAGGCGGTGGATATTCCGACGAGACTGTTTTCAAATTCTGAGACCTCGGCGTCGTCGAAGGTTCCCGCAGGCTATCTGATCCCCGCCGAATGGACCGACATCGTCGAACGCTTGGGCCTTCACGCGCTTCGCTTCGAGAGGCTGGCACAGCCGGTGACGGCAGAGGTGGAGACATTTCTGCTCTCCGACGCGCGCTTCGCGACGCAGCCATTCGAGGGACGCATCGGCGTCACATTCAAGACGACGCCCATCCGGCGAACCGTCAAGCTTCCCGCCGGTACGGTGTATCTGCCGCTGGACCAGCGGGCGGCCAGGGTCGCGGTAAATCTACTGGAACCGGACGCGCCCGACGCTTTGATCCGCTGGGGATTTCTGCACGCGATCTTCGAGCAAAAGGAATACTTCAGCGACTACGTGATGGAGCCGATCGCCCAACAGATGGCCGCGAAGAATCCGGAGATGAAGAAAGAGTTTGACGCGCGCGTTGCCGCCGACCCGGCCTTCGCGAAGAATTCGCGGCAGCGGCTGGCTTGGTGGTTCGAACGGTCTCCCTACTACGAGCCTGACAAAGACGTCTATCCGGTCCTCCGCGTGATGAAGAAGACCTGGTAGTGTTTCAGACGAGGCGGCGCAGCAGCAGCTCTCTCAATTGCAACCCCGGCCCGCCAACGGAAATGGTTTGGACGCCCTTGGCGAGCTTGATCTTGCCCACCACCTGAATCTCCCACGGCATTTCGCTGGCCTCCAAGCGTTTAACGACATCGGGCAGCGGGATAGGCTCAAGCGTTCGTGAGCGGGCGAGTTCCATCGTCACCGCGTCGCCGCCCGCTTCGACCGAAACCGCCACTCCGCCGGGGCTAAGACACTTCAGAGCCACTTCGTACTCGCCGGCCGCGGCCGCATCGATTCGCCACGAAGCCTTGCCCAGATCGACTACCCAGTCGTGTGCGTAGCCGAACTGATTGAAGAAACGCGCGCCCTCGGACAGGGCCGCTTGCGATGCGGAAATGCGCGCCGGATTTTCTTCAAGGTATCCGACGGGGATTGGGGGCTTTGAAAAACTCCGGGGCGTCGTCACGCGCTGGAACCAGCTTTCGTAGTCGTCCTTCAGGCTGGCAAGCACGCGCGGCTGGCTTGCCGCGACATCGTTCTTCTCGCCGGGGTCCGCTTCAAGGTCGTAGAGTTCCTTGCCGTTGACCATCTTCCAGCGCTGCTCCCGCACCGCGCCCGGATAGAGCCCGCCGGGATTCGCCGCGGGCTCCGAATGCGTGTAGATCTTCCGCGCTTGCCACGACTTCTCACCACCGGATTTCAACAGCGGCTTCAGGCTGCGGCCATCGAACTCGACACCCGCCGGACGGTCGATTCCGCAAAGCTCCAGCACTGTGGGAGCCACGTCGATGTGCGCGGCGATGCGATCCACTTTCCGGCCCGCTTCCGTTACGCCCGGCATTCGAAGGAAGAACGGAACCCGGGTTCCGCCTTCGTAAACGCTGCCCTTTCGCGCCCGAAGCCCGCTGTTGAACCGGTCCGTCTGCGGACCATTGTCGGTAAGGAAAATCAGCAACGTATTCGACGCCAGCCCCAGCGACTCCAGACGCGAACGCAGCCGCCCGATATTCGTGTCGAGATTTTCCACCATCCCGTACACCGCGGCCGCCTCCGGCGCGATATCGAACTTGCTGTACTTGTCGAACAGTTCTTTCGGAACCTGGTACGGCCCGTGCGGCGCGTTGTACGCCAGATAGAGAAAGAACGGATTCTGGCGGTTACGTTCTACGAACGATACGGCTTCGTTCGTCAGCGCGTCGGTGACGTAGCCGCGATACTTGTCAGCCTTTCCGTTGCGCTCCGTCGGCGAGTCGAAGTACTTGTTCCAATGCCCGGTTCGAAAGCCGGTGAACTCATCGAATCCGCGAGCGTGCGGAACGTACGGGTAGTTCTCGCCCAGGTGCCACTTGCCGACGAGTCCGGTTTTGTAGCCAGCCTGCTGCATCATCTCGCCGAGAGTTTTCTCCTCGGGACGCATCGTCTCCCGTCCGCCCGTTACGCCGTGCACTCCCGCGCGAAGGTTATACCGTCCAGTCATCAGACTGGCGCGAGTGGGTGCGCAGACGGGGGAGACGCTGAAGCGCGTGAACTCGACACCATCCGCCGCAAGCGCGTCGAGATTCGGGGTCTTCAGGTAGGGATTTCCATGGCAGGACAGGTCGCCATAACCTTGGTCGTCCGTCATGATCAGGACAACGTTTGGCCGGCGCGCCGTGCCGGTCTGGGCCGACAACGTCGCCGGAATGGCCAATTCCAGGGCTCTTCGCCGTGTCATCATAATCTCTCATGCTACAGCCGCAGGTGTCCCGTGGCGCGCCCACACCGTTCGGCGCATCGTTGTTCCGGGGCGGCGTCAACTTCGCAATCTTCTCCAAGCACGCCACGCACGCGACGCTGGTGCTGTTTGATGCGGCAGACGATTCCAGTGTCGAGATTGAACTGGACCCCGGCGACCACAAGACCGGACACGTGTGGCACATGCTGGTCCGCGGCGTCGATCCGGGCGTCGGCTATTGCTGGCGCTTCGACCGCCAGCCGAACGACACCCCGCTGATGCACCGTTATCAGCCGCGGGATCTGCTGCTGGATCCCTACGCGCTAGCGCTAAGCGGCGGCGAGTCCTGGGGTCCGCGGGGGGGCCGCTTCCGCACGCGCAAATGCATCGTGCCGCCGCGCGCTTTCGATTGGGATCACGACAGGCCGCTGAATATTCCATTGGCCGACAGCATTATTTACGAGCTGCACGTCCGCGCGTTTACACAGCACGAGTCGTCGAACGTCCAGCATCCGGGCACCTTCCGTGGCCTTGCCGAGAAGATCCCGTATCTGAAGGATCTGGGCGTGACGGCTGTCGAACTGCTGCCGGTGCATGAGTTCGAAGAAGGCGACACGGACCGCTGGAACCCTTTTCTCGGAACGTCACTCGTGAATTTGTGGGGCTATCAGACGATCGGCTTCTTTTCTCCCAACGCCGGCTATGCGGTCGACGCCAAAGGCGGAGCGCAGGTGATCGAGTTCAAGGAGATGGTGAAGTCGTTCCACAAGGCGGGAATCGAAGTGATTCTTGACGTTGTGTTCAACCATACAGCGGAGGGCAATGAGCACGGATTTACCCGGAGCTTTCGTGGCATCGACAATGCGGTCTACTACATCATCGATCCGCTGACCGGCTACTACATGAACTATTCCGGCTGCGGGAACACGACCAACTGCAATCACCCGGTTGTGCGGCGGATGATTCTGGACTGCCTGCATTACTGGGTGACCGAGATGCATGTGGATGGCTTCCGCTTCGATCTGGCTTCGATCCTGGGCCGCGGACAGGATGGAGAGCCGCTTGCAAATCCGCCGTTGATCGAGGAACTGGCGAACGATCCGATCCTCGCCGACACGAAACTGATCGCCGAGGCGTGGGACGCCGCCGGACTCTATCAGGTGGGCACGTTCCCCTCATGGGGACGCTGGGCGGAGTGGAACGGCCGCTTCCGCGACGACATCCGAAAGTATCTGCGCGGCGACCCGGGGATGATCTCCGCGTTGGCGACGCGGCTTACCGGCAGCGCCGACCTGTATCACACCAGCATGCGGGAGCCGTATCATTCGATCAACTTCATCACGGCCCATGATGGCTTCACGCTTCACGATCTTTTTTCCTACAACGAGAAACACAACGAAGCCAACGGCGAGAACAATCGCGACGGGGCAAACGACAACTACTCCTGGAATCACGGGGCCGAGGGGGAGACGGACGACCCGGCGGTGAATGCGCTTCGGCTGCGCCAGCAGAAGAACGCCGCGACGCTGCTGCTGCTGTCCTTGGGAGTGCCGATGATCCTTGCGGGCGACGAAACCGGGCGCACTCAAAAAGGAAATAACAACGCCTACTGCCAGGACAACGAGATCAGTTGGATCGATTGGACGATGGCGGAGGAGAACGAAGGGTTACTGCGGTTCTTCCGCAACCTGATCGCGTTTCGCCGTTCGAGCGAACTTCTGCGCCGGACGTCGTTCGCCGATCACGGCAACGGATTTATACTCTGGCACGGCACGTTTCCGAACCGTCCGGACTGGGGCTACGCGTCGCGCACGCTGGGAATGCAGCTTTCCGAGGGCGGCCAGCACCTGCTGCTGCTTGCCAACTCGTATTGGGAGGATCAACGGTTCGAGCTGCCGGAGCAAGGGAATGTGCAGTGGAAGCGCCTGATCGACACTGCCCTTGCATCGCCGCACGACATCGCCAACATCGACCTTCTGGAAACGCTGCCGGAGCAGTCCGGATACGGCGTGCAGGCCCGTTCGGTTGTCGTGCTGGTGGCCTGAAGCTATAGTGGGCCAATGGCCAGTTTCGTCGTCGCGCGACCGGACCCTTCCGAATACAACGAGTTCTATTCGCCCTACATAGAACAAGTCCGGCACTCGAATATTCTTACCGGGCTGGTGGCCCAACTGGACGACACGATGAGCCTGTTGCATACGGTTTCCGCGGCACAATCGCTTGAACGGTACGCGCCCGGAAAGTGGACGATTCGTGAGGTTCTTGGGCACCTGATCGACACGGAGCGCATCTTCACTTATCGCGCCCTGCGGATCGCGCGAGGCGATCAGACGCCGCTGCCGGGATTCGAACAGGACGACTACGTGAAGACTGCGGGCAGCGACCGGCGCACCTGGGGATCGTTGAAAGACGAGTTTGAGCTTGTCCGCCGCTCGTCTGTCGCCTTGTTCACAAGCCTTGAGCCTGAGGCGTGGCTGCGTCATGGAACCACAAGCAACGTCTCCGTCACGGTTCGCGCGCTGGCGTGGATCACCGCCGGCCATGAACTCCATCACGTCAAGTTGCTTCGGAACCGTTATCTGCGCCGTGAAGACGTAGCCTGAGCTGGGCCAAATCGATATACTGCTCCCGATGGAACGCAGGGATTTCGCCAAAACGATTTTTAGCGCTGCCGCCGCTACCACTGGTGCAAGCGCCGCCACCACCAAACCCGAGAAGAAGACTCCGTGGGGTCCGGGCGTGAAAGTTTCCGTGCAGCTTCCCGCAGACCCCAGCGATGAAGACTTTCAATTCGTCCAGCAGTTGGGGTGCAGCTACGTCAACATCGGCATACAGGCGGAGAATGCGAATCTCGAGAACTTCCTGCGGTTGAAGAGGCGTGTGGAGACCGCCGGTCTTCGCGTGTGGAACATCGGCCACTCCGACAACCGGAACATCGAAGCCATCACGCTGAACCTTCCGGGACGCGATCAGAAGATCGAAGCCTACAAGCAATACCTGCGCAACATGAACAAGGCCGGAATCCGATACATCACGTATGCGCACATGGGCAACGGGATCTGGGCGACGGACCGGGAGACTACGCGAGGCGGAAGCTCCGCGCGGGCATTTGACTTGGCGAAAGGCGGCAAAGGCCATTGGTCCGGCAAATACTACGACGGCAAGCTGACGCATGGCCGCGTGTTCTCTGAGCAAGAGATCTGGGATAACTACACGTACTTCATCAAGCAGGTCGCGCCCGTGGCCGAGGAAGAGAACGTCTTCATCGGCATCCACCCGGACGATCCGCCCGTTCCGATGCTGGGTGGAATTCCGCGCTGCATCTTCGGAACGTTTGAGGGCTACAAGCGGGCACTGGAAATTGCAAACTCACCGAACGTCGGAGTTTGCTTCTGCGTTGGCACGTGGCTGGAGGGCGGGGAACTGATGGGCGCGGACGTTGTCACCGCGCTGCGCTACTTCGCGTCCACGGGCAAGCTGTGGAAGGTTCATTTCCGCAACATGAGCGCGCCGCTTCCGCATTTTGTCGAAACCTTCATCGACAACGGCTATTACGACATGTATCAGGCGATGCGCACGCTTGTCGAAGTGGGGTTCGATGGCAACATCATCGGCGACCACTTCCCACAGATGGCGGGCGGACCGCGCGTCGCTGTCGCCTATACGATCGCCTGGATGCGGGCGATGCTGCAGCGGGCGGAAGCGGAAGCAAAGGCCTAAGCCTCTAGTCTTCCCATTCGAACTTATAGATCGGCTCCACCTTCGAATCCGGGCCCAACTTCGCGATTTCCTTCAGATGTCCGGTGTGGATGTCGTACACCCACCCATGCAGCACCGGCCGCTGTTCCGACTTCCAGCACCGCTGGATCAGCGACGTCTGGGCCAGATTCGTAATTTGTTCGGCTACGTTCAACTCAACCAGCCGGTTGAACCGCTCGCCGGGCGGCATCGTCTCCAGTTCGCGCGTGTTCATGCGGTACACGTCTTTGATGTGCCGCAGCCACTTGTTGATCAGCCCAAGATCTTTGTTGGTCATCGCGTTCTTCACGCCGCCACAACCGTAGTGCCCGCACACTATGACGTGCTTCACCTTCAATGCCTGCACCGCGTATTGAAGAACCGACAACATATTGAAGTCCGTGTGGACGACCAGATTCGCGATGTTGCGGTGCACGAAGAGTTCGCCGGCTTCCGCGCCGGTAACGTCTTCGGCGGGAACACGGGAATCGGAGCAGCCAATCCACAGGAACTCCGGTTCCTGAACCTCCGCCGTGCGCGAGAAGAAATCCGGCCGGACGTTCATCTTGTCCTGAACCCAGGCCTTATTTGCCAACAGTAGTTTTTGATAGGAATCCATGGCCTAATGCGCCGCCGAACTAGCCAACTCATCGAGAGAGGCTTCGTGCCGGACGACGTCCTTCAGTTCCAGTTTGATCTTGCGAAAGTGGGCCTGGTCGCGAAACTCGGCGATCACTTCCAAAATGTCTTTGTCCAGGTACAGTGCCCGCGATGCGTCGATCACCAGACTTGCATCGTTCGGCACGGACCGGAGTGCGTCCTTCACCGAGGATTTGTTGACGAAAGTCATGTCCTTGTTGAACCGCAGCAGGTAGTAATTCTCACGGTGCACCAGCGTCAATGGCTCCCGGTGATTGCCGCGGATGACAAAGAACAATCCGAAAGCCAGGCCGATCATCACTCCCTTCAACAGATCCGTAAACACAATCGCCAGCACCGTTACCAGGAAAGGAAGAAACTGGTCGATTCCGATGCGCCACATGTGCTGGAACAGTTGCACGCGGGCCAGCTTGTAGCCGATCACCAGCAGAATGGCGGCCAGGCAGGCAAGCGGCGTCCGGTTCAAGAGGGCCGGTATGGTCAACGCGGCCAACAGCAGAAGAATGCCGTGAGTGAGAGATGACATTCGGGATCGTCCACCCGCGTAGACGTTCGCCGAGGTGCGCACCACCACGGACGTCACGGGCAGCCCCCCGATCAGGCCGGCGCATATGTTTCCCACACCCTGCGCCATCAGTTCCCGGTTTGTCGGCGTAATTCGCTTATACGGGTCAAGCTTGTCGGCGGCTTCGATGGATAGCAGGCTCTCGATCGACGCCACGATTGCAATCGTCGCTCCCAGCATCAGGACATCCTGCCGGGCGAAGGCGGACCAGTCCGGCGACATGAACTGCGCAAAAAATGCGCCGATGCCATCGAAGACCGGAAGCTTCACCATATGCTCACTACTGGAGATCTCAAAGCCTGGCCAAGCCAAGCGAAAGATCTCGTTCAGGGAGATGCCCACGATCACGACCAGCAGCGGGCCTGGGACCGCGGCCAGCGGTTTGATTTTCCGGAGGAAGCCCTGCTCCCAGAGCAGTAACAGCGCGATGCTGACGGTGGAGATGATCACGGCCGCCGGATTGGCGCTGGCGAATGCATCCAGAATGTCCGTGGCAGTGTTCGCGCCGGCTTTTTCAAAGAACGCGAAGTCGCCTTCGTAGTCGGAATCGCGTCCCAGCGCATGAGGGATCTGTTTGAGAAAAATCACCAGACCGATCCCGGCCAGCATTCCCTTGATCACGGAATTCGGAACGTAGTCGCCGATGATTCCAAGCCGCAGGATTCCCAGCAGGATCTGAAGCACGCCGGCGACGACAACCGCCGCCAGGAAAACCGGATAGCTGCCAAGGTTTTGAATGCCCGCGGCGACAATCACTGCCAAGCCCGCTGCGGGTCCGGAAACCGAGATTGGCGAGCCCGAGGCCAGCGCGATGATCGTGCCGCCTACAATTCCGGAGATTACTCCTGCGAAAAGGGGAGCTCCCGAGGCGAGCGCGATTCCCAGGCACAAGGGCAGCGCGACGAGAAAGACCACCAGCCCGGCGGAAATATCACCGCGTAAGTTATTGTTGTGTTTAGGTTTACCGTGAGCGGCCATAAGCGGATAAAGATCGTTTTCATGGTAGCATCCCGGCGTCGCGCACCCACTCTGGCATAATCAGGAAGCTTCTCACCATGGACTGGATCAGTTCGCCGAATGCCTGGATTGCGCTGGCCACATTGACCGCGCTGGAGATCGTTCTCGGAATCGACAACATCATCTTCATTTCGATTCTGGCCGACCGGCTGCCAACCGCACAGCGGGCAAAGGCGCGGTCGCTGGGGCTGATCGCGGCGATGGTGTCCCGGATTCTGCTGTTGCTTTCCGTGGGTGCGATCATGCGGCTGACCAGTCCGCTGGTCACCATCCTGGGCGTTGAACTTTCCGGGCGCGACATGATTCTCGTCGCCGGCGGGCTGTTCCTGCTTTACAAAGCGACGCACGAAATTCACGAAGTGATGGAAGGCGACAGCGATCAGGAGCGGGCGCAGGCAGTGTCGAAGTTCGGCGAAGTGATTCTGCAGATCATGATTCTCGACGTCGTCTTCTCGCTGGATAGTGTGATTACGGCGGTCGGGATGGCGGAGGATCTGGCCGTGATGATTATCGCGGTGGTGCTTGCCGTCATCATCATGCTGGTTTCCGCGGGACCGATCAGCAACTTCGTCCAGCAGCACCCCACCGTGAAGATGCTTGCGCTAAGCTTCCTGCTTCTGGTTGGAGTAACGCTGGTGGCGGACGGCCTGGGCTTCCACGTCCCGAAGGGGTACGTCTATTTCGCGATTGCCTTCTCGCTGTTGGTGGAGATGTTCAATCTCCGCGCGGCGAAGAAGCGGGCGGAACACGGTTGACAGGCGAGGACAAAGAACACAGTGAAGATACTATTTAGCCTTTCCATCCTCGGGACGCTCAGCGTCTGCGCCCAGGAAATCCTGCCGTTCCCACCCGCGCCTTCGGCTTCCACCGCCGGGCTGACGATGGCGGATTCCGTCTATAAGAAGCGCGTTGAGCCGAAACACCTGAACGAAGGAGTTCCGAATATCCTGATCATCCTGATGGACGATCTAGGCCCGGGAACTCCTTCGACCTACGGGGGCGAAATCCGCACGCCGACGCTTGATCGTGTGGCGAAGCGGGGAGTCTCCTACAGCCGGTTTCATTCCACCGCGATGTGCTCGCCCACGCGCGCCGCGCTACTCACCGGGCGCAATCATACACGCGTTGGCAACGGCCAGATTTCCGCGATCGCCAACGACTTTGACGGGTTCAGCGGAATCATCCCGAAATCGTCGGCTACGGTTGCGGAAGTGTTGAAGAACTACGGCTACAACACTGGGGCCTGGGGAAAATGGCACAACACGCCGGAGGAGCAGATTACAAATAAGGGGCCGTTCGAATACTGGCCGACGGGTTATGGCTTTGAATATTTCTACGGCTTTCTGGCTGGCGAAGCCTCGCAATACGAACCGACGCTGTTCCGTAACACAACCCAGGTAACTGAGGAGAAGCCGAAGGGCTACCATCTGACGGAGGACATCGCAGCCGACTCAATCAAGTGGTTGCGCGAACAGCGCGCCTACGCGCCGGACAAGCCGTTCTTCATGTATTGGGCGCCGGGCGCCTCGCACGGACCCCACCAAGTGTTCAAAGAATGGGCGGACAAATACAAGGGCAAGTTTGACGATGGCTGGGACAAGTACCGCGAGCGGACGTTCGCCCGCGCCAAATCCCTGGGATGGATTCCTCAGAGCGCAAAACTTACGCCGCGACCCGCGACCATGGCGTCCTGGGAATCGATTCCTGAGGCGGAGAGACCGTTTCAGCGGCGTCTGATGGAGGTTTTCGCAGGCTTTTCCGAGCATGCCGACCACAACGCGGGCCGGGTGATCGACGAGATTGAACGGCAGGGGAAGCTGGACAATACGTTGATCTTCTACATTTGGGGCGACAACGGATCTTCCTCGGAGGGCCTGTACGGGACGATTAGCGAGCAGCTTGCGCAGAACGGAATCCCCACCCAGATTTCGCAGCACATCAAAGCGCTGGAGGAATTGGGCGGTCTGGATGCCCTTGGCGGAACCAAGACCGACAACATGTACCACGCGGGGTGGGCCTGGGCGGGCAGCACCCCCTACAAGGGCACCAAACTGATGGGCGCATACTTCGGCGGCACGCGCCAACCGATGGCGGTCTCCTGGCCAAAGGGCATCAAAGCGGATCAATCGCCTCGTCCGCAGTTCCATCATGTCGTGGACATTACGCCCACGATCTATGAACTGCTAAAAATTACGCCACCTCGTGTAGTGAATGGCTTCGACCAGGATTCGTTCGATGGCATCAGCATGGCGTACACGTTGGACGATGTTCAGGCGGAGGGCCGCAGAAAAACGCAGTTTTTCGACATCATGGCCAGCCGCGGTGTCTATCAGGATGGCTGGTTTGCCAGCGCCTCCGGCCCGCGTGATCCTTGGGTGGGCGGGATACCGAAAGGTGTCAAGGAGTGGTCTCCGCTGACGGACAAATGGGAGCTCTACAACCTCAACGAGGATTGGAGCCAGGCCAACGACTTGGCGGCGGCGAATCCCGGAAAGCTTGCCGAAATGAAGTCGCTTTTTATCGTTGAGTCTGCGAAGAATAAGAACCTGCCTATCGGTGGTGGCCTATGGGCGACAGCGCTGTTTCATCCGGAAGACGCACCGGCCTCTCCAGTCACCGAATGGACCTTTGAGGGGCCGATGGCGCGAATGCCCGAGTCCGCTGCTCCGAAGCTGGGCAAAGTGGACAGCCTTGTGACGATGGATTTGGATGTACCGGCGAACGCCAACGGCGTGCTCTACGCGCTGGCCGGCTTTTCCGGCGGTGTCACGTGCTACGTCAAGGATGGCTACCTTCACTACGAGTTCAACCTGTTCGAGGTTCAACGAACGAAGATCCGTTCGAAAGAGAAGTTGCCGGTTGGAAAAGTTAAGGTCGAGGTGGAATCGAAGCTGACGGCGAAAATCGGCGGACCCATGGACGTCACGTTAAAGGCCAATGGCAGCACAGTCGCGCAGGGCCGTGTCCCTTCCGCCATGTCGCTTCATTTCACATCGAATGCGACTTTCGATCTCGGACGGGATCTCGATTCACCCGTATCGCTGGACTACTTCGATCAGGCGCCATTCCCATTCAACGGCACCATTGGGACAACGAAGATCGCGTACCTGAAAAAGTAGAACCGTGGCTGCCTAAGCCTTGGGGTGCACCCACGGCTTGCGGTAAGGGCGAGTTAGGCGGCGGTTCGCCTCCGTGTCGTTCTTCACTTCGCCCTTCGCCGGATCCCATGCAAGGCTTCGGTTCAGCTCCATCGACAGGTTGGCAAGGATACAACTCGCCGTCGAAATGTAGCCTTGTTCGATGTCGGCCACAGGACGGGCCCGGCTCTCGATGCAGGACAGCAGGTTGTTCATGTGGCCGCGGATGGCGGGCGCGACGTGACGCTCCAGATCCTTCTCGGTCTTGTCTTCGGGGTACTTTTCGAACTCGTAAGTGACATCCTTATGGATCGCTTTCCCGTCCTTAGCGACGGGAATGAAATCGTAGGACATTACACCGGCTTTCAGCGTCCCCTTCTCGCCGTAGATCGTCGCGGCCCACGGGTACTGCGGGTCAGGCGCCGTTCCCCACGACCGGTGCTGCCACACCACATCGAACTCCGGAAATGCGAACGTCGCCGTCTGCGTGTCGGAGATGTTGGCCTTCATGCCCTTCTCGACATAGATGCCTCCGTCTGAGGAAACCGTCGAGGGCCATCCCAGATCCAGCATCCAGCGCACCATATCCAGCATGTGGATGCACATGTCGCCGACGATGCCGTTGCCGTACTCCATGAAGGCTCGCCAACTGCGCGGATGAACGAGTTCATTGTACGGGCGCATCGGGGCCGGTCCCGTCCACGCCTCGTAGTCCAGGTGGTCCGGCGGCGCAATGTCCGGAGGATTTCCTTTGCGGCGCATGTGGTAGTAGCAACAGATTTCCACGTGGCCGATCTTGCCCAGCAGGCCTTCGCGAATCACACGGTCCCGCGCTTCGATCAAGTGCGGGGTAGACCGCCGCTGCGTTCCCACCTGCACGACGCGCTTGTTCTTCCGCGCGGCCGCAAGCATGGCTTGCCCCTCAGTGACGTCGACGCTGATGGGTTTCTGCACATAGATGTCGAGCCCGGCCTGGCACGCGTCGATCATCGGGAGCGCATGCCAGTGGTCCGGCGGCGCGATCAGGACCATGTCCAGATCCTTCTCCTTCAGCATGTCGCGATAGTCGGCGTAGGTGCGCGGGTTCTTCTTTGAGACCTGGCGCGTGGAGACGATCTCAGCGGCCTCAGCCAGCATCTTCTTGTCAACGTCGCAGAGCGAGACCACATCCACCGGCGCGACTTGAATCAGCCGAAGCAGATCGGCTTTGCCGTACCATCCCGCGCCAATCAGGCCGACGCGCTTTGCCTTGGCGTCCGCGAACGCCTCCGCATAGCGGGTGGCCGCTGCCGCTGCCGCTCCGTACATGAAGAATTGGCGTCGTTGCATGACAGAGCCGAGTATATTCCAGCGGAGTGCCGCGCTTCAGCGCAGGTCGAACGTCAGGCTGGCCCAGAAGCTTTCCCAATCGGCGTCCTTGCGGTCCGTGCGCCTCTCCATCAGGATTGTGTGGAGCTTCCATAGGCCGCGGCCCGCAACCGCTACGCGAATCTCGCCCTTCGAATCGGTCAGTCCCGCGTCGTGCCGGGACACTTTTCCGTCTACGGCTTGCAGCGCCTCAACCGCAAGCGCCGTCTTCGGCTGTCCGCGAAACAGCACTCGCACGCGGAGCGCTTGTCCGGCCTTCAACTCGTATGGATTGGACAGCGGGATGAACTCCAGCGCAAGTCCAAGAGGTTTGTCGAATCCTTGGGATGGGGCGCCCGTGTAGCCGATAGCCTTCACGTACTTCGAATAGATCTCGCGTCCCGGGGCGGTCGATTCGCCATGCTGTTTGCGCCACGCGACGACATCGCCTAACCGTTCGGACCGAAGGTAGTTTTCGAACTTGCGGGCATCCAGTTCGATGAAGTTCGGCGCGGTGCGGGAGGACAGGATGAACGTCCCCGGTCGATTCGGAGCCGGTACATCGGCAACGGTTACGGGGCCTTCGATCCGAAGATTGGCGAACGGCTGGACGCCAGAGGCGGACCAGATTTGCGCATCTCGCAACCGTTCGACCTTCACCGGCACTTCGCTGTTGGGGAAGCTGTCGCCGTTGTGATATTCGACGCGGATTGTCTGTCCGGCGGCGGGCCGGAACGTGGAAGGGCGAAGGTACAGGTCATGCGCGGACAGCGGGATTACGCAGAGCGCTGCGATGATCGCCACGCGCACAGTGGTGTTCATATTGATGTTGAAACCGTTCCTCGGACGGCCCACATGCGCGCGGGCAGAGCGAAAGGCGCGTCTACCGACGGCAACGCGAGACGCCGCTTCACTTCGTTGCGAAGCGAGTCCAAGTTTGCGCCCTTCAGGCGGGCCGCATACGCGCCGGCCGGACCCTGCCCCAGCAGAAACCCATCCCAATAGTCCGCGAAGGAATTGAAACGCGTCTCGATATCGATGGGCTGCTCCAGGACATCCATCAGCCGACCCTGCTTCCACAGCGCGGACAGCTCGCCCGCGCGGCAAAGCGGCATATGCTTTTCGTCGAGTTTCCCAGCTCCGGCGTCAAGCGCCGACGCCGCATCCCAGAACACGCGCAGCATGCGCATTCCCGCGCCGTAGTCCCAGACTGCCGCCGAGATCTTTCCGCCGGGCTTCGTAATCCGGCGCACTTCCCTCATTGCCTTTGCCGGGTCGGGAATGAAGTTGAAGACGAGAAGGGAAACACAGGCGTCGAACGTTCCGTCGGCAAATGCAGTCTGCTGCGCATCACCGGTTTCAAAGCTGACGTGGCCGGGGAATGGATTCACGCTGCTGGCGTAGGCGACATACTCCTTCGAAGGATCGATCCCGAGGACGCGAGCCGCCGGGTTGCGTTCCGCAATCGCAAAGGCCAACGATCCCGTGCCGGATCCCACATCCAGCACACGCCCTTCGCCGGCAAGCCCTGCGAAGGCGACGAGCTTCGGAGCGGCGAGCCGGCTCCAGCGCCCCATGAACCGCTCATAGTTTTCGGCGTCCGCGAACATGCCCGTTTCCTGACCCGGCAGGAGCGGAGCGGCGGATGCGATAAGAATAGACCGCCGCGACGGCATTCCTCGATTCTAGATTGGATATAAATTGCATACATGCTTACTCGACGCGACTTTCTAGCGGCTTCCTCCGCAACCGCCGCTGCACAGGGCCGGACGAAGCCGAATCTCGTCGTGATTCTCGCGGACGATATGGGGTACGGCGACATCGGCTGTTACGGTTCGCCGGACGTGCCGACGCCGCATATCGACGCGCTGGCCCGGGAGGGCACTCGTTTTACCGACGCATATGTATCCTGTGCGGTGTGCAGTCCGTCGCGGGCGGCGTTGCTGACCGGGCGCTACCAACAGCGGTTCGGGCACGAGTTTAATTCCGGGCCTATGCAGCGGGAGGCGGAGGTGAACTTCGGCCTGCCTGCATCGGAGAAGATCGTTCCTCAATACCTGCATCCGGCAGGGTACCGCAGCATGGCCGTTGGCAAATGGCATCTGGGCGTGCGGCCAGGCTATCATCCGCTCGACCGGGGCTTCGATGAGTTCTTCGGGTTCCTTACCGGCGGCAATTCCTTCATCACGCAGAGCACGCCCAACAGGCACGCGCTCGGCAGCGATGGAGACGGCGGGAAAGTGCCGGCCACGCGCGCCGATCCGATCCGCCGGGGACGCGAACCGGTGGAGGAGAGCCGCTACCTGACGGATGCGTTTACGGATGAGGCGGTTAAGTTTATCGACCGCAACGGGACGAACCCGTTCTTCCTGTATCTGGCTCCTAATGCGATTCACACGCCGCTCCACACGATCGAGCGCTACCTGGACCGCGTAGCGAATATTAAGAACGAGAAGCACCGCATCCTCGCGGCGATGACGTCGGCGCTCGACGACATGGTGGGGTCGGTGGTGGGTAAGTTGAAAGAAACCGGTGTTGAGAAAGACACGATGGTCGTGTTTCTTAGCGACAACGGCAGCCCCGTAATCACGGGCGCGGGGACGAATGCGCCGCTGAGCGGCGAGAAGGTTACTTACTTTGAAGGCGGCATTCGAGTGCCGTTCATTCTCCGCTGGCCTGGGCGGGTGGGTGCGGGAAAGGTCTACCGCAAGCCAATCGTATCGCGGGATATCCTGCCGACATTCTTATCGGCCGCGGGCGTCAGTCATACTGCGGCCTTCGATGGCGTGAATCTACTACCGTTCCTGAATGGCGCGGGGACGCCGCACGAATCGCTTTTCTGGCGGGGCGGGAATGGGCGGGCCGCGAGAAAGGGCAAGTGGAAACTGGTTGAGTTCGGAGACCGATTTTCCCAGCTCTGCGATCTGGACGCCGACATCGGCGAGCGGAACGACGTCAGCGCCAAGCATCCCGAGGTGGCGAAGGATCTCCGCGCCGCGTGGAAGCAATGGAGCGATCAGATGGCCAAGCCCGCTTGGCCGCCGCGTTACCGCGAACTTACCGTAAACGGCGTCACCTTGAACTGGGAGCTATGACTTCTTCGGCAGCTTCTTGAAGAGCTTCTCGGACGCTTTGCCCATCTTTTTCCGGGCGGTGTCGGCATCCGGCACGCGGTCGATCGCCTCAGTGGCGTAGCCGGCCCAGACGCCTTCTTTCACCTTCGCGTCGACAAGCCCGATGAACAACAGCCCTTCGCGGTTCATTCGATTCATCGGATACGGCATCCCGAACCAGGTGCCCCAATAGGCATCGTACCCGAAGGTCACCAGATAGCCGGTCAACTGGTTTGAGCGCGCCGCAACGCCGCCGGCTACCACGAGGAGGTCTCCACCGGACGGCACGGCCTTGTATCCCTTCGCCGCCAGTTGACGGTCCACTTCCTCGCGGATTAGCGAAACAAGTTCGGAGTCCGGATGTTCTCCCTGCTCATTCATCACACGCGGCGGACCGCCCCAGGAATATGTCGAGTACGACTTCACGTCGTGCTTGTTGGAGGGGAACACCTTCATCTCCGCGCGCAAGGCGACCGCCAGGAGAATGACCATTACGAATCGGATCATGAAGCCGTAGTCTAACCTAGGTAATGATGCGGCTCGCGGTACTCTTGCTCACTGTCGGCGCGGCGGCGGGATTCGCCAAGGATGAGGCCCGGAACGATTTCGATCCGGCCATCGACTTCAGCCGCTACCGGACGTTCTCGTTCGTCAAAGGCGTGGATGTTGGCCACACAGGCGTACTGGACGATCCGGTCGTGCGGGAGCGTGTGAAGAATTTCGTTAGTGGCGCGATGGAGACGCGAGGCTTGCGCGAAGTGCCCCAGGACGAGAAGTACGATCTTGCTGTGCGGTACTGGCTCGCCCGCCTGGACAAGTCCGAAGTGAAACCGACTCTAAGCTCGTCGCTCGACTATGGGTATTGGGGCGGCTACCCGGCTTATTGGTACGGCTCGTGGGCCACTTTCTATCAGGAGTATGTTGTCGAAAACTACATCGAAGGAACGCTGCTTGTCGATCTGATCGACCGCGAGACCGAGCAGTTGGTGTGGCGGACGTATCTTCGCCAGGACATCAAAGACCGCGCAAAAGCGTACGTCGAGGCGAAGGAGCATCTCTATGAGGCGCTCCGCGAACTGCCGCCGTCCGCCGATGCGAAGCGGAAGATGCAACACGACAGGGACAGGCTGGCGAAGAAGTATCCGCAGCTGAAGTAGTGGGTCTGATACGATCCGGTCATGGCTTCACGCCGTGACGTTCTGATTGCGATTTCCGCGATTTCATCCGCTCTTCCGGCTGCGGCCGCGCCGGTTCTTTCGGCGAAAGAGTTGCAGCTGACGATGACGCTGACAGATCTGATCATTCCCCGAACGGCCACGCCTGGAGCGTCCGATGCGAAGGTGCATTCGTTGATTGAGGGTCTTGCCAACGCCGATTCCGCGTTCGCGAGAAAATGGAAGGCCGTGCTGAAGGCATTTGGCCCGGCTGATCCCGCGGCGGCGGTGGAGAAGGGGTTTCGCAGTCAATCCGCCGAGTTCAAGATTCTAAAAGACACAACCGTTGATCTCTACTACTCCACCCGGGAAGGCTTGAGCACTGAGCTTGGCTGGAACGCCAACACCTACGTGGAGGAATTCCGGGGCTGCGACGAGTAGCGATGCAAGCGCCCAGCGTTCAGCGAAGTCCTGAAGTCCACGAAGTGATTGTGATTGGCAGCGGCGCGGCTGGAGGGATGGCCGCCTGGAACCTGACGCGTCAGGGCGTCAACGTGCTGGTGCTGGACGCGGGCACGAAGTTCCGGCGCACGCAATTTTGGTCTCATGTGAAGCCGTGGGAAGTGCGGGAGCGTCTTGCGAAGGGCCAGAACCCGCCTCAGTTTTTTCTCGACGCGAAAGAACAACCCTACGAGACCGACCCGAAGAATCCGTTTGAGCTGATCCGCGTCTGGGGCCGTGGCGGGAAGACCAACGTTTGGGGACGGGTGTCGCTGCGCTATTCCGATCTCGATTTTGAAGGGCCCGCCTTGGATGGCTGGGAGATTCCGTGGCCCATCCGGTATAAGGACATCGCGCCGTACTACGACAAAGTGGAGCAGCAGATTGGCGTCTGCGGCGGCGATGACGATCAGGATTCGCTGCCCGGTTCGAAGTTCCACCTTCCCGCGCCCGCGCCCCGCTGTGGCGAAGTGGCGCTGACCAAGGCCGCCGGAAACATCGGAATCAAAGTAGTGCCCGTGCGCCGCGCCGTGCTGACGAAGGCGCACAATGGATTCCCGAAATGCCACTTCTGCGGAGCGTGCGGTAAGGGGTGCGACATCTCGGCGTTCTTCAATTCGTCGGACTACCTGATTGAACCGGCTTTCAAGACAGGCCGTCTGAAAGTGGTCGACAACGCGGTCGCCGCCCGGATTCTGGTCGATGAGAGCGGACTTGCGGACGGCGTGCAGTACTTCGACCGCTACACGCGGGAGGAGCATCGCGTCTACGCCAAGCGCGTGGTTGTGGCCGCAAGCTGCATCGATTCGTCGCGAATACTGTTGAACTCGAAGTCCGAGAAGTATCCGAATGGCATCGGCAACTCCAGTGACGTGATCGGGCGGTACCTTTGCGAACAGGTGCGTTTTCACATGCACGGTTTCGCGCCTGATTTGATCGGCGGCAAAGTGTACAACGACGATGGCATCGGCGGTGCGCACATCTACATGCCGCGCTTCAACCACCGGAAGGGGGGCGAATGGGCCGGTCCGTTTGCGGACCGCAAGCGCGACTATCTGCGCGGCTACGGATCGCAGTTCTGGTTCACGGGAGCGCAGCCAGGGCCCGCGTGGGCGAAGCAGATTCCCGGTTACGGAGCGTCCTTCAAGCAATCCGTGAAGGACCGGTTTCCCGCGCTGATCTCTATGCATCCTTACGGCGAAGTGCTTCCGCAGCGGTATAACCGGGTGACGGTGGAGGGAACGGCGAAGGACCGGTACGGCGTCCCGGTGGCGAAGATTGAGTACCGCATCGGCGACAACGAACGCAAGATGATCCGCGACATGTACGAAATGGCGGAAGCGGTGATGAAGTCGGCGAAGGCGGAGATGGTGCCGTTTCAGCGCGGCTGGATCGACACGCTGGGTAGCGCGATTCATGAGCACGGCACGTGCCGGATGGGCGACGACCGAAAACGGTCTGCGCTGAATGGGTTCAACCAAATGCACGACGTCAAGAACGTGTTTGTCGTTGACGGTTCCGCCTTCACCACCGCATCGGAGAAGAATCCCACGCTGACGATTCTCGCGTTGGCGTGGCGCGCAACCGACTATCTGGCTGAAGAGATGAAGCGCGGAAACGTCTAAACTTCCACCGTTGCCCGTCGGCGTTGGGAAGCGCGGTAGGCGACGCACGCCAAGCCCGCAAGCAGCAGCACTTTCAGGAAACCGGTGGCTTCGTACCAGGCCGTGAAGTCGGTGGAAAGAATAATCTGTCCGGCGACGTTGATTGTGACGATCGCAGCGATTCCCGTCACCAGGCCGAAGCGCATTAGCGCAAAGGTGAGTCCGCCGTAGATGACGAACAGGAACGCGAACTCGATCCAGGCGTAGTCGCTTCCGCGCTGCAGCGCTTGCAGACCGGCGAAAACCGCCGCAGTGGCAACCGCGGCAATACGGTCCCGCCGCACCAGCCGCTTTACCCCAAACAGCAGCAGCGTGATCAGGAAAGAAGAAGTGATCGCGCTCTTCAACACGTCCAGAAAATTTCCAATCACGCTCCGCGTGCCGCTAAGATCCACTAGGCCAAGTTCCGCCGGGGCGCTGCCCTTGGTGGCAATCAGCGCATTCTGCAACTCCAGGCCCACCAGGAACAGGACACCGGCGAGCATCCCGATCAGAATGTCGGAACCCACGCGGCGGTCGAAAAAGTTTCCGGCGAGAATGCGGCTCCAGGCGATCAGCGCGTGTGGCCAGCGCGCGCGCACAAATGGCTCCATCGCCATGTAGATCAGCCAAACAAGAGCTGCGCCTGCAAGCGACGATCCAAAGTGGTAGATGGCATAAGTAGTAAGTGCGAACGACAACACGAAATGCATCGTGAAAAGCCACGACAGCAAACCCAGCGCGAACATCGCCGCGGCGACGCGTAGCGCTCCCGGCCTGTCGCCGCGTCCGGCGCGAAGGTTGCGGCGCGCCAGAAGCACCGCCGCCCCGACGCCGATCGCCAGCATCAACAGGGAAAGTCCCTGGCCCCATCGCTCCTGGGACGAAGTGGCTTCCTCCGTCATGCGGCCGGGCCGCGTCCATGGCCAAATCAGGCTGACATCTGTCACCTTCCCGCGCCACGACGCAACCTCAACCGTTACCTTCACACCCTCCAAGCCGGGATGCGCCCCGGTCCACGCCTGACGCGTATCGAATGCCGTCTCCGGCGTGTACCGCGGCGTGGAAGCCGAAAAGCTTTCCAGTGGGAATCCCAGCGCCCGAAAGACACTGACGGGATCTGCCGGGGCCGCATCGCCCGGCGTTTCTTCCATCTGCGGCGGGACTGCCGAGAATTCGCGCAGCCTGCCCGAACTATCAACCGTCAGCCGAAGCATCCCGGTAATGTCGTGCGGCGGACGGTTGTCGCGCACCGCTCCATCGGGCGATGTTTCGAGAAGCCGCGGACTCTGCCGGTATCGGAGCTGTACCGGATTCTCGGCTTCAAACAGCGCCCGCCAATCCTTGGCGCCATCGCGGTGCTGCAGAAACCGGAGGAGGGGGTCGTTGTACCGCATCGTCGAAGACCAGTCGGCCGGCCGCGATGCGTACCCCAACTCGCGGGCGATCTCCCGCGCCTTCTCTTCCAGCACAACGGGCGGGTACGCCATTGGCGTCAGCACGGGCACGGAATCCAGCGAGTTGACGAAAGGCAGTATGGCAATGCCGGCCATCACCGCTGCAAAGCAGACGGCAGCCCGTTTACCAGTCAGCCCGCCCGCATCGGCCGCGGCCACCAGTTCCGGCGAGGGAGTTTCGCCCGCAGCAAGAGCTGCGGCAAGCGGATCTCCACCTGGAAGCGCGGCGGAAACCGACACTGCCGTAGGGGGCCGCTGCGTCGGGTCGGGATGCAGACAGCGCAGAATTACGGGCTCCACCAATGGATCGATGCCCTCGGCGTGCGACGACATGTCGATGGGCCTGACGCTTTCCTGCATCTGAATCAGTTCGGCGATGCTCTTCGCTTCGAAAGCTTTCTTGCCGGTGAATAGCTCATAGAAGATCAGTCCGAGAGCGTAGATGTCGCTTCGCGATGTGACTTCCGATCCGCGAAGCTGCTCCGGAGACATATAGGCGGGCGTGCCTTGCCGCGCCTCCAGCCCGCGAACGCTTTCGGCAACCGCCGCCAACCCGAAGTCCATTAGTTGAACTTCGCCGCGACGGTCCAGCATGATGTTCGAAGGCTTCAGATCGCGATGGATGACGCCCTTGGCGTGCGCGGCGTTTAGCCCGGCGCAGATCTTCCGCGCGATCTCCAGTGCCTTGTCGGGAGGCAGCCGCCCGATCCGGCTAAGCGTGGTGGCCAGGTCCTCGCCATCCAGATATTCCATCGACAGGTACGGCAAGCCATCGACTTGGCCGATATCGTAAACGCGGCAGACGTTGGGGTGCGACACTTGCCGCGCTACCCGAACTTCGTTGTGAAAACGTTCCAGCAGCGATTGATTTCGCGCCGCCGCCTCCGGCAGGAACTTCAACGCTACCGACTGCGCCAGCGTAAGATCCGTTGCGCGGTAGACCTCGCCCATGCCGCCGCGGCCAATCAACGTGATGATGCGGTAGCGGCCGCCGATCAGCGTCCCGGGAAGAAAGCGCCCTTCATCTGCCATGGCGCTGGAACTGATGTGCGAAGGCGTGGATGCCGCCCGTTCCAAAGGCGGCTGCGGGAAAGTGGGCGGGTCCGGAAGAGCGAGGGTCTCCACGCTCGTGGAGCTGCCGGCTTCAAGCGACTTGCCGCACGTCGGGCAGAAGCGGCTGCTGGCGTCCGTATCCGATCCGCATTGGGTACAGCGGACGCCCGGCACTGCCATAGGGTTTGCACGGAAAACGGCCTACTGCGCGTCTTCCCACTCCTCATGCCATGCGGTCCAGATGGCTTCCAGCTTCGATTCGTTCGACGCCTGCGCGTCGTCGTCGAAGCCCGGTAGTTCCGTAATCCACTGATGCAGGTCCGTGAACCGCACCGTTTTCGGATCGACATCCGAAAACTTGTCGAACAGTGCGAGGCCGATATCCTCTGCGTCGGTCCATTTCATCGCCGCATCCTCATTGACTTTGATTGTGCCTCAAGTTCAGGTATTCCTGGGCGACGGGCGAAGTGGGCGCGCCGGGTTTCCCACAACGGTGGTGTTGGCCGCGACGGGCTTGGTGACGACGGACCCTGCGCCGACCGTTGCTCCTTCGCCCACGTCGGCCATAACGATGGCGCCCGCGCCGATCCATGCCTGCGCACCGATCTGGATGGAGACGAACTCTCCATGGACATTGAGAGTGCCTTCGTCATCGCGCCGGTGTTGATGCTGTCCGCTGAGGATCTGCACCGCCGCGGCCAACCGCGCGCCTTCGCCCAGGTCCACTTGGCCCAGCACGCAGTAGGGCCCGATGTACACCCGCGGCGCCACCGACGTGCGGCGATGCGCGAAGAAGCTGCCAACCTCCATGCGGAAGTTGAGCGTGCAGCGTTCCAGCGTCAGATAGTAGAAGCCGCCGCGCAGGAGAAATCCCGGCGCGCCGGGAACCTGCGCCAGCGCCTGAGCGAAGAATGTCTGCAGGACGCCGAACCGGCCAAATCCGGAAAGCAGCGCGGCGGGGAGGGCGAGTACCGCGAAAAGTGCGCGGAGGGGAAGGGCAACGAACTGGCGCACTATTGCTAGTTTATCTTCGTGCCTTTCAAAGCTCCACGGACGGCCGTGTTCATCATGTTTTCCGCCAGCGTCATCGTCGCTTGATTCAGCTTTTCAGTTTGCGCACTGATCACGTGGTGGTCGTCGGAATGGTACGCCATCAAAAGCTGGTTCACGGCCAGATCGATCCCCGTGCGTTCCGTATCGGGCAACTGAAGCCACGCATCGCTTTGCCGCGCCTTCTCTACCGATTGCAGGATATGGTCCGCCTCCACTCTTGCCTCGCGGGTCTGGCGGGCCAGGAAGTCGTCCTCCGCATGCTCCACCGATTCCAGAATCATCGCCTCCACCTGGTCGTCGGTAAGGCCGTAGGACGGCTTCACCTCGACGGTCTGCTCCTTGCCCGTTCGCAAGTCCTGCGCGGAAACGTTCAGGATTCCATTGGCGTCGATAGTGAACTTCACTTCGATGCGCGCAAGGCCGGCGGGCACAGGATCGATGTCCTTCAATTCGAAACGCGCGAGAGACCGGCAGTCCTTCACCAGTTCGCGCTCGCCCTGCAGGACGTGAATCAGTACGTTGCGCTGGCCATCCACGGACGTGGTGAACTGCTCGGTGGCAAGCGATGGAATGGTGGAGTTCCGGTGGATCAGCTTCGACACGACGCCGCCCATCGTTTCAATCCCCAGCGACAGCGGGGTGACGTCGAGCAGTAGCGTGTCCGATACTTCGCCCGAGAGAATGCCCGCTTGAACCGCGGCGCCCAGCGCCACCACTTCGTCGGGATTCAGCTCCGTGTGCGGCTCGGCGCGGAACAGGTTGCGTACCGCCGAACGCACCAGCGGAATCCGCGTGGACCCGCCAACTAGAACCACTTCGTCGATCTGCTCCACCGTGACGCCGGCGTCTTTCAATGCGGCGCGGCAGGGGCCAAGCGTGCGATCGACAATAGGAAGGATCAGCTTCTCGAACTGTTCCCGCGTCAGGTCCCTCTTATAGGCGCGCCCATCGGAAAGCGTGACGTCGATCCGCGCCGACGGCTGGAACGACAGTTCCTCCTTCGCGCGAATGACGGCATGGCGCAGCTTCTGGAAGTCCGCAGGCGCGGGCGCCACGCCACCCAAATCTTCGGCCGCAATCTGGATCAGCAGGTTGTCGATGTCGTCGCCGCCCAGATGCGTGTCGCCGTTGGTCGCCAGCACCTCGAAGATCCCATCGTGCAGTTTCAGAATCGAGATGTCGAACGTTCCGCCGCCAAGATCGTAGACGGCGATGACGCCTTGTTTGCGCTTGTCGAGGCCATAGGCCAAGGCAGCCGCCGTTGGCTCATTCACCAGCCGCAGCACGTCCAGCCCGGCGATTCTTCCCGCATCTTTCGTGGCCTGCCGCTGGGCGTCGTTGAAGTACGCCGGAACGGTGACGACGGCTTGGGTGACGGGTGAACCGAGATTCTCCTCCGCCTGTTCGCGCAGCTTGCGCAGCACCAGCGCCGCCACTTCCGGCGGAGTTAACGTGCGATCGCCAACCGTCAGCTTCAGAACCGCCTCGGAGTCCTCTGCGATGCGGAATGGAAACAGCGCGATCTCGGCGGCGACATCCTGCGCTCCGCGTCCCATCAGGCGCTTGGCGGAGTAGATTGAACGTTCGGGGTTTTCGAGAAGCAGACTGCGGGCTTCCTCCCCGGCGATGAAGTCTCCTTCGGCGGTGAGGCTGACGATGCTGGGGACGATGGGACCGAGAATACGCGGACCCGTCAGGTCCATCGCCGCGACAAGGCTATTCGTCGTGCCTAGGTCGATGCCGACAATCTTTGAGGCGTCTTCTGCGCCGAAATCAATCTGGAAGGTGCCCATTTACCAGGTTCTCAATATAGCGGCGCTGATTCAGTGTTCGGCGGATCTCCTGCAGAACCTCCGCGCCGCGCGATTCGTCCCAAGCTTGAAATTGCGATGCCAGCCGGGTGTCGATCTCCTCCAACATGCCACGAAGCTTCTCGCGTTCAGCGTCTCCGCCGTTCTCGACAGCCTCATTCAGCTCGAACGCCTCTTCCAGGAACCCCGGCGGAAGATCCTTCGACGCCACGCCACTTTGGCGAAGAAGATATTCGGCGCGGGAGACGGGTTCCCGCAGCGTACGGTAGGCGGTATTCAGAATGGAGCTTCGATCAAGGGCCCGCTTCTGCTCGTCCACCGGGGCACGCGCGAAGCGATCCGGATGCAGTTCCCGGCTGGCTTTGTAGAAGCGCTGTTCCAGGTCGGCGAGGTTTAGATGCAAAGCCGGCTCCAGGCCGAGCGCGGCGAAGTACTCCATCTACGCGGAAAACGACGTGCCGCATCCGCAGTTCTTCTGCGCGTGCGGGTTGTCGAACACGAAGCCGGATTGGATCAGCGAATCCTTCCAGTCCAGCGTCATGCCGCTGAGGAAGACCATGCTCTTCGGGTCCACATAAACATCGACGCCGTCAAAATGAAAAACGTGATCCGTGGCGCGGGGCTTGGCGTCGTACTTGAACTGGTAGCTAAGTCCGGAGCATCCTCCGCCCAGCACTCCCAGACGCAGGCCTCCGCCGGAGACGCCTTCGGTGGCGAACGCGGCCTTGATTTTGGCCACGGCCTTCGGCGTTACCTGGACAGTCTTTTCCTGTACCGGTACTTCTGTCACCCTAGGTCGTTCCTTTTGTTAGGCGGTCGCCTGCGCTTCGACGGCGACGCCGGTCTTCTTCTTGTAATCGGTGATGGCGGCCTTAATCGCGTCTTCCGCCAGTACGGAGCAGTGGATCTTCACGGGAGGAAGAGCCAGTTCCGTAACGATGTCGGTGTTCTTGATCTGTAGCGCGTCGTCCACCGACTTGCCCTTCAACCACTCAGTGGCCAAAGACGAAGAAGCGATGGCGGAGCCGCAGCCGAACGTCTTGAACTTCGCGTCCTCGATGATCTGCGTTTCCGGATTCACTTTGATCTGCAGCTTCATCACGTCGCCGCATTCGGGCGCGCCCACCATGCCGGTTCCGACGTTCGGGTCCGCCTTGTCGAGCGAGCCGACGTTGCGGGGGTTGTCATAGTGATCGATTACTTTTGTTGAGTAGGCCATCTAAAGTCTCCTTAGTGAGCTGTCCACTGGACTTTGCTCAAATCCACTCCATCCTTAAACATTTCCCAAAGCGGCGATAGTTCGCGAAGCTTGTTCACGACGCTGATCACCTTGTCCGCTGTGTAGTCGATCTCTTCCTCGGTATTGAAACGGCCAATTCCGAAGCGGATCGACGTGTGGGCCAGATCGTCTCCCAGGCCCAGGGCTTTCAGTACGTAGCTGGGCTCCAGCGTCGCCGAGGTGCAGGCCGATCCGGAACTGACCGCAACATCGTTGATGCCCATCAGAAGCGATTCGCCTTCGACGTACGCAAAGCTAATGTTCAGGTTGCCGGGCAGCCTGTGTTCCATTGAACCGTTGATGTAGGTTTCTTCCAGGCTGGATTCAAGCTTCACTTTCAGCTTTTCCCGAAGCGACGCCAGGCGCACCATCTCATCCGCCATCTCCAACCGCGCCAGTTCGCACGCTTCGCCAAGACCGGCGATGCCCGCGACGTTCAGCGTTCCGGAGCGCATGCCACGCTCGTGCCCGCCGCCGTCCATCTGGGCCGTCAACTGCACCCTCGGATTCCGCCGCCGCACATAAAGAGCGCCGACACCCTTCGGGCCATAGATCTTGTGGCCGCTAAGCGAGAGAAGATCGATGTTGTCGTCGACGACATTCACCGGAATCTTGCCCACGGCCTGTACGCCGTCGGTGTGGAACAGCACACCTTTTTCCTTGCAAATCGCGCCAATCTCGCGGACCGGCTGCACGACGCCGATTTCGTTGTTGGCGTACATGATGGTGACCAGGATCGTCTTGTCCGTGATCGATTCCCGCAGCATGTCCAGATCGACCAGTCCGTCGCCTTTTAGCGGCAGGTAGGTCACCCGGACGCCTTCTTTCTCCAGGCGCTTGCAGGTGTCGAGAATGGCCTTATGTTCCGTGGCGGCGGTGATGATGTGATTGCCGCGCTCCGCATACATCTCGGCCACGCCCTTCAGGGCGAGATTATTCGATTCGGTGGCGCCGCTGGTGAAAATGATCTCTTTCGCCGTCGCGCCGATTAGTTGCGCGATCTGTTTACGCGCCTTCTCCACGGCCTCTTCCGCCACCCACCCAAAGGAGTGGTTGCGGCTGGCGGCGTTTCCAAAGTATTCGGTGAAGTAGGGCATCATCGCCTGAAGAACCCGGGGGTCCATCGGCGTCGTCGCGTGATTGTCGAGATAGATCGGCAGTTTCATGTTTTATGCGTTCGTCGTTGCGGGTTGAATCTGTGCGGCGGCAATAAACTGAAGCCCTGAATCGGGGCCTTCAGAGGGATCGCTCGCCATGTCGTGAATACTAATGTTCTGCAAAAGGCTCTGGATTCCCTCGTGGATCTTCCGCAGGGGTTCCTTCACATTGCAGGTGTCGGATTGGTCGCAGCCCGTGTGGTCGGTAAAGCAGGCGGTAAGAATAACCGGACCGTCGATGGCGCGGATCACCTCGAGCGTATTCATGCCCCTTGGATCTCTCGCCAAGCGGTAGCCGCCATTGGTGCCATGCTCAGAGAGCAGGAAGCCCGATTTCCCTAGCGTTTGTAGTACTTTGGCGAGAAGTGGTAGCGGAATCCGGTAGCAATCCGCAATCTCCTTGGCGCTGGCCGCCGCACCCTTAACAGCCAAGTGTTTCAGCGCGATGAGACCGTAGTCGGCTTTTTTGGTTAATTTAAGCACGTTGCAAAACTCGGACTCAATTGGTCCTCGTTAATACTATAGCGGACCAGTATGGTCCAGTCAACCCTGTCCAGTCAAGATTTCACAACAGGTTAGCGTCTGAAACGTCACGGTTTTCCGAGTTTCGACATGTTAAACTGATCTTCCGGACCGGTGCTGATTCGAGTTCCAGCAGTACCAGACCAGCGTTCGCACAATGCTTCGGCTCTTTAACGTATACATCCCGACCAGCGTCGTTGCATTGCTCCTGTCGGAAATCGCCGTTCTTTTCGGCTGCTATACCGCAGCGGCGAAAATGCGGATCGAAGTCGATCTGGAACTGTTCATGCTGTATGAAGACGGCCTGCTGGAGATTGCCGCCGCCGTCGGCAGTATCGTCCTGGCGATGTACTTCCAGGATCTGTACAGCAATCTCCGGGTACGCTCCCACACCGTCCTGATCCAGCAGACGTGTTTTTCGCTGGGAGTAGCGTTTCTCACGCAGGCGGTACTGAACTATGCCAGTCCGGGCCTGCAACTGCCCCGTTGGGTGATGTTTATCGGCAGCGCCTTCGCGCTGGCCGCCGTCCCCTTATGGCGAACTATCTTCAGCATGCTGGTGACCGACATCCTGGCCGCGCAGAAGGTTCTTTTCGTCGGCACCAACCCGGTCGTCCAGGAATTGGCCCGCGAGTTCCAGCGCTCCCCGGAACGCGGCTTCCGGTCGATCGGCTTCGTTGAGGAGGCCGATGGTTCCAGCGATCTGGACCCCAGCCAGATCGTGGCGAAGTTGCCCGCCATCAAGCAGGCGGTGACAGACTGGGGGCCAGATTCGATTGTCGTGGGTCTGCGCGAGCGGCGGAGCCAACTCCCGATGACAGAACTGCTGGAGCTGCGCTTCTCCGGCATACCGATTGAGCAGGCGGGGGCCATGTACGAATCCACTTTCGCCCGCATCACGATTCGTGAACTGCGGCCGTCGGACCTGATCTTTACGGCGGGGCTGGGACCGAAGCAGTCCAGCGTGCAGATGCAGGCCGTCTACTCCTGGATCATCGGTGTCATTCTGATTACGCTGTTCTCGCCGGTGATGCTGATTGTGGCGGTGTTGGTGAAGCTGACCTCGAAGGGTCCGGTTTTCTACCGCCAGATCCGCGTGGGCAAGGACGACAAGGAATTCGTCATTTACAAGTTTCGTTCCATGCGGGTGGATGCGGAGGCGGTGACGGGCGCCGTGTGGGCCACCAAGGACGACCCGCGAATTACACCGATCGGCACGTGGCTGCGGAAGCTGCGCCTGGACGAGCTGCCCCAACTGTTCAATGTCCTGCGCGGAGAGATGTCCATTGTCGGCCCGCGTCCGGAGCGTCCGGAGTTCACGCGCACCTTGGAAGAGCAGATCCCGTTCTACCGGCAGCGCACCTGCGTCCGGCCCGGCGTAACCGGGTGGGCGCAGATCAATCACAAGTACGGCGACACCATCGAAGACACGATCAAGAAGCTGGAGTACGACTTGTACTACATCAAGCACCTGTCCCTGTCGCTGGATCTCTACATCATCCTCAGCACCGTAAAAACGGTCGTCCTCCGGCGCGGCGCCCAATAGCCGCTCAAGCCGGGGCGGGCGGGGGCGATAAGCCCTTCGTGGATACGCTGCTGGCCAACGCGCAGAAGATACTCGAAACCGCCCAGCTTTCGGGCTCCGGTCCGGTGACGATTCTGATGCGCGGCGGAAGGCCGGTTACGCTAACTGTGGCCAACGACTGGGCGCTGGACGCGCTTCTGCGGGAGCGTGAAGCCGACGAGGCTTACCGGGTTTACCGCAAGGGCGGATGCCTTACCGTCGACGGCCGGTCGCGGTCTCACAGTTGTTCCGTTTCCCAACGGTCCATCGCGCGTCCGCTGGCGCTACTGCCGCAATGGCAGCACGTCGCGTAGGTGTGTGATCGCCGCCGCGTCCGACATCACGATACTGACGATGTCGAACCGCAGGTTCTGCCAATTCACGCCGCAGCGCCGCGCATAATCCAGCGCCGCCCGCACCATGTGCCGCCGTTTCTCCACGCCAATCGCGCGATCCGGTGAACCATACTCGTCGGTTTGCCTGGTCTTCACCTCGACGAATACCAGCGTGTCGCCTTCCCGGGCGACGATGTCGATTTCGGCCGAACCATTCGTCAGCCGGTGGTTCCGCGCGATCACCGTCAGGCCGCAGCCCTGCAGATACCGTTGCGCCAGATCTTCGCCGTAGTGTCCCAGCGCGGCGGTGGCGCTGCCGGATTTCAGCCGCGCGCGATAACGCATGCGGTCGGCCGCCTTCAGGATCGCGGCCATCATTTCAGCACTTCCAATTCGAACTCGATCACTTTGCCGCGGACGACGAAGCAAAGGTAGTGCTCCCAGAAGCGGCGGAAGTTCGGAATCGCGTTCACCAGCATTTCGAAACCCAGCAATCTCCAAAAACGAAGTAGCCGGACGCGTGTCGAAATCTCGCGGAATCGTGCGCGCGAATAGTACCCATAGCCCGCATTGTCGTCGCCAAAGTACCGCAGGGAGTAGCTGTTCAGATGCCACCGGTGCGTCGGATCGCAGAAGGAACTGAAGTCGGTGTAGTGCGGCGTGGCGATCACTACCCGCGCTCCAACGCGCCCGATCCGGTGAATCTCTTCCATCGTGCGGATCACGTCGCCGACATGCTCAATCACGTGGATCAGCCGGATCTGGTCGAACGACGAATCCTCAAGCGGCCATGGAAACGCGTCCAAGTCGTGAACGACATCGGCGGCTGTGCCGCGCAGCCGGTCGATTCCCACCGATCCCGGATACTTGTTGATTCCGCAGCCGACATCGAGAATGCGCGGCGCACTGGAGGCCGCTACGGGGCCTGAAGACATCCCTCAATCCTATCCAGCGCCCAGGCCGCCTGATCCTGAGAGATCACCAGCGGCGGGCAAAGGCGGATGGAGTTGGGCCCCGCGCCAAGAATCAGAAGACCACGCTCGAAGGCCGATTGCAGCAGCCTGTTCCGTAGTTCCGGCGCCCGCTCGCGCGTCGATTGATCTTTAACGAGTTCGAAGCCGATCATCAATCCGCGCCCGCGAACGTCGCCAACATTAGGGAACCGGCGCGGCCATTCCGACATACGGTCCATCAGGAACTCGCCAACGCGGCGGGCGTTCTCCCTCAGTTCTTCTTCCAGCAGATCGAGAGTGGCCAGCGACGCCGCGATCGCCACCGGATTGCCGCCGAATGTCGAGGCGTGCGCCCCGGGCCGCCACGTCATCAGGTCCGCGCGGGCGATCGTTGCAGACAATGGCATGCCGCTGGCGATGCCTTTCGCCGACGTCAGGATGTCCGGGGCGAAGCTGAAGTGTTCGCTGGCCCACATCTTGCCCGTGCGGCCCATCCCGCTTTGCACCTCGTCGGCGATGGTGAGGATGCCGTGGCGCTTCGACACCGCGCTCAACTCGTCGAAAAATTTCTGGGGCGGAACGACGTAGCCGCCTTCACCTTGAATGGGCTCGACAACAATTGCGGCGATCTCCTGCGCAGGCAGGATGTGCGGGATCAGCGTGTTCTCAATGACAGCCAGGCACTCGACATGGCACGTCTCCGGCTGCTTGCCGTAGGCGCAGCGGTAGCAGTTGGCGTAGGGGATGTGCGTGACGCCCGGAACCAGCGGCCCAAAGCCTTCCTTCTGAACGCTTTTCGATCCGGTCAGCGACAGCGCCCCCATCGTGCGCCCGTGAAAGCCGCCAAAGAATGAGATGAACTTGTCGCGGCCCGTGGCGTAGCGGGCGAGTTTCATCGCCGCCTCCACCGCTTCCGTACCCGAGTTGCCGAAATAAACGCGCCGCGCTCCTCCTCCCGGCGCAAGGGCCGCCAGCCGCTCCGCCAGTTGGACCATGCCTTCGTAATAGAAGTCCGTTCCGGAGTAGTGCAGAAACTGCGCGGTCTGATCCCGAATGGCAGCCACGACGCGAGGGTGGCTGTGGCCTGTGGCGCAAACGGCGATGCCGGCATTGAAGTCCAGAAACCGGTTGCCATCAACGTCTTCGATGACGGCGCCTTCGCCGCTGGCAACCACCAGCGGATAGTCGCGCGTGTAGGACGGCGAAGTTACTTGATGATCCCGCGCGATCAGCGCCGCGGCGCGAGGTCCTGGCAACGCGCCGGAGATGTGCGGAAGAAATCTTTCAGTTGAAACAGCCATGGGCGATCCCTTTCTGGTCTTGCGGACAGGTGGACGAGGGCCGCGAAGGGATGGATTAGTCGCCAGCGAATAGAGAAGGGCGGACGGTTGCGGGCCGTGCCATAGCTTCATTATAGTCAGCGCATGCTTTCCGCTCTCCTTTTATTCGCCTTCGCCGCGGTCGACTTCCGTACGCAGCAGGTCGCCTCCAACGCTACCGTCGTCTACGCCGTCACGACAGCCGACATGAATGGCGACGGCAAGCTCGACATTGTGGCGGTGTTGTCGAAGCGGGTGGTCTGGTACGAAAACCCCGGCTGGACAGAACACATCGTGCTGGACCGGCCGGAGGAGCGCGACAACGTCTGCCTTGCGGTTCACGATATCGACGGCGACGGAAAACCGGATATCGCCCTTGGCGCGTCGTGGCAGCCAACGAACACCGCGTCGGGCGGGACGCTGCAATGGCTGAAGAACTCCGGCGGGCAAACGCCGTGGCCGCTGTACCCGATCTCTGAAGAACCCACGCTGCATCGCATCCGTTGGGGCGACGTGGATGGCGACGGGAAGAAGGAACTGATTGTCGCGCCACTGCACGGCCGCGGCAACAAGTCTCCGGAGTGGCAGGGCGCGGGTCTCCGTCTGCTGGTGTTCCGCGTGCCGGCCAACCCAGCGAAGGATCCGTGGCCGGTGGAGGTGGCGGACGACACGCTGCACATCGGGCACAATTTCATCGTCGAGGACTACGATGGCGACGGCAAAGACGACATCTGGGTGGCGGCGCGCGAAGGTGTCCACCTGCTCAGCAAATCGAACGGCGGCTGGAGGCGCCACAAGATTGGCGCAGGCGCTCCGGGTGAGATCAAGCTGGGGCGGATCAACCGCCAGCGCGTACTCGCTACCGTCGAGCCGTGGCACGGCAACGGCGTCGTAGTCTACGAGGAGCCGCAGCCGCCGAAGAATCCGCAAGGACCGCCGCCGAAGGCGGTGTATCGATCGGAGGCCGGCACGGTCTGGCCGAATCGCATGATCGAGGAGCGGCTGGCGCAAGGGCACGCGCTGGCGTGGGCGGATTTCGATGGTGACGGTTCGGACGAGTTAGCGGTCGGCTGGCGGGAGAAGAATGTCGGAGTTGCGTTGTACAAGCGGACGGCTTCCGGCGAATGGAAGCGCACCCAACTGATCGACGACGGTGGGATGGCCGCGGAGGATCTCACGGTCGCTGACCTGAACGGCGACGGACGCCCGGACCTGATCGCCGGAGGCCGCTCCACACATAACATCCGCGTCTACTGGAACGAAACGAAGACCCAGTGGACCCGGCATGTCGTCGCCACCGGAGCGATGTTCCTCACCGCCGTGGCGCTGGACTTCAACCGCGATGGCAAAATGGACATCATCGCCTCCGGCAGCCGCGTCACGACGCTTTTTGAAGGCCCGAATTGGAAGCCGAAGGAACTCCTAAAGGGCTGGGACCTGATTCATGGCGCGGTGATGGACGTCAATCGCGACGGTTGCCCCGATTTCGTCGGAGCGCAATATACGCCGGGCTACATCGTCTGGATGGAATGTCCATCGGGCAAGGTTCACGTGCTGGACGACGCGGAAAAGGGCGGCGTCAACGGCGTCCACGGTCTGGTGGTTGGCGATGTGAATGGCGATGGAATTCCGGATCTGGCGGGCAATAGCGCGCAGCCGAAAGGCGCTTTTCCGAACTCGCTGGTCTGGTTCGACGGCAAGACGCTGAAGCGGACGGTATTCGCGGATCGAGATGCGGCGGGGCTGTCGCACTATCTCGATATCGGGGATCTGGACGGCGACGGGAAGGCTGACATCGCCGCAGGAGCGAAGATTTCGCCGGACGGAAATTGGTTCGCCTACTGGACGAACGCTGCGAAAGTTCCGGCGCGTCGCGTGAACGTCGCGGTAAACGAAGAGGGCGCGACAAACGTGGCGATCGCGGATATCGATGGCGATGGAAAGAACGACTTGTTCTGCACGCGCGGCCATGGCATCGGCGCAGTTTGGTATCGCGCGCCCGGCTGGACCCCGGTGCAGGTGGACGCAACACTGGTGGGCCCCCACTCGCTGGCCAAGGGCGACATCGATGGCGATGGCGATATCGACTTCGCGACGGTCGCCAAGGACTCCGGCATCGCCGCGTGGTTTGAGAACGACGGCAAGGGCAAATTCACGAAGCACCACATTTATGAAGATCAGGCAGCCTACGACGTTCGCCTGGTGGACATCGATCGCGACGGCAAGCTGGATCTGCTGGTGGCGGGGCAGGGAAGCGGCAACGTCGTCTGGTACAAAAACTCGATTCCCAAGCGCTAGCGTTCCCGGCGCAGGACGCCGTCTTCGAAAGTCAGCACGGCTCCGTAGTGCGCGGGGTCCAGCGGCTGCGGCGCGTCCGCGGGCCAGTGGAACCGGTGGCTGGCGTTGCCAGTAAGAACCTCGTGGGCAAACTGGCTCATCCAGCGATGTTCGGGAAACGGATCTTTTAGCATCAGCACCGGTGCGCCGGGTTTCAGGCGCAGGTCCAGGCCGCGCATCTGATCCAGCACGCGGCCGATCCGGGCCGATTCCGCGAATGCCGCGTCCTGCGGAATTTGCCATCGCACGCTCTCCCGCCACAGCCATGCTCCGACGGCCAGGAACACGGCGACACCCGCAGCCTCCGGACGCCGCAGCAGGCGCAGCGCAAGGGCGTAAAGAGTGGATGCAACCGCCAAGACCATCCCCGCGTGCGGAATGTAGGCGGCGGATAGTTGCCGTCCGGATAGGAAGGCCACCGGCAGCACGCCCACGATCCCAATAGCCAGCCCGAGGCGCGCCGGCGCCGCCTCACGTAGATAGATGGCACAGAGCGCCATCAATAGAAGCACTCCTACGAACACCCAGCCATGGACAGTCTGCAAGGCGAAGAACTGCCGCAGAAGGTCGCCGCCGTTGGTGAGGAATGCGCCGGCCGTGTAGTGCGTCTGGTACCCGGGAACGCCCACAATTCCCCCCGGCGCCATCACACGGCCGAAAAGAAATGCGGCGATCACCAAGTGTGCGGCGGCCAAAGGCCGTAGTCGCGGCCAAGTCCATTCGCCCGCCCGCATCAGTTCCCAAACGCTGAGGACGCTGGCCAGCGTCACCGCCAGTTCCTTCGAGTTCAAGGCCAAAACCAGCATCGCCAGAAAAGCCCAGGTGCGCCGGAGCGAAAGATATTCGTTTCGCACGCGCGACTTCAGGTACATGCCAAGGGCTGAGAAGTAGAAAAGGAAACACAGCAGATCGAATAGGAACCCCGTGTTGTAGTACGTCGCCTGCAAGAACGGATGGTGCGCCAACAGGAGGGCCACCGTCAGGGCAACCGGAATCGGCGCGGTAGCGCGGACCGCGAAGTACGCCACCGACGCGTTCACCAGAATCAGGACGTGAGCGGCGACGCGGAACGGAAGCGGATTGGCCCCGAAAGCTTCCCAGATGAGGCGGTACGCAAGTTCGCCGAATGGGCGAAGGAGGGTACTCGGCGTCCAGAAGAGGACGATGTCCCCGATTGCGGAGGGGATGGCGGTTTCGATGGAACGGCCCAAGTTCATCAGGTCGTCGAAGGTCAATCCCGCCTGCAAGCCCCAAATGACAAAGCGGAACTGGAACACGAGAATCACCAGGACACCTGCCGCCAGGGCTGCGGTAACTGCTCCGCGATTCTTCGACACAATTCCAATCTTAAGGTTGCGCGGGGAAACTGCCGATGAGCCCTTACGAGGGCGAATGAGCCATTTGTGTCCGCTCTGCACATTAGACGACAAACCCGCTGACGCCCTGTTCGTGGCCTTTGCCGGATCGATCCGGCTGGGCGAACGGCTAAGCGCGGTGCTTCACAAAAGTCGCACGCCACACCGGCTGGGCGACGGTGTCATTGCCGTCGAAGCCCGCACGCCCCTGGAGCGGCGTACCGTCGCGGAGGTGCTGGATTACGGCCTGACGGAGGTGGAAAAGCGCCTGGTTCGTGTAGGCCATGGCAGGGTGTCGCGCTTCTTCGCGGCTCCGGACCTGAAAACATACCTTGAAATCGCCCGCAGCCAGTGGTTCGATCTGGCGCTCGAAAAAGACGAGTTCACCATCTACTACCAGCCGATCATCGACCTTCGGGCCCCGCGAACCGTCGCCTTCGAATGCCTGATCCGCCTGGAGAGCGAGAGGATCTACTCCGGCGCGGAGATTGTCAACGCCGCGACCCTGCGCGGGGAAGTGCTTAGCTTCGACGCTTACGCACGACAGAAAGCCATCCGGTTGGCCTCCCGCCAGCGCCAAAAAGGAACGCAGCTCTTCGTCAATTTCTTTCCCTCGTCGATGTTCGATCCGGAACCCTGCCTAAAATCCACGATTGAGGCCATCCAGGAAACCGGAATCGAGCCCAGCGAAGTGGTTTTCGAGATCATCGAGTGCGACCCCTATACGGACTCCGGCCACACCAAGCGGATCTGCGACTACTTCCGGGCGATGGGATTCCGCTACGCGATCGACGATCTCGGCAGCGGAACGAATACGCTGGACCTGATTCAGACGCTACAGCCCGACTTTGTGAAGATCGATAAATCGATCATTTGGAATCTCGACGACGCCAATCATCAGGAGACGCTGCGCCGGGCTGTGTCAATCTGCGCCGAGACCGGATCAACAATTATTGCCGAAGGCATCGAAACGCCCGAGCAAGCCGTCGAAGTCGGGCGCTACGGCGTTCACCTGATGCAGGGCTATTGCTTCGGCAAGCCCGGTCCGACCATGCGGGGGGGGCCGAACCCCGACGTGATCCGCGATCTGCTGCGGCTGGCGAAGGTTGTTACTGCTTCTTCGGTTGAGGTCCCCGCGACGGCGGACGTCCCAGCTTCTGCTTGACGTACTCCGCGTACTCGTCCTTCAGTTCCTGCGTCCGGGGCGAACCGTAGACCTCGATCGACTTGTACTTGCCGCTGGTTAGCTTTTCCTTCGTCCACTCGTCGTGGACATGCGTTTCCTCCGCGCGGTCTACGATGCGCTGCGCCAGATGCGGCGGTACGAAGTAGATTCCTTCCCGGTCGCCAAACGCGATGTCGCCCGGGAGCACGGTCGCATTGCCGATACGAACCGGAACGTTGAATCCTGTCATCATCACGCCACGAATGGCGGAAGGGTGCGCGCCGCGGAAGTAGGCGGCCATGTCGAGAGGGAAGATTCCTTCAAGATCGCGAATGCCTCCGTCCACCACCATTCCCGCGCCCTTTGAAAGCGCGAAGACCGCGGTGGCAAGGTTGTCGCCGACAAAAGTTCCGCCGTCCACCTTGCCGAACAGATCCACGACGATGACGTCGCCCGGCTGAAGTTGATCGATTGCCCATTGATGGTGCGGCCCGCCCAGCGGATTCCGCGCCTTCATCTGCTCATCAATCACTTCGTTGATGTCGGGGCGGATCGGCATAAACTGCGCCGTAACCACGCGCCCCACAAGCTTCTTCCCCGGATGTAGAAGCTGCCAGTTTCCTTCGTACTGGTTGGGAAAACCCGCGCCGGGCAGCACGCCCCAGATCTCTTCGGCGCTTAGGCCCTTCATCTTCTCCAGCAGCGCATCGGGAACCTTGGGACGCCCGTCGGCGAATCGTTCGTACGGATTCTGCGAAGTCAGCCGCACCAACTGGTCTTTGGTCAGCGTGAAGAGCTGGGCGGAAGCCGGCAGGGCCAGAGCCAACAGGGCAAGCGAATAGCGCACGGTGAGTCTCCTATTTTTCGGTCAGCGCGGCCACGCCCGGCAACTCGGTTCCACCAAGGAACTCAAGCGATGCCCCGCCGCCGGTTGAAATATGCGTGATCTTATCAGCTACGCCCGCCGACTTGATGGCTTTCTCCGAATCGCCGCCGCCCACCACACTCACCGAGCCGGATTCCGCCACCGCTTTCGCCAGCGCCACCGTGCCCGTGTCGAACGGCGGCATCTCGAAGACACCCATCGGGCCGTTCCAAATGATTGTCCCGGCGGCGCGCAGGATGGCCGCATACGCCTCCACCGTCTCCGCGCCGATATCCAGAGCCATCGTCCCATCCGGAATTTCCTTCACGGTCCGGTGCTCCGCGCCCGCCTTGAACTCCGTCGCCACGACGTGATCCAGCGGCAGCTTCAGCTTGCCGCCCGCTGTGGCGATCAGTTCCTTCGCCAATTCCACCTTGTCGTCTTCAACCAGCGACTTTCCCACTCCCAGGCCTTGCGCCTTCAGGAACGTGTACGCCATCGCGCCGCCGATCAATAGCGTGTCGACTACGCCGAGAAGATTCTGGATCACTTCGATCTTGTCGGTGACCTTCGCGCCGCCCAACAGCGCGACGCACGGGCGCTCCGGATTCTTGATCGCTTTGCCCAGCCACTCCAATTCTTTGTCCATCAGCAATCCGGCGGCGGCCTGTGGCAGAAATTCGATCATGCCTTCTGTCGAAGCGTGCGCGCGGTGGGCGGAGCCGAAGGCGTCATTCACATAGACATCCGCCAGATTGGCAAGCTGACGGGCGAACGCCTTGTCGTTTTTCTCTTCCTCGGCGTGAAAGCGCAGGTTCTCCAGCAGCAGGACCTCGCCCGCCGCAGGCAGCATCTTTTCGACTTCACTGCCCACACAATCGGGCGCCATCGCCACCGGTTTCTTCAGCAACTCCGACAGCCGCGCCGCGACGGGCTTCATGCTCATCTCCGCATTCGGTTTGCCTTTCGGACGGCCAAGGTGGCTGGCGAGAATCACCGCCGCGCCCTGATCCAGCGCGTATTGGATCGTCGGAATCGACGCGCGAATGCGCTTGTCGGACGTGATCTCCTGCCCGCCGCCGGCCAGCGGAACGTTGAAATCCACGCGCATAAATACGCGCTTGCCGCGCAGGTCCAGATCGCGAATCGAGAGTTTTGCCATGGAAAATTCAGGCTACCAAATCACTTTTCCATGTCCGGGACGTTGGACAGCACGGGCGTCAGATTGTTCAGCCGGTACGCCTCGATCAACGCTCCGGCTGCCGGACCGTACACCGGCGGCGAGCATCGCGTTCCGCCATCCAGTTCGATCAGCGTGCGGAAGCGCTCCAGCAGTATCGCGCTTCGGAACACGCCGCCGATGTAGGCGATATCCGCCGCCTCGCCCGTGCCGAAAAGCTTTCCGCGCACCGCCGCCGTATATCCCGCCAGTTGCTGTGCGGCGGCATGCAGAATGTCCCGCGCGATCCCGTCGCCGTCCATGGCCGCCTGATCCACCAGCCTCGACAGCCGGGCAATCTTCGGCCTCGGCCAGTCCGTCGTGTAGAACCGGTGCAGCAGATCGTTCATCGATTCCGCTCCGCTTTCCGCCAGCAGCGCCGGATGCAGAATGGTTCCCGGTCCCCAGCCCTCTTCCCAGCGCAGGGCAGCCCGCGCCGCCTGCCGGGCGATGTCGAATCCGCCGCCCTCGTCTCCGAACACGTATCCCCATCCGCCCGCGCGGGCCGTCCGCCCCTCCGCGTTTCGACCAAACGAGATCGAGCCGGTGCCCGCAATGGTGATCACACCCGGGTTTCCGGCGGTTGCGCCGGAGAGCGCGATCAGTGCGTCGGTGGTGACCAGGATCTTGCTGGCCGGGAACATTTCACTCAACAAATGTTCTTTGTCGGCGGGCCCGCCGGAGAAGCCTCCGCACAGCGCCACGATCCGCGAACGGTCGATGCCCGGCAGTGCCAACGCCACACACGCATCAATCGCGTTGATGAACTTCTCGCGGCCTCCCGGGCCCTTCACGTGATTGCAGGGGCCGCCTTGCCCGAACCCGGTGACTCGGCCGGACTCGTCGCCGGCCATTGCCGTCGTTGAAGACTGGCCCCCGTCGATCCCCAGAAGGTAGCTGCCCATTCAGTTCAGTTTGAACAGTTTCGTTGGACCGCGTTCCGCGATCAGCGTCCAGTTCCAATCGGCCTGATTGCGCACGAAGTCGTCATAGCCGAAATCGTCGCCTCCAATGACAACGTATCGAACGCCCAACTGCCGCGCCGTTTCCGATGCCCAACGGCGCAGGGCGGCCGGGGTTTCCGTCTTTTCGTCGATCAGGATCGCAGCGTCCTGCCGTTCCACGCGCATCAGCGTCTGAAACTGGTCGCGCGTCAGCGTCAGGCGCAGCGCAGCGACGTCGCGGTCATATTCGATCTCGAACCACTGGCCCGGCCTCAGCCGGACCCCGGATTGCCATCGGGTGTAAGGATTGCCATCCATCGCATACCACGAGGACCAGTCGCTGTCGGAGGCCCGCACACGCGCCGGTCGTGGCGAGATTTCGGAAATGCTCCAGCGGTCGTTCGTGCTTGGCTGTGTCTGGATCAGGCGAATGCGTTTCGCGGGACGTTCAAGTTCGACGTCGTGAATCCACGACGGCCAGTAGTAGTTCAGCAGCGGCGCAAAAAGAGTGTCGCGCATGCGCAGGCTTCGCGTGGACTGATACGACGCGATCACGTCCCGGGACGTATACGCTTCCGCGATTTGGCTGAACGAGAACACCAGTTCACCCGGCGGCACGAACGTCTCGATCATGCGGGCGATCCGGTACTCGCCGGACTTGAAATTCAACCATGACTCTTCCGGTTCGATGCGCAGCGCCTGGCGCCAGGGAATCCGTTCCAGCGTCCAGCCAGTGGCGTACCAGCGCAGGAAGTACGGCCAGCAAAGGAGAAGGTGCACCGCCGCCAGCGTCATCGCGGTGCGCGGCCATTTGCCAATAACGCGTCCGATGCCCAGCGCGAGAAACGGAAGCGCGGGAAGCAGGAACCGCGTTCCGATGTTCAATGGAAAAGCGGCTGCCGCAAGCATCCACGGACCGCCAAAGATGCCGAGTGGCGCGAGGGCCCAGACCGGTCCCAGCGAGCCCGAGATCTTGTCGCCCATCACGAACGCGTTCAGCGCCCAATCCGCGAAACCGGTGACGCCGTAGGAGCGAAGTCCCTGCGTCCACTCCTTCTCGAACGCGGCGGTGATCAGCGGGTTCGGGAACCACGCGTTCATCATTGGCGCAACGGGATTTTCATACCAAAGCGCGTTGCGCAAGACCCACGGCAGCACAAATAGCGCGGCAATTCCGCACGCGATGGCGGCCTCCCTCCGGTGGCGGCGCAGCTTCCAGATCAGGTAGACAATCCCCAGGAATGCGGTGTATTTCGCGGCGTAGAGAAACCCCGCCAGCACGCCGACGGGAACCGCGCGCGAAGGTTGAAAATCCTCCAGCGTCACGAACAGCGCGAACCACACCGCCGTCACCGCAAGATCGATATACGCGTTCGTTCCCGCCATTCCCGCAACGGGCGCCGCGTAGAACAGCAATCCCGCGAATGCCGCGCCATCCGCGTATCCGCGGCGTGAGCCATAGTCGGCGATCATCAGCGGCACGGTGACGAGAAAGGCGAAGTGCACCAGCGACGCCGCCGAGTGCCGTCCGAACGCCCATGCAAATAAGAACAGCATCTCGACGCCTTGAGACAAGCTGGCGTAGAAGTTGTCCGGCAAAGGAATCATCCGGTGCGCGGCGTAGTAATGGTTGACGACTCCCAGATGGTAAGTGGATCCGTCGGGGCTCATCTCCGGCGCCATGGCGTTGAAGAAGTACGCGGCGGTGAATGGAGCAAATCCGATCCAGAACCAGCGCGGAATCTGCAGGCCGCTAAGCGATTGTCGCGCACGAAGGGCGAATGCGGCGGCGATCAGCGCTATGCCCAGGCCAAGAAAGACGCCCTTTTCCGCAAAGCCCGCCAGCGAAAGCAGCGTCACCGCAAGGCTGAGAATGGCGGAGCCGGTGACGAACGCCACCGGCCAGGAAAGCCGCAAGCGAAGCCTCGCGAAAAGAATCGATCCCGCCGCCAGCGACGATGCACACGTAAAGAGAAATCCGAAAAGGATGTAGGCGGGCTTCAACGCTCGATCGCCAGACGGTCAAGCGTCAGGGGCGCGCCGGGCGCGATCTCGATCAGCGTGGCGACGCCTTCGAGAATCGTTCCGTCGGGCACGACCTCGTTCAGGGTGCAATCGCCGGCAGTGCAGTGGGTCTCGGCAATCCTGCGCGAGTTCACGCGCCATACCACCGTCGACGGTGTCCCCGTCTTCCACGCGGCCTTCAGGCGCAGCGACGTGCCGGGCGGTACGTTTAACCGGATCGAAGCCGTCGCCGTGACGGCCAACGGTGCGGCCAGCGCCGCCGGAAAGTCTTTCGGATCGGGTCCCAGGAAGGGTTTGCGCTCTCCCTGAGGCAGGTAGACATTGCCGTAGTTTCCGCACGCCGTCGTGAAAAGCACAAGCGCCAGCAGGATCTTCACGAAGTCTTGTCCTCCGCATAGCAGACGCCCGCCAGTGGGCACAGCGCGCACTTCGGACTTCGCGCAGTGCACAGCCCGCGTCCGTGATGGATCAACTGATGCGAGAAACGAATCCATCGTTCCTGCGGCACGATCTTCATCAGATCTTTTTCGATCTTCACCGGATCGGTGTGGCGCGACAAATCCAACCGCCGCGAGATTCGCTGGACGTGCGTGTCCACCACCACTCCGCTGGCAATGCCGAAGGCGGTTCCCAGTACGACGTTGGCGGTTTTGCGGGCGGCTCCGGGAACCTTCAAAAGCTCTTCGATAGTTCGCGGCACCTCGCCCCGATGATCCCGAAGAATCGTTTTGGCCGCTCCGATGATTGACCGGGACTTGTTGTTGAAGAATCCCGTCGAATGCACGTCGCGAGCCAGCTCCACCTGCGGCGTGTTTGCGAAGTCTTCCATCGTCGGATACTTTGCGAACAGCCCGGGCGTCACTTTGTTCACCCGTTCATCCGTGCATTGCGCGGATAGGATCGTCGCCACCAGCAGTTCCCACGCGTTTGTGTGGTGCAGCGCGCACGTCACTTCAGGGAACATGCCGTCCAGCGTAGTCAGGATGCGCGCGATGCGATCCCGCTTCCCGGCTGCCGTTCTAGGCCTCGCGACTTTGGTCACTGGAGCCGGTTACTGCGAAGTGATCTCGAACTCGGCGCGAAGAAACTGCCAGTCCGGCAGCTCGTAGGCCCGCATCTCCGTCTTGAACGCGCCGGAGGCATCCACTGTTGCGAAGGGGCCGAGGTTGGCCGCGCTCAACGCAGCCGTACCGACTTCAGTACCGTCGCTGCTCTTCATGGTCAGCTTGAACTGCAGGGTGCCCATATCGGCTCCGGAATGATTCGTCACGGCGACAATCACGGTGGCGCGCTTCCGGGCGTCTTCGCTGATGCGGAATCCGCTCAGCTCAATGTACTTGCCGTAGCGGTGCGCCGCGACGGGTGTGGCAGCAAGGCCGTTGTTGGGAACGGCGGATGCCGTCGTCTCGCTGGCCGCCGAAGAGCCGCGGCGCTTGAACCAAACCGCGCCTCCTACGATTCCACCGACAACCAGAGCCACCAGAATCATCAGCAGCCACGTTGGAAGTCCACTGGACGCGGGCGGTGGCAGCGGCGGATAAGATGGCGGCGGCGCGGGGAGTGGTGGAGGGTAAGCCGGATTGTAGGGCGGCGGCGTTGGATCGTACTGTGGCGTTGGGCCGGAGGGCTCTCCGCCAAACAGCACCCCCGCAGCTTTCGGAGGCCGTCGCGATTCCTGAGGCGGCGCTACCGGTTCCGGCGGGCGTGCTGGAATGCTGGCCGCGCTGGGCCGCTGTCCCGGGGCAGGAGGCGGAGGCGCGGGCCGGTTCCCGGGCGTTGGCCTTGCCGGAGGAGCCGGGTCCGCCGCGCGGCCCGCTACCGGGAAACACTGGGGACAATCGTTGTAGGACGGCGGAACTTCCCTGCCGCACTTCGGGCAGATCCAACTGAACATAGCGCTCTAGGCTCTACGATACCAGCATGGATATCTTGCGCCGGGCACGAACGCCCGCCAAGCGGATTGCGGTACTTTCCGGGACGTTCAATCCGCCCACTCGCGCGCATTTGGCGCTTGCCGGGGCGGCGCTACATCATGCCGGCGAGATTCTATTCGTGCTGCCGAAGACGCTGCCCCACAAAACCTTCGACGGCGCCAGTTTTGACGAACGCCTGGAGATGGTGCTGCGTGCGACCGCCGGGCATCCCCAGTATTCCGTGGGAGCCAGCGAAGGCGGACTCTTCGCCGAAATCGCGCGGGAGTGCCGCGATGCCTGCGCCGCCGAGGAAGTGAATCTGATCTGCGGACGCGACGCCGCTGAGCGAATTGCGGGATGGGACTATGCGGGCCACCCGTCGTTCGCGCAACAGTTGAGCGAGTACTCGTTGCTAGTGGCTGCCCGTCAGGGCGAGTATGTGCCGCCCGTTGAACTGGCGCGGCGGATTGAACCACTAGCCTTCAACCCGGAGTACGAGGCGTACTCGGCGTCGGAGGTGCGGAGGCTGGCGGCGGAAGTTGGCGGCGGTTGGGAGGAGATGGTACCTGAGCCGATCGTGACGCTGGTGCGCCGGATCTACGCGGGCGGCGGGCGAAGCTAGTCGTGGCTTGAGGTTTCGAGGAACGTCTTCAGCCGGTGGCTGCGGCTGGGATGGCGCAACTTCCGCAGGGCCTTCGCCTCGATCTGGCGAATGCGTTCGCGCGTGACGGCGAAGTGCTGGCCCACTTCTTCGAGAGTATGTTCACTGCCGTCCTGAAGACCAAAGCGCATCTTGATGATCTTCTCTTCGCGCGGCGAAAGCGTCTTCAGAACTTCGGCGGTCTGCTCCCGCAGATTGAGATTGATGACGGCCTCCGAAGGCGAGGTGACTCGCTTGTCGATCAGGAAGTCGCCAAGGTGCGACTCTTCTTCTTCGCCCACCGGCGTTTCGAGCGAAATCGGCTCCTGCGCGATGCGTAGAACTTTGCGAACTTTGTTCACCGGCAGTTCCAAACGCCGCGAGAGTTCTTCGGTGGTGGCCTCGCGCCCGAACTCCTGCTGCAGCAGACGCTGCATGCGCACCAGCCGGTTGATCGTCTCGATCATGTGCACGGGGATTCGGATCGTGCGGGCCTGATCGGCGATCGCGCGCGTTATGGCTTGGCGGACCCACCATGTCGCGTAGGTGGAAAACTTGTAGCCGCGGCGGTAGTCGAACTTGTCCACCGCCTTCATCAGGCCGATGTTGCCCTCCTGGATCAGGTCGCCCAGCGGCAGGCCGTAACCGTTGTAACCGCGCGCGACGTGGACCACGAAGCGCAGGTGCGAATGCACCAGCTCACGGGCGGCATCAAGGTCCTCGTCATCGCGGAACCGGCGGGCCAGGGCCTGCTCATCCTCGACGGTCAGCACTGGAATCTGGTGCACCGCGCCGATGTAGGCGTCCAGCGAGCCGAGCGCGCTGGGGATCGGCAGGTTGTTGCCAACGAGGGCAGTCTGGGCGGTGATGGCGGTCATGGCAGGGATTTTAGCAGTGGACATGTATGAGTGCTAAGGGGTGGTGGAGTTCCTTTGTGTTGCATTCATGGAACAACGGAGCATCCATATGCACAGTGTGCCATTCCTCGTCGCATTTCCCTTGTGAATCCTGAACCCACCTGACCGCCGACAACCACAGGGAGGGTCCCAGTCGAGGATGGTCTAGCCGGAGCCCGCCTCACGCCGGCCAAGCACCCGTCGATAGAGCGAGACATCGGCGGCATGGTGGCGTTCGATTCGGTGCCTCAGGTCGGGGGTGATCGCGTAACGTTCATTCTTGCGTGCGGGATTGACCAGTTCTTGCGACGCCGACAACACGGCCAGCCCCGGGAGCAGGCGTGCCAGCCTCTCCAGGTCCGCTTCGTAGCGTTCGGTCACGCCAATGAAGCTGAAAAGACCAGGACGAAAGCCCCACAAATACTGGCGATACAGATTGCGCATCTCAGGACCCAGCGTGAAGCGCTCAAGCGACCAATCCTCGGTCAGCATCCGGTTGCGCAGAGGCTGGTGGGGATCATCGCCCGCGTACTCCCTTCGCCAAAAATGGTAGTGCGAGATGGCGCGCTCCACCGGATCGCGCAGCCAGGTAATGAAGCGCAGCGGTCGCCGGCCTGCGATCCCCAGACGGTACTTGATCGGGAGGAAATGCCCGTGCACGCAGTCGATGCCGGGAGCGACGCCCGCCCTTCGTAGCCTGATGGCGGCAGCGAGTGCCTGGGCGTGCCGGCGCGCGCGCCACACCTGCATCGGCATCGTATCGTAATCATCACAGTACCGGTCTCCGAAGCCCGAGCGCAGGACCGTGGAGAAACTGGTGCCAGCCGTCTTCGGCATGTGCAGCGAGACCAGCAATGGCGGCAAGCCCGCAACGTCATCCATCCGCGCTCCGATATTGGCCAGCGTCGACGCGCTCAAGCGCTGGTCCTCACCGCAACCTGCAGGTTGCCGATGGGTGCAAGCGCATCACAAAGGCAGATCAATTTTTTGCTCCCGTTACCGGCACCGGAATGTCCGGCAACGACCAGTCAACGGGCGTCTGGCCACTGCGGGCCAGGAAAGCGTTGGCCGCTGAGAAATGGCCGCACCCCAGGAACCCCCGATGCGCCGACAGCGGCGAGGGATGGGTGCTGCGCAGCACGCGGTGCCGCTGGGGGTCGATC
>JBGTFZ010000017.1:0-4022 GCA_041746955.1 Bryobacteraceae bacterium
AGTGTGTCCCGAAGGCCGGAAAGCGGCTTTCAATAGGCCCCCCAAGATCCCCGGACCCTCGTTTGACCCGGTCCAGACCGCCTCTGCGACTTACTCACTCACCCTGCCTGTCCGGCCGGGCCGCATTTCAGCAGCCTGCTAAACAGGCTTTGCAAGTTTGAAAAATATCGGCGAGGGGAAAATATGGAGAAACAACGCGTATTGATTCTATGCACTGCAAACTCAGCGCGGAGCCAAATGGCTGAAGGTCTGCTTCGTACTGATCACGGCGACAAGTTTGAAGTCGAGAGCGCGGGCACGAAGGCGACGCTGGTGCGACCGGAAGCGATCAAGGTTATGGCCGAAATCGGCATCGATATTTCTGGACATCGCTCGAAGGTCGTTGATGAATTTGCCGAGCAGAGTTTCGACTACGTGCTGACGGTCTGCGACAACGCAAAGGAAAGCTGCCCGATATTTCCCGGACACGGAAATCGGTTTCATCACAGCTTTGAAGACCCAGCGGCTGTTCAAGGAACGGAGGAAGACCGTCTTTTGTCGTTTCGCCTCGTTCGAGATCAGATCCGTTCCTATTTGCGGGAATTCGCGTCGGAGCACTCATGATGCTCGGACTGTTTCTTGGACTTCTTTTCCAACAACAGTTCGACCGCATCCGGGCGGCGGAATTCGCTGAGAAGGCGTTACTGAGCGAAATTCGGTCCCACGAAGAAGCAGTAGGTAAACGGGCGCTCGCTGAGAAGAGGCAGTTCGCAGAGAAGTACGAAGCGCTAGGGCGTGCAATGGATAAGTTCACGCTGGCCTACAATGCGGGCCGTGGAAACGTCTGGCCGAAGAAGGAAGCCGAAGCTTTGGCAAAGGCTATCCAAGAATTTGAAAACACCAATTCTTGGCGTCCGCTCTCTCAATGCGCTGGCGATCGCGGGTCAAGATGTCTGGTGCAGCGCAGCACTTCGACTAGGAATCAAGTCTCATCAGAATCGGGCCGAGGAAGTACGCCGTAAAAAGGCCAACGGCATAGATGATTGCTGAGATCCACAAAGTGACCCGACTGAATCGACTGGCTGTGTCGCAGGCTTCGGGTGCTTCAGGCAAACAGGCTGCGCCTTCGGGCCGAAGGCTGGGAGCGATCTTGTAGAGGTAAACGAAGTTCGCTCCGATAAGCAGTCCCGATATCAGAAACACCCACTGTTTATTCCGCGAGAGGGCAACGAGCCAAGGCGCTGAAGTAAGCACCGTGGCGACGGTTGTGGGTATTCCGGCGAAGGCGAACAGTGATTCCAGAGGGAACGCGAACGGCATTCCGGGCCGAAGGCGAACGGTGTTCGGAGCGTAGCGACGCTGGCCTTTCGATTGTGGAGTAAGCATTCACGATGGTCAAGAGAAACCTGTCCGGAGCGTAGCGGAGGAAGCCACCCCGCGCGGAGAAAGGGGTGCGGGGAAAGGGGCGGCAGCCCTTGTCCCCGCTTAGCAATGCAGAGACCCGGCGAGCGTCAGCTCGACGGCTGGGTGCCGCGTTTCTTGCGCATCGAGTCGCCGCGCATTTCGATGCGATGGGCGTTGTGGACCAGGCGGTCGAGAATGCCGTCGGCGGCGGTGGGATCGCCGATCTGCTCGTGCCAGCGCGCAACGGGCAGTTGTGAGGTCAGGATCGTCGAGCGTGCCTGGTAGCGGTCCTCGCAGATCTCCCAGAAGTCGCGCCGCTCGGTTTCGCTTAGCGGCGCCATGGCCCAGTCGTCGATGACCAGCACGTCGATACGGCTCAGGCGCGCCAGCAGAGTGCGCAGACTGCCATCGGCGCGGGCGATGGCGAGATCGCGGAACAGCGCGGCGGCTCGGGTGTAGAAGGCCGAGTATCCATCACGGCACGCCTTCTGCGCCAGCGCGCAGGCGACGAAGCTTTTGCCGACGCCGGTGGGCCCGAGCACAAAGATGTTCTCGTGCTGCGCGGCCCAAGCCGACTTCTGAGCCAGCGCGCGGATCACGCTCTTGTCCAGTCCACGCGAAGCGCGATAGTCGATCTCCTCGACGCAGGCTCCTTTCAGCTTGGCGGCGTGCAATCGCCGCGCCAGGGCTTGGTTTTCGCGCCAGGTCCATTGCTGATCCACCAGTAAGCCAAGCCGTTCGAGGAAGCTCAACTCACGCGAGGCCGGATCCTGCTCCTGCGCTTTCAAGGCGTCCACCATGCCGGTCAGTCGCATGGCTGTCAGTTTTTCCATCATCGGTTCTTGCAGCATGATTGGTCCTTACTCGAAGTACCCGGCTCCGCGGATGTTGTCATGAGGCGGCGTGGAAGAGGGCGGCGGCGAGGAGGGCGGCGACTGGTCGAGCGAGTTCCTCAGGATCGATTCGACGCTCTTGTAGCGGCACGCCCCGGTGAGCAGCGCGCGTTCGGAAGCCGCTTCCACGCGTTGCGCCGAGTACTTCTGGGCGAGCCGGATGATGCCCAAGCAACCGCGATACCCCATCTCTGGATGCGGCTTGTCGTCCATGATCCGCTCGAACAGCCGGGCCGTGTTCGGACCGATGGTCTGCGCCCACTGGACCATACGCGAAGGCGTCCACTCCAGGTGCGCGCGATGGCTCTTGGGACGGTGCTCATGATTGGTGACGGCCTGTCCGCGCCCACGGCTGCGCAAGTGCGAAGCCACTCGCGCGCCCTTGTGCAGGATCTCCACTGTGGTGGGCGTCGAACGGATCTCGACGACCTCCTGCACCAGGTTGTAGGGCACGCTGTAGAGGTTCGAGTCGAAGGCGACGTGATAGTCGATGTTGACGCGCGCACGCGACCACTCGCTCAGGTCGAACGCTTCCATCGGCAGAGGCTTCAGGGCGGGTTTGTCGAGCGCTTCGAACACCGTGGCCCGACTTCCTTCCTTCTTGCGGAACGGACGATGGTTCAGCTTGGCGAGCATCTCGCCGATGGCCGCGTTGAGTTCTTCCAGCGAGAAGAACTTGCGGTGGCGCAACGCCGCCACAATCCAGCGCTGAGCGACTTGCACCGCATTCTCCACCTTGGCCTTGTCCCTGGGCTTATACGGCCGCGCGGGCACGATCCCGAAGCCGCAGTGCAAAGCGAAGTTGTAATAGGTCGGGTTCAGATCCGGATCGTAACGGTGCGCCCTGGTCACACCCGTCTTGGCGTTATCCGGAACCACCAGCGCCGGTATGCCGTGGCAATGCTCGAACGCATGCACATGCGCCCGCAACCACGACTCCATCTGTTGATCGCGCGTGGCTTCAGCGTACGTGTAGGAACTGGCCCCGAGGGCAGCCACGAACAGCGGCGCCTGCCAAGCCTGGCCGGTGTGCCGGTCATACACCGGAATCGTAGCTCCCGCCCAGTCGACGAACATTTTCTCGCCCGCCTTGTGCTCCTGACGCAACACCACGTCGAGCTTCGAGCGCCAGCGTTGGTACAGTTCGCAGAACCGCGAGTACCGGTAGCTCTCCGGGTTCACCTCGCGGTATTCCTCCCACAGCAGTTGCAGCGTCAGATGCCGGTGCTGGCGCAACTGCTCGTGGATGGCGGCGAAGTCCGGCGGCGTCCGTGCCGAGTTCCTCTCCGCCACGGCCGGCTGTGAGCGCGGGGACAGCGCCGCTTCCACGCGCTCCTCATCCCAGCCTTCGGGCAACGGCCAACTCAGGCCCGCCGCCTCGGCTCGCTTCAAGTACTTGTGAACCGTGCTTGCCCCGATCGCGCAGCTTCGCCCGATCTGCTGGCAGCTCAGTTTGAGTTCATATCGGAGGCGCAGCACCTCCCGGATCTTCCGCATGGACAATCTCCTGGCCGGCACCGTGTTCCTCCCTTGGGAGGTTCATTGTGCCGGGATAATGTCCAGCGCCGCCCGCCTGTGGAAATCATTCCGGGCCATCGTGAATGCCATTCCGGGAGCGTGCGAACAACATTCGCCTTCCCGCCGGAATCGCCGTTCACGTTCACCCCGGGTTCCCGTTCACCTTCAGTCCGGAATGATGTTCACGTTCGCCCCGGAACCGCGTTCACCTTCGCCCGGAATCCGCAG
>JBGTFZ010000018.1:0-4882 GCA_041746955.1 Bryobacteraceae bacterium
AAGGGCCTGCGACCCGGTGTCCGACCGGGCAAAGCTGTCGAGGCACCATTGATCCCCGATCAAACGCGTCTCCAGCAGCAGGCGGGTGTCTGTGCCATTCTCCTGCATGTGAAAAAAACGCTGTTCGGGCGGTCCGCCCCGGGCGGGGCGAAAAATCACTTCCCACGTGAATTGTTCCGCACCGGCCAACGGATGCGTGTCAAGAAAGATCGCGTCGTCGACGCCGTCGAACTCGATTGCTTCGCCCACGACGCGCGGCTCGCCGAGAATTGTTGCCGCGTGACCTCCGATTTCGTCCAGCCGGTTGAACCGCCATACCGTCTCAACCGGTTCGTAGATCACATACGCGAACCTGTTCGAGTCCGGCGCCCAGGAGTTGACGTTGATCGTGCCCTGGCCACCGAAGAATGTGGTCAAGGTCTCGATCTTCGCCCCAGGCCCCGCTTTTTCGGGCGTGCGCATCCAACCCAGCGTCATCCCGGGCATACGTCCGCCATGCCCGGGGGTCCCGGCTGGAAAGGCGAGAAACATCATCTGGCGGCCGTCGGGCGACAAGTGAGGGAACCAATTCTCGGGCGCGTCATAGGTGATACGTTCGGCCAGTTCATCATTCGCGCCGGCCCCAGACGCAGGCATGCGCCAGATCTCCCACGCACCGGAGCGATTCGAGTTGAAGTAGATCCATTGGCCGCCGGGGGAGTATTCGGATCCGTCATCGTAGCCACCCGCGGACGTTAACCGCTGCTCCTCGCCTCCGCTGGCCGCGACGCGAAAGATCTCGAACTTGCCGCCGCGTTGACCAATGAACGAAAGCCACCGGCCATCCGGCGACCAGCCGTGGAAGTAGCTAGGCGCGTTCGGTGTCAGCAGTTTGGCCCCCGTGCCATCGGCGCTCGCGACGTAGACTTGCGATTGCCGGGAAGTTTGCGAGGAGGCCGAGAAGCCCAGTCGGCGTCCGTCGGGTGAATAGTCGTGATCGTTGTTGCAGCGATAGGCATCAAGACCGGAGAGGCGCTGCAGTTTCGGGACGGCGCCTTCGACCGGCAGGCGGTAGAGTCCGCCGTTCGTGTTCACCAGAAGGTGTTTGCCGTCGCGCGACCAGTTGGGAGCTTCGATTACACCGTCACCTGTATAGAGGATCGTCGTGGAGCGGGCGGCCAGATCGTAAATGGCGATCTTGCTGCGGTACTGGGGTGTCTGTGCCACGGCGGAGGCCATGGCGATGAGGACGAGGGCGGGAAGAAAGCGCATCCGCCTGACAGTTTACTGGACCGGGCGCAGCGTGTCTTCCCAGCGGCTCTATTGGCCTCCTGCGCGGTACGCCTTGCGGGGCCTCCAGACCAGCGGATTGTATCGCTCGGCAAGACGCATCGCTTCTGGAAAAATTACCATTTCGTAACTCTGTGTCCCGCATATGGATATAGTTCTTGACCTACCACTACATGTTGGGAAATGACCATCTGATAGCTCGGTTCTCTGCGCGTGCCGCCGAACGCAATTCCCGATTCGACTGTTTCTCGTATTAGGGAAGCCTTTTCTTTTTCGGTTCCACAGGGGCTCCGCCGAAGAGACCTCCCGATGGAGGTCGCAGGTGGGACTCGATCAGCTTGGGAAGTGGCTGGAAGCGGTATTACGCTGAGCAGATAATAGCGTCGGCCAGGATCGAACAGGAGCGCGTAGGAGAAGAGGGATGTCATCGGTGTCGTCGCTGGTTTTGCCTGACGGGTAATTTCAAGAAATGCTTCTGCGAGCACAGATCCAGCGGGCTGCCCGCTAGCGCCGATGGATGTTCTTGTACTCGCAAGCATCCCCACCGGTCCGGAGGCGAGGCCCACCTTTATACCCCGCCGTTGGCCGATTTGCTGCAGTAGACTCTCGATCAGTTCCGCGACTGTCCGGTCTCGCGCTTCGATCGAAACCTCCGTTGCCATAACAGGCGTCACGGATGTCCATTCACCTCGCTCGTTTCTGCAGGCAGTTGGCGCGACGGAAAGGCCCCCCGGGATTCCCAACACCTTAAACTTGCCAGGAAACCCCTTGCGTTCCGAAGCCTCAATCAACTGAACAACCAGCGGCAAAGCGTCCGATACATTGCCGGGGCGAATGGGGATCGGGCCCCAAGCCAGGGAGCCGCCCCGAGGTATGCGAATCCGGATGTGGGGATTCGCTGCACGTTGCTGCGGACTCTGAATCTTCTCGGTCACATCTATGCTGTCGTCGGCAGACAGAAACGGAGGGTCCTCGTAGTTGATTGGAATAACGCGCGTCGCTTGAATACGGTTGAGGGCAGCGAACAAAGGCCTGGCACCGTCGACTTCGTTCTCGTCCAAGGATTGTGCCTGTTGGACGGCGACGACCGCGAGAAGGCAGAGAGCGATTTTGTGAGGCATTTCGTTTCCTTAAGGCCAGTTTCTATAAACAACCTGCGCATCACGAACAGAATAGACCACGGCTTGTAAGGTAAGTCCCAGCTACAGGTGACTTGCCCTTTCTAGTCCCGCCGGAGCCGCTCGTCGATGCGGCAAGTTGCAGCCATGTGCGCCGCCAACTTACGGTTGAAATCCGGCCTCCCAGTTCTGAATCACGACGATTTCCGATCTCTCGGCTGACGTTGTCACGGGAATCAGCAGGCGCTGGCCATCGGTCGACACGTCGAAGCCCACCAGGGAATGTAGGGCTGCTCTCGCCTCCGTGCCGATCGAGAACAGCGGCACAGGTTCCGAGATCTTCAACTTCGGTGACAGCGCGATAGGAACCGCGTAGACTTTTCCATCCCAGGCCAAGTAGAACAATTCCCTTCCATCGCGCCTCCAACGAAGGGCAAGGGCTCCATGCTGAGACACCAGATGCCGCGGTCCAACCACACGCGGCCGACCGTCTGCCTCGAAGGCCTGCAGGTAAACCTCGCTTCGGCCCGACTCGTTCGAGGTGAAGGCCAGCCATCGGCCGTCCGGCGAGAATGCCGGATTGTCTTCGTGAAACACAGTGCCGATAAGGTTGATCACCTTTCGACCCCGGGCCATGTCGATCAGCCGCACATCTCCGTTCAATTCACTCTGAATCTGCGCAAAGCCGGTGTTCGTAAATGCGAGAAAACGGCCGTCGCGCGACCAATCGCGCGGTATTTGGAAGTAATCCGCGGGCAGTGGTTCATCGGCGTCTTGGTCACCCAGTCCGCGTAAGAACAGCTTTGGTGGCGAGTCGTACACCCGATTGAACGCCAAAGTCCCTGAATCGGGAGACCAGACCGGATTGTCCACGAAGCCCGGCCCGGGAATGGCGCGCCGCGCGGCGCCTGTGCGGGCATCGATGATCCACATGTCGTTGACGCCGCGGTTCACGTCGAAAATCGGCGTCGCGATTTCCTTTCCATCCGGGGATACTCGCGCTTGTTTCAGATTCACGTTAGCGGGACCAATCGTGCTCTGAACTTCCCCGCGACGATTTACCCAGGCCAATTGCGACCGGCTTACATAGCGCTTGTAGGCCAGCATTCCGTTGTTAGACACAGAAAAGTCGGCGGCCCCCGTGGGCAAGAACGAGTAGACCCGGGACACGATCGCAAGCGGTTCGCCCGCGACCTGCAGGGAACGGGGATCGAAGGGTTGTGCGAGCAGGTTGCCCGCTCTCACGAAGAACAGATAGCCGGTTCCGGAATTCAGAACCGATGGCGCGTACATCACGCGCGAGTCCGTTTCCAGAAGATCTCTGGCTGTCGCCGGCTCACCGAACTTCACAACGCGCGCGCGGTGACGCCCCAGCTTTGCATCGAACACCGTGTATACGATGTGCTTCCCATCGGGCATGAGTTGGGGCCACTGATACAGCTCTTTGATGGCGGTTGGAGTGCCGCCCGAAATGGGGACAAGGAAGTTCGCGGAACGCCCGGAGATGAGAAGCGTTTCGCCCAGCAACGCTCCCATCAATGTAGTTGTCGGGCTGTCGCAAATCACCTGATACGAATCGCCGGTGAGCGGGCTACGCCGCAGGGAGCCGGTTATCGTCAGGAATACAGATTTTCCGTCCGGCGCCCAAAAGACGGTGTAGGCACCCTTGCCGTTGGGCAGCGGACGCGACTCGAGGCCGTCGAGATCGCGGACAAACATCTGAAAGACTCCACTTGCGTCCATCGCCGTAAAGGCAAGGCGGGTCCCATCCGGTGAAAGGGCAAAGGTTTGACGACTGCTGCCCGCCTCGAGGGCGTATCCATCCGGCGGCAGGATACCGAATTGGACAGGCTGCGAAACTGAAGTAGTGCTTCCGCGGCCGCCTGCCAAATAGACACCGGCCAGGCTCACGATCACGGCGGCTGCTGCGGCCGACAAGTGCAACACTTTCTTCTTTGCGCGGCCACTTGTCTCCGTCGCGGCTCTCTGCGATTCGCTCTCAGCGCCAGGTGGCGCGCCACTGACTACGAGGATCGGAGTTGAGGGGATCTCCTGCACCGCGGCTATGAAGCGATACCCGCGCCCCGGCAATGTTTCGACATATCGTGGCTGATCCGCGGAGTCGCCGAGAACCTGGCGTAGACGGTTTATCGCTGCATTCAGCCCGTGATCGAAGTCGACAAATGTGTGAGCCGGCCAAAGCTCCCTCTGCAATTCGTCCCGGCTGACGATAGCGCCAGGCCGCCGGATCACAGCGCACAGGATTTGTAGAGGTTGGCCCTGTAGACGCACGCGGCTACCGTGCTTTCGCAGGTCACCTGATTCGTCGTCGAATTCAAATGGTCCAAAGAGATATCGCCGGGGAGGCGTCGTCCTCGACTGGGCGTTCATCTGAGCCTCGTGATGCCAAGCATATCAGCTATGAGTAGCGACCACAGAGCCAACAGAATCAACGCTTTCCACGATGAGGTGAATCGGAGGGAAGTTCGTCTTCC